>NZ_CP119082.1:290000-1013333 GCF_029027965.1 Paracoccus sp. S3-43 | reverse complement strand
GCGACCGGATCGAAATCGGCCGGGACCGGGGCGGGACGGCGCGGACCGTCGCCGCGGCCGTCGCTCATGCGGTCGTCATGGCCGGGACCGCGGCCATGGCGGGGACCGTGATCGGCATGGCGGGCCTGGGCCCCGCGCGCGCCGCGCGGGCCATCCTCGCGGCCAAAGCGCAGGACGCGGCCATCCGCGTCGAAGTCGGCGCGCATGTCCTGGCCGCCGGAATCCTCGCCCTTGACCATCACGCGGCCGTCGCGGGTGACGATCTGCTCGATGCGGTCGAACTGGCCGATCACCTCGTTGTCGCGCACCGCCTGGGGCAGCAGCGTGCCCACCAGATCAGGGGGGATCGCCGCGTCATCGGCCTCGATTCCGACCAGGTTGCCCGCCATGTCGATCCTGGCTTCGATATCGACGCCATCGGCGGTGCGGCCCTCGACCTCGCGCATTCCGTCGGGCCTGGTCTCGATGTCGAGGTTGCGCAGGTTCAGCTGCGACAGCGGCCCGGGCAGGTCGCCCGCCGCAGGGGCGGTCTGAGCCAGGGCGCCCGTGCCGATCCCGGCGATCAGCGCCAGCATCGCGGCCGAGGTGGTGAATGCGCGAAGAGCCATATCGTTTCCTTTCCAGCTTCTGCGGGGGCAAAGCCGCCCCTGACGACTCACCTTCTATCAGCCCGTCACCGAACGGATCGCCAATGGCCCGTTTGGTTTCCATTCAGGTTTCTTCCGCTATTCTGGCGTCATGACGCTGATCCGCACCCTTGCCCTGATCCTTCTGACCTGCGCCCCCGCGCAGGCCCAGGATGTCGCGCCCCAGGTGATCGACCCGTTCCGGCCCCTGCCCCTGCACCAGGTCGCGGCCTCGGTTTCGGAACGCTATGCGGGGCGGCTGCTGGCGGCCGATACCCGCGCCCCCCATCCGGCCGAGCGCGACCTGGGCGCGGAGCTGGTCTATCAGTTCCGGCTGGTCACGCCGCAGCAGAACCTGCTGGACATCCGCATCGACGCGCGCACCGGGCGGTTCCTGTCCGTGTCCGGGCGGGGCCAGCTTGCCGCGCGCCAGGCGGCCCCGCAGTGTCAGGACAGGCGATGCGCGCCCTGATCGTGGAAGACGACCCGGTTCTGTCCGCCCAGCTTGCGGCCGCCATGGCGGATGCGGGCTTCGTCACCGATTGCGCGGCGGACGGCACGCAGGGCGAATACCTGGGCGCGACGGAATCCTATGACGTGGCGATCCTGGATCTGGGCCTGCCGGGACTGCCGGGGATCGAGGTGCTGACCCGCTGGCGCAACGACGGCATCGCCATGCCGGTGCTGATCCTGACCGCGCGCGGCGACTGGACCGACAAGGTGGCAGGCTTCCGCGCCGGGGCCGACGATTACGCCGTCAAGCCCTTCCGCCTGGACGAGGTCGTGCTGCGCTGCCAGACCCTGATCCGCCGCGCCGCAGGCCATGCCCGCCCGGTGATCAACGCCGGACCGCTGGCGCTCGACAGCCAGTTGGGCGTCATCACCCGCGACGGCATCCCGCTGAAGCTGACCGCCTTCGAACAGCGGATCCTGGCCTATCTGATCCACCACCAGAACCGCATCGTCAGCCGCAGCGAACTGTCCGACCACCTCTATGACGCCGAGGCCGACCGCGACTTCAGGTCCATCGAGGTCGTGATCGGCCGGTTGCGCCGCAAGGTCGGCGAGGGCGTGATCGAGACCCGCCGGGGCGAGGGTTATCTGCTGCGGGCCGCCGGATGATGCGGTCGATCCGGGGGCGGCTTCTGCTGCTGGCCGCCGTCTGGCTGGGCGCGGCGCTGCTGGCGGCCTTCCTGTTCATCGCCTCGCTGCTGGAGGATTTCGTCACCGGCCGCTTCGACGCGGAAATGGCGGCGGCGGCGGACGGGCTGATCGCCTCGGTCGAGACCGGCGACGACGGCCGGATCGAACTGGACGACCCCCCCGCCGATCCGCGCTTCGACCTGCCGTTCAGCGGCTGGTATTGGCAGGTCGAATCGGGCGATGCGGTGGTGGCCCGGTCCGGTTCGCTGCTGGACGGTCTGCTGCGCGGCCCGCCCGGCAGCGTCGCGGGCGGGTCGGGGATGGGCGCCGACGGCGCGGCCCTGCGGGTTCTGCGCCGCCAGGTGACGCTGCCCGACAGCGACACGCCGGTGGCCGTGACCGTCACCGCGCCGCGCGCCCAGATCGACGACAGTCTGCACCAGATCAGCCGCCCGCTGGGGATCGCGCTTGCGGTCCTGGGCATCGTCATGGCGGTCGCCAGCGTCGTGCAGGTGACGGCGGGGCTGGCCAGCCTGGACCGTCTGCGGCGCGACCTGGCCCAGGTGCGGGCGGGCGGCAAGGACCGGCTGGCCCTGCCCGATGTCAGCGAACTGCGCCCCCTGACGATGGAAATCAACGCCGCGCTTGACCAGAATGCCGATCTGCTGGCCCGGTCGCGGCAGCATCTGGGAAACCTTGCCCATTCGCTCAAGACCCCTCTGGCGGCGCTTGCCAACGAATTGCCGGGCGATCACCGGGGCCATGCGCTGATCACCCGCATGGACCGGCTGATCGGCTGGCATCTGCGCCGCGCCCGGTCGGCGGGGCCTCGCGTGCTGGGCCAGCAGACCCCGGTGCGTCCGGTGATCGACGACATCCTGATGGTCTTGCGATGGCCCATGCGCGACAAGGGCATGACCGCCGACATCGACTGCGCCCCCCATGCCGCCTTCGCCGGAGAACGTCAGGATCTGGAGGAGATGATCGGCAACCTGTGCGACAACGCCGTCAAATGGGGCCGAACGCGCCTGTCCATCACCGTGACCCAGGCCGACCGCCTGACCGTCAGGATCCAGGACGACGGCCCCGGCATGGCGGAAACCGACGCGCCCCGCGCGCTGATCCGGGGCGGGCGGCTGGACGAACATGGCGCATCCGGGTCCGGCCTTGGCCTTGCCATCGTCGCGGATCTGGCGGCGCTGCACGGCGGCGGCCTGCGGCTGGAACGGTCGTCCTTGGGCGGGCTGGCGGCGGTCCTGGACCTGCCTGCCTGAAAAATCCGCAGGCCGCCGCGCGCCCCAGGTTTTACCATTTGATAAAAAATCGGACCTGTGCCAGCCTGATTTCCGCCAACAGGTGAGCCAGGAGACGCAAATGTCCCAAGCAAGATTGGCGCCGGGCGTCGTTCCCGGCCGCCTGACCCCCCATGAACTGGCGGCGAATTTCGTCGATGTCGCCCCTCCGCTGGACGATCACGAGGCCCGCGTCGCCGCCGACCGCTGCTATTTCTGCCACGACGCGCCCTGCGTGACGGCCTGCCCGACCAGCATCGACATTCCGCTGTTCATCCGCCAGATCGCCACCGGCACGTCTGATGCGGCGGCGATGACGATCTTTCACGCCAATATCCTGGGCGGCATGTGCGCCCGCGTCTGTCCGACCGAAAACCTGTGCGAAGGTGCCTGCGTCCGCATGGATGCCGAGGGCGATCCGGTCGAGATCGGTGCCCTGCAACGCTACGCCACCGACGGGCTGATGGCCCGAGCCGGCCACCCCTTTCGCCGCGCCGCCCCCACCGGCAGGCGCGTGGCGGTCGTCGGCGCCGGTCCGGCGGGGCTGGCCTGCGCGCATCGGCTGGCCGCCAAGGGCCATGACGTGACCCTGTTGGAGGCGCGGCCCAAGCCCGGCGGGCTGAACGAATACGGCATCGCCAGCTACAAGGCGGTGGACGGCTTCGCCCAGGCCGAGGTGGACTGGCTGCTGGGCATCGGCGGGATCACCCTGCGCCACGACCAGCGGCTGGGCCGCGACATCACGCTGGACGCGCTGCGGGCGGACTATGACGCGGTGTTCCTGGGCATGGGCCTGGGCGGCGTCAACGCCCTGCGGGCCGAGGGCGAGGACCGCCGCAACGTGCTGGACGCGGTCAGCTTCATCCGCGACCTGCGGCAGGCCAGCGACCTGACCACCCTGCCCATCGGCCGCGACGTGGTGGTGATCGGCGGCGGCATGACGGCGGTGGATGCCGCCGTGCAGGCCCGCCTGCTGGGGGCGGAAAACGTCACCATCGTCTATCGCCGTGACCGGTCGCAGATGGGCGCCAGCCGCCACGAACAGGATCACGCGACCAGCACCGGCGTCCGCATCATCTGCAACGCCGCCCCCGTCAAGGTCCATGGCAACGGCGCCGTGGCCGAGGTCGAGTTCGCCTATACCGTCACAGATCCCGACGGCGGGCTGCATCTGTCGGATGATCGCTTCCGCCTGAAGGCCGACCAGCTGTTCCGCGCCATCGGCCAGCGCCTTGACGGCGTGCCCCAGGAACTGGCGCTGAACGGCGGCAAGATCGCCGTCAGCGGCCCCGGCCGCACCAGCATCCCCGGCGTCTGGGCCGGAGGCGACGCTGCTGCAGGCGGCGACGACCTGACCGTCACCGCCGTCGCCGAGGGCCGCGACGCGGCCGAGGACATCGACGCCCATCTGACCGGCCGCCCGGTCGAGATCCCCGGCTGAGGAGGACGCCATGGCAGATCTGCGCAGCGATTTCATCGGGATCAAATCCCCCAACCCGTTCTGGCTGGCCTCGGCCCCGCCCACGGACAAGGAATACAACGTCCGCCGCGCCTTCCAGGCCGGATGGGGCGGCGTCGTCTGGAAGACGCTGGGGTCCGAAGGCCCGCCCGTCGTCAACGTCAACGGCCCGCGATACGGCGTGATCCACGGCCCCGACCGCCGCGTCCTTGGCATCAACAACATCGAGCTGATCACCGACCGCCCGCTTGAGGTGAACCTGCGCGAGATCAAGTCGGTCAAGCGCGACTATCCCGACCGCGCCCTGGTCATCTCGCTGATGGTGCCCTGCGACGAGGAAAGCTGGCGCGACATCCTGGCGAGGGTCGAGGATACCGGCGCCGACGGGGTGGAACTGAACTTCGGCTGCCCGCACGGCATGTCCGAACGCGGCATGGGCAGCGCCGTGGGCCAGGTGCCGGAATATATCGAGATGGTGACCCGCTGGGTGAAGCGATACTCGCGGATGCCCTGCATCGTGAAGCTGACGCCCAACGTCACCGATGTGCGCAAACCGGCCGAGGCCGCGCATCGCGGCGGCGCCGATGCCGTCAGCCTGATCAACACGATCAACTCGATCACCTCGGTCGATCTGGACCTGTTCGCACCCCAGCCCACCATCGACGGCAAGGGCGCGCATGGCGGCTATTGCGGCCCCGCCGTCAAGCCCATCGCGCTGAACATGGTGGCGGAAATCGCGCGCAACCCCGCGACCCATGGCCTGCCGATCAGCGGCATCGGCGGCGTGACGACCTGGCGCGACGCCGCCGAATTCATGGCGCTTGGCGCGGGCACGGTGCAGGTCTGCACGGCGGCGATGACCTATGGCTTCAAGGTCGTGCAGGAAATGATCTCGGGCCTGCGCGACTATCTGGACAGCCGCGACATGGCGATGTCGGACCTGATCGGCCGGGCGGTGCCGAATGTCACCGACTGGAACCAGTTGAACCTGAACTATGTCACCAAGGCCCGCATCGACCAGGATCTGTGCATCAGATGCGGCCGCTGTTTCGCCGCCTGCGAGGATACCAGCCACCAGGCCATCGCCATGAAGCCCGGCCGCGTCTTCGAGGTGATCGAGGCGGAATGCGTCGCCTGCAACCTGTGCCTGGACGTGTGCCCGGTCGAAAACTGCATCGACATGCGCGAACTGGCCTTGGGAGAGATCGACCTGCGCACCGGCCGCCCGGTCCAGCCCTATGCCAACTGGACGACCCATGCCAACAACCCGATGGCCAAGGCGGCCGAGTAAGACGACCCGCAAGTCAGGCCCCGGCCGTGGAACGATGTGAAGCCATGGGATGTGAAGTATTGGTCGAGAAGAACCAGACCTTGCGGCGATGGTGCTCGATAGCCTGGATGTCGAGGGCGGTTGCGACATGGGTCTTTCCGGTGCCTGGCCCGCCGATCAGCACGATGTTCTCGGCCCTGCTTATGAACTCGCAGCGATGCAGCTGTCGCACCGTGCCTCGTTCACCTCGCTGGACGAGAAGTCGAATCCCGACAGATCCTTGTAGGCGGGAAAGCGGGCAATTTTCATGTGATAGGCAACGGAGCGGACCTCGCCTTCGGCCGTTTCTGCCTTCAGCAGCTGGGTGAGGACCGGCACGGCGCTTTCGAAGGCTGGCGCTCCTTGCTCTATGAAATCGGGGACGGCCTGCGACATGCCATGCATCTTGAGGCTGCGGAGCATGATCACGATGGCACCGCTGGCAGGATCATGACGCATGGCGGCCTCCGGTCATATGAGCCCGCAGACCATCGTAGCGCTCGACATTGGCCTTGGGCTCGCGACGCAGGGGCAGTGCCCGAGGGGCGTCGGTGGGTGAGCCGTCCGTCCTGCCATCGATCAGGCGGTGCAAAATGTTCAGCACATGGGTCTTGGTCGCGACACCTTCCGTCAGTCCGACAAGAAATGGGTAATCCGCTCGAAGGCCGGCTACGACTTCTGCGACTGGGACCAGAACTGGAAGCTGCATGCCCGCATCCGGGTGCGCGACACCGCCGCGCAGATGGAGGAGCTTTATGTGTCCGTGTTGTGCCCGAGGGTGCTCATGCGTTGACGCCCCTCATGCCTTCGGCGGCATAGCGTTCTCCCGAAACAGGTAGGCTAAACAGGGCCTGTTCGAGAACGGTTCGCTCGGCTTCGCTGAACGTAATTGAAGTGCCCGCAGCGTTTTCTTCGAGATATTTGATCCGCTTGGTGCCGGGGATTGGCACGATGTCATCGCCCTTGGCCAGCAGCCACGCCAGTGCGTCTTTGCCCGCCCGGCATCGCTCGCGATGGCGTCGAGTTTGTCGGCAGCGCCATCGGATGACGACATCCCCGTCTCCAAGAACGGCGGCGGCGCGCATCTGGATCTGATGATCACGTCCCGGATCATCGACACGCTCAGCCCAGCGTGAAGGTCTGTTCCACCACCGCCTCCCTTGAGACATAGCTGGACGTATTGCTGATATGCGGCAGGCTGGATATCTTCTCGGCCATGATGCGCCGGAAATCGGCCATGTCGCGGGACCGGACCTTGACCAGGTAATCGAAGCCGCCCGCGATCATGTAGCATTCCTCGATTTCCGGGATGGCGCGGACGGCGGCGTTGAACTGCTGCAAGGCGGCCTCGCGCGTGTCGGTCATGCTGACCTCGACATAGGTCACATGGGTCAGGCCCAGCTTCAGCGGCGACAGGATCGCGCGATAACCGGTGATCAGGCCGATCTCTTCCAGGTGCCGGATGCGCAGCGCCACCGGGGTCTTGGACAGCCCCACCTTGCGGGCCAGTTCCGCCACCGGAATGCGGGCGTTGCGGGTCAGTTCGTCCAGGATCTTGCGATCCTGCGCATCCAGAGCGACGGTCATCCCGAAAATCCCCCGTTCTTTATTCCATCAGCCTAGGCAGGCGGCCATTTTCAGGCGCACCGCCTGTCCGATCTTTGATATACCTGTCCGATCAGTCAAGGAGTCAGGCCATGTCTTCCGTCAGCCCCAGTGTCTTTTCCACCCAGGCCAAATTCGCGGACGAGGCCCAGCTTCTGGACCGCCTGACGGCCCAGGCCGCGGTGTCGGCCGATGCCCGCGCCGCCATCACCGCCCGCGCCGCCGATCTGGTGCGCCGCATCCGGGCCGAGGCGCGCCCCTCGCTGATGGAACATTTCCTGGCGGAATACGGGCTGTCCACCGGCGAGGGCGTGGCGCTGATGTGCCTGGCCGAGGCGATGCTGCGCGTGCCCGACAAGATCACCATCGATGCGCTGATCGAGGACAAGATCGCCCCCTCCGACTGGGGCAGGCATCTGGGCGAGGCGTCGTCCAGCCTTGTGAACGCCTCGACCTGGGCCTTGATGCTGACCGGCAAGGTTCTGGACGACGACCAGGCGGGCACGCTGCGCCGGATGGTCCGCCGCCTGGGAGAGCCGGTGATCCGCACCGCCGTGGGCCGGGCGATGAAGGAGATGGGCCGCCAGTTCGTGCTGGGCCAGACCATCACCGACGCCCTGGACCGCGCCCGCACGCGCGAGAAGCAGGGCTTCACCTACAGCTATGACATGCTGGGCGAGGCGGCGATGACGGGGGCCGATGCCGCCCGCTATGACCGCGCCTATGGGGATGCCATCGCGGCCATTGCCGGGGCCTGCGGCAAGGGCTCGGTGGAACAGAACCCCGGCATCTCGATCAAGCTGTCGGCGCTGCATCCGCGCTATGAGGTCGCGCAGGAGGCCCGCGTGATGCGCGAGCTGGTGCCGGTGGTGCTGCGGCTGGCGCAGCAGGCCCGCGCCGCGAACATGGGCATGAACATCGACGCCGAGGAACAGGATCGGCTGGTCCTGTCGCTGAAGGTGATCGAGGCGGTGCTGTCGGATCCCTCGCTGGCCGGATGGGACGGCTTCGGCGTGGTGGTGCAGGCTTACGGCAAGCGCGCGGGGCAGACGATCGACTGGCTGCATGATCTGGCGGTGCGGCTGGACCGGCGGATCATGGTGCGTCTTGTGAAGGGCGCCTATTGGGACAGCGAGGTCAAGCGCGCCCAGGTCGACGGCCATCCCGGCTTTCCACTGTTCACCAGCAAGGTCGCGACCGATGTCAGCTATATCGCCAATGCCCGCAAGCTGATCGGCTATGGCGACCGCATCTATCCGCAATTCGCCACCCACAACGCCCATACCGTCGCCGCGATCCTGGAAATGGCGGGCGATACCCGCTTCGAATTCCAGCGCCTGCACGGCATGGGCGAACGCCTGCACGACATCGTGCTGCGCGAAACCGGGGGGCGCTGCCGCATCTATGCGCCCGTGGGCGCGCATCGCGACCTGCTGGCCTATCTGGTCCGCCGCCTGCTGGAAAACGGCGCCAACAGCAGCTTCGTGAACCAGATCGTCGACGAAGCCGTCACGCCCGAGGAGGTCGCGCGCGATCCCTTCGACGCGCTTGCCACGGCGCAGCCCCCGGCCGCGCTGCGCGCGCCTGCCGATCTTTATGGTGCATCGCGCCGGAACTCGGCCGGGTTCGATGTGTCGGACGAACAGACGCTGGCCCGGATCAATGCCGCGCGCGAGGTGGCATTGCCCGACGTGGTGCCGCTGACGGTATCGGCACCGACAGGCACCGTGCAGGATGTCACGAACCCCGCCACGGGCGAGGCGATCGCCACCGTGACGATGGCCGATGCCGCAACCGCCGCCCGCGCCATCGACGACGCCCGCCCCTGGGACGCGCCTGCCGCCGAACGCGCCGCTGTCCTGCGCCGCGCCGCCGATCTGTACGAGGAAAACTTCGGCCCGATCTTCGGCATCCTGGCGCGCGAGGCGGGCAAGTCGCTGGCCGACGCGGTGGCCGAACTGCGCGAGGCGGTGGATTTCCTGCGCTATTACGCCGCCGAGGGCGAACACGACCCGCAAGGGCCGCGCGGCATCGACGGCGCGATCAGCCCCTGGAACTTTCCGCTGGCGATCTTCACCGGCCAGATCGCGGCGGCGCTGATGGCGGGCAATGCGGTGATCGCCAAGCCCGCCGAGGCCACCCCGATCATCGCCGCCCTGGGCGTCCGGCTGCTGCACCAGGCGGGCGTGCCACTCTCGGCCCTGCAACTGCTGCCGGGGCGCGGCAGCGTGGTCGGCACGGCGCTGTCGGCCGATCCGCGCGTGAAGGGCTTGGTCTTCACCGGCTCGACCGCGACGGCCCGGACCATCGCGCGCAGCATGGCCGCGAACCTGGCCCCCGGCACGCCGCTGATCGCGGAAACCGGCGGGCTGAACGCGATGATCGTGGATTCCACCGCCCTGCCCGAACAGGCTGTGCGCGACATCGTCAACGGCGCTTTCCGGTCCGCCGGTCAGCGCTGCTCGGCGCTGCGCTGCCTCTATGTGCAGGAAGACATCGCCCCGCATGTGATCGAGATGATCCGGGGCGCGATGGACGAACTGGTCGTGGGCGATCCCTGGTCGCTGGAAACCGATGTCGGCCCGGTGATCGACACGGGCGCGCGGGACGATATCGCGGGCTATATCGCCGCCAACGGCAACCGCGTCATTCACAAGCTGGACGTTCCCGCCCAGGGCACCTTCATCCCGCCCACCATGCTGCGCGTCAGCGGCATCGCCGATCTGGAACGCGAGGTCTTCGGCCCGGTCCTGCATGTCGCGACCTTCCGGGGCGACCGGCTGGACCAGGTGGTGGCCGACATCAACGCGCGCGGCTTCGGCCTGACCTTCGGCCTGCACACCCGGATCGACTCGCGCGTGCAAGAGGTCAGCGATGCGATTCATGTCGGCAACATCTATGTGAACCGCAACCAGATCGGCGCGGTGGTGGGCAGCCAGCCCTTTGGAGGAGAGGGCCTGTCGGGCACCGGTCCCAAGGCGGGCGGCCCGCGTTATGTCCCCCGCTTCTTCGCGCCCCAGCCCCCGGCAGCGGCGGGCGGCGACTGGCAGGGACAGGCCGATGAGGGCCGCATCCGTAGCCAGCTTGCCGCCCATAAGTCGAAGAAGATCGACGAGCGCCTGATGCCCGGCCCCACCGGAGAGCTGAACCGCCTGACCGCCCATACCCGCCCGCCGGTCCTGTGCCTCGGCCCCGGAGCGCAGACGGTGGCCGCGCAGGTCGCCGCCGTCGCCGCGCTTGGCGGCGACGCGGTGGGCGTCGACGGCCCCCTGCCGTCTGATGCCCTGACCCGCCTCCCCGCGATGGCCGCCGTCCTGTGGTGGGGCGACGATGCGCAGGGCCGCGCCTATGCCCAGGCCCTGGCGGAACGGGACGGAGAGATCGTGCAGCTTGTCACGGGGATGCCCGACCTGGCGCATGTCGCGCATGAACGCCACCTCTGCGTGGACACCACGGCGGCGGGCGGCAACGCGGCGCTGCTGGCGGGGTAGGAAAGGGACGTTGCGGGCGGGACCAGGAAAGGCAGGGCGTTTCCCCCGTCCTTCGCGACCTTGCCGCCAGAGGCGGTAGCGCTCCATGACGGCAGGCGCGGCAGCGGAAGGGGTTCCAGCCGCGTCTCGATGTCTTCCTGTGGTTGCATCGCGATATAGCCGATCTGGACCAGATAGATCGTGCGCGGCCGCACATCGGCTTCGGCGCTGTGATGGCCCCACTTGACCAGCATGGTGGCATTGGCCTGAAGCCGCGCCTCGTCGGCGGCGCGGACCCGTGCCGCCACCCGCTTGGCCAGGGGCAGGATCTTCGCCGCGTCGCTGCCGTTTTCGATCAGCGCCTGATAGCCGGCTTCCCGCCAACCCTCGCACGATCCGCGCCATCCGCTTTCTATGACACGCTGCGTCTGGTGAAAGACATCTGACCCACCCGTATCCTCGTGCCCGTGAAGCGGGTTCCCCGAAGGCTTCACCGTGGGCGACACCTGGGCGTGAGGGAACGGCCCCTCAGGGGACCGGCTCCGCCGGGCTGCCCGCCAGCCGGATCGGGACGGCGCCCAGCCGTCCGGCCTCGGCCGCGTCATGGGTGACCAGGACCAGCCCCGCCCCGCTGCGGTCCAGAAGCCCGGCGGTCAGGTCGATCATCCGGCCCGCCGTGCCGGGATCCAGGCTGGCGAAGGGTTCGTCCATCAGCAGGATGTCGGGACGCGCGGCAAAGGCGCGGGCCAGCGCCAGCCGGCGCTGCTGGCCCAGCGACAGTTGCCGGGGAAACTTGTCCTCGTGGCCCGACAGCCCGGCCTCGGCCAGCAGGACGCGGGCTTCGGCCTCGGGGCAGCCGGTCGGCAGGGTGACGTTGGCGATGGCCCGCCGCCAGGGCAGCAGCGTCGGTTCCTGAAACACCACGGCCAGCCGGTCGCGCCCCTCCAGCCGCCCGTCGAAATCGCGGTCCAGCCCGGCCAGGATCCGCAGCAGGGTCGATTTGCCGATCCCCGACGGTCCCAGCACCGCCACGCGCTGCCCGCGTTCGACCGCCAGCCGCAGCGGACCCAGCACCGGGCGCCCGGCGAAGGATTTGCCCGCCAGCTCAAGCCTCATCGCGGCGCCAGCGGTTCGCGCCGGCCTCCAACGGGCGGAGGACGGCCAGGTCGATCAGCAGCATCACCGCGACGAAGGCCAGTGCCCAGGCCAGCACGCCCGCCACGTCGAAGCTGGAAAATAGCAGGTGGATCTTGAAGCCCACCCCGTTCGAGCGGCCCAGGAATTCGACCACCAGCACGATCTTCCAGATCAGCGACAGGCCCGCCCGCGCGGCCGCCGCGATATGCGGGGCAAGCTGGGGCAGCACGACATGGCGCAGCCGCGCCCACCAGCCCATCCGAAAGGCCAGCGCCATGTCGTCCAGATCCGGGCGCAGGGCGCGGGCGCCTTCGCGCAGCATGACGGCGGTCACGGGGATCTTGTTCAGCGCCACGGCGGCGACGGCGGCGACCTCGTTCAGGCCGATCCAGATATAGGCCAGCACGATCACCACCAGGGCCGGGATGTTCAGCGCGATGACCAGCGACGGGTTCAGCCAGTGGTCCGCCGCCCGCGACCGCCCCATCCACAGGCCCAACGCGCTGCCCACGGCCATGGCGAGGGCAAAGCTGGCCAGCACGCGCCCCAGGGTGGCGCCCGCGTGCAGCCACAGCTCGCCCGACGCCGCCAGCGCCGCGACCCGTCCGGCCACCGCCCGCGGCGAGGGCATGGTGCGCGGATCGTCCGCCAGCGCCGCGACGACCGTCCACAGCGCCAGCAGCAGCAGGACCGACAGCACCCCCGGCAGCAATCCGGGCCGCTTATGGAGGGGCGCGTCAGTCACCTTGCCAGAACAGCCCTTGCGGCAGATCGGACAGCCCGCCGGTCAGGTCGTCGCCGCCCAGGTCGGCCAGCACCGCGAACAGAGCTTGCGCCGCCGCCGGGTCGACCGGACCCTCGGCCGGAATGCCCGCGCGCCAGCCGTCGCGCAGGGCGATGAATTCGGCGTCCGTTTCCGCCCCCATGACCGGACGCAGCGCCTGCCAGGCGGCATCGTCGGCCGCCAGCAGATCCTTGGCCTGCCTGGACGCCCGCACAAGGCCGCGCGCCAGATCCGGGTGATCGGCCACCCAATCGTCGCGCAGCACATAGCCCAGCAGCGGCGTGCCGGGATCCAGGCCCAGGCCCTGCGCGGCATCGGCGACGCTGATCACCTCTCGCATCCCGCCCGCCTGCATCAGCGCCAGGAAGTGCCAGAAATTGACGGCGCCCGCGATCTCGCCCGTCTGGGCGGCGTGCTGGATCATCGGCGGAGCGCCGAACACCTGTTCGGTCACATCCGCCAGATCGCGGCCGGTCTGCTGGCGATGGAAGGCGCGCAGGATCAGCCAGCTTTTGTCCACCGGCCCGCCCGCGATGCCGATCTTTTGCCCCTCCAGATCCGCCAGCGTCCTGACGGGGCTGTCGGCGGGTACCACCAGCCCGCCCACGGCGGTCGAAAAGGGCCAGAAGGTGAAGGGCGCGCCGTTCGCCCGCTGCACCGCCACCCAGATCCAGTCCGAGACGATGGCGTCGACCTGGCCCCCCTGCATCGCCACCTGGGTCGCAGGATTGCCGGCAAGCGGCAGGGTCCGCAGATCGAACCCGTTCTGCCGGTCGAAGCCCCGGTCGCGGATCGTCTGCAATTCCCAGGTGACGGTTCCGTTTTCCAGCGTGCCGACGGTGATCGTCGGCAAAACCTGTCGCGCAAGACCCGGCCCCGCCAGGATCGCCGCGACAAGACCAAGGGCCGGACCCGCGATCCGGCCAGCCCACGGAAAGCGCATGGTTCCCCCCTTGGCTTTCTTCCGGCCGCAAGGTGGCACGGGCGCGGCCCGGTCACAATCGCCCAGAAGTCGCACCCCCGCCGCAGGGCCGCGGATCAGGCCCAGCGGCGCTTCAGCGCGATCAGGTGCAGCGCCGCCGCCGCCGCCCCGCCGCCCTTGTTCTGGCCCTGCGGATCGGCCCGAACTTGGGCCTGGGCGATCGTCTCGACGGTCAGGATGCCGTTGCCGATGCAATGCCCCTGCAACCCCAGCAGCGTCAGCCCGCGGGAACTGTCGTTGCACACCGTGTCGTAATGCGTGGTTTCCCCCCGCACCACGCAGCCCAGCGCGACATAGCCGTCATAGAGATGGCGGGCGGCGGCCAGGGCGATGGCGGTGGGGATCTCCAGCGCGCCCGGCACCTCGACCAGATCGACGGCGGCGCCCGCCTGGGCCGCCACGGCCCGCGCCCCCGCGACCAGCCCGTCGGCCACCTGCCGGTAATAGGGCGAAACGACGATCAGCAGCCGCGCGCCGGAACCGTCGGGCAGCGGAAGCTGGTGATGTTCGATGCTGGCGGCCATGGCTTACCCCTTGATCGGACGGGTGGAATGAATCGAAAGCCCATAGGCGTCAAGCCCGATGACCTTGACCGGCGCCGAATTGGTCAGCAGCACCAGATCCGACAGGCCCAGGGCCGACAGGATCTGCGCCCCCAGCCCGTAATGGCGGATGACATGCGAGGAAACCTCGTCCTGGCGCGGCAGGCGCGGCTCGATGTCGCGGAACAGCACGACGACGCCCCGGCCCTCGTCGGCGATCATGCGCATGGCCTGACCCAGGGTGCCCGCGTTCTGGCGTCCGATGCCCAGCACGTCGTGCAGCGGGTCCAGCACATGCATCCGCACCATCACCGGGCCGGGCGCGGTCAGGTCGCCCTTGGTCAGCACGATATGTTCCGCGCCCGAGGTGTCGTCGGCGAAGATGCGCATCATCCAGTCGCCGCCATGGGCCGAATGGACCGCCATCTGGCCGCGCTCGGCGATCAGGTTGTCGTGGCGGCGGCGATAGGCGATCAGCTGGCTGATGGTGCCGATCTTCAGCCCGTGCCGCTGGGCGAAGGCCACCAGGTCGGGCAGCCGCGCCATGGTGCCGTCGTCGTTCATGATCTCGCAGATCACGCCGGACGGGTTCAGCCCCGCCAGCCGCGCCACATCGACCGCCGCCTCGGTATGGCCGGCGCGGACCAGCACGCCGCCGTCGCGGGCGCGCAGCGGAAAGACATGGCCGGGCGTGGCGATGTCGGCCGCGCCCTTGGCGGGGTCGATGGCCACCGCGATCGTATGCGCGCGGTCGGCGGCAGAGATGCCGGTGGTCACGCCCTCGCGCGCCTCGATCGACATGGTGAAGGCGGTCTCGTGGCGGCTGGAATTCTTGGCGCCAAGCAGCGGCAGCCCCAGCGAGTCGATCCGTGCGCCGGTCATCGACAGGCAGATCAGGCCCCGGCCATGCGTCGCCATGAAGTTGATGACCTCGGGCGTGGCCATCTGCGCGGGAATGACCAGATCGCCTTCGTTCTCGCGGTCCTCGTGATCGACCAGGATGAACATCCGGCCGTTGCGGGCTTCGTTGATGATGTCCTCGATCGGGGAAATCGCGTCGGACCAGTCACGCTCGACCGGTCCTGGAATGTCGTCGGTCATCCGCCGCTCCATGGTTATCCCTCTGACCATGCAGGTCGTCGACACGCAGGCCGCCCTTGCATCTGCACCGCAAGCCCCTCCGGCGCAAGCCCCGTCCATCGCCGCCGGATGCGACAAGACGCGCCTTGCGCAGCGTCAGGTCTGTAATGAAGAAGTGGTGCCCGGAGGCGGATTCGAACCACCGACACGCGGATTTTCAATCCGCTGCTCTACCAACTGAGCTATCCGGGCGACCTGACGCGCGTTCGGCGCGTGGTGTGGGCGGTGTTTACGGGCGCTTGGGGCGGCTGTCCAGCCCCTCGTCGCGGTTTTTTTCATCCGTCCCCTGGTCCGAGGACAGATCGTCCTGCGGCTGGCCGGGGATGACATAGGCGCCGCGCAGCCAGCGGCCCAGATCGACATCGGCGCAGCGTTTCGAACAGAACGGGCGATAGGCGGGAACGCTGTCCTTGCCGCAGATCGGACAGGCCATCAGCCGCGCCCCCGTGCCAGGTGGTGCAGCGGGATGCGGTCGCGTTTGCGGTTGATCTCGTAAAGGCCCATGGTGGTCCAGCCGATCAGCGAGGTTTCGGCGCTTTCGCCCTTGAAGGCGGCGCGCAGCACCTGGTCCAGCGTGGCGCGGTCGCGCTTGGGGATCGGGGCGAAATCGACGACCACCTGCCCGCCCAGACCCCGCAGGCGCAACTGACGCGGCAGGTCGCGGGCCAGCGCGATATTGGCCTTCAGCGCGGCGGCGGGGCTGGCGTCCTGGCCGGTGTTCACGTCGATGGCCAGCAGGGCGCGCGTGGGTTCGATCACGGCATGGGCGCCGCCGGGCAGAGGCACGTCTGGCGACAGCAAGGCGTCCACCGCCTCCAGCACGCCGCAGCGGTCGAAGCTGCCCTCGCCCTCCTCGACCGCGTCGGGTTCCGGGTCCGCCCAGTCCATCCAGGCCTGCTCGTGCGGAGAGGCGGCGCCCAGCAGCAGTTCGGGCGCCCCCGCCAGTTCGCCCGCGACCTTGGCGGACAGGTCCAGAAGGCTGCGCAATTCCTCGGCGATCTCGTCGCCGGGGGCCAGGGCGCAGAGGCTGCGGAAGATGATGCCGGTGCCCTCGGGCGGGGCGGCGGCTTCGCCCAGGCCGGTCAGGTCCGCGCGCAGATCCGCCTCGCGGATGCGGCGAGAGACGTTGATGCCGGGCGCGCCGGGGGTCACCAGCACATGCCGGCCCCGGAACACGATCCGGGAGGTCACGGGAATCGCCTTGCCCTCATCGGCCACGCCGGTCACCTGGACCAGCAGGCCCTGGCCTTCCCGCAGGCCGGACCGGTCGCGCAGATAGCCGCGCTGACCGTCGGGCAGGCGGAGGAAGACGCCGCCCTGCCCCTTCATCAGCCGTTCGACCACGCCCCGGCAGATGTCCCCCGGCACCAACGGCGTCAGCAGGTTGGCGTCGACCAGCAGGTCGGTCAGAACGCCGTCCTCGATCAAGGCGGCGGCCTCGGCCCCGAACAGCTCGCCCAGGATGACCTGGCGTCCCTTCATGGGCGGGATTCCTTCATGGTTATGCCGCAGGCGGCCAGCATGGCGGCCGTTTCGGACAGGGGCAGGCCGACCACGGATGAAAACGATCCCCGGATCCAGGGGATGAAGGCCGCCGCCGCCCCCTGGATGGCATAGCCGCCCGCCTTGCCCTGCCAGTCGCCGATATCGAGATAGGCTTCCAGTTCGGCGGCGCCGATCGGGCGCATCCGCACGGTGGTTTCCACCAGACGATCGCGCGTCGTGCCGCCGTGGCGCAGGGCGACGGCGGTCAGGACGCGGTGGCGCCGTCCCGACATCAGGCGCATGAAGGCGGCGGCCTGATCGCGGGATTCGGGCTTGCCCAGGATGCGGCGGCCCACCGCGACGGTGGTGTCGGCGCACAGCAGCACCTCGTCCGGGGCCGGATCCAGGGCATGGGCCTTGGCCCGGGCGATGCGCCGCACGTAATCGCGCGCCGTTTCGCCCTTGATCGGGGTTTCGTCGAGATCGGCGCTGCGGATGTCATCGGGAACGATGCCGATCTGCGCCAGAAGATCCAGGCGGCGCGGACTGGCCGAACCCAGGATCAGACGCGGGCGCGATGCGGCCGGGGCGCGCGGGGTCATCGCGGTGCCCTCCTGTCGGAAGGCCGCGTCACTTGAAGCGGTAATTGATCCGTCCCTTGGACAGGTCATAGGTGTTCATTTCCACCTGCACCTTGTCGCCGGCAAGGACGCGGATGCGGTTCTTGCGCATCTTTCCCGCCATATGCGCAATGATCTCATGGCCGTTTTCCAGCTCGACCCTGAACGTCGCATTCGGCAGGAGTTCCTTCACGACGCCGGGGAATTCGAGCATTTCTTCTTTGGCCATGTTCACTCCATCATGATCACCCCGCCTGATTCGGGACCGGGGTTAAATGCGACCGCAACGCCCGGATTTCAAGTGTAAAGAGCATTTCACGCCCCCCTGCTGCGCGCCGCCACCACCTCTCCGCCCGGCGCGTCGCGGTCCTGCACGGCGCGGAACGGGTCGTTGTCGGTCAGATCGGCGGGCGGCGGCGCCACGGGCGGGGAAACCGGGTCCAGCCGCGGCGGCGGCGCGGTTCCGGCCGCGTCATGCAGCCGCAAGGCATGGCAGCCCTCGGCCTCGCCCAGCTTGCCGGTGGCCAGCAACTGGCCGTCCGGCGTCTCAAGCCGCGCATCCGTCAGGGTGACGCGCGGCAGGGCCATCAGCTTGCCCGGAACCAGGGCGCGCAGGTCGCCCAGCGTCATGGTCCGGCGGCAGAGGACGCCCACCACCTCGACCGGGGCGTCCGCCATGGCGCGGGCCAATGTCTGGACCGGGGCGGCGTCCGGCTGGGTCACGGGGCCCTCGGGGGCGGCGTTGCGCGCGGCGGGCTGCGGCAGGGCCGGGCGTGTGTCGGATTTGTGCGGGACGGCGATCAGGATCCGGCCGTCGCGGGTTTCCGCTCCGCCGAAGCGCAGGTCGAAGCCGAGGCTGCGATAGGGCCGATCCTCCAGCATCAGCATCAGCGGGCGCGGATCGTCCAGATGGGTCGCATAGCGATAGCCCTGGATCGGACCAAAGCCCTCGACCCCCGCCATTTCCGTTCCCAACTCGGACATCAGCGCATTGACGAAATCGACGCAGATCGCCGCGTCGCTGCGGGTCAGGCGGCGGCGTTCGGCTGGCCGCGCGGTGATGCGGCCCAGGGCCTGAACCTCGATCAGGGCGGTCACGGTCTCGAACCCCAGGGCCATCACGCCGATCTGGTCGCCCGGCCCTTGCAGCACGATCAGCAGCGACGGATCGGGCAGCAGTTCCGGCAGATCCGCCAGGGTCGCGACGCCGGGCCTGATCTCGACCGGCAGGACAGGCATCCGATACAGCCGTTCCGCCGCGCGTCCCACGGCATTGGCCGCCGCGCGGGCGGGCGACAGGGGCTGCGGCTGGGGAATGCGTCCGGGCTTGTCCGGATCGCCCTTGCGCGCCCGCAGCAGCGTTTTCAACAGTCCCGCCTGACCAGATTGCGCCATGATCGCCCCGAATCGCCCTTGCTTGACCCGCACTGTGGCAAGAAGCGGTTGAGAAAGGGTTTATGCCTGCCGCAATCCGGCGTTCACAGGCACGGGCGGCCGGCGCGGCAGCACGATGCGGAAGGCCGCGCCGCCCTGGCCGGGCAGATAGGTGATCTCTCCGCCCAGATTGGCCATGATCTCCTTGCAGATGGCCAGGCCCAGGCCCGCGCCCCCGGCCCGCGCCGGGTCGTTCAGGCGGGCGAATTTCTCGAAGATCAGGGCCTGGCGCGCGGTCTCGATCCCCGATCCGTTGTCGATGATGTCGATCTGCGCGCCGCCGCGCAGGATCCGGCGCACCCGGATCGTCAGGACCGGCGGTTCCGCGTCGCAATATTTGCGCGCGTTGCTGATGACGTTGATCAGCACCTGCAACAGCCGGTCGGCATCGGTGATGACGCCCACATATTCGGACAGGGGCTCTCGTTCCACCCGGAAGACCCGTTCGGGACGCGTGGCCGAGGCCGCCGAGAGCGCCCGTTCGATCAGGTCGTGCAGGTTCGCGGGCGTGACCGACAGCTGCGCCTGGCCGCTTTCCAGGACCGACAGATCCAGCAGGTCGTCCAGCAGCCGGGTCAGGCGGCCGGATTCGTCATAGATGATCCCGGCAAAGCGGTCGCGGTCGGCGGGGGACAGATCCGGCGTGCGCAGGATTTCCGAAAACGCCCGGACCGAGGTCATGGGCGTGCGCAGTTCATGGCTGATCTGGCCCAGGAAGGCGTCCTTCTGGACCGACAGGGCGGTCAGCTTGTCATTGGCCTCTTGCAGCTGCCGGGCGGTGCGCGCCAATTCGGCGCGGGCGTTTTCCAGGCGCTGCGTCTCTTCCTTGGCGCGCCGCGCCTCGGTCGCGACCTGCATCAGGTCCGACACGGTCAGTTCGGACCCGCCCGCCACGCTGTCGATCATCGCATGCGCGGTGGCCGCGCCGATGGATCCCGCCAGACGGCGTTCCAGCCGGGTCAGGAAGCGGGGCGTCAGATCGGGCAGATAGCCCGACTTGCCCTGGAACGCGGCCTCGGACTGGAAGAAGCGCAGCGCATCCTCGGCCCCCCAGACGCGGCGGGCCATCACCAGCAGCGGCTCGGCCTGATCGGACCCGCGCGCCACGCGGCTGTGGCGGACCGGATCGACGGCGCTGACGAAGGACAGACCTTGCAGGCGTTCGACCGGATCGGGCATCCCGAAGATCGACATCGCGATAAAGGCCAGCGTGTTCAGCGTCAGTGACAAAAAGATCGCGAAGGCCAATGGATCGACCCCCGGCGGCAGCGCGGGCGGCGACCCGATCCCGATCGAGGGCAAAAAGATCAGCGCCAGCCACAGCACGAATCCGGTCCCCACCCCGGCATAGGCGCCCTGCCGGTTGGCGCCGCGCCACAGCAGGCCGCCGATCATCGCGGGCAGCACCTGCGCCATGCCGGTGAAGGCCACCAGCCCGATCGAGGCCAGCGCCGCCGCCCCGCCCGAGGCCCGGTAATAGACCCAGCCCACCGCCATCACCGCCAGGATCGCCAGACGCCGCGCGTTCAGGACGAAGCCGCGCAGATCCTCGGGATCGCCGGATTGGGGCTTGCGGCGCAGCGTCAGCCACAAGGGCGTCAGCCAGTGGTTCGAGATCATGGTGGACAGGGCGATGGTGCAGACCACCACCATGGATGTCGCGGCCGAAAAGCCGCCCAGGAACACCAGGAAGGCCAGCCAGTTCTGGCCGGCATGGGCGGGCAGCGTCAGCACATACAGATCCGGGTTGGCGTCGTCGGGCAGAAGCTGCCGCCCCATCACCGCGATGGGCAGCACGAACAGCGACATGGCGAACAGATAGGCCGGAAAGGCCCAGCCCGCGACGGCCAGGCGGTCCTCGTCCGCGGCCTCGACCACCAGCACCTGGAACATGCGCGGCAGGGCGATGACCGCCGCGCCCGACACGATGATCAGCGCCGTCCAGCGGTCCGGTCGCAGGATCCAACCCTGACGTCCAGGACTTGCAGCCGTTTCCTCGATCCGGTCCAGCATGTCGCCGGGGCCGTCGGCCAGACCCCAAACGACAAAGATGCCAAGCGCCAGGAAGGCCAGAAGCTTGACCAGGGCCTCAAGCGCGATGGCCGTGACGACGCCGTGGTGGCGTTCGTCGGCGGCCAGGTTGCGGGTGCCGAAGACGATGGTGAACAGCGCCAGCCCCGCCGCCACCCACAGCTCCGTGCCCCCGCTGCCGACCATGGGGATGTCGGCCAGGCTGTCGGTGGCGAAGACCTCGAAGGACAGGCTGACCGATTGCAGTTGCAGCGCGACATAGGGCGTCGCGGCGATCACCGCGATCAGCGTGACCAGGGCCGCCAGCCGGTTCGACTTGCCGAACCGGGCCGAGACGAGATCGGCGATCGAGGTGACATGGTGCATCCGCGCGACCCGGACCAGCCGCCGCAGCACCCACCAGGCGCCGGTAAAGACGATCGTCGGCCCCAGATAGATGGTGGCGAATTCCAGCCCCGACCGGCTGGCATAGCCGACCGCCCCGTAAAACGTCCAGGCCGAGCAATAGACCGACAGCGACAGCGTATAGACCGCCGGATGATCCAGCCACCCCGCCTTGCCCCGCGACGCCGCGCGGTCGGCGGCAAAGGCCACGCCGAACATCAGCGCGACATAGGCCAGGCAGCCCGCGACAAGCGCCTCAAAGGGCATGGTCGTCATCCGGGGAGGCGGCGATGGCCCGGCTGGCGCGCAGGGTCGCGGCATCGGCCCGCCGCAGCGCGCGGTGCAGCACCCAGACGGCGGCGATCAGCCAGGCCCACAGCCCGAACAGCCAGACCGCGCCTGTCGCAAAACTGACCTGGGCGGGCACCCACCAGACCGGAGCCAGGACCAGGATCGCGGCCAGCACCGGCAGCACGCGGGCCGCATCGCCCAGCCGCCTGCGCCGGAACGAGGCGCGTTCAAGAAACAGCGGCCGGTCGGGCATGGCGGTCAGACCAGCATCCGGCGCACCATCGCGCGCAGGTCGTCATTGGCGAAGGGCTTGGCCAGCACCGCATCGGCCCGCGGCATCTCCAGCGCGGCCTGACCCCGCGCGGTCAGCATCAGCACCGGCGTCGCCGCCAGGCTGGGATCGTGGTCGCCACGCAGTTCGGCCAGGATCTCGGTCCCCGAGCGGTGCGGCAGCATCACGTCCAGGATCACCAGGCGCGGCTTGGCCCCGCGGATCGCCTCGATCCCGCCCAGACCGTCGCCATGCAGCGCGACCTGCCAGCCGTCGCGGGACAGGATGAACCGCACCGCCTCGGCGATGTTGGGTTCATCCTCGATCATCAGGATGTCGAGCATTCGGCGAATGGTCCCCCCATGTCCCCACGATAATGTGACGGGCGGGCGGGTGCTGTCAAAGCCTGTATTCAGGCCGTCAGCAGGATCGAGGGTTCGCGCCGCGCCGCGCATTCGGCGCGCGGGCAGATCCGGCAGGCCGGACCGATCGGCAGGGCGGGACGGGCGGGCGACCCCGCCTCTTCGGGCAGGATCAGCATCTGCGCGCGGGTCAGGACCGGGCCGTCCGTGCCCAGCGGCTGATGGCGGGTGGCCAGCGACAGCGTGCGGAACCTGCGGCCGGACGGCGCTTCGACCAGATGGGCGATGGCGGTCTGCGGCGTCGCAAGCGCCTGGAACAGGGGCCACAGCGGGCAGGCATCGCCCGGCCGGGGCAGCGGAAAGCCAAGGCTGGGCCGGCGCAGCGTCAGCGCCCCCGATCCGTCGCAGACCAGCAGGCCGGCGGCCTCGAACCCCACCGGCCTCAGCGCGGCCAGGCGGCGCATCACCAGATCCAGCGGCTGGCCCAGACGCTGGGCCATGCGCAGCGGATCGGGATCCTTGGCCGCCACGGCCAGGGCGGCATCCGGCAGGGCGGCGCGCTCTTCCTCCATCCGGCGCAGATGCGCGCGGGCCAGCGCGCGCGCGGCGTCCGAGGCCAGATCGCCGGCATCCTCGACCGGCGGGGCGCCGGCGGCAAGCCAGGCCTCGACCTCCTCCTGCGGGGTGAAGATCGCGTCCTGGGCCTCGAAGCTGTCCAGATAGGCGACCAGGGCCTGCGCGGTATTCGACAGGCGCAGGCTGTCCGCGTCCAGGTTGGCATGGAACCGCGCCCGCCAGTCGGGGGGGATCTCTCCTCCCTCGGCCAGGATCGAGGCGGTGGACCGGACCGAGGTCACCGCCGACAGCACCTCGTGCAGGGTGGCCAGCAGATAGGGATCCTGCCGCATCCGGTCCGACAGCGTGACAAGCTGGCGTTCCAGCGCATCGGCGCGCCGCGCGGTGGCGATCAGCCCGGCGGCCCAGCCGGGGAATCGGGCCAGCAGTTCGGGCGCCTGGTCCAGTTCGGGAACCACGTCGTCGGGCAGACGCACCGCCGCCTCGCGCAGGGCGGCGATCTGGGCTTCTTCCCGGCCCTCGGCCAGTTCGGCGGCCGACACCTCCAGCGCGGCGGCCAGGCGCAGGACCAGGTGATCGCCCACGGGGCGGTGGTTGTGTTCGATCAGGTTCAGGTAAGCCGCTGAAATCCCCGCAGCGCGCGCCACATCGGCCTGTCGGCGCGACAGCGCCAGGCGGCGTTCGCGGATTCGGGTTCCGGTCAGGATGCGGTTGCCGTTGCGGTGCTTCATGCCGCGATGAAAACCCGACGCCCGATCCTGCGCAAGCGGCAACGATATCTTAGCGCTTTTGCGTCACGATCCAGCCATGATCCTGACTCGCTCCCTGCCCCCCTCCACCATCGCGGCCCTTGCCCTGACCGCTTTGCAAACGCTATGGCAGCTTTTGCAAAGTTGGGGGAGCGGGATGGCCACTCAGAAGATCTATGCAGGCACGTCGCTGCGCGAAACGCGGGGGCGCAGCGGGCTGACGCAAAAGCGGTTCGCCGAACGGCTGGGGGTGTCCCTGCCCTATCTGTCGCAGATGGAAAACAACCACCGGCCGATCTCGGTGGGGGTGCTGCTGCGGCTGGCGCAGGAATTCGGCGTCGACCTGACCACGCTGGCCGCGGGCGACGCGGAACGCATGGTCATCGACATGCAGGAGGCCCTGGCCGATCCGCTGTTCGACGCGACCCCGCCGCTGGCCGACCTGCGCCTGGCCGCGACCAATGCCCCGGTGCTGGCCCGCGCCTTCCTGGATCTGTACCGCGCCCACCGCCAGGGCCAGGAACGGCTGGCCGCCCTGGACGAGGCGATCGGCGCCTCGGGCCAGAACGCCCTGTCCACCCCGTGGGAGGAGGTGCGCGACTTCTTCCATTACTGCGACAACTATATCGACGCGGTGGACCGCGCGGCCGAACGCTTTGCCTGCCCGGCGGGGCAGCGGCTGGACCCCTGGGACGCGGGCGTCGCCGCCCTGGCGCAGCGCGGAATCCGGGTGACGCGCACCGAGTTGCCCGCCAATGCCGTGTTCCGCCGCGCCGGGTCCGACATCCAGGTGAACGCCGCGGCCGAACGCCCTACGCAACTGTTCCAGCTTCTGCATCTGGTCGCCCTGGAACGGCAGTCCGACCTGCTGGACGCGACCCTGGATCTGGCCCGCTTCCGCAGCCAGACCGCGCGGGACGTGGCGCGGGTGGGGCTGGCCAATTATTTCGCGGGGGCCGCGCTGATGCCCTATCGCGCCTTCCTGGCCGCCGCCCAGGCCGAGCGCCATGATCTGGAGCGGCTGTCGCATCTGTTCGGCGCCTCGCTGGAACAGGTGGCGCACCGGCTGTCCACGCTGCAACGGCCCGGCGCCAAGGGGGTGCCGTTCTTCTTCGTCCGCGTCGACCAGGCGGGCACCATCACCAAGCGCCATTCCGCGACCCGCCTGCAATTCGCCCGCTTCGGCGGCGCCTGTCCGCTGTGGAACGTCCATCAGGCGTTCGAGCAGCCGGGCCGCTTCCTGCGCCAGCTTGCCGAAACGCCGGACGGAATGCGCTATCTGCTGATGTCGCGCGACGTGTCGAAACACGCGGGCGCCTTCAACGCCCCGGTGCGCCGCTTCGCCATCGGCCTGGGCTGCGAGGTCACCCATGCGCGCAGCGTCGTCTATGCCGACGGGCTGGACCTGACCAAGCCGCGCGCCTTCGAACCCATCGGAATTTCCTGCCGGATCTGTCCGCGCCCCGATTGCCACCAGCGGTCGGTGCCGCCGATCGACCGGCCCCTGCGCATCCCCGCCGACCGGAACGGACCACTACCTTATGAAATATCCTGAGGCTTCGATCTATATCTTGTGGAAAGTCGGCGGATTCCCGCCCGCAAGGGCAAGGTTCCGCGCATCGCGGGAACCAATCCCGCCCGGCTTGTTGCCAGGAAGGCAGACATGCGATTAACCCCCTTCAAACTGGAACGAGGTCGCCCGATTCAACCGGGGCGCGCTGTCGGGGGACATGATTTGCCAAAGGTGACGAACCGCTTGAACGCCTCGCTGGAACGCATCCTGCCGGAAAAGCGCCTGTTCCTGCGGTCCGACGACCCGACCCGGTTCGTCCGCCTGCGCCCGCTGACCCAGCTTGTCGGCATCGGCGGCATCACCCTGGCCTTCGGCTGGACGCTGGTTGCAAGCTCGGTCCTGGCGATCGACGCGATCAGCACGGGATCGTCCCGCGACGGCATCGCCCGCACCCAGACGGCGTTCGAACAGCGCCTGACCGAACTGTCCCGGGAACGCGACGCCCGCGCGGCCGAGGCCCTGGCCGCGCAGAACCGCTTTGCGGTCGCGCTGGAGCAGGTGTCGCAGATGCAGTCGCAACTGCTCGCCTCCGAGGAGAAGCGCCGTGAACTGGAAGCCGGGCTGGACGTGGTGCAATCCACCCTGCGCAGCGCGATCAGCGACCGCGACGACGCCCGCGCCGTGGCCGATGGCGGGCCTGCCCGGGACACCGATCCCGCCCGCGACCGCGAAGTCGCCGCCGCCCTGGACATCCTCACCCGAGAGCTGCGCCAGACCGCCGACGCACGCGCCACCGCCGTCCAGCAGGCCGAGGAAGCCCGCCGCGCGGTCGCGGAACTGTCCCTGGAACGCGACCAGATCCTGGCCCGCAACGATCAGATCCTGACCCAGCTGGAAGACGCCGTCAGCGTCTCGGTCAAGCCGCTGGACGATGTGTTCCGGTCGGTGGGCATGAACCCCGAGGATGTGCTGGACAGGATTCGCGAGGGCTATTCGGGCCAGGGCGGCCCGCTGACGCCGATGGGCCGGTCCACACGCGGCGACGCCGCCCTGACCAACAGCGAGACGAAGGCCAACCAGATCATCGTCACGCTGGACCAGATGAACACCTATCGCATCGCCATGGAAAAACTGCCGCTGGCGATGCCCGTCAAGCAGTCGTTTCGCTATAGCTCGGGCTTCGGGCGCCGCTGGGGCCGTATGCATGAGGGCATCGACATGGCCGCCCCGGTCGGCACGCCGATCCATGCGACGGGCGACGGCGTGGTCACCTTTGCCGGCCGCCAGGGCGCCTATGGCAACCTGATCAAGGTCGAACACGAACTGGGGGTCGAGACGCGCTATGGCCACCTGTCGCGGATTCGCGTGAAGGTCGGCCAAAGGGTGTCGCAAGGCGAGCGGATCGGTGATATGGGCAGTACCGGACGCTCGACCGGGCCGCATCTGCACTATGAGGTGCGCATGAAGGGTCGGGCCGTTGACCCGATGAGCTTCATCAAGGCAGCAAGCAATGTTCAGTAAGACCCGCGTGACCGAGAAATCGCAGACACCCGCAGCCTCGGATCCCACCGCCCCCTTCGAATCCCCTGTCTCGCCCGGCTATGAACGGGCCGAATCCCCGGCCGCGGCGGCCGCACGGCGGTCCGCGCCGTCGGTCCTGTCGTCGGATCTGACGGTGACCGGCAATATCCGCACCGAAGGCGACATCCAGATCGAAGGCACCGTCGAAGGCGACATCCGCGCCCATCAGCTGGTGATCGGCGAAAGCGCCACCATCCGGGGCGAGATCGTCGGCGACGAGGTTGTCGTGAACGGCCGCGTCGTGGGCCGCGTCCGGGGCCTGAAGGTGCGCCTGTCGGCCAGCGCCCGCGTCGAAGGCGACATCATCCACAAGACCATCGCCATCGAATCGGGCGCGCATTTCGAGGGATCCGTCCAGCGGCAGGAAGACCCGATCGCCAACGGCCCGACCAAGAAGCTGGCGCCGCCCGCCTCGGAATAAGTCGTTTCGCCTGACGCCACGGCCCGCCTTTCGCGGGCCGTTTTGCCGTGCCGGATCTGCTGGATTTTCGCCTTCTGCCGCATAAAGCATGTGGCGATCCGGCAAAATCGGGGGCTGCGACATGGGCTAGGCTTCGCCGGTCAACGCAAGGGGAGGATGCATGAAACTTGTCAGATATGGCGCGAAAGGCGCTGAAAGGCCGGGACTTCTGGACCATGGCGGTCGTGTGCGCGATCTGTCGGCCCATGTCGCGGATATCGGCCCCGCTTGCCTGACCCGCGACGGGCTGGCCGCGCTGCGGGCGATCGATCCCGCGTCGCTGCCCCTGGTCGAGGGCATGGCCCAGCAGGATCTGCGCCTGGGCGCCTGCGTAGCGGGGGTCGGCAAGTTCCTGGCCGTGGGCCTCAACTATGCCGACCACGCCGCCGAGGCCGGGATGGATGTCCCGGCCGAGCCGATCCTGTTCACCAAATGGACAAGCTGCATCGCCGGGCCGGACGACGACCTGGTCCTGCCAAAGGACTCGACCGCGACGGATTGGGAGGTGGAGTTGGGCATCGTCATCGGCGATGGCGGCAGCCACATCCCGCAGGGTCAGGCGGCAGCCCATATCGCCGGTTACTGCGTCATCAACGACATCAGCGAACGCGACTGGCAGTTGCGGCGCGGCGGCACCTGGGACAAGGGCAAGGGCCATGACGGCTTCGGCCCCATCGGTCCTTGGCTGGTGACGGCGGATGACATCCCCGACCCGCGCGCCCTGCGCCTGTGGCTGGAGGTGGACAGCCGCCGCTTCCAGGACGGCACCACCGCGACGATGGTCTTCGGACCCGAGGAGATCGTGGCCTATACCTCCCGCTTCACCACGCTGCATCCGGGCGACGTGATCGCCACCGGCACGCCGCCGGGCGTCGGCATGGGGCAAAAGCCGCCGGTCTATCTGCGGCGCGGGCAGGTGATGCGGCTGGGAATCGACGGGCTGGGCCAGCAGCGGCAACGGGTCGTCTGATGGCTTGGGCGCCGTCCATCATCGTCACCGGCGCGGGCAGCGGCATCGGGCGGGCGACCGCCCGGCGCTTCCTGGCGGCGGGATGGCGGGTCGGGCTGCTGGGCCGCCGGGCCGATGCGCTGCGCGACACGGCCGGTGATGCCCCGGCGCTGATCCTGCCCTGCGACGTGACCGAGGAAGCCGCTGTCGACGCCGCCTTCGACCAGGCCCATGCCGCATGGGGACGGCTGGACGTGCTGTTCAACAATGCCGGGCGCGGGGTGGATCCGGTGACGCCCGACGCGATGGACCCCGACACCTTCCGCGACGTGATCGCCGTCAACGTCACCGGCATGTTCCTGTCCGCCCGCGCGGCCTTCCGGCTGATGCGGGCGCAGGATCCGCAGGGCGGGCGGATCATCAACAACGGTTCCATTTCGGCCCATGCGCCGCGGCCGGGATCGGTGGCCTATACGACCTCGAAACACGCCGTGACCGGGCTGACGAAATCGCTGTCGCTGGACGGGCGGCCCTTTGGCATCGCCTGCGGCCAGATCGACATCGGCAATGCCGCGACGGAATTGCTGAGCCAGGTCAGCACCAACGCGCCCGATGCCGAGCCATTGATGGATGTGGCAGTCGTGGCCGATGCGGTGCTGCACATGGCGGGCCTGCCCCAGGGCGCCAATGTGCAGTTCATGACGGTAATGGCCACCAACATGCCCTTCATCGGGCGGGGTTAGTCCGCCATCACCCGGCGATAGAGGTGCCAGCTGGCATGGCCCAGCACCGGCAGCACGATCAGCAGGCCCAGGAAGCCCGGCAGGATCGCCACGAACAGCCAGATCGCGATCAGCGCGGCCCAGGCGGCCATGACGCCCGGATTGGCCGCCACCGCCCGGCACGAGGTGATGATGGCGGTGATGAAATCGACCTCCCGATCCAGCAGCAGCGGCAGGCCGACCACGGTAAAGCTGAACAGCACCGCCGCGAAGCCGCCGCCGATCAGCGTGCCCAGAACCAGCATGACAAGCCCCCTGCCCTGCAACAGAACCTCGGCCGAACTGGTGATATGGGTCAGCGCCGACACGCCCATGAACAGTGCAAAGACCGTATGGGCGACGAAGACCCAGAACATGAACAGCAGCAGGATCACCATCGCCATCGACGGGATCTGCCGCTGGCGCTGCTCGAACACCACGCGCAGGATGCGGGCGGTGTCCAGCGGCTCGCCCGCCTCGATCCGGCGGCTGACCTCATAGAGGCCGGTGGCGGCGAAGGGGGCGATCAGCGGAAAGCCCAGGATGAAGGGGATCAACCACCAGTCCTGCCCCGACGCGAAGGCGACCGAGGCCAGCGCCCAGCCGCCCAGCACGTAGAAAGCCGAAAACAGCAGCCCGAAGGCGGGTGCGCGGCGAAAGTCGCGCCAGCCCAGGGTCAGCGCAGCGGACAGATCCGACAGGGCGATAGAGGCCGGTTCGGGGATGTCGTCGGGCAGGTCGTGGTCGGGCAGGTCGTGGTCGGGCAGCGTGTGGTCGTCGCGCGCGGGCAGGTCGGGCCGGGTCAAGGATTCCTCCGGTTGTCACGTCAGGGCGCGCGTCCGACCGGATGCTAGCAGCGCGACAGATTGTCGCAAGCCCTATCCGCCAAAGCGGTCCGACAGCGCCTGCTGGACCGGCGGCGTCACGAATTTCGACACATCGCCGCCCAGCCGGGCGATTTCCTTGACCAGCTTCGAGGCGATGGCCTGCCGCCGGGCATCGGCCATCAGAAACACGGTCTCGATGCTGGCATCCAGGGCGCGGTTCATGCCGACCATCTGGAATTCGTATTCGAAATCCGCCACCGCGCGCAGCCCGCGCACGATCACCTGGGCGCCCACATCGCGGGCGCAGTCGATCAGCAGGTTCTCGAACGGATGGACCACGATCTCGCCCCCGGTGCGGGTGGCGATCTGGTCGCATTCGGCCTGAACCATCGCCACGCGGTCCTCCAGGCTGAACAGGGGCGACTTGTCGCGGTTGATGGCGACGCCGATCACCAGCCGGTCCACCAGGGCCATGGCCCGCTGGATGATGTCGATATGGCCCAGCGTGATCGGATCGAAGGTGCCGGGGTAAAGACCGATACGCATGAACGGGCGTCCTTTGCTTGCCTGCCCCGCAGGGAAAGCGGATTCCTGCCGGAATTGCAAGCAATTGCGGCGCCGTCAGGCCCCCATGATCATTCCGGTCAGCGCCTCTTTTTCCGCCGCCAATTCCTTGAGCCGCCCGCTGACCGCATCGCCGATGGAGACCACGCCCAGCATCTCGCCATTGTCGTCCACCACCGGAAGGTGGCGGAAGCGGCCCTGGGTCATGCGTTCCAGGATCGCCAGCGCGTCCTCGGCCATGGTGCAGGTCTGCACGTCGCGGGTCATCACCTCGGCGATGGGGGTCGACAGCACATCCGGCCCATGCGCGCCAAGCTGGCGCACGATATCGCGTTCCGACAGGATCCCCTGCGGCTTCCTGCCGTCGCTGGACACCACCACGGCGCCGATGCGCAGGTCGGACAGCATCTTCACGGCTTCGCCCAGCGTCGCGTCGGGGCGGATGGTCAGGATCGTCTGCGCTTCGATGCCGGGCTTGCCCGAGGCGGTTTTCATCGACAGCAACTGATTGACGAGCATGGGACATCCTCCGGTGGCGTTTTTGCTGAATCCATCATTTTCCCCGAATCGTGATCCGTCAAGTGCGACGAAGTTGCGATTCAAGCCGTGCGACCTCGGCCCGCAGGCCCTGGGCCAGCAGGTCGGCCAGCAGCGACAGGCGGCGCGAGGCGCGGTCGTCGGCGTGGCGGATCAACCAGAAGCTGCGCCGCAGGGCGATGCGGTCGGGCAGGACCAGTTCCACCCCCGGCGCGAAGGGGATGGCGAAGTCGTGGACGATCCCCAGCCCCGCCCCCGCCCGGATCGCCTGCATCTGCACCGAGACCGAGTTCGAGGTGATCGCCGCGCTCTCGACCCCGGTTTCCGACAGATAATCCAGTTCGCGGTCGAAGATCATGTCGGGGATATAGCCGATCATCCGGTGCCCGCGCAGATCGGCCAGATCGCGGATCGGGGGCGCCGCGCGCAGGTAATCGCCATGCGCGGCAAGGTGCAGGTGGTAATCGGTCAGCCGCTGCACGGTCAGCCGCCCGGTATCGGGCGGGGATACGGCGACGGCCATGTCGGCTTCGCGCTTGGTCAGGTTCACCACGCGCGGCAGGGCGACGATCTGGATCTCCAGCCCCGGATGGGCCGCGCAGAGGTCGCGCGCCACCAGCGGCAGCAGATAGTTCGCGCAGCCGTCCGGGGCGCCGATGCGCAACTGCCCGGTCAGCCCGGCCTCGCGCCGCACCGCCTCGGCGGCAGCATGGGCGCCCTGCTCGGCCGCCTCGGCCGGGGCGATCAGGCGCGCGCCCTCGGCCGTCAGGGCGTATCCCTGCGGCGTCTTGGCGAACAGCGCCGCGCCCACCGCGCCCTCCAGCCGGGCGATGCGCCGCCCGATGGTGGATGCGTCCATGCCCAGCCTGCGCCCCGCCCCGGACAGGCTTTCGGTCCGCGCCACCGCCAGAAAGATGCGCAGGTCGTCCCAGTCCATCCAGCCACCTTTGCGATAATGCAAAACGTCTTTGCCATCCTGCCCCTTTATCCGGCAATTCCGCAAGGCTAGGCTGCCCGCAGATCAGGAGGATGCCATGGAAGAACTCTCGCACTGGATTGACGGCAAAGAGGTCAAGGGAAGCTCGGGGCGTTTCGGCGATGTCTATAACCCCGCGACGGGCGAGGTGATCGCCCGCGTCCCGCTGGCGACCCCGGCCGAGCTTGACGCGGCCATCCAAAGCGCCGCGAAGGCGCAGGTCGGCTGGGCCGCCACCAACCCGCAGCGCCGCGCGCGGGTGATGATGAAGCTGGGCCAGCTGATCAACGACAACATGGATGCCCTGGCCGAACTGGTCAGCCGCGAACACGGCAAGACCCTGCCCGATGCGCGCGGCGACGTGCAGCGCGGGCTTGAGGTGATCGAGGTCTGCATGGGCGCGCCCGCCATGCTGAAGGGCGAATTCACCGACAATGGCGGCCCCGGCATCGACCTGTATTCGATGCGCCAGCCGCTGGGCGTGGTCGCGAGCATCACGCCCTTCAACTTTCCGGCGATGATCCCGTTGTGGAAGATGGGGCCGGCGCTCTCGGCCGGCAACGCGATGATCCTGAAGCCGTCCGAACGCGTGCCCTCGACCTCGATCCTGCTGGCGAAGCTTGCGCAGCAGGCCGGGCTGCCCGATGGCGTGTTGCAGGTCGTGAACGGCGACAAGGAGATCGTGGACGCGATCCTGGACCATGACGTGATCCAGGCGGTGGGCTTTGTCGGATCCACGCCGATCGCGCAATACATCTATGGCCGCGCGGCGACCAACGGCAAGCGCGCGCAATGTTTCGGCGGCGCCAAGAACCACATGATCATCATGCCCGACGCCGATCTGGACAAGGCGGCGGATGCGCTGATCGGCGCGGGTTTCGGGGCTGCGGGCGAACGCTGCATGGCGATTTCCGTCGCGGTGCCGGTGGGCGACAAGACCGCCGACGCGCTGATCCAGCGGCTGGTGCCGAAGATCGAAAAGCTGAAGGTCGGCCCCTATACCGCGGGCGAGGACGTGGATTTCGGCCCGGTCATCACCAAGGCGTCGCAGGACCGCATCAACCGTCTGATCGCATCGGGCGTGGATCAGGGCGCGGATCTGGTGGTCGACGGCCGCGACCTGAGGATCCAGGGCTATGAGAACGGCTTCTTCTGCGGCCCGTCGCTGTTCGACCGCGCCACCCCGGACATGGACATCTACAAGGAAGAGATCTTCGGCCCGGTGCTGACCACGGTGCGCCGCGACAGCTATGAGGATGCGCTGAAGCTGGTCATGGACAACGATTACGGCAACGGCACGGCGATCTATACCGCCGATGGCGACACGGCGCGCGACTTCGCCAGCCGGGTGAACGTCGGCATGGTCGGCATCAACTTCCCGATCCCGGTGCCGCTGTCCTATTACAGCTTCGGCGGCTGGAAGAAGTCGGCCTTCGGCGACCTGAACCAGTATGGCCCGGACGCCTTCCGCTTCTATACCAAGACCAAGACCGTCACCGCCCGCTGGTTCTCGGGGATCAAGGACGGCGTGGCGCTGAACTTCAAGGCGATGGACTGAATGGACGAAGGGCGGGGACAAATCCCGCCCTTTCCGTGTCTTGAGCAGGCAGGCTTGCGGCGGCAGAGCAAATGCTGGCTGGCCGTTAATCGCGTGTTTCGGCGAGTCGGAATATTCTACCCTGGCGCGAAAATTTCGGCTTTCGTCCGTCCCGGAACGGCGCGGGCCTTGCGCTGACCTGCGCCGACGGGTTCCATGCGGCAAACGATGAAGGCGGCCATGACCATCGAACCCGATTTCACCCTCGGCATCGAAGAGGAATATCTGCTGGTCGACCCGGACACGGGCGATCTGGCCCCTGCCCCCGACGCCATGATGCAGGCCTGCCGCGACGCCCTGGGCGACAGCGTGACCCCGGAATTCCTGCGCTGCCAGATCGAGGTCGGAACGCCCGTATCGGCCGACATCGCGCAGGGCCGCGAACATCTGGCGCATCTGCGCCGCACGGTGGCGCGAATCGCGGCGGATTACGGGCTGGCGCCGATCTCGGCGTCGTGCCATCCCTTCGCGGACTGGCGCGACCAGTTCCACACCGACAAGGACCGCTATCACCAGTTGTCGCGCGACATGGGGGCGGTGTCGCGGCGGATGCTGATCTGCGGAATGCATGTCCATGTCGGCCTGGAAGAGCCGGCGCTGCGCATCGACCTGATGAACCAGCTGACCTATTTCCTGCCGCATCTTCTGGCGCTCTCGGCCTCCAGCCCGTTCTGGCAGGGCAGCGACACGGGGCTGGCCTCGTATCGCACGACCGTCTTCGGAGGAATGCCGCGCACCGGGCTGCCGCCGCAATTCAGCGGATGGGAGGAGTTCGAGCGATCGGTGCAGGCGCTGATCGGCCTGGGGATCCTGGAGGACAGCAGCAAGATCTGGTGGGATCTGCGCCCGTCGTCGAAATTTCCGACGCTGGAGACGCGGGTCTGCGACGCCTCGCCCCGGCTGGACGATACGATCACCCTGGCCGCGCTGATCCAAGCCACCACGCGGATGCTGTGGCGGCTGTCGCGGCAGAACCAACGCTGGCGGCAATACGACCCGTTCCTGATCGCCGAAAACCGCTGGCGCGCCGCCCGATACGGCATGGCCGAAGGCCCCATCGACTTTGGCGCGGAAACGATCATCCCCTTTGCCCAGGCGGTCGAGGACTGGCTGGCGCTGATCGCCCAGGACGCCGATGCCCTGGACAGCCAGCCCCAGGTCGCCCGCACGCGCGACATCGTGGCCGAAGGCGGATCCGCCGCCCGCCAGCGCGCCGTCCTGGCCCGCGCCATGGCCGCGGGCGCGACGCGGGACGAGGCGATGATCGAACTGGTCCGCCACCTGATCGCGGAATTCCACCACGGCCTGTCGCCCTTGCCAAACCGGGACAAGCCGGGCAATTAAACGCATGTTCAATTTCTGAGGGGGGAAAGGGCATGGATTTCGCGCTGACCGAGGAACAGCAGGCCATCTTCGACATGGCGCGCGATTTCGGCCGCGATCGCATCGCCCCCCATGCCCGACGGTGGGAATCTGACGGAACCATCCCGCGCGACCTGTGGTCCGATGTCGCCGCCTTGGGCTTTGGCGGGCTTTACGCGACCGAGGATCATGGCGGCGCGGGCCTGTCGCGTCTGGACGGCACCCTGGTGTTCGAGGCGCTGGCGATGGCCTGCCCCTCGGTCGCGGCCTTCCTGTCGATCCACAACATGTGCGGCGGCATGATCGACAAGTTCGGATCGGCCGATGCCAAGGCCCGCTGGCTGCCCGGCCTGTGCAGCATGGAAACCGTCTTCAGCTATGCCCTGACCGAACCCGGCAGCGGATCGGACGCCGCCGCCCTGCGCACGCGCGCCGACCGGACGGATGGCGGCTGGCGGCTGAACGGGACCAAGGCCTTCATCTCGGGCGGGGGATATTCGGACGCCTATATCGTGATGGCCCGCACCGGCGGCGACGGGCCGCGCGGGATCAGCGCGCTGATCGTTCCCGACCGCACCCCCGGCCTGTCCTTCGGCGCGCCCGAGGACAAGATGGGCTGGCGCGCCCAGCCGACCGCGCAGGTCCAGTTCGACGATTGCGAGATCCCGGCCGACCACCTGCTGGGGCAGGAAGGGCGCGGCTTCGCCTATGCCATGGCGGGGCTGGACGGCGGGCGGCTGAACATCGCGGCCACCGCGCTTGGCGGGGCGCAGGCGGCGCTGGATGCGACGCTGGCCTATATGGGCGAACGCCGCGCCTTCGGGCAGCGGCTGGACCAGTTCCAGGCCCTGCAATTCCGCCTGGCCGAGATGGAGACCGCGCTGCAATCGGCGCGCATCCTGCTGCGGCAGGCGGCGTGGAAGCTGGACAACGGCGCGCCGGACGCCACCAAGTTCTGCGCCATGGCCAAGCTGCATGTCACCGACCGCGCCTTCGAGGTGGCGAACGGCTGCCTGCAACTGCATGGCGGTTACGGCTATCTGGCCGATTACGGGATCGAGAAGATCGTGCGCGACCTGCGCGTGCATCAGATCCTGGAAGGCACCAACGAGATCATGCGCCTCATCGTCGGACGGGCGATGCTGGCCGAACGGGGGTAACATGGACGATCTGAACATCCGCAAGGAGGGGCGCGCCGGGCGCATCACTTTCACCCGGCCCAAGGCGCTGAACGCGCTGAGCCACGAGATGGCCCTGGCGATCCACCGCGCGCTTGACGGCTGGCGCGACGATCCCGACATGGCCCTGGTCATCATCGACGCCGAGGGCGAACGCGCCTTCTGCGCGGGCGGCGACATCGCGGCGGTCTATCGCGCCGGGCTGGCGGGGAATCACGCCCTGGGGCAGCAGTTCTTCGCGGACGAATACCGCATGAACGCGGCCATCGCCGACTATCCCAAGCCCATCGTCGCCTTCATGCAGGGTTTCGTCATGGGCGGCGGCGTCGGCGTGGGGGGACATGCCAGCCACCGCATCGTCGGCGACACGACCCAGATTGCCATGCCGGAATCCGGCATCGGCCTGATCCCCGATGTGGGCGGCACCTGGCTTCTGTCCCGCGCGCCGGGGCGGATCGGCGAATACCTGGCGCTGACCGGGGCGCGGATGGGCGCGGGCGACGCGATCCACGCGGGCTTCGCCGACATCTACCTGCCCGAGGATCGCTGGCCGGACCTGATCGCCCGGCTGGAGGCCACCGGCGATCTGTCGCTGATCGAGGGCGAGGATGCGCCGACCGCGCCCTTGCGCACCATGGACCTGTCGCCCTTTGCCGAAGAGACGGTGGCCGACATCATCGACGCGCTTGAACAGGACGGCAACGCCCAGGCGCTGAACATCCTGCACGCCAATTCGCCGCTGTCGATGGCGGCGGGGCTGGCGATGGTGCGGGCCGCGCGGGACGACGCCCGGATCCAGGATTCGCTGGCCCGCGAATACCGCTTCACCTATCGCGCCACCCAGGACACCGATTTTCTGGAAGGCGTGCGCGCCCAGATCATCGACAAGGACCGCAAGCCCAAATGGATGGCCGATGCCAGCCCCGCCCATGTGGCCGCGCTGCTGGCCCCGCTGGGGCATCACGAACTGAGCTGGAGGGAAGACGCATGAAGATCGCATTCATCGGGCTTGGCAACATGGGCGCGCCGATGGCCGCGAACCTCGCGCGCGCCGGCCATCAGGTCACGGGCTTCGACACCGCCGCCCCCGCGCCCGAGGGGCTGACCCTGGCCGACAGCGCCGCGGCGGCCGCGGCGGATGCCGATGTGGTCATCACCATGCTGCCCAACGGTCCGATCCTGCGGGCGGTCGCGGATCAGGTGATCCCGGCGATGAAACCGGGCGCGGTGCTGTGCGACTGTTCGACCGTCGATGTGGACAGCGCCCGCGCCGTGGCCGAACAGGCGCGGGCGGCGGGGCTTGGCGCGCTTGATGCGCCGGTCTCGGGCGGGATCGGCGGGGCGCAGGCGGGAACGCTGACCTTCATGGTCGGCGGGCCAGAGGACGCCTTCGCCACCGTCCAGCCGCTGTTCGAGATCATGGGCCAGAAGGCGGTCCATTGCGGCGAGGCGGGCGCCGGTCAGGCCGCGAAGATCTGCAACAACATGATCCTGGGCGTCACCATGATCGCCACCTGCGAGGCCTTCGCGCTTGCCGACAAGCTGTGCCTTGACCGGCAGAAGATGTTCGACGTGGTGTCGACCAGTTCCGGTTACAGTTGGTCGATGAACGCCTATTGCCCGGCGCCGGGCGTGGGGCCGACATCGCCCGCCGACAACGGTTACAAGCCCGGTTTCGCCGCCGAACTGATGCTGAAGGATCTGAACCTGTCGCAGGCGGCGGCGGCGTCCGCCGGGGCCGATACGCCGATGGGCGCGCTGGCCCGGCAGCTTTACGACCGCTTCGTGGAACAGGAGGGCGGGCGTGGCCGCGACTTTTCGGCAATGTTGCAACGCTTCGTCGAAAAAAACGGCTGATACGACGGAACTGTGACGCCATCCGGAACCGGGACGGCTTCTGCCCGGTTCCATCGTGGAAGGTCGACACAGCCGGGCAAGACGATGATACGCAAGATCATGGTGATCGCGGCTGCCGCAGCGGCAGCCGTCCTGATCGCAATATCCAGCAACGATGCCCCTCGGGCGCAGGGCACGACTCAGGCCGCCATGGCCCGGTCGTCGCCGAAAGTGCTGCGGCCGGGCGACATCCTTTCCCCCGAAGCCACGACTTTCATCGACTTTCCCGGTCGTTATGGCCTGGGGACCGACCTGCCCGGCAGCCGCTATGCCATCGTCGAGGGGCATCTGGTGCGGATCGACCCCGACACGATGGAACTGCAATCCATCCTGCGCAAGGATACCGTCGCCTTCCACTGACCGGCTTTGGGGGTTGATTCGAGCGGGTGATGGGAATCGAACCCACGTATTCAGCTTGGAAGGCTGCTGCTCTACCATTGAGCTACACCCGCATGGGCGACGGTATAGCCACGCCGCGCGGGCGGCGCAACCGTCATCGGCGGTGCTGGAAGAAGCCCAGCAGCAGCGCCCGTGCCCCCTCGGCGTCGATTCCGTCATAGATCTGGGGCCGGTGATGGCATTGCGGATGGTCGAAGACCCGCGCGCCATGTTCGACTCCGCCCATGCGCACATCGCTGGCCCCGTAATACAGCCGCCCGATCCGCGCCGCCGAGATCGCCGCCGCGCACATCGGGCAAGGCTCCAGCGTCACCCACAGGTCATGGCCCGGCAGGCGTTCGGACCCGACGGCGCGGCAGGCGGCGCGGATCGCGAGGATCTCGGCATGGGCGGTCGGATCGGACAGCTCTCGGGTCCGGTTGCCCTCGGCCGCGACGACGCGCCCGGCCGGATCCACCACCACGGCGCCGACCGGAACCTCGCCGCGCAGGGCCGCCGCCCTTGCCTGATCCAGGGCCAGGGCCATATGAGAGGTGAAGCGGGTCATGCCCGCTTGTCGCAAGGGCGCCGCCGCCGCGCAAGCCGCCCTTTCCCACCCGCGCCGCTTCCGCTAGAAGCGCCGCTTTGCCACCGCAGCGATGCGCAGGAGAAGATCGCCATGACCGACGACAGCTTGACCCCCGCCCCGTCCCAGTCCCCCTCCCCGACCGCGCCCTCCGACCGCATCGCCAAGGTGATGGCCCGCGCCGGCGTCGCCAGCCGCCGCGACGCGGAACGGATGATCCTGGAGGGCCGGGTGACGGTGAACGGGAAAAAGATCGACAGCCCGGCGCTTGACGTGCTGCCCAGCGACCGCATCACCGTGGACGGCAAGACGCTGGACGAACCGCAGGAAACCCGGCTGTGGCTGTATTACAAGCCGCTGGGCCTGGTCACGACCGAATCCGATGAAAAGGGCCGCCAGACGGTGTTCGACGCCCTGCCCCGCGATCTGCCGCGCGTGATGACCATCGGGCGGCTGGACCTGACATCCGAAGGTCTGCTGCTGCTGACCAATGACGGAGAGCTGAAGCGGCGGCTGGAACTGCCCTCGACCGGCTGGCTGCGCCGATACCGGGTGCGGGTGAACGGCACGCCCAGCGACATGACCTTCGCCCCCCTGCGCCGCGGCGCCACCATCGAGGGAGAGGAATTCGCCCCGATGGAGATCAAGCTGGACAGCCAGCAGGGCGCGAATGCCTGGCTGACGGTCGGCATCCGCGAGGGCAAGAACCGTGAAATCCGCCGCGCGATGGCGCATGTGGGCTTGCAGGTGAACCGGCTGATCCGCATCGGCTATGGTCCCTTCAAGCTGACCGGAATGGAAAAGAACGAGGTGGTCGAGATCAAGAAGCGCGTCCTGCGCGACCAGCTTGGCGGGCTGCTGACCGGCCGGGAGACCGCCCCCAAGGACCGCGACATGCGCCCGCGCGGCGCTGAAGGCCCCCGCAAGCCGCGCCGCGACGACGGCGACGCCCCGCGCCGGGTGTTCCGCGCCGATGCCGAGGGCGGCAGCCGCTTTGCCCGCAAGCCCGCCGGTCCGCGCGACGATTCGGACCGCCCGGCGCGGCCCTGGTCGGGCAAGCCCCGTCCCGGTTCGGACGAGGGCGGCGACCGGCCGGGGTTCCGGGGCAAGCGCCCGCAAGGCAACGGCGACCGTCCCGCCCGGCCCTGGTCCGGCAAGCCGGGGGCGGATCGCGACGCGGCGGGCGACCGGCCGCGCCACGGCAAGCCGGGGGCCGGGGGCGAGGGGGCGAAGCCTGCCTTCCAGGCGCGCGGCGACCGGCCCGAGGGCGAACGCGGGTTCAAACCAAGGGGGGATGGCAAGCCCGGCGAACGTGGCTTCAAGCCGCGCGGGGACGGAAAGCCGGGGGGCGACCGGGGCTTCAGGCCTCGGGGCGATGCGCCGCGTGGCGAAGGCAAGCCGGGCGGCGACCGCAAATCGTTCGGCAAGCCGGGCGGTCCGAAACCGGCGCGGGGCGGTGCGGGCGGCGGTCAGGGCGCCCGGTTCACCGGCAAGCCGCAGGGGCGGCCGGACGGCAAACCGGGCGGTGGCCCCAGGAACAAGCCGCGCGGGTGATCCGCCGCCTGCCCTGGGCCGCGCGCCAGGGATGATCCAGATGTGAAGGAGGGATTACTTCGTCAGGATCAGCTTGCCGGCGCGCGTGATGCGCAGTTGATAGATCTGCTCGTCCAGGACGATCAGGGCCTGGTTGCCGCCCCGCGTCAGCGTGGTGGCGTCATGCTGCGGGATGCGCGCCAGAACGCTGGTTGCCGGTTGCTGGAAATCTGCGGGACGCGCTGCGGTCATGATCAGCCTCTTGGGGTTTAGCCTTGCGTTGCGGAAAATCTGACAAGTTTGATCTGGATTGTCAAAGTAAAAGAGTCGGAAATCATTTGCCTGTGCAAAGGACCGCCTATTCGCCGCCCACGGCATCCCAACTCGGGCGCCGGTTCGTCCCCCATGCGGACCGGGGAACGAGCAGGGCGCCGCCGCCTGGGTGATTTCTTGCAGGGCTGCGGCCTCGCATCTTATATGATCACAAGTCAGTCGAACGTGATAAGATAACCCAATGTCCGATCAACCTGCCTCCTCGGCCCCGGCCTTCGCGCCCCATGACCACCACGCCTGCGAGGCGCGCGCCTTGGACCAGGCCCGCGACCGGCTTGCGGAAAACGGTGCGCGGCTGACGCCGGTGCGGCGGCGCACGCTGGAAATCCTGCTGGAATCGCATCGCGCCATGGGCGCATACGAGGTGCTGGACCGGCTGGCCGCCGAAGGCTTCGGCCGCCAGCCGCCGGTGGCCTATCGCGCCCTGGAGTTCCTGGTCGAACACGGGCTGGCCCATCGCCTGCAACGGCTGAACGCCTTTGCCGCCTGCCTGCATCCGGGCCACGATCACGCGCCCGCCTTCCTGATCTGCCGGTCCTGCGACATGCTGGCCGAACTGCCCGCCGCCCCCGTCCGCGACGCCCTGTCCGATCTTGCGGCGGAAAGCGGCTTCCAGGTCGAACGCGTCACGATCGAGGCTTTGGGCCTGTGCCCCGCCTGCGCCGGAACCGGGGGATGACCGCCTGATCCCAGACCCAGGGCCTGACCATCCGGCATCACGGCGGGCACAAGGACGGTGCTGCACGGCGTCGATTTCCGCATCGCCTCGGGCGAGATCATGCCGGGACGCTGCTGGTCGCCTTGGCGATCGTGGGGGCGATTTGCGCCCTGGTGTCGCGCGGGCAGGCAATGCACAGGATGCTGGGCAGGCTCTCCATTGCCCTTGCGATTGCAGCGGCCCTGTCGATTCGCCTGGTCGGATCGCTGCTGATTTCGGCCATGCCGGTCGTTCCCACGGCGACGGCCCGCGGATTGTCGCGCAGTCCCGAAAGAATGGTCGGCAATGCCATACTGATCGCGGCGGCGGCGGTCATGGCAGGGCTTTGGGCCGGCCTGCGGCTGGACACTCCGGCAGGCCCCTCGATCATGGCTGCGTCGCCGGAATCTTCATGATTTCCCAAGCGCTTCGCCGCGCTTAGTGCGGGATTGCAACACCCCGGCCGGGGCCGTCCGCCGTCTGGAACCAAGGCCAGGCCAGGGTGTTGGCCAATATGCAACAGTGGGCATGACCCAGCGACGGATTTGAACCAATGCTGCTTTCAAACGTCTGGGGATTGTGTAACTGTCGCCTCGATGTTGCCGGTGACGGCAGCTTTCAACGAAACGGAGCATGATCATGACCAAATTCGCTACCTTCGCTGCCGCTCTCGGCCTGACCGCAACCTCGGCTCTGGCCGGTGGCTATGTCGCCCCCGTCGTGGACGTCGAGCCCGTCGTCGTGGAAGAGCGTCCCGCCTCGACCAACGCTGGCCTGGTCGTCCCGGCCCTGCTGCTGCTGGGCGTCATCGCCGCCGTTGCTTCGGACGACGATGACGACGACGACACCACCCCCGCTACGGAATAAGAATTCTGTACGGAACCCGGGTTCTGTCGGATATAAAGGGCTGGCCTTGGGCCAGCCCTTTTTCGTTGCGCCGCTCGACAGGGGGCCGGTGCGGGCTTAGCATCCGCACCGACCGTTCAGGAAACCCGCGGGGGTGATCATGCACCGGCTTCTGATCCTGGGACTGCTGGCCGCGCCCGTCCCCGCAGCCGCGCAAACCGCGACCGAGGACGGGTTCGGCCTGGTCGAACGCGGCCTTGGCATCATCGCCGACAACCTGTGGACCGAGTTCGGCCCGCAACTGGACCACCTGGGCGACGGCATGGGCAAGGCCCTGACCGACCTGGGTCCGGTGCTGCGGGATCTGGCGGTCCTGGTCGACGACCTGGGCAATTACCAGGCGCCTCAGCGGCTGGAGAACGGCGACATCCTGATCCGCCGCCGCGCCGACGCGCCCCCGCCACCGCCCCTGGGGGAATCGCCGCGCGAACCGGGCGATCCCGAAACCCCAGCCGTTCCCATCGACCCCGACCAGCCCGAAATCCCGTTATAGACGCCGTCCCGCCCCACGGGCTAGGCTGCGGAAAAGACGAAGGAACAGGTCATGGGTGATTTGCTGGCCGCGCAGGCGGGGGATGTGTTTCGGATCGGCCTGCTGGCGGCGCTGTTGCTGACGACGCTGCGCAACCGCCCGATCACCGGGATGCTGCCGCCGCTGGCCGCCGGGGCGCTGTTCGTGGCGGTGATCATTCCGGCGACCGGCGCCTCGCCCCGGCCAGAACCGATGCCCACGCAGATCCTGGGCGGGCTTCTGGTGAACGCGGCCTATCTTGCCATCGGGCTGGGCCTTTGGGCGCTGTGGCGACGGCGGCAGGGCTGAGGATCACTCCAGCAGCCGCGTCATCTGGGCGCGCAGGTCTCGACAACCAAAATGCGCGCCATGGGCCGGGCCTTCCTGAACGAACAGGGGGGCGGCCGGGCCGGGGAACAGCCCCGGCCCGGCCAGCGGTTCAGACGCCGTCGTCGGCGAAGATGTTCTTCCTGTGGCTGTCGCCCGGCACGAACAGCGCGCCGACGATCACCGTCATCACCGCGATCACGATCGCATACCACAGCCCCGCATAGATGTTGCCGGTCTGGGCCGAGATCGCGAAGGCCGTCGCGGGCAGCAGCCCCCCGAACCAGCCGTTGCCGATGTGATAGGGCAGCGACAGGCCGGAATAACGGATCCGGGTCGGATACAGCTCGACCAGTTGCGCGGCGATGGGGCCATAGACCATCGTCACCAGCACGATCAGATAGGTCAGGATCAGCACGATCTTGAGGTTCTGGGCGTTGAAGATGTCGAAGAAGTGGTCGGTCTTGGCCACGGTGGCGTTGTCGGTCGCGACCAGCGGATAGCCCGCCGCCGTCAGCGCGGCGTTGATTTCCGCCGTGAAGCGCGCCTTCTCGGCCGCCAGCGCCTCGCCGGTCAGGGCGTTCGCGTCATAGGACTGCACCACCGTATCGCCCACCTGGACCGAGGCCACGGTGCCCGCAGGCGCATCCACGGTTTCCGAATTGACCGAGGATTTCGACAGGGTCGCCTTGACGATGTCGCAGCTGTTGTTGAACTGCGCGGTGCCGACCGGGTTGAACTGGAACGAGCAGTCCTCGGGCGCGGCCGTCACCGTCACGGGGATCTGCTGGGCCGCGTGCAGCGCCGGGTTGGCGACGCTGGTCAGCAGCGGGAACACCCACATATAGGTGATCGCGGCCAGGGCGCAGCCGCCCAGGATGATCGGCTTGCGGCCGATGCGGTCCGACAGCGAACCGAAGAAGATGAAGCCCGCCGTGCCCAGGATCAGCGACCAGGCGACGAAGACGTTGGCGCTGAACTGGTCGACCTTGACGACGTTCTGGATGAAGAACAGCGCGTAGAACTGTCCCGAATACCAGACCACGGCCTGTCCGGCGGTCAGGCCGAACAGCGCGATCAGGGCGATCTTGCCGTTGCGCCAGTTGCCGAAGGCTTCCCTCAGCGGCGCCTTGGACTGCGCGCCCTCTTCCTTCATCTTCTTGAAGGCCGGGGATTCGTTCATCTGCAAGCGGATATAGAGCGAGATCAGCAGCAGGAAGATCGACGCCAGGAACGGAATCCGCCAGCCCCAGGCCTTGAACGGATCCAGCATGACCTGCGCGCCGGTCGGATCCAGCAGCGGCTGGCCGTCAAGGCCAAGCTGCGGCACGGCGGGATAGTTGGCGTTCACATAGGACGTGACCAGCAGGATCACCACCAGCGACAGCAGCAGCCCCAGCGTCGCCGTGGTCTGGATGAAGGCGGTGAAATAGCCGCGCCGTCCCTGCGGCGCGTGTTCGGCCACATAGACCGCCGCGCCTCCGTATTCCCCGCCAAGCGCCAGGCCCTGCAACATCCGCAACGCGATCAGAATGATCGGCGCCGCGATGCCCCAGGACGCATAGCCGGGCAGCAGGCCGACCAGGAAGGTCGACAGGCCCATGATCAGGATGGTGGTCAGGAAGGTGTATTTCCGCCCGATCAGGTCGCCCAGGGCGCCGAAGACAAGCGCGCCGAAGGGCCGCACCAGGAAGCCCGCCGCGAAGGCCAGCAGCGCAAAGACGTTCCGCGTCGATTCCGGGAAGGCCGTGAAGAACTGCGCGCCGATGATCGAGGCCAGCGAGCCATAGAGATAGAAGTCGTACCATTCGAAGATCGTGCCCGCGGACGAGGCCAGGATGACCTTCTTTTCCTCGGATGTCATGGGACGCGAACGGGTCGTCGCGTCGGGCGATGCATAAGCCATCAGTCCTCCTCCTGTTGAGCCGGCCTGCCTCCGGCTTCGGGTTTGACGGACAATCCTTCTTCGGTCCCGTCCCCGGCGGGGCCAGGGCGCGTGTCTGGGATCGGTCGTCCGGCAGGTCTGGCGGCACCCGGTCCTCCCCCCGGAGGCCGCCTTCTCATCCTTGCGGGGAAAGCCCCCCCTTGCCTCACCCTTTGTTCATTCTGTTCTGGATGAGGTCGTCGACGACCTCCGGTTCGGCGAGGGTCGAGATGTCGCCCAGGGTGGCGTAGTCGTTTTCGGCGATCTTGCGCAGGATGCGGCGCATGATCTTGCCGGAACGGGTCTTGGGCATCCCCGGCGCCCATTGGATCAGGTCGGGCTTGGCGATCGGGCCGATCTCGGTGCGCACCCATTTCTCAAGCTCGGCGCGCAGCGCGTCGCTGGGTTCCACCCCGTTCATCAGCGTCACATAGGCATAGATGCCCTGCCCCTTCAGCGGATGCGGATAGCCCACCACCGCCGCCTCGGCGACCTTCTCATGCGCGACCAGGGCCGATTCGACCTCGGCCGTGCCCATCCGGTGGCCCGACACGTTGATCACGTCATCGACCCGCCCGGTGATCCAGTAATAGCCGTCCTCGTCGCGCCGGCAGCCGTCGCCGGTGAAGTAATAACCCGGATATTGCTGGAAATACGCCTCTTCGAAGCGCTGATGATCGCCCCACAGCGTGCGCATCTGGCCGGGCCAGCTGTCGGCGATGCACAGCACCCCCTCGGCCGGGTCGCCCTCCTGGACCGCGCCGGTCTGGGCGTCCAGCACCGCGGGCCTGACGCCGAAGAAGGGCAGCGTGGCCGAGCCGGGCTTGGTTTCGGTGGCGCCGGGCAAGGGCGTGATCAGGTGGCCGCCGGTCTCGGTCTGCCACCAGGTGTCGACGATCGGGCAGCGGCCCTTGCCGATATTGTCGTTGTACCAGTGCCAGGCCTCGGGGTTGATCGGCTCGCCCACCGTGCCCAGGATGCGCAGGCTGGACAGGTCGTGGCCCTGGATCGGATCGGTGCCCTTGGCCATCAGCGACCGGATCGCGGTCGGCGCGGTATAGAACTGCGTCACCCGGTGCTTGGCGCAGACCTCCCAGAAGCGGCCGGCGTCGGGCCAGGTCGGCACGCCCTCGAACATCACCGTGGTGGCGCCATTGGCCAAGGGCCCATAGACGATATAGCTGTGGCCCGTGACCCAGCCCACGTCCGCCGTGCACCAGAACACGTCGCCGTCGTGATGGTCGAAGGTGTATTGATGCGTCATCGCGGCATAGACCAGATAGCCGCCGGTGGTGTGCACCACCCCCTTCGGCTTGCCGGTCGAGCCGGACGTATAGAGGATGAACAGCGGATCCTCGGCCCCCATCGGGCGCGGCGGGCAGTCGGGGCTGGCGGTCTCCATCAGCGCGCGCACGTCCACGTCGCGGCCCTGGATCCAGGTGGTCTGGTCGCCGGTATGCTTGACGACCAGGCAGCGCACCCGGTCCGAGCAGTGCAGAAGCGCCGCGTCGGTGTTCGATTTCAGGTTGGTGCGCCGCCCGCCGCGCGGCGCGGTGTCGGCGGTGATCACCAGCTTGGCGCCGCAGTCGTTGATGCGGTTGGCCAGCGCGTCGGGGGAAAAGCCCGCGAAGACGATCGAATGGATCGCCCCGATCCGCGCGCAGGCCAGCATCGCATAGGCCGCCTCGGGGATCATCGGCAGATAGATCACCACCCGGTCGCCGCGCATCACCCCCTGGGACAGCAGCACGTTGGCGAAGCGGTTCACCTTGTCCGACAGCTGGGCATAGGTGATGTGCCGGGCGGGGGTGGCGGGATCGTCGGGCTCGAAGATGATCGCGGTCTGGTCGGCGCGCGCCGGCAGGTGGCGGTCGATGCAGTTGACCGAGGCGTTCAGCACGCCGTCCTCGAACCACCGGATCGAGACCCGGCCCAGGGTGAAATCGGTGTTCTTGACCCGGCCATAGGGCGCGATCCAGTCCAGCCGCAGCCCCTCGCGCCGCCAGAACGATTCGGGGTCCGCGATCGATTCGGCATACAGCCGCGCGTAATCCCCAGGCCCAACATGCGCCCCCCCGAAACCCGCAGGAACAGGATGCTTTTCAATCGCTTCAATGGTCATGCGTTCCCCTTGTCCTACGTCCGCGCCGCCGCGTCTTGGGGCATGTCGACCCGAAGGCGGCAGGCTGTGGCGCGCTCCCCCGATCAGTTAATCACATCATACGGAGTCCGGTAAATATTTTTGTTAAAACAATGACTTCGTAAATTTATTGACGAATTCTTCCCGAATTTGTAAATAATTCACAAGCCTTGCAAATCCGCCCGCGCCGCGCCAGCGTCCGGCCATGACCAAGGATCCCATCCGCAGGACCACCGACGATGCCCGCGATAAGGCGCGGCGGACGCTGGCCGCGATGCGCCATGCCGTGCTGGCGGTGAACGACGCCGCCACGGGCCATCCGCATCTGTCCAGGATCGCCTGCCAGATCGACCCCTCCGGCGCACCGGTCGCGCTGCTGTCGGGGCTGGCGGTCCACAGCCGGGCGCTCGCCGCCGATCCGCGCGCGGCGCTGCTGGTGGAAACGCCGGGGGACAAGGGCGATCCGATGACCAGGCCGCGCCTGTCCTTGCAGGTGACGGCCCTGGTGATCGACGATACCGCCGGTCTGCGCGACCGCTGGCTGGACGCGCATCCCAAGGCGGCGGCGTTCATCGACCTGCCCGATTTCCGGTTCTGGCGGCTGGCGCCGCAATCGGGTTTCCTGAACGCGGGCTTCGGCGCGGCCTTCCGGCTGAGGCCCGCGGATCTGGGCATCGCATGACAAAACCGCCGCGACGGGGCGCGGCGGTTCGGGTCGTCACTCGGGTCGTCACTCGGGGCGGTCATCCGGGCATGGATGCAGCCCGCGCCCGTGCAACGGCTGTCAGAAATGGATCGCCCGGCCGTAAGCGTCCAGAACCGCCTCGTGCATCATTTCCGAAAGCGTCGGGTGCGGGAACACCGTCTCCATCAGATCCTGCTCGGTCGTCTCAAGCTGGCGGCCGATGACATAGCCCTGGATCAGTTCCGTCACCTCGGCCCCGACCATATGGGCGCCCAGCAATTCGCCGGTCCTGGCGTCGAAGACGGTCTTGATCAGCCCTTCGGGTTCGCCAAGCGCGATGGCCTTGCCGTTGCCGACAAAGGGGAAGCGGCCGACCTTGATGTCGTGTCCCAGTTCCTTGGCCTTGGCCTCGGTCAACCCGACCGATGCGACCTGCGGGTGGCAATAGGTGCAGCCCGCGATGCTGCCGGGCTTGACCGGATGCGGATGCCCGCCCGCGATCAGTTCGGCGACCATCACGCCCTCGTGGCTGGCCTTGTGCGCCAGCCAGGGCGCGCCCGCCACGTCGCCAATGGCATAGAGGCCCGGCACCCCGGTGCGGCAGTATTCGTCGGTCACGACATGGGTGCGGTCCACCTTGACGCCCAGATCTTCAAGTCCCAGGTTTTCCACATTGCCGACGATACCGACGGCGGAAATCACCGTGTCGAAATCCTGCGTCTCGGTCTTGCCGCCGGTTTCGATATGGGCCGTGACGGTCGCCCCCTTGCGATCCAGCTTCCTGACCGTGGCCTTTTCCAGGATCGTCATGCCCTGCTTGACGAACTGCTTCTTGGCGAAGGCGCTGATTTCCGCATCCTCGACCGGCAGCACGCGGTCCATCACCTCGACCACCGTGGTGTCGGCGCCCAGGGTGTTGAAGAAGCTCGCGAATTCGATGCCGATGGCGCCCGATCCGATGACCAGCAGCTTCTTGGGCATATGCGGCGGCATCAGCGCGTGCTTGTAGTTCCAGACCAGCTTGCCATCCGGCTCCAGCCCCGGCAGTTCGCGCGCCCGCGCGCCGGTCGCCAGGACGATGTTCCTGGCGGTGATCTCCTCGGTCCCCTTGTCGGTCTTGACGCTGACCTTGCCGGGGGCCACCAGCCGCGCCTCGCCCATGATGGTGGTGACCTTGTTCTTCTTGAACAGATGGCCGATGCCGCCGGTCAGTTGCTTGGCGACCCCGCGCGACCGGGCCACGACCTTTTCCAGATCGAAACCGATACCTTCGGCCGACAGCCCGAAATCCTTGGCGCGGTGCATCAGGTGGAACACCTCGGCCGACCGCAGCAGCGCCTTGGTGGGGATGCAGCCCCAGTTGAGGCAGATGCCGCCCAAGTGTTCCCGCTCGATACAGGCGACGTTCAGGCCCAGCTGGGCGCCCCGGATCGCGGCGACATAGCCGCCCGGACCGGCGCCGATCACCACCATGTCGAAATTCTGGGCCATAGGCTCCCCCGTCTGGTCACGATAGTTCAGCGTTAAACCATTCCCGGCGGACGGACAAGAAGGCCGCTTAAGACGGGTTTGACTGCTTCTCGTCCAGGGCGGCCTCGACCGCGATGGTGGTGGCGTTCGGGGTGATGACGGCAAAGTTGCCCTGTTCCTCGGGCGTCAGGGCCCGGCGGCGCGTGGTCCGCCACCCGGCATAGAGGGTCAGCATCGCCAGCAGCACCGCCATATAGACCCAGAAGCCGTCCGGACCCAGAACCTCCATCAGCCAGCCGGTGATGACCGGCCCGCCCATGGACCCGATGCCATAGATGAACAGCAGCCCGGCCGAGGCCGCCGCCATGTCCGAGTGGTCCAGATAGTCGTTGGTATAGGCCAGCAGCAGCGCATAGATCGGATTGGCGATGCCGCCCATCAGCGCCCCCGCGATCACCAGCCCCAGCGTGCCGGGCTGGGCCGCAACGACCACGACGCCCGTCACCGCGCCCGCCGCCGCCAGGATCAGCACCAGCTTGCGCCGGTCGTATCGGTCGGAAATCCAGCCGATGGGATATTGCAGCACCAGCCCGCCCGCATAGCTGGCCGCGACGAAGACCGAGATTTCGGCCACCGACAGTCCGATCACCGCCCCCCAGACCGAGGACATGCCCGACAGCACCGCAAACACCCCGCCCATCAGGAAGATGCCCACGCAGCCCAGCGGCGAGGCGCGGTAAAGCTGGCCGAAGGACATGCGCTTGATGGTCTGGAACTGCGGCGCGGGCCGGGCCGACAGCAGGATCGGCATGAAGGCGAAGGACACCAGCACGGACGCGATGATGAACAGCGTGTATCCGCCCGGATCGCTGGTGTTCAGCAGCGCCTGCGCGGCCACGATCCCCAGCAGTTGCACGATCATATAGGCCGACAGCGTCTGGCCCCGGTTTTCGTTGGTGGACCGCGTGTTCAGCCAGCTTTCCGACGTGATGTAGACGCCGCAGAAGCAGAACCCGATCACGCAGCGCAGCAGCGTCCACCAGATCCAGTTCGCCTCGACCGAATACAGCACCAGCACCGATGAGATCATCGACCCCAGGGCGGCGAAGACCCGGACATGGCCGACGTTCTTGATCAGGCCCGGCACCGTCAGGCTGCCCAGCAGGAAGCCCGCGAAATAGCCCGACATGACCACCGACATCTGCAAGGTCGGGATCCCCTCCAGCGCGCCGCGGATGCCCAGCAGCGTGCCCTGCATCCCGTTGCCGACCATCAGCAGCAGGATGCCCAGGAACAGCGGCCATGTGGTTCGCAGCACGGAAAGCATGGGTCGTCTCGGACTTGGGGAACGGAATGCGCCCTTCTGTGGCCCATCCGTCGCCGGCAGGCTACCCGGAAAGCGACCCTAGGTGTTCAGTCCCGGCATCTGGTGGATCGGGTTTAGGATGAATCTGTCTGGCTCTGATGTCCAGATCTTGCAGATGTATTCGTAGGGCGTGAGGCCGCCGAGGGTCTTGAGCCTACGCGCGAAGTTGTAGGCTGCCATGAAGTCGGCGAGATGCGTGCGGAGCTCGTCGTGGCTGGTGTAGTGAAAGCGTTTGACGGTGGCGTCCTTGATCGTGCGGTTCATCCGCTCGACCTGACCGTTGGTCCACGGGTGGTTGGGCTTCGTCAGGCGGTGCTCAATGCCGTTGGCCTCGCAGATCATGTCAAAGCGCATAGGTCTGGAATAGATGGTGTTCCGGTTCCGAGGCTGCTCGGCGAACTGAATACCGTTGTCGGTGAGGATGGTATGGACCTGATAGGGCACGGCTTCGAGCATGTGCTGCAGGAACTCCCAAGCTGTCTTCCTGTCCGCCTTGTCGACGAGCTGGGTCACGGCAAACTTGCTCGTGCGGTCAATGCCGACGAACAGGTAAAGCTTGCCTTCAGCAGTCTGCACCTCGGCGATGTCGATATGAAAGAAGCCGATAGGGTAGCGCTTGAACTTCGACCGTTTCGGCTTGTCGCCTTCCACGTCGGGCAGTCGAGAGATGCCGTGGCGCTGAAGGCACCGATGCAGCGCTGAGCGTGTCAGGTGTGGAATTGATGGCTGCAGGGCATAGAGGCAGTCGTCCAGCGGCAAAAGCGTGTGCAGCCTGAACGCGACGATGGCCGCCTCCTCGGCTTCTGTCAAAACCGTGGAGCGTGGCTCCTTCGGCCCTGTCTTGAGATCATCGACCGTCGCTCGCTTGCGCCACTTCGCCACTGTCTTGGGGTTAATGCCGAGCTCCCGGCTCAGCGTCGCGAGCGAAGCTTGCGATCGTTGTATTGCAGCTCTGACGGCGTGCGTGGTCGTGGCGCTCCCGTGACGAACCTGGCCCATAATGCTTCCCTCCATCCCTGAGAAAGGATCGCACCATCAAACCGTGGGATCAAACACCTAGGGAATCAACAGCGACGCATCGCCATAGCTGAAGAAGCGATAGCCCGAAGCGACCGCATGGGAATAGATCTCCTTGATCGGTTCCTGCCCCATCAGGGCCGAGACCAGCATCAGCAGCGTCGATTTCGGCAGGTGGAAATTCGTCATCAGCCCATCGGTCACCCGGAAGTGATAACCGGGATAGATGAAGATGTCGGTCGTGCCTTCGAAGGGCCGGACGGTGCCGTCGGCGGCGGCGGCCGATTCGATCAGCCGCAGCGCGGTGGTGCCGACCGGGATCACCCGCCGCCCTTCGGCGCGGGCGCGGTTGATCGCGGCGGCGGCATCGGCGCCGACCTCGCCCCATTCGGCGTGCATCCGGTGGGTGGTCACGTCCTCGACCTTGACAGGCAGGAAGGTGCCCGCGCCGACATGCAGGGTGACATGGACGAATTCGACGCCCTTCGCGGCCAGTTGGGCCAGCAGGGCGTCGTCGAAATGCAGGCTGGCGGTGGGCGCGGCGACAGCGCCGCGGCGGGCGGCCCAGACCGTCTGGTAATCCTGCCGGTCCTGGTCGTCGGGCGCCCGCAGCGCGGCGATATAGGGCGGCAGCGGCATCGCCCCCACCTGCGACAGGGCGGCGTCGAAGGCATCGCCCGTCGCATCGAAGCGCAGGGTCAGCTCGCCCTCGGCGATGTCGGCCACCTCGGCCGACAGGGCGTCGCCGAAGCGGATCACCTCTCGGACCCGCAGCTTGCGCAGCGGCTTGGCCAGGGCGCGCCAGCCGTCGGCGGCGGGTTCCAGCAGCGTCACCTCGATCCGGGCCGTGGCCTCGCCCTGGGGGGTGGCGCGGGTGCGGGTGCCGGTCAGCCGCGCCGGGATCACCCTGGTGTCGTTCAGGACCAGCACATCGCCCGCCCGCAGGATGCCGGGCAGGTCGCCGACCCGCCGGTCGGCAATGACCCCGCCTTCGGCCAGCAGCAGCCGGGCAGAGCTGCGCGGCCGGGCCGGGCGCGTGGCGATCAGATCGGCGGGCAGGTCGAAATCGAAATCGGACAGCTTCATGCGCGCGCTTCTGCGTCCGCCCCGCCTGCCGGTCAAGCCCAAGCTGTCCAAGCAAAACGTCAGCTTTACATTCCCGACAGAATCGCTATGTTTCCCTTGAACAGGAGCAACGTGATGATTGTCTGCCATTGCACGCAAATCTCGGACCGTGAGATCAAGGCAGCGATCGACTGGATGCGGAACGCGGATCCCCAGACGATCATCACACCGGGAAAAATATATCACGCACTCGGTAAACGCGCCGATTGCGGCGGATGTATGCCGCTCTTTCTGGACACCATGCGTCACTGCGATAATCTGGGCGTAGCCCCGCCGATTTTGCGGGCAAAATCAGAGAGCGCAAAGGACACCCACCATGAAGGGCGACGCAAAGGTTATCGAGTATCTCAACGCGGCGCTGCGGTCTGAACTGACTGCCGTCAGCCAGTACTGGCTGCATTACCGGTTGCAGGAAGACTGGGGTTTCGGCCACATCGCCGACAAGTCGCGCGCCGAGTCGATCGAAGAGATGCATCACGCCGACCGGCTGATCAAGCGAATCATCTTCCTGGAAGGCCATCCGAACCTGCAAAAGCTGGATCCCCTGCGGATCGGCCAGACGCTGCGGGAAACGCTGGAATCCGACCTGGCCGCGGAACACGATGCCCGGACCCTGTATCTGGAAGCGCGCGAATACTGCGCCAGCATCAACGATCAGGTGTCCAAGTCGCTGTTCGACGACCTGATTGAGGACGAGGAAGGCCATATCGACTTCCTCGAAACCCAGTTGCAGCTGTTCGACACCATCGGCGCCCAGAACTATGGCCAGTTGAACGCCAAGCCCGCCGACAAGGCCGAGTGATCGGCGCGGCCGTCCTTTGCCGGGGGCGGCCCTATCCCCGAAGGCGGCGCAGCAGGGCAAAGGCCAGCAGCGACGCGATCAGCAGCGGTGCCGCATCGGGCAGCGGAACGGGCGTCAGCGGCGGAATTTCGGGGTCCACCGGAACTTCGATCACCGGGTCGGTGGGCTTCGTCGGCTCGACGGGCTTTGGCGTATAGCCGGTTTCCGGCCCCGATGTATTTCCGCCGCCCGTCGATCCGCCAGAGCTGCCGCCGCCGCCGGACCACCCCCCGGCCGAGAATCCCCCGCCCGAGAATCCCCCGCCCGAGAATCCCCCGCCGCCCCAGAAGGACGCCGTCCGGGCCATGGCGGGTGCGCCGCCCGACGCCCCCTGGCTCAGCGCCGCCACCGCCGGGCCGACAGCATCGCCCAGGGTCGCATAGGGATCGACCAGCAGATTGTAATTGGCATAGCCCGGCGGCACCTTGCCCTGCATCGGGCTGTCGTCGCCCACGACCAGGGCCATGCGGTCCCCATACTGGTCACGCTGGACGACATGGACGGCGGGGCGAAATCCCATACTGGGGAAGAAATACAGGCACTGGTCATCGACCGTGCAACGCGGCTGCATCGTGATACCCTGAACAACAGGTCGGCAAGCAGGGTTGCGGCCCGCTTGACGCGGGCCGACTGCGGCGCCGACAAACATAAACACTTGTTAACGACCCGTTAATAACGTGCCGGGACGCCGTCGTGAATATGTCTAAAAAGTCATTAATTCGCCGCATCGGCCCGGCGGCGGCGGGTCAGTCCAGCCACCGGCGCGCCAGATCAGGCAGTTCGTCGAAATGGCCGATCAGCGCATCCGGGGCCAGGCGCGAGATCGCCTCGCCCTCGGGTCCGAAGGACACCAGGGCCACCTTGACGCCCGCCGCCGCGGCGGTCTTGCGGTCGGTCTCGGTGTCGCCCACCAGGAAGGACGCCGCCAGGCTGCCCCCGGCCCGCTCGACCGCCGCCCGATAGGGGCGCGGATCGGGCTTTCTGACCGGCAGCGTGTCGGCGGCGATCATCGACGCGAACCGCCCGCGCACCCCCAGGGCTTCCAGCAGGGTCTCGGCCAGGGAACCGGGCTTGTTGGTGCAGACGGACAGGATATGGCCGTCGGCCTGCAAGCGGTCCAGGCAATCCTCGACCCCCGGATACAGCCTCGTGTGGACCGCGATGTTCTGGCCGTAATAGTCCAGCAGGCGGGGATAATCCTCATCCTCGGCCCCCGGCGGCAGCAGCATGTCGCCGCCGATCCGGCCGTATCCGGCCCGCAGCATCGCGCGGCCGCCGTGGAAGGCGGTCAGCGCGTCGGCCACCGGATCCAGGGCGATCTCGATCCCGCGCGAGGCGAAGCAGGCATTCGCCGCCGCGATCAGGTCGGCCGAGGTATCCGCCAGCGTCCCGTCCAGATCGAAGACCACCGTTCCCGCCATTTGCCTGTCCCTTTCCGCAACGATCCGACACCAAAGGTGAACGCCAGGGGCTTTCGCCCGCGCGCCGCCCCGATTAGAACGCCCGGCAAGGAATTTGAACAGCGAATGAGGGGCAGCATGGCGGACAAGCCGGTGGCGATCGTGATCCTGGCGGCCGGTCAGGGCAGCCGGATGCAGTCGGATCTTCCCAAGGTGCTGCACCGGCTGGGCGGCGCGCCGCTGGTCGGCCATGCCCTGGCGGTGGCGCGGACGCTGGAACCCGAACAGGTGATCGTGGTTGCGGGCCATGGCGCCGACCAGGTGACCAAGGCCGTGGGCAAGATCGACCCCGACGCCCGCATCGTGCTGCAAGCCGAACAGCTGGGCACCGGCCATGCCGTCCGCCAGGCCCTGCCGGAACTGGAGGGTTTCGAGGGCAAGGTGATCGTCCTTTACGGCGACACCCCCTTCATCGGGGAAGACACGCTGGCTGCCCTTGCCTCGCACCCCTCGGACCTGGTGGTGCTGGGTTTCGAGGCCGAGGATCCGGGCCGCTATGGCCGGTTGATCGTCTCGGGCCGGGGCCTGGAACGGATCGTCGAATACAAGGACGCCGACGCCGCGACGCGCAACATCGCGCTGTGCAATTCCGGGGTGATGGCGCTTGACGCGTCCTTGCTGCGGCAGCTGATCGTGCGGCTGACGAACGAGAACGCATCGGGCGAATACTACCTGACCGACCTGGTGGCGCTGGCCCGCGCGGAAGGCCGCGGCACCGATGTCGTGACCTGCGACGAGGCCGAGACGCTGGGCATCAACACCCGCGCGGAACTGGCCGGGGCCGAAGCCGCCTTTCAGGACCGCGCCCGCCGCCAGGCCCTGGAAGGCGGCGTGACGCTGTGCGATCCGGCGACGGTCTGGTTCGCCCTGGACACGGTGATCGGCCGCGACACGGTGATCGGCCAGAACGTCGTCTTCGGCCCCGGCGTCACGGTCGAATCGGGGGCAGAGATCCTGCCCTTCTGCCATCTGGAAGGCTGCCATATCTCGTCCGGCGCGACGGTCGGACCCTTCGCCCGCCTGCGCCCCGGCGCGGAACTGGGCGGCGACGTGCATGTCGGCAATTTCGTGGAAATCAAGAACAGCGTGCTGGACGAGGGCGTCAAGGTCGGCCACCTGACCTATCTGGGCGACGCCCATGTGGGCGAGCGCACGAATATCGGCGCGGGCACCGTCACCTGCAACTATGACGGCGTGATGAAGCACCGCACCGAAATCGGCGCCCGCGCCTTCATCGGCAGCGACACGATGCTGGTCGCCCCGGTCCGCGTGGGCCATGACGCGATGACCGGATCGGGGTCGGTCATCACCGGCGACGTGCCCGACGGCGCCCTGGCCCTGGGCCGGGCGCGGCAAGTGAACAAGCCCGGCCTTGCCACCCGCCTGATGAAAGCCCTGCGCGCAAAGAAGGAGTCCCGCTGATGTGCGGCATTATCGGCATCCTCGGATCGCACGAGGTTTCCCCGCAACTGGTCGATGCGCTGCGACGGCTGGAATATCGCGGCTATGACAGCGCGGGGGTGGCGACGGTCGATGCCGGCGGGCGGCTGGACCGGCGGCGCGCCGTGGGCAAGCTGGTGAACCTGTCCGACCGGCTGGTCCACGACCCCCTGCCCGGCCATATCGGCATCGGCCATACCCGCTGGGCCACCCACGGCGCCGCGACCGAGGCGAACGCCCATCCCCACCAGTCCGGCCCGGTGGCGGTGGTCCATAACGGCATCATCGAGAATTTCCGCGACTTGCGAGACGGGCTGGCCGCCCTGGGCATCCGGCCGCAATCGCAGACCGACACCGAAACGGTGGCGCTGTGGACCGCGCATTACATGGACCAGGGCCTGCCCCCGGTCGAGGCCGCGCGCAAGACGCTGGCCCGGCTGCGCGGGGCCTTCGCGCTGGCCTTCCTGTTCGACGGCGAACAGGATCTGATGATCGCCGCGCGCAAGGGCAGCCCGCTGGCCATCGGCCATGGCGACGGAGAAATGTTCCTGGGATCGGACGCCGTGGCGCTGGCGCCCTTTACCGACCGGATCACCTATCTGGAAGACGGCGACCACGCGATCCTGACCCGCGCCGGGGTGCAGATTTTCGATGCCGAGGGCAACCCGACCCACCGGCCCGAGGCCCGCATCGACATCGGCGCGGCCGCCATCGACAAGGGCGGCTATCGCCACTTCATGGCCAAGGAGATCGCCGAACAGCCGGTGGTGATCGGCGATGTGCTGAACCATTACGTCAAGGGCGACCGGATCGTGCTGCCCGATGGGCTGGACTTCCGCGATGTCGACCGCATCAGCCTGGTCGGCTGCGGCACCGCGCATCTGGCGGGCCATGTCGCGAAATACTGGTTCGAGCAGCTTGCGGGCCTGCCCTGCGACATCGACGTGGCGTCCGAGTTCCGCTATCGCGAACCGCCCCTGTCGCCTGCAAGCTGGTTCATCGCCGTCAGCCAGTCGGGCGAGACGGCCGACACGCTGGCCGCCCTGCACTATGCCAAGGATCACGTCGCCCGCACCGTCGGACTGGTCAATGTCGGCACCTCGGCCATCGCGCGCGATTCCGACATCGCCCTCCCCACCCGCGCGGGGATCGAGGTCAGCGTGGCGTCCTCGAAGGCGTTCACCTGCCAGTTGACGGTGCTGGCGATCCTGGCGCTGAAGGCCGCCCGTGACCGCGGCCGCATCGACGACGCCGCGCTGGACCGCCACCTGGCCGATTTGCGCGGCATTCCCGCGCTGATGCAGCAGGTGCTGAACCTGTCGGACGACTGCCGCGCGCTGTCGGAATGGCTGTCCCAGGCCCGCGACGTGCTGTTTCTGGGACGCGGGGCGCTGTATCCGGTGGCCTTGGAAGGCGCGCTGAAGCTCAAGGAACTCAGCTATATCCACGCGGAAGGTTACGCCTCGGGCGAGCTGAAGCACGGACCGATCGCGCTGATCGACCGCGACGTGCCGGTGATCGTGCTTGCCCCGCATGACGCGCTGTTCGAAAAGACCGTGTCCAACATGCAGGAGGTGATGGCCCGCCACGGCCCGATCCTGCTGGTGTCGGACGAGGCAGGCCTGGCCTCGGCCAGCCACGGGACGCAGGCGGTGCTGCGGATGCCCTCGGGCGGCGGGGTTTTCCAGCCGATCCTCTATGCGATCCCGATGCAGTATCTGGCCTATCACACGGCGGTCGCCAAGGGCACGGATGTGGACCAGCCGCGCAACCTGGCGAAATCGGTCACGGTGGAATGACCGGAAGGCGCGCGGGCCGGTCCCGCGCGCCCTGTCCTCAGGCGACCTCGGCGCGGCCTTCGGCGGCGATGCGGGCGTCCAGTTCCAGCACCTGATGCACCGCCTGCGCGGCCTCGGCGCCCTTCGTGACGAAATGGTCGCGATAAAAGCCGGTCAGCAGGTCGGTTTCCTGATAGTTGTGCGGCGTCAGCGAGACCGAGAAGCAGGGCACGCCGGTTTCCAGGCCGACAGTCATCAGCCCGGTGACGACGGCGGTGGCGACGAAATCATGGCGATAGATGCCGCCATCGACCACCAGGGCGGCGGCGACCACAGCATCGAATGTGCCGGTCTGGGCCAGCTTCTTGGCCAGCAGCGGCATCTCGAACGCGCCGGGCACGTCATAGGCCACCACCTCGGCGCCGGGGATCAGGCGCTGCTGTTCGGCGAGGAATCCTTCATGCGCGCGGTCCACGACATCGGAATGCCAGCGGGCCTTGATGAAGGCGATACGGGGGGTCTTGTGGGTCATCTTTCAGGAACCTTACGTAAGCTTGCGTATGGTCCCAGGACATCGAGCCATGGCTGTGCCTTGGGGAAAAGGACGCGGCCACGGTTCTCTTTCATCCAGACTGTAACTGTCGGCCCCGGAGTTTCACCGGATCTGCTGACCCCTCCGTTGCCGAAGGGCGCTCGCGGGCTGTGACCGCCGGTGGGGAATTGCACCCCGCCCTGAGAACGGAACTTGCATAGCACGCAAAGCCCCGCCCGCCAAGGGCCATCAGCCTATGCGTGACAGGGCCAGCCGGACCGCGGCGCGCAGGTCGTCCTCGCCATAGGGCTTGCACAGCAGCACGGTCTGCGGCGGGCAGCCCGCAGGCAGGTCGCTGTCGCCGGTGGCATAGACCACCGCCAGGCCGGGCCGGATGTCCACCGCCCGCCGCGCCAGGTCGTTGCCGTTCATGTCGGGCAGGCCCAGATCGGTCAGCAGCAGGTCGAAGGGCCGGCCCTCCAGGCTGGACAGCGCGGGCGCGGCCTTGCCCGCCTGGACGATGGTATGGCCCATCTCCTCCAGCATGATGGCGGTATCGGTGCGAATCAGCGCGTTGTCCTCGACCAGCAGGATCGACAGGGGGCGCATCTCGGCGGGCACCGGCTGCTGCGGGGCGGGCTGCTGCGGGGCGCGGTCGGCATCGGCCGCCTGCCGGGCCTGCCGGGCATTGGCGATCACATGGCGCAACCGCCGGGCCAGCGCCTCGCGCGAATAGGGTTTCGACAAAAGCTCGACCCCCGGATCCAGCCTGCCGCCATGGACGATCGAATTTTCCGTATAGCCCGAGGTGAACAGCACCCCCAGCCCCGGCAGGATCTGCTGCGCGCGCCGCGCCATGTCGCGGCTGGACAGCCCGCCGGGCATCACCACGTCGGTGAACAGCACGTCGATATGCAGCCCGCTTTCCACGACCGCCAGACCCGCCTGCGCATCCCGCGCCGTCAGCACCTCGTATCCCAGCGATTCCAGCAGATCGACCACGGTGGCGCGCACGGCCTCGTCATCCTCGACCACCAGGATGGTTTCCGTGCCGCCGACGATGGGACCGTCGAACAGCGGGGCGTCGGTATCCTCGTCGCTGTCGGAACGCGGCAGATAGATGCGGACGGTCGTCCCCTCGTTCGGTTCGCTGTAGACGGACACATGGCCGCCCGACTGCTTGACGAAGCCATAGACCATGGACATGCCCAGGCCCGTCCCCCGCCCTTCCGGCTTGGTGGAATAGAAGGGATCGAAGATCCGCTCCAGCACCTCGGGGGTCATGCCGCAGCCGGTGTCGGTCACGGCCAGCATCACGTAATCCCCGGCCGAGACATCGCCCGCCGCCAGGGCATAGATCTCGTCCAGCCGCTTGTTCGCCATTTCGATGGTCAGCTGGCCGGGGCCGTCCATCGCGTCGCGGGCATTGATCGCCAGGTTCAAAAGCGCGCTTTCCAGTTGGGCGCGGTCCACGCAGATGTTCCACAGGCCCTGCGGGACGATCACCTGAACCTCGACCGCCTCGCCCAGCGACCGGCGCAGCAGGTCGTCCATCTCGGTCACAAGGCGGGCCGGCTGGATCACCCGAGGCTCCAGCGGCTGACGGCGCCCGAAGGCCAGAAGCTGGCTGGCCAGCTTGGCGCCGCGCGCGACGGCCGACAGCGCGTGTTCGACCCGCTGGCTGGCCCTGGCATTGCCCTCGCAATCCTTCGCCAGCATCTGAAGACTGCCCGCGATCACCTGCAAGAGATTGTTGAAATCATGGGCCACGCCGCCGGTCAGCTGGCCCATGGATTCCATCTTCTGCGACCGATGCAGGGCCTGTTCGGTCTTGCGGTGCTGTTCGATCTCGTCCGCGACGCGGGCCTCCAGCGTCTCGTTCAGGCGGCGCAGCTGATCCTCGGCCCGCTGGCGATGGGCGATCTGGCGTTGCAGATCCTCGGCCTGGGCCTGCAACTGCGCCTCGGACAGGCGCTGTTCGGTGATGTCGGTATGCACGCCCACCCATTCGGTGATCCGCCCCGCATCGTCGCGCGTCGGCACCGCGCGGATCCTGAAGATGCGGTATTCGCCGTCCGCGCAGCGCAGCCGGTGTTCCCATTCAAAGGTCGACTGCGCCGCAAGCGCCCGCTGCCACGCCTTGATCGTCGGGGCGCGGTCGTCGGGATGAAGCGCATCGGCCCAGCCATGGCCCTGATAGGCGTCGAAATCCTGGCCCGTCAGCGCCGCCCAGCCGCGCTGTTCCCCCTCCATCCGGCCTTCGGGAGAGTTGGTCCACAAGACGCTGTGGATCGCATCGACCGCCGCGTGGAAGCGGTTGTTGCTGTCGCGCAGCCGGTTTTCGGTCTGCTTGCGATCCTCGATGTCGATCAGGATCATGTAGACGCCGTCGATCCGGTCGTCCCGCGACATGCGGGGCAGGCAGCGCATTTCCAGGCTGCGGGGCCGGTCGCCGGGAAGGCGCACGATCGCATCGACGTTCACCGTCTCGCCCAGAAGGGCGCGGTCCAGCATGTCCTGGGTCTGGGCGGCCTGCCCGGCCCCCAGGATGTCGTCGATGCGCTTGCCGATCACCTGGTCATGGGTGACGCCGAACACTTCAAGATAGCACTGGTTGGCGAAGCGGAAGACCAGCGACCGGTCCAGGAAGGCCACCAGGATCGGCAGCGCGTCGGACAGGTGGTAAAGCTCGGCCCGGCTTTCGGCCAAGGCGTCGCGGGCGCGCACGGCTCCGGTGATGTCCAGGACGGTGCACAGGACACCGTCCACGCCCGTGCCGGATTCGTCATAGATGGGGGTATAGAACAGGTCGAAGATCACATCCTCGGGCTGGCCGTTGCGGTTCAGGACCATCGGCTGTTCGCGAAACGACTGCACCTCGCCGCGCATCGCCCGGTCCAGAACCTCGCTGTGGAAGTCCCAGATCTCCGGCCAGATGTCGCGCACCCTGCCGCCCAGGGCGCGCGGATGATAATTGCCCGCGATGTCGATATAGCTGTCGTTATAGATCATCACATGATCCGGCCCCCACATCAGAACCTGGGGGATCGGAGAGTTGACCAGAGAATTGACCTTGATCCGCAGATTGGCGGGCCAGTCCCGGATCGGCCCCAGGGACGTGCGCGACCAGTCGAACCGGCGCACCAGCTCTCCGCAAAGGCCGCCGCCGACAGGCCAGGACGGGAAGGGCAGGTCTGTCGTCGTCATCGCGCACCGCAAATTCCAGATGTGAGGCCGGAAACTAGGCACGGATCGCGCAGGCCGCAAGCGGCGACGGTGCGGCAAGGCGGACGGTCGAGCAAAATCGACCGGGGCGGCCGAGGCCGATCCCGCCCCTCGCGCCCGCCCCGGCCTGTGCGTCGAACTGACGCTGGCAGCCGCGCCGCTTCGCCGGTAAGCTGGCCCGGACACGGGGGGCGACATGACACGGAACGGCGGGGCATTGCTGGTGGATTGCCTGATGGCGCTTGGCGCGACCAAGGCCTTCGGGATTCCGGGCGAAAGCTATCTGGCGGTGCTGGACGCGCTGCACGACACGCGCGGGCGGCTGGATTTCGTGCTGTGCCGCCATGAAGGCGGCGCGGCCTTCATGGCCGCCGCCTGGGGCAAGCTGACCGGACAGCCCGGCATCTGCCTGGTGACGCGCGGGCCGGGCGTCACCAACGCCGCCATCGGCATCCATACCGCCATGCAGGACAGCGCGCCGATGCTGGTCCTGGTGGGCCAGGTCGGCACCGACATGATCGGGCGCGAGGCGTTCCAGGAGATCGACTATCCGGCGGTGTTCGGCAGCATGGCGAAATGGGCCGTGCAGATCGACCGCGCCGACCGCATCCCGGAAATCCTGGCCCGCGCCTGGAAGACCGCCACCACCGGCCGCCCCGGCCCCGTCGTGATCGCCCTGCCCGAGGACATGCTGACCGCCCCCACCGACGCGCAGCCCCTGACCGGCCCGTCCCGGATCGCCGAACCCGCGCCCCTGCCCGCCGCCCTGGACCAAGCCCTGGCCCTGCTGGCCGAGGCGCGGCGCCCGCTGATCCTGACCGGCGGCTGCACCTGGACGGATGCCGGCAAGACCGCCCTGCAACGCTTTGCCGAGGCGTCCGACATCCCCGTCCTGGCGGCCTTCCGGTTCCAGGACTGCTTCGACAACACCTCGCCGGTTTACGCGGGCGAGGCGGGCGTGGGGATGCCGCCCCATGTCCGCCGCCTGATCGCGGAATGCGACGTGCTGCTGGCCGTCAACGTGCGCTTCGGGGAAATGACGACCGACGCCTATACGCTGCTGCGGGTGCCGCAGCCGGAACAGGTGCTGATCCACGCCCATGCCTCGGATGCCGAGATCGGCAAGATCTATCAGCCGCGCCTGGGGATCCAGGCGGGGCCGAACGCGCTTGCCCATGCGCTGCGGCCGGTCACGGGACCGTGGGTCGATTGGCGCAAGGCCGCGCGGTCGGGATATCTGGCCTCGATGCAGGCGCCCGCGCAGCCGTCGCCCGTGGACATGGTCGCGGTCATGGACCACCTGCGCCAGTCCCTGCCCGAGGACGCGATCCTGACCAACGGGGCGGGAAACTTCGCGGTCTGGCCGAACAAGTTCTTCGCCTTCGGTCCCAGGGCGCGGCTGCTGGCCCCGCAATCGGGCGCCATGGGCTATGGCCTGCCCGCCGCCATCGCCGCGAAGATCGCCCATCCGGCGCGGACGGTGGTCTGCTTCGCGGGCGACGGCGATTTCCAGATGTCCTGCGCGGAACTGGCGACGGCCGCGCAGGCAGGCGCGCAACCCATCGTGCTGGTGCTGAACAACGGCATCTACGGCACGATCCGCGCACATCAGGAACGGACCTATCCGGCGCGGGTGTCGGGCACGACCATGCAGAACCCGGATTTCGTGATGCTGGCGAAAGCCTATGGCTTCCATGCCGAACGGGTGGCCGCGACCGGCGAATTCGCCGCCGCCTTCGCGAGGGCGATGGGGTCCAAGACCGGCGCCCTGCTGGACCTCGACATCTCTCCCGAGGCGCTGACCCCGCGCCAGACCCTGACGCAGATGCGGGAAGCGGCCTTGGCGAAGCAGGACACCGAGGCCTGACTGGCGAAGGCCATCGCCTTTTCTGCCCCCGCCCCCAAGCGGGCGCTTCAAAGGGCGGGGGAACGTATACGTCTCCTGATCCCGCCTGCGACCCCGGCTTAAACCGCCACCCCGTGCCGCCCGGCCAGATCGGTGAAGAACTGCCAGGCCACCCGGCCCGATCGGCCGCCGCGCGTGGCCTGCCATTCGATCGCCTCGGCCCGCAGGGTATCGTCGTCGATGTCCAGGCCATAGGCATCGCAATAGGCCCGGACCATCGCCAGATACTCGTCCTGCGAACAAGGATGAAAGCCCAGCCACAGCCCGAAGCGGTCCGACAGGGAAACCTTTTCCTCGACCGCCTCGCCCGGATGGATCGCCGTGGCGCGTTCGTTGTCGATCATGTCGCGCGGCATCAGGTGGCGGCGGTTCGAGGTGGCGTAAAGGATCACATTCGCGGGCCGCCCGCTGATGCCGCCGTCCAGCACCGCCTTCAGCGATTTATACTGCGTGTCGTCATGGCTGAAGGACAGGTCGTCCGAGAACAGCAGGAACCGCTTGTCGCTGGCGCGTCCCAGGATCGCCAGCAACCGCCCCACCGACCCCAGGTCGTCGCGGGCGATCTCGACCAGCACCAGCGGCAGGCCCTGGGCCACGGCCTCGGCATGGACGGCCTTGACCAAGGACGACTTGCCCATCCCCCGCGCGCCCCACAGCAGGGCGTTGTTCGCGCCGAAGCCGCGCGCGAATTGCAGGGTGTTGTCCAGCAGGATCCGCTTGGCCCGGTCGATGCCGATCAGCTGCACCAGATCGACGCGGGCCACGCTGCCCACAGGCTCCAGCCGGTCGGGATCGGGATGCCAGACATAGGCACTGGCCTCGGTAAAGGTCGGGGCGGGAATGGGCGGCGGGGCAAGGCGCTCCAGCGCCTCGGCGATGCGGCGCAGGTCGTCGGGCATCAGGCGTCCTCGTCCCACAACCCCTGGGCGCGCAGTTCCTTTTCGCGCGATTTCTCGATCTGGCGGACGATCTGGATCGAGATCTCGTAAAGCCCGTAAACAACCGAGAACAACACAAGCTGGCTGCCCACGTCGGGCGGCGTCAGGCAGGCCGCCAGGGTCAGGATGATCACCACCGCATAGCGGCGTGTGCTGGCCAGCGTCTGGGCCGATACCAACCCCGCCCGGCCCATCAGCGCAAGCGCCACGGGCAGCTGGAAGGACAGCCCGAAGGCCAGGATGAAGCGCGTGGTCAGGTTCAGGTATTCGCTGACCGAGCCTTGAAAGACGATGCCCGCCAGATGGCTGTTGGCCGAGGCCTCGACCCCCGTCGAATCGTCGGGCAGCGCCAGCGGACCCTGCTGGAAGCCCAGGAAGAACGAAAACACCATCGGCAGGATGACGTAATAGGCGAAGGCCGCGCCCAGGGCGAACATCACCGGCGAGGCCACCAGGAACGGCAGGAAGGCCCGCTTCTCGCTGCGGTAAAGTCCCGGCGCCACGAAGCGCCACAACTGATAGCCGATGACCGGAAAGGCCAGGATGAAGCCGCCGAAGAAGGAAATCCGAAGCGCGACCGTGAAGCCTTCTTGCAGCTTCAACAGGATCAGCCCGCATTCCTGGCCCCGGTCCTGCAACGCGGCGCAGATCGGCTGGGTCAGGAAGTTGTAGATCGGGTTCCAGACCAGATAGCACAGGATCATCGCCACCACGAAGGCCAGGGCCGACCAGACCAGGCGGGTGCGCAATTCCTTGAGATGCTCGATCAGCGGGGCCGAGCTGTCGTCCAGCTCATCGGCGTTGTGCGATGCCACTTAATGGTCCTTCATGTCCGAACGGCGGACACCGGCGATACGGCGCGGGCTGTCCGAAACCGGCATCGGGGCAGCGGCGGCTTCGTTCGCGGCCTGCATGGCAGCGGGCACCGGGGGCGCGTCCAGGGGCCGGGTATCGGCGGGCGCGGCGGGCGCCGCCGGATCGGGCGCGGCACGCGTGGATTTCTCCCGGCCAGCCTTGGGATCCCATTGCTCGAACCGGGTCGCGGCGCGGTCCAGCGCGTCCAGGCCCAGGGACTTTTTCGAGGTTAAGTTCTTCAAGTCCCTGAGATCCTTCGTAGCCTCGTTGATGCCGCTGCCCTTGGCCGCATCCTCCATCGCGCTTGTGAATTCGCGCGCCATGGACCGGGCCCGGGCCGTGATGCGGCCCAGGGTGTGAAACAGCTTCGGCAAATCCTCGGGACCGATGACGATCAGCGCGACGACACCGATCAGCAGCAGTTCGCTCCACCCGACATCAAGCATTCTGGAACCCCTGTCCCGGTCGCGGGATCAGACGCGGGGTTCGTTCGAGGGGGTCACGTCGCGCGCCTCGGCGCCGGGCACGGGCTGGACAGGGGCGGCGGGCGGGACGGGCTTGTCCAGGGCGGCGTTGCGGTCGGCGGCCGTTTCGGCGTTGCCGTCGTTGATGCCCTTCTTGAAGGCGGTGATGCCCTTGCCGACTTCACCCATCAGCGAGGATACCTTGCCGCGGCCGAACAGGACCAGCACCACGATGGCGATGACGAGCAGTGCCATGGGGGACGGCATGTGCATTTCAGTTCTCCAGTTCCAAAGCCAGGCCGATGACCTGGGTTCAACCAATCTGCGGAATATAGAGCCTTGGCCCCCGCAGCGAAACCCCAACTGCCATGATTCGGGGCCCTCGTCATTAATCTGCGACAAACTGACGGTATTTTGAAAGCCCTGCCCCCGGCCGCCCGGCTTGGCAGGGCCGGGCGTGCGGGTCATAAGACGGAATGGACCTGTCGCTGTATGTCACCGCCTTTGTCACGCTGTTCGTGGTGATCGACCCGATCGGGCTGACGCCGGTGTTCATCGCCCTGACGCCCGGCATGGGCGCGGCGCAGCGCCGCCGCATCGGCTTTCGCGCCCTGGCCATCGCCGCCGTCTTGATGATGATCTTCGGCTTCGCGGGCAAATCCATCCTCGAGGCCATCGGCATCTCGATTTCCGCCTTTCGCATCGCGGGGGGCCTGCTGCTGTTCCTGACGGCGCTGGACATGCTGTTCGAACGCCGGACCGAGCGGCGCGAGAACCAGGGCGAGGCCGATCCGCTGCATCACGACCCCTCGGTCTTTCCGCTGGCGATGCCGCTGCTGGCGGGTCCGGGGGCGCTGGCCTCGATGATCCTGCTGATGGGGGAATCGCCCGGCATCGGACATATGGTCATGGTGAACGCGGTGATGCTGTCCGTGCTGGCCATCGCCATGGCGCTGTTCGTGATCGCCACCCCCCTGGCCCATGCCCTGGGGCGGACCGGGGTGATGGTGGTGACGCGCCTGCTGGGGATGCTGCTGGCGGCGCTGTCGGTGCAGTTCGTGATCGACGGGCTCAAGGGATCGGGATTGTTCCGATGACCGGCGACGACACCATGCAGGTTGTCTATTACGGCCTGCTTCTGCTGGTGATCGGCGGCGCGATGATCTTCGAGTTGGCGGGACGCGGCGGGCAGGTGCTGCGCCAGATCATGCTGTGGGCGGTGATCTTCGCCGGCGCCACGCTGGCCGCGACCTGGTATATCGACGGCAACGCCCCGCGCCAGCAGGTGCTGGACGGCGGCCAGATCGAGATTCCCGTGGGCCGCGACGGCCATTTCCACCTGACCGCCCAGGTCAACGGGCAGGAGGTGCGCTTCATGGTCGATACCGGCGCGTCATCCATCGCGCTTGGCCCGGCGGATGCGCGGCGCGTGGGGCTGGATCCCGACGGGCTGGCCTATGTCGGCACGGCGATGACCGCGAACGGCCGGGTCCAGACGGCCCCCGTCACCATCAGGGAAATCGCCATCGGCGACATCGTGGACCGCAATGTCCGCGCCTGGGTGATCGGCGCCGACCTGGACGGGTCGCTGCTGGGCATGTCCTATCTGCGCACCTTCGCCCGCGTCAGTTTCGAGGGCGACCTGCTGGTCCTGGAACGCTAGTCCAGCGCCAGCGGCGGCGTCGGGCCGCTGTCCTCAAGATGCCAGACCGCCCTCCACCGCCCGCCCCGGCGATCCAGCGTCAGGAAATTGCGTTCGGCGACATAGCGGTGCTTCTGGCCCGGCAGGGGGCGGATCGCGATGGGGTGGCCCTGCAAGGGCGCATCGCCCAGTCCCGCGAACAGGCCAAGCGCGCGGGCATAGGCGCGGGGCGGCGCGCGATGCGAGATGCCGGATGCGACAAGCTGGTGGATTTTCGTATGCTCCGGTCCCATCTCGGCCCGCGTCGCCAGGTGGATCTCGCCCGACAGGACCGTGACCGGGGCGGCCTGGCGCATCCGCAGGATCTGGCCCAGCATCCGCCGCCATTCGTCGCGATGGGCGTGGCTTTGCCATTGGTCGCGCAGGTCGTCCTCGTAATGCTGCATCCGGGGGATCGCCATCATCAGCGATTCCAGCAGCGACAGGCGCGGCCCCAACAGCGGGACGCTGGACACCATGAAGACGTGATCGCCCGAGGGCCGCAGCGAGTCGACCGCCGCCCAGCCCGCATCGCCCATCACCCGGCGGCGGTGGCGTTCCGACCGCAGGTCGGGCGCGAACAGCGTCACCCCCGGCAGATCGCGCCGCCAGCCCAGGTTGCGGCCGGCGGGGTCCATGAACAGCGCGGGCACATCGCCGTCCGTCGCACCGTGCTGGAACAGCAGATACATGCGCCGCGCGACCGCAAACAGCGCCTGCCCCACCGCCGAGACCGTGCGGCTTTCGGGCAGCGACCCCCAGCCGTCGCAGATGTCGTGATCGTCCCAGACCGACAGCGAGGGCAGGCTGGCGAACAGATCGGCACAGCCTTCGGCCGCCAGCACCATCAGATAACGCTGGACGAACTTCGCCTCCAGATGACGGGTCAGATCCGCCAGATCCGCCGGGGCGGGGTCGTCGGGAACGCGGTCGGGCCAGCCATCGGACAGGGGGTGGCCGTGGGTCGCCTCGTCCGCATAGATCTGGTCGCCGCCTTGCAGCAGCAGGGCGAAGGGCGCGCGGGCGTGATCCTGGGCCAGCCGCGCCCACATCCGGTTGCGCTCGGACCCGTCGCGGTCCAGATCGCCGGTCTCTTCTCCGTTGCAGGACAGGAAGGCGATGCGGATGTCGCCGTCCAGCCGGGTCGCCACCGGATGACCGCGCCCGTCCAGGCTGTATCCGCCTTCGCCCGCGCCCAGGGTGAAATCGTGCCGCCAGACCGACAGCCCCGCCACCCGCGCCAGCAGCACCGGCTGGACCGCCCCGCCTTGGGTCGCCAGCGCGCCGGGCGGGGACGCGGCGTCGGGCCGGATCGTGACCGCCGCCAGGCGCAAGCCATCGGCATCGCAGCCCCGGAAATGCAGGATCGGGCCCGCGAAACCGTTATCCTGAACCATCGGTTCGTCTTGTCCTTGCCTGTTCGTTCGGGGTCTTAGATAGGCGCTTGCGTCGAAAATGCACCCCGGAACAGGCTTTCAGCGGCGCGGCCCGCGCCAGGGCGGCGGAAAGGCGCGACAGGCCGGGCGCCAGCGGGAACAGATCGGCCTGCAAGGCGTGATAGATGTCGGGCTTGCCCTGGAACTGCCCCCCGGCGGCGGGTCCGCCCGGTTCGGGGAACCAGCCGCCCCGGTCGCGGTCGATCAGGGCGCCGTCGGCAAAGCGCCACAAGCGGCGATACCAGTCCTCGCCCTCGGGGCGCGGATCCAGCTTGATCAGGGCGGCAAGCGCGCCGATCGCCTCGGTCACGGGCCACCAGTATCGGTCGGGGCGCGCCACCTTGCCGTTCCGGTCCAGCGTATAGGCCAGCCCGCCCTGCCCCAGCCAGGCGTCGGAGAGCGCCGTTTCGACCAGCAGCCGGGCCTGCCGGGGCGCGTCCGTGCCGGGCCGCCCGGCCAGATCCCAGTGTTGCAGCAGCAGGCGCGCCATCTCGAAGGAATGGCCGGGGGTGGTGCCTGCCGGGCGGAACATCGGATTGCCCGCATAGCCGGGATCGGGGCGCCAGTCGGCATCGTAATGTTCCGGGATGCGCCAGCCCTGCGCCGCCGCCTGGCCCACGATGAAGAACTCCAGGATGCCGCCCGCGCGGCGCAGGTCTTCGCTGTTGCCCGTCGCCTCATGCGCAGCCAGCAGCGCCTCGACCCCGTGCATGTTGGCGTTCATGCCGCGATAGGTGGAAAACGGCTGCCAGTCGCGGGTGAATTCGTCGCGAAACAGCCCCGCATCGGCGTCCCAGAAGCGATCCTCCAGCACCTGCGCGATGTCGTCCAGCAGCCGGTCGGCATCGGGATGGCCCGCCAGCTTGGCGGTCGAGGCCGCCAGCAGCACGAAGACATGGCCGTAAGCCAGCTTGGTGCCGTCCGCCACCGCCCCGCCCGACAGCGCCCAGACATAGCCGCCGTGCCGGCCGTCGCGATGCCCGCGCCACAGGGTCGCCATCCCCCGGTCGATGATGTCCGCCCGGTCGGGGCGCCCGGCCAGTTGGCCCAGCCCACAGGAATGGACCAGCCGCGTCGTCACATGCAGTTCCTGAAGGCCCCCCGGCAGGGGGCGGCCCGCCTCGTCCAGCGTGACCAGCCCGCCCTCCGGCCCGGCGCTTGCGTCGAAGAAATCCAGCGACCGGCGCGCGTCGTTTGCCAGATAGGCCTGGTGCGCCGAATCGTGCAGCCAGTGTCCATGATTCCCGCCAAGCCGCGCCTGTTCCACCTTTGATCCCCCCTTGCCCCCGCGCCCGATCACGCGAAAATGGCTAATCACCACGGCGTCTTGCAACGGTTTTCGTGGTCGGCCCCTTGCCATCCGCGCCGGGCCGCGCCACCTGTTCGCCCAGCGGAACCGGGCCCCTCTGGCGACAGCGATGTCGGAACCGCATCGGGCGTGCCTCGATGCAAGTGGCCCTGCCCCCGCGAAACCCCCGGCATCGAAGCACCACGGCAACGATGAGGGCAAGATGAATTTCTGGTCCTGCTGGTCCTGGGCAAGCCGCTGTGGATGTGGCGGCTGTTCATGACCCTGTTCGGGGCGCTTCTGGCGCCCTGGGCGTGCCTTGCCCGCCGATTCCGGCCCGCGGGGGCCCTTCTTGCCTTTGCACCGGCGCGCGCTTCGTGCAGATTGCGGAAAGCCTGGCTTGTTGGACAAAGTGAACCGATGCTTCTGGAAATCCTCATCGTCGTGCTGCTGACGATGTTCAACGGCGTCCTTGCCATGTCGGAACTGGCGATCGTGTCGGCCCGTCCCGCGCGGCTGAAGGTGATGGCCGCCGAAGGCAGCCGGGGCGCCGACATCGCCCTGGACCTGGGGGCCGAACCCGGCCGCTTCCTGTCCAGCGTCCAGATCGGCATCACCCTGGTCGGCGTGCTGTCGGGCGCCTTTTCGGGGGCCACGCTGGGCGCCCGCCTGTCCGCGGCACTGATCGACAGCGGCCTGTCGCCCGCCCTGGCCCATGCCCTGGGCGTCGGCGGCGTGGTCGTCTTGATCACCTATCTGTCGCTGATCATCGGCGAACTGGTGCCCAAGCAGATCGCCCTGCGGTCACCCGAAGGGGTCGCCAGCCGTATCGCGCCGCTGATCCTGTTCATCTCGCGCATCGCCGCGCCGATCGTCTGGATCCTGGACAAGTCGGGCAATGTCGTTCTGCGCCTGCTGGGGCAATCGGGCGAATCCGAACGCGGCATCTCGGACGAGGAGATCCGCGTCATGCTGTCCGAGGCCCGCACCGCAGGCGTCATCGAGCCCGCCGAGACCGAGATGATCGCGGGCGTCATGCGCATCGCCGACCGCTCCGCCCGCGGCCTGATGACGCCGCGCCACGAGGTCGAGACGGTCGATGTCGGCGACGCGGCGGCGGATGTGTTGCAGAAATTCCGCGACAGCCGCCGGTCGCGCCTGCTGGTGCGCGACGGGTCGGACAACGACATCATCGGCGTCATCGCCCTGCGCGACCTGCTGTCCGAGGACGTGACCGACCTGCGCCCCCTGGTGCAGGAGGTGCCGGTGATCCGCGAGGGCCTGCCCGCCCTGAACGTGATCGAGGAATTGAAGGCCAGCCCCGCCCATATGCTGCTGGTCTATGACGAATACGGCCATTTCGAAGGCGTCGTCACCGCGATGGATCTGCTGGAGGCGATCGCGGGCGATTTCCCCGAACCCGGCGACGACGAACCCAAGGCCGTGCAGCGCGACGATGGCAGCTGGCTGGTCGCGGGCTGGATGCCCGCCGACGAATTCGCGGAAATGATCGGCATCTCGCTGCCCGAGGACCGCGACTATCAGTCGGTCGCGGGCCTGGTGCTGGACCGCGCGGGCGTGCTGCCCGACGTCGGCGCGCGCATCGCCGTGTCCGGCTGGCAGATCGAGGTCGTGGACCTTGACGGCCGCCGGATCGACAAGCTGCTGGTCACCCAGCTTGCCGAGGGCTGAGGGCGTCAGGCCGCGCGCCGGTCGCGGCCGATCCCCAGAAGCTGGTACAGGACAAGGGCGGCCAGGGTCGATGTGCCGATCCCGCCCAGGGCGAAGCCGCCGATGGTCACCGTGAAATCCCCCGCCCCCAGGATCAGCGCCACGCCCACCGTGAACAGGTTCCTCGGGTCGGAAAAATCCACCCGGTTGTCCACCCAGATCCGCGCCATGGCCGAGGCGATCAGCCCGAACACCGACACCGCCAGCCCCGCCAGCACCGGGGCGGGAATGGTTTGCAGGATCGCGCCGAATTTGGGCGACAGGCCCAGCAGGATCGCGATCACGGCGGCCAGCGGGAAGATCAGCGTCGAGTAAACTTTGGTCATCGCCATGACGCCGATATTCTCGGCATAGGTGGTGACGCCGGTGCCGCCCCCTGCCCCGGCGATCATCGTCGCCAGCCCGTCGCCCAGGAAGCCGCGCCCGATATAACGGTCCATGTTCTGCCCGGTGATCGCGCCAAGCGCCTTGATATGGCCCAGATTCTCGGCCACCAGCACGACCGCGACGGGGGCGATCATGCTGATGGCGGTCCAGTCGACTTGCGGCGCGGTGAAGTTCGGGACGCCGAACCAGGGCGCCTGCGCGACACGGGCGAAGTCGATGCCCGGCACGATCCCCGCGCCGTTGCCCAGGACCAGCACCAGCCCGTATCCGAAGACCAAGGCGATCAGCACCGCCACGCGCTTCGTCGCCCGCCCGCCATAGGCCGACACCATCGCCATGCACAGCACCGTCGCCAGGGCGATGGCCAGATGCGCCATGCTGCCCTTCAACTGGCCCACCGCGACCGGGGCCAGGTTCAGCCCGATGGCGACGCCGATGGCCCCGGTGACGGCGGGGGGCATCAGCCGTTCGACCCAGCCGGAACCGATTGCCATCACCACCAGCCCGATCAGCGCATAGACCAGCCCCGCCGCGATGATCCCGCCCAGGGCCACGCCGATATTCGGATTGGCCCCGCCGCCCGCGAAGCCGGTCGCGGCCATCACCACCGCGATGAAGGCGAAGGACGATCCCAGATAGCTGGGCACCCGCCCGCCGGTGATGACAAAGAACAACAGCGTGCCGATGCCGGAAAAGAACACCGCGACATTGGGATCGAAGCCCATGATCAGCGGCGCCAGGATCGTGGACCCCGACATCGCCAGCAGGTGCTGAAAGCTCATCGGAACGGCGGCGGCCCAAGGCAGCTTCTCATCGGGAAGGACCGTCGCGCCGGTGGCCGGGCGCCAGTGGGGAAAATAGCCCATCGTCTCTCTCTCGGGATGGTGATTCTGGCGGCAGGCTTAACCGATCCGCGCGCCCGCACCAATCGCCCGCGATTTGGGCCTTTCGGGACCGCCCCGCATGTCGTTATCCTTGCCCCGACCCCAAGGGAGGAACAGATGTCCACGAAATCCCACAAAGGCGCGGCGTTCGACTGGGCCGATCCGTTTCTTCTGGACGACCAGTTGTCCGAGGAAGAGCGGATGATCCGCGACAGCGCGGCGGCGTTCGCGGCCGACCGGCTGGCCCCGCGCGTCAAGGACGCCTATCTGACCGAGCAGACCGACCCCGAGATCTTCCGCGAGATGGGCGCGGCGGGCCTGCTGGGCGTGACCGTGGCCGAGGAATACGGCGGGGTCGGCGCGTCCTACGTCTCCTACGGCCTCGTCGCGCGCGAGATCGAACGGATCGACAGCGGATACCGCAGCATGGCCTCGGTCCAGTCGTCGCTGGTGATGTTCCCGATCGAGGCCTATGGCAGCGAGGCGCAGAAGCGCAAATACCTGCCGAATCTGGCCTCGGGCGAATTCATCGGCTGCTTCGGGCTGACCGAGCCGGACGCGGGGTCCGACCCCGCCGGCATGAAGACCCGCGCCAAGAAGACCGATGGCGGCTATGTGCTGAACGGCGCGAAGATGTGGATTTCCAACAGCCCCATCGCCGATCTCTTCGTGGTCTGGGCGAAATCCGACGCCCATGGCGGCAAGGTCCGCGGCTTCGTGCTGGAAAAGGGCATGCACGGCCTGTCGGCGCCGAAGATCGAGGGCAAGCTGAGCCTGCGCGCCTCGGTCACCGGCGAGATCGTGATGGAGGATGTCGAGGTCGGCGAAGACGCCCTGCTGCCCGGCGTCGAGGGCATGGGCGGGCCCTTCGGCTGCCTCAACCGCGCGCGCTATGGCATTTCCTGGGGCGCGATGGGGGCTGCCGAGGATTGCTGGTTCCGCGCCCGCCAATACGGGCTGGACCGCCACCAGTTCAACCGCCCGCTGGCCGCGACGCAGCTGTTCCAGAAGAAGCTGGCCGACATGCAGACGGAAATCGCCCTGGGCCTGCAAGCGTCCCTGCGGGTCGGGCGGCTGTTCGACGAGGGCCGCTTCGCGCCCGAGATGATCAGCCTGGTCAAGCGCAACAATTGCGGCAAGGCGCTGGAGATCGCGCGGATGGCCCGCGACATGCATGGCGGCAACGGCATTTCCAGCGAATACCACGTCATGCGCCACGCCCAGAACCTGGAGACGGTGAACACCTATGAGGGCACGCATGACGTTCACGCGCTGATCCTGGGCCGTGCGCAGACCGGGATCCAGGCCTTTGGCTGAGCCGCCGCTGAAGGGCCTGCGGGTCGTCGAACTGGCGCGGATCCTGGCCGGGCCGTGGATCGGCCAGACCCTGGCCGACCTGGGGGCCGAGGTCATCAAGGTCGAATCGCCCGAGGGCGACGACACCCGCCGCTGGGGCCCGCCCTTCATCGACCGGCCGCTGCCGGATGGCGGGACCGAGCGGGTCGCCGCCTATTTCCACGCGGCGAACCGGGGCAAGACCTCGGTCATCTGCGACTTCAACGACGCCGCCGATCTGGCGCGGCTGCGCGGCCTGATCGCGCAGGCGGATGTGGTGATCGAGAACTTCAAGCTGGGCGGGCTGACCCGCTTCGGGCTGGATTACCCGGCGCTGTCGGCGGGCAATCCGGGGCTGGTCTATGCCTCGATCACCGGCTTCGGGCAGGACGGGCCGCGCGCCCGCCAGCCGGGATACGATTTCCTGATCCAGGGCATGTCCGGGATCATGGACCTGACCGGCGATCCGGGCGGAGAGCCGCAGAAGGTCGGCGTCGCCTGGATCGACATCTTCACCGGGCTTTACGGGGTGATCGCCGTGCAGGCGGCGCTGGCCGAACGGGCGCGGTCGGGCCGGGGCCAGCATCTGGATCTGTCGCTGCTGGATTGCGGCGTGGCGGTGCTGGCGAACCAGGCGACGAACTATCTGCTGGGCGGCACGGTGCCGCACCGGCTGGGCAATGCGCATCCGAACATCGTGCCCTATCAGCTGTTCCCGGCCAGCGACGGCCATCTGATCGTCGCCTGCGGCAACGATCGGCAATTCGCCGCGCTGTGCCGGGTTCTGGACCTGCCCGACCTGCCCACGGACCCCGACTTCGCCACCAACCCGGTCCGCGTCGCCCATCGCGACCGGCTGGTGCCGATCCTGACCGCCGCCACCCTGCGCCGCACCCGCGCCGACCTGATCGCCGCGATGGAGGCCGCAGGCGTCCCCGCCGGCCCCGTCAACGACGTGGCCGAGGCGCTGACGGAACCTCAGATCGCCGCGCGCGGCCTGCGCATCGCCCCCGAGGGCATCCCCGGCCTGCGCACCCCCATCCGCCTCAGTCGCAGCGACCTGACCCATGACCGCGCCGCCCCCGCGCTTGGGAACGGGGAATGGCGGTTCGGGGAATGAAAAACCCCCGCCGGTCAGGCGGGGGTCAAGGCTGTCAGGCTGTCGCGAAAATCAGTCGCGGTTGCCCATGAACTGCAGCAGGAACATGAACAGGTTCAGGAAGTCCAGATACAGTTGCAGGGCGCCCATGATGGCGGTCTTGCCGATGAAGTCCCGGTCCGAACCGGCCATTTGCAGATAGGTGTTCTTGATGTTCTGCGTGTCATAGGCGGTCAGGCCCGCGAAGATCAGCACGCCCAGGATCGAGATCGCGAACTGCATCGCCGAGGATTGCAGGAAGATGTTCACGATGGACGCCACGATCAGGCCGATCACGCCCATGATCAGGAAGCTGCCCCAGCCCGAGATGTCCTTCTTGGTGGTATAGCCCCACAACGACAGGCCCGCGAAGGCGATGGCCGTCACCAGGAAGGTCTGCACGATCGACATGTCGGTATAGACCAGGAAGATCGAGCTGATCGACAGGCCCATCAGCGCGGCGAAGCCGTAGAACAGCATGGTCGCGGCCGAAACCGACAGGCGGTTCAGCGCGGCGCCGAAGGCAAAGGCCACCAGCAGCGGCGCGAACATGATCACCCATTTCAGGGGCGAGGCATAGAGCGCGACGCCAAGCTGGGTCAGCTGTCCCGACGCATCGACGGCGGCGGTGCTGATGCCATAGGCCGCGACGGCGGTTACACCCATGCCGACCGCCATCAGCCCATAAACCTTGTTCATGTAGGCCCGCAGCCCTTCGTCGATCACCGCCTGGCGGCTGCCGACGCTCTGCGTGGTGCGGTAAGTGTTGTAATCTGCCATCAATCTCTCCCTACGAGGACATGCCGGCATCTGCCGGTTTATGGCCCCCATATTGGCATGAGATCGCCGCGTTTCAATGCGCCACGCGGCCGGATCGGCACAGTTTTACGCAGTTGTTACAGTGTCACGACGATCTTGCCGACCGATTTGCGGCTGCGCAGCATGTCGAAGGCCTCGGCCACGCGATCCAGCGGCATCACCTGGCCCAGCACCGGAGCAAGCTGGCCGTCCTGGAACATGCGCAACAGATCCCTCATGCTGTCCGACACGGCCGCGGGATCCAGCCTGGCATAGCCGCCCCAATAAAAGCCGTGGATGGCGATGTTCTTGACCAAGGCGTGGTTCAGCGGCAGCACCGGCGGCCTGCCGCCCGCGAAGCCGATCGCCAGGAACCGCCCGCCGGGATTCAGGGCGCGGAAGGCCGCCTCTCCGGCGCTGTCGCCCACGGCGTCATAGATCACGTCGACCCCGCCCAGATCGCGCAAGGCGGCCTTGAGGTCCGGGCAGTCGGCGTTGTCGATGACATGATCGGCCCCGGCTCTGCGCACCACGTCCAGCCGGTCGCGCCCCCGCGCCACGCCGATCACGCGGGCGCCCATGGCGCGCCCGATCTCGACCGCGGTCAGACCCACGCCGCCCGCAGCACCCAGCACCGCCAGCACCTCGCCCAGTTGCAGGGCGGCGCGGGCAGAGAGCGCCAGGTGGCTGGTGCCATAGGCGATCTGGAAGCCCGCCGCCTGTTCGAAATCCATCGCGGCGGGGATCGGCGTGCAGGCGCCGGGGGACACCGCGACCTGTTCGGCCAGCGTTCCCGGCGCCAGCACGGCCACGCGGTCGCCGGGGTGGAAGCCGCTGTTTTCAGGCGCCCATATCACCTCGCCCGCACCTTCCAGGCCGGGGGCGAAGGGCGGATCCTGGCGTTCCTGGTATTCGCCCTTCGCCTTCAGCAGGTCGGCGAAATTCAGCGCCGCCGCGCGCATCCGCACCAGCACCTGCCCAGCCCCGGCCCGAGGGGCCGGACGCAGCCGGATCACCGGCTCTCCTCCCAGCTGTTCAACCAGGGCGATTCGGATCAGCCCCGAACCCTCGGGCATGGAGGTTTTCGCCAAGTCTGTCATTCCCTTAACAAAAGGCCCTCGACAGCCGCACCGAACCTGTCTTTTTGGTCAGGAACGAGGTCGTTAACCAGGTTAACACTCGAAAATTGAGGAAGGTTAAGATAGTGCTTCCTTAGATTGCATTAGGGTGGTAACGATGAAACACGGTGTTGACGTTCATGTAGGCAAGCGCATTCGCCATCGTCGCTGGATGATCGGGATGACGCAACAGCAACTGGCCGACAAGGTCGGTATCAAGTTCCAGCAGATCCAGAAATACGAAACCGGCATGAACCGGGTGTCGGCGTCCCGGCTGTGGGATATCGCGCGGGCGGTGGACGTGCCGGTCAGCTTCTTCTTCGAGGGATTGCAGGAAGGCGACGTCCCCGAGGGCGTCGCGGGCGACATCCTGGCCGACAAGGAGGCGCTGCAACTGGTGCGCGCCTATTACACGATGCCGGTCGCGCAGCGCCGCCAGATCTTCGAACTGGCCCGCGTGCTGTCCGACGCCGCCTGATCCCGGCGCGGGGCGTGTCGCTGTCACCCGCCTGACACGGTTCCGGCTGCCAAATCCGCTTGCCGCCATTGGCAGGACGACGCCTTCGGGTTAGTCCTGCCGGTGAACCGGACCAAGGGGGCAGCCATGCAGGACGCGCAAGACATTATCGACACGGCGCACCGGATGGCGGATGCCGCCCGTGCCGCGATTCTGCCCTTTTTCCGCACCGGCCTGGTGGCCGACAACAAATGGCAGACCGGCTTCGACCCCGTGACCGAGGCCGACCGCGCCGGCGAACGCGCCATGCGCGAGGTTCTGGCCAGCCGCCGCCCCGAGGACGCCATCCTGGGCGAGGAATATGGCGCGGCCCAAGGAACCAGCGGCCTGACCTGGATCCTGGATCCCATTGACGGCACCCGCGCCTTTCTGTGCGGCGCGACCAGCTGGGGGGTTCTGATCGGCCTGTCCGACGGGCAGGATATCGTCTATGGCCTGATCGACCAGCCCTATACCCGCGAACGGTTCGAGGGCGGCCTGGGCCAGGCGCGCCTTGTGACCGACAGCGGCCCCCGCGCCCTGGCGGCGCGGCGCGTCGATCTGTCCCAGGCGACGCTTCTGACCACCTATCCCGAGGTCGGGACGGCCGATGAAGCCGCCGCCTTCCGCCGCGTGGCAAGCCAGGTACGGCTGACGCGCTATGGGCTTGACTGCTACGCCTATGGGCTGCTGGCCCTGGGCCAGGTGGATCTGGTGATCGAGGCCGGGCTGCAATCCTATGACATCGCCGGGCCGCTGGCGGTGGTCCGGGCCGCCGGTGGCATCGTCACCGACTGGCAGGGCGGTCCCGCGCATCGTGGCGGCCGGGTGATCGCCGCCGCCTCGCCCGATCTGCACCGCGCGGCGCTTGCGCTGCTGAACGCGGAGAACGCGGCATGACCGACCAGACCACCCCGCCCGAGGACCGCACGGCCGAAGACGAATACCTGCCCCGGCGCGCGCTTCTGGACCAGATCGACGCCGCCATCGAGGCGGGCGACGCCGCGACGCTCAACACCCTGCTGGAGCCGATGCACGGCGCCGACATCGCCGACATCATCGAACGGCTGGACCCGGCCAAGCGCCGCGCCTTCCTGGCGCTCTACAGCGGCGAGATCGACGGCGAGATCCTGTCCGAGATCGACGATTCGATCCGCGAGGACGTGATCGACCAGCTTCCCCGCGAGGTCGTGGCCGAAGCCGTCCGGGAAATGGACAGCGACGACGTGGTCGATCTGGTCGAGGACATGGACGAGCCCGAGCGGGCCGAGATCCTGGCCGCGCTTGACGCCACCGACCGCGCCGCCGTCCAGCAGTCGCTGGCCTATCCCGAATATTCGGCGGGCCGCCTGATGCAGTCCGAGGTCGTGACCGCCCCCGAACACTGGACCGTGGGCGAGGCCGTGGCCTTCCTGCAATCCGAGGAATGGCTGCCCGAGCAGTTCTATCACATCGTCCTGGTCGATCCGCGCCGCCATCCGCTGGGCTATGTCACCCTAGGCCGCCTGCTGGCATCCCCCCACGCGACCCCCCTGCGCGAGATCACCGAGGACAGCTTCCGCACCATCAGCGCCTTCGCCGAGGACGCGGACGTCGCCTATGTCTTCAACCAGTATCACCTGATTTCCGCCCCGGTGGTGGATCGCGACGACCGGCTGGTGGGCATCATCACCATCGACGACGCCATGGCCGTGCTGGACGAGGAACACGAGGAAGACATCCTGCGCCTGGCGGGGGTGGGCGACGAATCGAGCCTGACCGACAGCGTGATGCAGACCGCCCGGCAGCGCGTGCCCTGGCTTGCCACCAACATCCTGACGGCGGTGGCGGCGGCATCGGTGATCGGGCTGTTCGAAAGCTCGATCGCGCAGCTGGTGGCGCTTGCCGTGCTGATGCCGATCGTCGCTTCGATGGGCGGCAATGCCGGGACGCAGACGCTGACCGTGGCGGTGCGCGGGCTGGCCACCAAGGATCTGACCAAGGACAATTCGGTCCGCGTGATCCGGCGGGAAGTGGTCGTCGGCCTGCTGAACGGCGCGATCTTCGGGCTGGCCATCGGGACCGTGACCTATCTGTGGTTCGGCAGCGCCAGTCTGGGCGCGGTGATCGGGCTGGCGATGATCATCAACCTGACGATTGCCGCATTGGCCGGGATCCTGGTACCGCTGACGCTGGAAAAGCTGGGCGCGGATCCGGCGCTGGCCTCGCCCACCTTCGTGACCACGGTGACGGATGTGGTGGGCTTCTTCGCCTTCCTGGGCCTGGCGACGGTGATCCTGCTGTGACGGCCTTCGACAAATCCGCCCTGCGCGCCCGCGCCCTGGCCGCCCGTGCGGCCGGTGGCGACCAGGACGCGCTGACCCGCCACCTGACCGCCGCCCTGGCGCCCCATCGGGGCGCGGTCCTGTCGGGCTATTGGCCGATGCGGGGCGAGCCGGATCCCCGGCCCGCGATGGCCGCCCATGACGGGCCGGTCTGCCTGCCGGTGGTGCCGGGCCGCGCCGTGCCGCTGATCTTCCGGCAATGGGACGGCGAGCCGCTGGTGCCCGGAGTCTTCGGCACGTTCCACCCCGCTGATTCGCAGCCGGTCCTGCGGCCCGATGTGCTGATCGTGCCGCTGGCGGGCTTCGACCTGCGGGGGAATCGCATCGGCTATGGCGGCGGGTATTACGACCGCACCCTGCAATTGCTGCGCGAATCCGGCCGCGCCACCGCCATCGGCCTGGCCTTCGCGGTCCAGGAACTGCCCGACATCCCGGCCGAGCCTTTCGACCAGCCGCTGGATCTGATCGTCACGGATCGGGGCGCCATCCGTCCACAGCCGTGATCGCCCGCGATTGTGACAAGTTTGCATCATCTGTGCACAACCCTGGGATGACCTTGGGATAAAGGTGTGGATAACCTTGGGACGGCTTCTTCTAACCCCCTGTCGTCGCACGCTATAACGCCATTCCGATCCTGTTGACGGTTCGCCTCTTATCCCGGTTGTGAGCGAATCTGCCGGTCTCACTCTCAGGCCAAAGTCAACCGGATTCACCATGATCCCTACCAAATAAAACGGTTGAAACCGCCGCCGAATGGGATCAATCTTGTGGTCTGCGGCGTTGGCCATACCAGATGTGGTGACAGGTGAGCGATAATCACCAAGGCCCGTCGCTTCGCGATTTTCGACCGATCGGGCGCTTCGGCTGTCCGGGTCCGTTGCTGCGGCAACGGGGCGGCCCCGTGCCGCATGGCGCAGGTCGCGGATCAGGGACGATGACATGAAAGGGCTACGGGCATGAAGATCGAACGGCGTTTTACCACCCCTGCCGGGGGCGCATATGGCGATATCGCCTTCACCACCACCACGAGCGAGATCCGCAATCCCGATGGCAAGATCGTCTTTCGCAACGACCAGGTGGAAGTCCCGCAGGGCTGGAGCCAGGTCGCCAGCGACGTCATCGCCCAGAAATATTTTCGCAAGGCGGGCGTCCCGGCGGCGCTGAAGCGCGTCACGGAAAAGGGCGTGCCCGAATTCCTGTGGCGCAGCGTGGCCGACGACGACGCCCTGGCCGCCCTGCCCGAGGACCGGCGCCATGTCGGAGAGACGAGCGCCCGGCAGGTCTTCGACCGGCTGGCCGGAGCCTGGGCCTATTGGGGCTGGAAGGGCGGCTATTTCACCACGGAAGAGGACGCCCGCGCCTATCACGACGAGATGCGCTTCATGCTGGCCCGGCAGATGGCCGCGCCGAACAGCCCGCAATGGTTCAACACCGGGCTGCACTGGGCCTATGGCATCGACGGCCCGAGCCAGGGGCATTTCTATGTCGATTACACGACCGGCAAGCTGGTCAAGTCCGACAGCGCCTATGAACACCCCCAGCCCCATGCCTGCTTCATCCAGTCGGTCAGCGACGATCTGGTGAACGAAGGCGGCATCATGGATCTGTGGGTCCGCGAGGCGCGGCTGTTCAAATACGGCAGCGGCACCGGCACCAACTTCTCGTCGCTGCGCGGCGAAGGGGAAAACCTGTCGGGCGGCGGCAAGTCCAGCGGCCTGATGGGGTTCCTGAAGATCGGCGACCGGGCGGCGGGCGCGATCAAGTCGGGCGGCACCACGCGGCGCGCCGCCAAGATGGTGATCTGCGACATGGATCACCCCGATATCGAATCCTTCATCAACTGGAAGGTCATCGAGGAACAGAAGGTCGCGAGCCTCGTCGCGGGGTCCAAGGCGCATGAGGCGCGGCTGAACGACATCTTCGCCGCCATCCGCGCGGGCGAGGGCGAGACGGATCCCGCGCAGAACGACGGGCTGAAATCCGCGATCCGCGCCGCCAAGCGGGCGATGATCCCGGAAACCTATATCAACCGCGTGCTGCAATATGCGCGGCAGGGTTTCGACAGCATCGAATTCCCGACCTATGACACCGACTGGGACTCCGAGGCCTATGTCAGCGTCTCGGGCCAGAATTCCAACAACTCGGTCCGGGTGACGGATGCCTTCCTGCAAGCGGTGCGCGACGATGCGCCGTGGGAGCTGCTGCGCCGCACCGACGGCAAGGTCGCCAAGACCGTCTCGGCCCGCGACTTGTGGGAACAGGTCGGCCATGCCGCCTGGGCCTGCGCCGATCCGGGCATCCAGTTCCACGACACGGTGAACGCCTGGCACACCTGCCCCGAGGACGGGCCGATCCGCGGGTCCAATCCGTGCAGCGAATACATGTTCCTGGACGACACGGCCTGCAACCTGGCGTCGATGAACCTGCTGGCCTTCTATCACGATGGCCGCTTCGACGCCGACGCCTATGTCCACGCCACCCGGCTGTGGACGGTGACGCTGGAAATCAGCGTGCTGATGGCGCAGTTCCCGTCACAGGAGATCGCGCAGCGCAGCTTCGACTTTCGCACGCTGGGCCTGGGCTATGCCAATATCGGCGGCCTGCTGATGAACATGGGCCTGGGCTATGACAGCGATCAGGGCCGGGCGCTGTGCGGCGCGCTGACGGCGGTCATGACCGGCGTGGCCTATGCGACAAGCGCGCAGATGGCCGCCGAACTGGGGGCCTTCCCCGGCTATGACCGCAACGCGCGCCACATGCTGCGGGTGATCCGCAACCACCGGGCGGCGGCCCACGGCACCGGCGCCTATCAGGGCGTCAACGTCCTGCCGGTGGACCTGGACGCCGAGAACTGCCCCGACGCCAGCCTGGTCGCCATCGCCCGCCAAGCCTGGGACGAGGCCCTGACGGGGGGCGAGGATCACGGCTTCCGCAACGCCCAGGTCACGGTGATCGCGCCCACCGGCACCATCGGCCTGGTCATGGATTGCGACACCACCGGGATCGAGCCGGACTTCGCCCTGGTCAAGTTCAAGAAGCTGGCGGGCGGCGGCTATTTCAAGATCATCAACCAGTCGGTTCCGGCCGCGCTGACCACGCTGGGCTATTCCCCCGCCCAGATCGAGGAGATCGTGGCTTACGCCGTCGGCCATGCCAGCCTTGGCAACTGCCCCGGCATCAACCACACCGCCCTTGCGGGCCATGGCTTCGGCCTGGCGGAAATCGACAAGATCGAATCCGCCCTTGCCACCGCCTTCGACATCCGCTTCGTCTTCAACCAGTGGACCCTGGGCGAGGATTTCTGCAAGGGCACGCTGGGCATCCCCGAAGGCAAGCTGGCCGACCCGACCTTCGACCTGCTGCGGCACCTGGGCTTCACCAAGGCCCAGATCGACGCCGCCAACGACCATGTCTGCGGCACCATGACGCTGGAAGGCGCGCCGCATCTGCGGGCCGAACACCTGCCGGTCTTCGACTGCGCCAATGCCTGCGGCAAGACGGGCACGCGCTATCTGTCGGTCGAAAGCCATATCCGCATGATGGCGGCGGCGCAAAGCTTCATCTCGGGTGCGATTTCCAAGACGATCAATATGCCGAACAGCGCGACGATTGCCGATGCGCTGGCGGCATACGAACTGTCCTGGTCGCTGGGCATCAAGGCCAACGCGCTCTATCGCGACGGGTCCAAGCTGTCCCAGCCGCTGGCCTCGGCCCTGGTCGAGGATGACGAGGAGGCCGAGGAGATCCTTTCCACCGGCAGCGCCCAGGAAAAGGCCGCCGTGATCGCCGAGAAGATCGTCGAGCGGATCATCGTCAAGGAGGCCGTCCGCAGCCACCGCGAGAAGCTGCCGCAGCGCCGCAAGGGCTATACCCAGAAGGCGATCGTGGGCGGGCACAAGGTCTATCTGCGCACCGGCGAATATGACGACGGCGGCCTGGGCGAGATCTTCATCGACATGCACAAGGAAGGCGCGGGCTTCCGGGCGATGATGAACAATTTCGCCATCGCGGTGTCGGTGGGCCTGCAATACGGCGTGCCGCTGGAGGAATTCGTGGACGCCTTCACCTTCACCCGGTTCGAGCCGGCGGGCGCGGTGCAGGGCAATGACAGCATCAAGAACGCGACCTCGATCCTGGACTATGTCTTCCGCGAACTGGCCGTCAGCTATCTGGACCGCACCGACCTGGCGCATGTAAAGCCCGAAGGGGCGCGTTTCGACGACATGGGCGGCGGCGAACGCGAGGGCCAGAACGTCGCCCCCGTCAGCGAACAGGCCGAGCTGAAGTCGCTGACCATGCTGAAGCAGATCAGCAGCGCGGGTTACCTGCGCAAGCGCCTGCCCCAGGATCTGATGGTCTTGCAGGCGGGGGTCTCGGCCACTGCGATCCTGGCGGCGGAACCGGCGGCGATGGACCTGCGAGCCAAGGCGCGGATGCAGGGATATGAGGGCGACCCCTGCGGCGAATGCGGCAACTATACGCTGGTGCGGAACGGAACCTGCATGAAATGCAATACCTGCGGGGCAACCAGCGGCTGTAGCTGACACCCAGCCCCGCCGCCGATGCCCTGATGGCCCGTCCGCTTCTGCGGCGGGCCTTTCCGGTCAGGGCAGAGAACGGCCTTGCCGCCGGTCTGGTCGTCGGTTCAAGCCCCTGGGCGCAGGCTGCCCGCAGCCGGTGGCGGGCCCTCCCGCGGCCCGCAAAAGGTGTCATACAGAACCTGCATCACCCGGCGCGCGGGGTCGTTGTCGATCCGGTACCAGATCGTCTGGCCGTCGCGGCGCCCGGCGATGATCCGGTCGCGGCGCAGGATCGCCAGGTGCTGCGACACGGTGGAATCGCGGATGCCCAGAAAGGCCGCAAGCTGGCCCACGGATTTCTCGTCCTGGGCCAGCGCGCAGAGGATCATCAGACGGTGCGGATTGCCAAGCGACTTCAACAGCCCGCTGGCCTGCTCGGCGGCGGCGCGCATGGTTTCGGGATTCATCGCGGGATCCGGGGTCATACGCAGATATATACGGAAATCCGAAGATCTTTCAAGGAAAGACGCCTCCGCCCGCGCCCCACCGGCGTCGCGCGCGGTTCTTGCAGGGGCGCGCCGGGGGCTGTAAACCCCGGCCAACGAAAGGAAACGTCATGTCGATCACCGAGGATCAGGCCCGCAAGGTCGCCCATCTGGCGCGCATCGCGGTCGATGACGCCGCTTTGCCCGCCCTGGCGCGCGAACTGAACGGCATCCTGCATTTCATGGAGCAGCTGAACGAGGTCGATGTGACCGGCGTCGAGCCGATGACCGGCGTCACCCCCATGCGCCTGAAGCGGCGCGAGGATGTCGTGACCACGGGCGAGATGGCCGACAAGATCCTCTCCAACGCCCCCGACGCGCGCGAGGGCTTCTTTGCCGTGCCGAAGGTGGTGGAATGACCGATCTGAACAGCCTGACCATTGCCGAGGCGCGCGACGCGCTGCGCAAGGGCGACGCCACCGCCCTGGACCTGACCGAAGCCTGCCTGACCGCCATCGAAGGCGCGGGCGCGCTGAACGCATTCGTCCACAAGACGCCGGACATGGCGCGCGAGATGGCGCAGGCCGCCGATGCGCGGATCAAGGCGGGCGACGCCACCTCGCTGACCGGGATTCCGCTGGGCATCAAGGACGTGTTCTGCGTGAAGGGCGTGCCCAGCCAGGCCGCCAGCCGCATCCTGGAAGGCTTCCGCCCGGAATATGAATCGACCGTGACGCAGAACCTGTGGAACGCCGGCGCGGTGCTGCTGGGAAAGCTGAACCAAGACGAATTCGCCATGGGCTCGGCCAACGAAAGCAGCTGCTATGGCCCGGCGGTGAACCCCTGGAAGGTCGATGACCGGCAGTTGACGCCGGGCGGCAGTTCGGGCGGATCGGCAGCGGCGGTGGCGGCGGATCTGTGCCTGGCCGCGACCGGAACCGATACCGGCGGATCCATCCGCCAGCCCGCCGCCTTCACCGGCATCGTCGGGTTGAAACCCACCTATGGGCGGGTCAGCCGCTGGGGGGTGATCGCCTATGCCTCGTCGCTGGACCAGGCCGGGCCGATGACCAAGACCGTGCGCGACGCGGCGATCATGCTGGGCGCGATGGCCTCGGTCGATCCGCAGGATTCGACCAGTGCCGAACATCCGGTCCCGGATTACGAGGCTGCGCTGACCGGCGACATTCGCGGCAAGCGCATCGGCATCCCCCGCGAATACCGCGTGGACGGGATGCCTGTGGAAATCGACGCGCTGTGGCAGAAGGGCGCCGAGATGCTGCGCGAGGCCGGGGCCGAGATCGTCGAGATCAGCCTGCCGCATACGAAATACGCGCTGCCCGCCTATTACGTCATCGCGCCCGCCGAGGCGTCGTCGAACCTCGCGCGCTATGACGGGGTGCGTTACGGCCGCCGCGCCCGGCTGGGGCAGGGCGACGGCATCGTCGAAATGTACGAGAAGACCCGCGCCGAGGGCTTCGGCCCCGAGGTGCAGCGCCGCGTGATGATCGGCACCTATGTGCTGTCGGCGGGCTTTTACGACGCCTATTACAACCGCGCCCGCAAGGTCCGCGCGCTGATCAAGCGCGACTTCGACAACGCGTTTGCCGAGGGCATCGACGCGATCCTGGCGCCGACCACGCCATCCGCCGCCTTCGGCCTGGGGTCGGTGGACAGCGGCGATCCGGTGCAGATGTATCTGAACGACGTGTTCACGGTGACGCTGAACCTTGCGGGGCTGCCCGGCATCGCGGTCCCGGTGGGCTTGGACAAGCAGGGCCTGCCGCTGGGCCTGCAACTCTTCGGGCGTCCGTTCCAGGAAGACGACCTGCTGAACCACGCCCTTGTTCTGGAACGCGCGGCGGGATTTGTGGCCAAGCCCGATCGCTGGTGGTAGGGTCGCGTCAATGGCATATCCAGGAGGCATGATGCGCGGCTGTCTGATCCTTTCGGTGCTGGCCCTGGCCGGCTGTGGTGGCGAGCATCTGGGCTGGAACCCCAACTACAACTTCGCCCCGACCCGCTATGGCGAATATCGCGCGACGCGCGAAGCGGCCCTGGTGACGGGGGCGGAATCGCCCAAGACCATCCCGGTCGCGCGGCCCTTCTATGCCCCGACCGGCGCCGATATCGCGGGTCGCAACCCGGTGCCGGTCCCCGCGACCATGGGCGTGGGCAAGGTGCGGGTGGTCAAGCCCGCGGCTGCCCCCGCCCCCGGCCCGAACGCGCCGGTCGTGATCGTGCCCCCCTCGATGCGGACGGGCGACCAGCCGCCGCTGTGAGCGCCGCTTTCCCCAGCCCCAACCACGGCGAAAGGCGCGGTCAGCGCCCGGAACTGATCGTCCTGCACTATACCGGCATGGCGGATGCAGCCCAGGCCCGCGCCCGGCTGTGCGACCCCATGGCCGAGGTCAGCGCCCACTGGCTGGTCCACGAGGACGGCCGCGCCGAACCCCTGGTCCCCGAGGATCGCCGTGCCTGGCACGCGGGCGCGGGCGCCTGGCAGGGCCGCGACGACGTGAACTCCCGCAGCATCGGCATCGAGATCGCCAATCCCGGCGACCGTCCCTTTCCGGTGCGCCAGATGGATGGCGTGTCCGCGCTGCTGCGCGCCATCATGGCCCGCTGGGGGATCGGTCCCGCAGGGGTGATCGGCCATTCCGACATGGCCCCCGGCCGCAAGATCGACCCCGGCCCGCGCTTCGACTGGCAGCGCCTGGCCCGCGAAGGGCTGGCCCTGACGGGGGGCGGCGGACCGGACCTGCCGCTAGGGGACAGCCTCACCCGGATCGGCTATCCCCCGGCCGAACCCGCGACGCGCCTCGCCGCCTTCCGCCTGCGCTTCCGCCCCTGGGGACAAGGCCCCGAGGACGAGGCCGACCGCCGCTGCGCGGCCTTCGTCGCGGCGTCTCTGACCGCCTTCGACCGCGCCGCCCTGGCCTGAGATCCCAGCCCTTTTCTGTGCCGCGAAGATTTTTGTCCGCACCCGAAATTTCCGCTTGCGCCCCCCTGCGCCTTTGCCTAAACACCGCCCCACGCCGCCCGGAAAGACGGGCCGCGCCAAAAAGTGGCCCGTTCGTCTATCGGTTAGGACGTCAGGTTTTCAACCTGAAAAGAGGGGTTCGACTCCCCTACGGGCTGCCACTTCTTCTGCCAAAATATTGTTATTGTTCAACTTTGGCCTCCTTCATGTCCAACGTGGCAGAGAGGTTGGACATGGTTTGCAGTTTGGCGAATGCCCTGTCTGCCAGTTTCGAGCGGTTCGCCTTCTTGGTGTAGGTGTCGGCCTGCTTGGTGTCCTTGTGCGCCAGATAGGAAGCGATTTCCCAATTCGACGCACCGGCATCAGCCAGTCGGGTCGCACCTGCTTTCCGCAGCCCATGCAATGAGCCGGGAACTTTTGCCTCGGCGCAGCGGTCGCGAAACCAGTTGCCGAGCGTTTCGGGCTTGTAGCCGACCGGCCGCGTGTCCTGGGTGATCAGCAGCAGGCGATCAGTCGGGACGCGCGCCAGTTCCTCCGCCAGTTCGGGCAGGATCGGCAGATCGGCGGCAACCGAGGTCTTGGCCCGCTTGTATCTGCGCCGCGAAGCATCCGGGATCAGACGGCGAGTGCCTGGTTCATGGGACCGAAAACCCCGTCAAGGCGCGGCCCTTTTGCAACTCCTTCGGGGGCGCGGCGCAGGCAGGCACGGCTTACAGGTCCGGGGCTTGCCACTTCGCCCGAGCAAGGGCGACACCCCGCGTTCGGGGACAGGGGCCGGGGGCGTCGGGATGGCGCACCGGCCTCGCTTCTTTTCAGAACTGCTTGGGCAAGCCTGCCTGCTTCAACGCAGCATTGGCGGTGGCGAGACTTGCAGCCGTGATCGACGGTGAAGTGGATTTCAGTGATCGGGCTGAACCAAATTTCGTGATCGCCCTTGCCCGCCCTGACGAAACGGCAGCCAGCCGCGCGCAGCAGGTCCACCAGTTCCCGGTAATAGCCCTTGACCATGGATCAGGCGTGATGCGCGGTTTTCAGCAGCTTTTCCGTCATCAGGTGGACCGGAATATCGTCACCGTCATGCTTGAAGCCGTTCAGTTCGACCAGATCGTAAAGCACGGCCATGACGGTGCCATGCACCTTGTCCAGACTGTCGGCCTCGACCGCAAGGCCCGCCACGTCATCGCTGGTGGCGACCCAGACCCTCGCTTCGTCGTCCCAACCGATTTTGACCCTGATAGGTGCCTGCGACATGGATCGACCTTTCTGCGTTGAGTCCAGATGTAGCAATCTGCCATCAGCATATCAACCGATCCGCATTCGCCCGCGCGCGCAAGGGACGGACGGTATGGTCATGGTGACCATACCCATTCCCCGGCGTTCGCAAGAACATCGTCAAGAGCAAGATTTACTGGAAATTCGAGCGTGGCGGTTATCGCTGCAACCTGCCCGGCCCCTATGGCAGCCCGGCGTTTCTGGCAGCTTACGAGGCAGCGACGCAGGGGGCGAAGGTTCCGGCTTCAACAGCTGCGCCAGACACCGTGTCCTGGCTGATCAAACAATACCTGGGCAGCCTAAAATTTCTGAACCTGTCCGACTCACTGTCAATCGGCACGCAAAACTGACCCCTCATCGGCGTCCAAAATTGCCCCCCCTTGTGCAGTTTGCGCGGGGGCCTGAGCCGACGGAACTGGCCAGTGGTGGAGGCGGGTCAGGCCCCGGTCATGCACGGTTCTTGAAGCGCCAGGACTCGTTGCCGGTCTCGATGATCTCGCAATGATGGGTCAGCCGATCGAGGAGCGCCGTGGTCATCTTTGCATCGCCGAAGACAGTCGGCCATTCCCCGAAGGCAAGGTTCGTGGTGACGATGATCGAAGTGCGCTCGTAGAGGCGGCTGATGAGGTGGAACAGCAGCTGACCGCCGGATTGGGCGAAGGGCAGATAGCCCAGTTCGTCCAGGATGACAAAGTCGAGGCGCGTCAGGTAATCGGCCATGCGACCCTGCTTGCCGCTACGTGTCTCGGTCTCCAGACGGTTCACAAGGTCGACGACGTTGAAGAAGCGTCCGCGGGTGCCGCCCCGGATCAGGGCGCGTGCTATGGCAATGGCGAGGTGGGTCTTGCCGGTTCCGGTGCCGCCGATCAGCACGACATTGCGCTGGTCGGCGACGAAGCTGCCGGTGCTGAGGTCGCGCACCAGACCCTCGTTGATCGGCGTGCCGATGAAGTCGAACTCCTCGATGTCCTTCGCCAAAGGTAGTTTGGCGACGGTCAGCTGATAGCGGATGGATCGTGCCAGCTTCTCCGCGATCTCCGACTGCAGCAGATCGCCGACGATCCGGGGCAGCTCGTGCTGACGCTTGATGCCGGCGGCCATGACCTCGTCATAGGCGCTGCGCATTCCGTAAAGCTTCAGCGTCCCCATCAGGTCGAGGATTTGGGTGCGTTCCATAATGGCTTGTCCTCCTGAGGTTATCGTAGCGCGCGCAGTCGGCCACGGGCTCATGGGTCAGGCGCAGCGCGGTTGTGTGAGCAGCAAGGGCGGTGGCGCGGGGTCGCGCTGGCGGGCGAGGATGTTGATGACGACCGGTGCGGAATGGACGCCGTGATCGAGCGCTTCGCGGCAAGCGGCCTCGACAGCCTGAAGGCCGTCCTCCGGCACGCAGGCCAGGATCTGGACCATCTGCCGATCACCGTCATCGCTGCCCTTCAACTTGCGACGGATCGCGGACATCCGCAATTGTCCTTTCCAGGCGATGTCGCGCGCAGATTTGGGCAGGCCTTCGAGCCGATCGTGCAGCTTGCGGCTGACGCGCGCCTGCATCCGGTAGCTCCATGCGCCTTCGATCAAGGCACGGCGTGCCAGCCCACTGCCGGCCTTGCTAATCCCGCCCTGGCGAGCACTGGTGCCGCTGGAATGTTCGGAGGGTGACAGCCCGAGATAGGCCATCAACTGCCGCGGATTGTCGAAGCGCTGAAAATCGCCAACATCAGCGACGACCGTCACCGCGACAATGAACGCAACACCCCGCATCGCCTGCACCGCCTCGACGACCGGCGCGAGGCTCCAGGCGGGCAGCAGTTCCGCAATCTGCCCGGTCAGGCGCTCGACCCGCGCCTCGGCATCAGCAATGGCATCGACATAGTCCTGAAACACGATCTGCTGCGCCGGATGTTGGAAATGCACCGTTGTCAGCCAGCGCCGATAGGCAATGGTCCAGCCCTTCTTGCCAGGATAGATGCGGCCGTGGCGAAGCAGGAAACCTTGAAGATGCTGCCGCGCCTTGCCCAGCACCCGCATTGCGGCACGCGCCCGGACAAGGTCACGCATGGCCTCATAGGCCGCATCCGGCACCCATACCGAGGTCAGTTCTCCGGCCCGGTGCAGCTTCGCCAGCATCACCGCGTCACGACGATCGGTCTTCACCCGGTCTCCTGCTTTCACCGGGATCAGTGACGGGGCAACCACGATGCAGTCCTGTTCCAGTTCGACAAGCTGGCGGTGCAGACCATAGCCACAGGGTCCCGCCTCATAGCAGAAATAAAGCCGCGATCCGCTGCTGCTCAGCTTTTCCACCAGCTTGCGCACATGGTCAGGCCGGTGCGGGATCTTTCCTCCAGTGGCGAACCTCGCCTCCACGCTCCCCTTGCGCAATAGCAACCGAAATCGTTGCCTTGTGGACATCCAGTCCCACGAACGTGCTATCCTGCATCTGGTCTCTCCCCCAATTCTTGAGGCTCGGCACCAGCCAATCTGGCGCAACCCTCGGACGGAGAATGCCGCGGGAGAGGCCGCCGACCCAGTCAACTCACAACGCGATCATCGGGACTAAAGAATGATGAAAGCCGATGCCGTGATCCATGAAGAAAGGCGCCCCGCGGGGCGCCCTTCCGTATCACTGTCCCAGGTTTTTCAGCAGCTGTAATACATCGCGTATTCAATGGGATGGGGCGTATGTTCATAGGCATAGACCTCTTCCCATTTCAGCTTGATATAGGATTCAAGCTGGTCGCGGGTGAAGACATCGCCCGCCAGCAGGAAATCCATGTCCTTTTCAAGCTCTTCCAGCGCCTCGCGCAGCGACCCGCAGACGGTCGGGATCTCGGCCAGTTCCTCGGGCGGCAGGTCATACAGATCCTTGTCCGAGGCGGGGCCGGGGTCGATCCGGTTCTTGATCCCGTCCAGCCCCGCCATCAGCAGCGCCGCGAAGGCCAGATAGGGGTTGGCCGCCGGATCGGGGAAACGCGCCTCGACGCGCTTGGCCTTGGGCGATTCGGTCCAGGGAATGCGCACGCAGCCCGAGCGGTTGCGGGCCGAATAGGCGCGCAGCACCGGCGCCTCGAAGCCGGGGATCAGCCGCTTGTAGCTGTTCGTGGAGGGGTTGGTCAGCGCGTTCAGCGCCTTGGCGTGCCTCAGGATGCCGCCGATGAAATACAACGCCTCTTGCGACAGGTCGGCATATTTGTCGCCCGCGAACAGCGGCTTGCCGTCCTTCCAGATCGACATGTTGACATGCATCCCCGACCCGTTGTCGCCCTTCATGGGCTTGGGCATGAAGGTCACCGACTTGCCATAGGCATGGGCGACGTTGTGGATGACGTATTTGTATTTCTGGATGTTGTCGGCCTGTTCGGTCAGCCCGCCGAAGATCAGCCCCAGCTCGTGCTGGCCCGAGGCGACCTCGTGGTGGTGCTTGTCGACCTTCATGCCCATCCGCTTCATGGTGGACAGCATCTCGCCGCGGATGTCCTGGCCCGCGTCGATCGGGTTGACCGGGAAATAGCCGCCCTTGTGGGCCGCGCGATGGCCCTGGTTGCCCATCTCGTATTCGGTGTCGGTGTTCCAGGCCGCATCGACGGAATCGATCTGGAAGCTGACCTTCTGCGGCGTGACCGAATAGCGCACGTCGTCGAAGATGAAGAACTCGGCCTCGGGGCCGCAATAGAAGGCGTCGCCGATGCCGGTCGATTTCAGATAGGCCTCGGCCTTGACGGCGGTGCCGCGCGGGTCGCGGCTGTAAGCCTCGCCGGTGTCGGGTTCGACCACGTTGCAATGCACGCACAGCGTCTTTTCGGCATAGAACGGATCCAGATAGGCCGAGGCCGGGTCCGGGATCAGCTTCATGTCGGACTGGTCGATCGACTTCCAGCCGGCGATGGACGATCCGTCGAACATGAAGCCTTCCTCGAAGAAATCCTCGTCGATCAGATCCACGTCCAGCGTCACATGCTGAAGCTTGCCCTTGGGATCGGTGAAGCGGACATCGACATAGGCGACCTCCTCGTCCTTCAGCAGAGCCAAGACATCATTGACTTTCATCTCTTCCCTTTCTGCGTAGCTGCGGCCCGGACGTCCTGGCGCCGGGCACGAAAGTCATGGCGGGATCGCCTGCCGGGTCAGACGGCGTCGTCGCCGGTCTCACCGGTGCGGATGCGGATCGCCTGCTCGACCGGAGAGACGAAGATCTTGCCGTCGCCGATCTTCTCGGTCCGGGCGGCGCCGACGATGGCGTCGATGGCTGCCTCGACCTGATCGTCGGGCAGCACCATCTCGATCTTCACCTTGGGCAGGAAATCGACCACGTATTCCGCGCCGCGATAAAGCTCGGTATGACCCTTCTGGCGGCCGAAGCCCTTGACCTCGGTGACGGAAAGACCCTGCACGCCCACGTCCTGAAGCGCCTCCTTCACATCGTCCAGCTTGAACGGCTTGATGATCGCCTCGATCTTCTTCATCGCAATGATCCTTCCTCGCGGCTTGTCTGAAGCCTGATTGGCGGGTTTCATGGCAGGGGTAAACGGGGCGCAGCGCGGATTGCCGATGCAATCCCCCAGACCGGGAGGTTGTGCCTGTTTTTTGCGCTAGATGATGAATTAAAGGGCAGACGCCATGCTGACAGGCACCGAAGTCCTGACGACCGCCCAAATGCGCGCCATCGAATCCGCCGCGATGACCAGCGGCGAGGTGACGGGGCTGGAGTTGATGCAGCGGGCGGGCCGCGCCGTGGCAGGGCAGATTCGCCTCCGCTGGCCCAGGCCGGGGCGGGTGACGGTGCTGTGCGGTCCGGGCAACAACGGCGGCGATGGTTATGTGGTGGCGCGACTGCTGCACCGGGCGGGCTGGCGGGTGCGGGTTCTGGGGATGGACAACATGCCGGGACCGGACGCGGCCGAGACGCGGCGGCGGTGGCGCGAGGTCGGGCCGATCGCGCCGCTGACCGAAGCCGTGCTGCGCGGCGATGCCGACAGCGACCTTTACGTCGATGCGATCTTCGGCACCGGCCTGACCCGCCCGCCTGAAGGCGAGATCGCCGCCCTTCTTGCGCAACTCTTCCGACCTGGCGGTGAGTCAGGTCATCAACCTTGCCTTATCGCCATCGACTGCCCCAGCGGGCTTTGCCTGGACAGCGGAAGACCGTTGCCCCTGCCCCATGGCAGGTTCGACAGCGGCGCCAGGCTGACGGTGGCCTTCGACAGCCCCAAGCCCGGCCATCTGATCGGCCTTGGCCCGCTCCTGTGCGGCGATCTGGTCATCGCCGACATCGGTCTGCGGTCATGGAGGGAACGCAACCCGACCGATCGCGGTCTGCGCCCGGCGGCTTTGCAGACCCTTTGGCCGCCGTTCGACATTCCCGATGACCGGAGGCAACCGCCCGGCATGTCGGCACTTGCCAAGCATTCCGTTGCGCAATCCCACAAATACAGCCACGGCCATGCCCTGATCCTCGCCGGAGGCCCCGCCAAGGGCGGCGCGGCACGGCTGTCCGCCCGCGCGGCGCTGCGGATCGGGGCGGGGCTGGTCACGGTCGGCGCGACGCGGGACGCCTTGCCCGACCATGCGGGCAGCCCCGACGCGCTGATGCGGCGCGCGGTGGATGACGGCAAGGACTTGCGAGAGGTGCTGGGGGACAAGCGCGTCAACGCGCTCTGCATCGGGCCGGGCTGCGGCATCGACCGCGCCGCCGCCCTGCTGGCCGAGGCCCTGGGCGCGCGACGCCCCGCCGTCCTGGATGCCGACGCCCTGACGGCCCTGTCGCGCGCCCCCGATCTGATGGCCGCCCTGCACCACACCTGCGTCCTGACCCCGCATGGCGGCGAATTCGCCCGCCTGTTCCCGGACATCGCCGAACGGCTGGACGCCCCGCCCCTGCAAGGCCCCGCCTATTCCAAACTGGACGCCGCCCGCGACGCCGCCGCCCGTTGCGGCGCTGTGGTCCTGCTGAAAGGCCCCGACACCGTCATCGCCGCCCCCGACGGCCCCGCCGTCATCCATTCCGCCTTCGACGTGCCCTGGCTTGCCACCGCGGGCGCGGGCGACGTGCTGTCAGGCATCATCACCGGCCTTCTGGCGCGCGGCCTGCCGCCGCTGGACGCCGCCAGCCTGGGCGCGTTGATCCATGCCAAGGCCGCCCGCGCCTTCGGCCCCGGCCTGATCGCCGACGATCTGCCGGACATGATCCCCGCCGTCCTGCGCGCGCTTCAGAAATCCCAGTCCTCGTCCTCGGTCGCGACGGCCTTGCCGATGACATAGGACGACCCGGACCCGCTGAAGAAATCGTGGTTCTCGCTGTCCGGCGACAGCGCCGCCAGGATCGCCGGGTTCACCTCGCAGACCTGAGGCGGGAAAAGCGCTTCATAACCAAGGTTCTGCAAGGCCTTGTTCGCGTTGTAATGCAGGAAGGCCTTCACATCCTCGGTCAGCCCGATGCCGTCATACAACTCGGCGGTATAGTTCTGCTCGATCTCGTAAAGCTCGAAGATCAGCGAGAAGGCGAAGTCCTTCATCTCGGCCCGCTTCGCCTCGCTGACCCGTTCCAGCCCGCGCTGATACTTGTAGCCGATATAATAGCCATGCACCGCCTCGTCGCGGATGATCAGGCGGATCAGGTCGGCGGTGTTGGTCAGCTTGGCGCGGCTGGACCAATACATCGGCAGGTAAAAGCCCGAATAGAACAGGAAGCTTTCGAGGAAGACCGAGGCGACCTTGCGCTTCAGCGGATCGCTGCCCGCCTTGTATTCGTCCAGGATCAGCCGCGCCTTGCCTTGCAGATGCGGGTTCTCCTCGGACCAGCGGAAGGCCTCGTCGACCTCCTTGGTCAGGCACAGGGTCGAGAAGATCGAGCTATAGGATCGCGCATGGACCGCCTCCATGAAGGCGATGTTGGACAGCACCGCTTCTTCGTGCGGGGTGATCGCATCCGGCATCATCGAGGGCGCGCCGATGGTGTTCTGCACCGTGTCCAGCAGCGTCAGCCCGGTGAAGACGCGGATCGTCAACTCCCGTTCCTCGGGGCGCAGCGTCGCCCAGCTTTGCACGTCATTGGACAGCGGCACCTTTTCCGGCAGCCAGAAGTTCACCGTCAGCCGATTCCAGACCTCCAGATCCTTCTCGTCGTCCAGACGGTTCCAGTTGATCGCGCGCGCGACCGTCCGCATCACCTGATCCTTCATAGCCGAAGAACCCCTCTCTTTCATCTTGGTCCAAATATCCCGGGGGTCCGGGGGCTGGCCCCCGGCTTCTGCTTACAGGGTGCAGGACACGCAGCCCTGAACCTCGGTCCCTTCCAGCGCGGTCTGGCGCAGGCGGATATAGTAGATCGTCTTGATGCCCTTCTTCCACGCGTAAATCTGCGCGCGGTTGATGTCCCGCGTCGTCGCCTCGGCCGGGAAGAACAGCGTCAGCGACAGGCCCTGATCGACATGCTCGGTGGCGGCGGCATAGGTGTCGATGATCGCCTCGGGGCCGATCTCGTAGGCGTCGCGATAGTATTCCAGGTTCTCGTTCGACATGAAGGCCGCCGGATAATACACCCGGCCGATCTTGCCCTCCTTGCGGATTTCGATCTTGGACACAATGGGATGGATCGAAGACGTCGAATTGTTGATATAGCTGATCGACCCCGTCGGCGGCACCGCCTGAAGGTTCCGGTTATAGAGGCCGTGCTCCATCACATCGGCTTTCAGCGCCGCCCAGTCGTCGCGCGTGGGCAGGGTGACGGTCTCGAAGACCCGCGCCACCTCGGGCAGCACCGGCAGCCAGTCGCGATCCGTGTATTTGTCGAAGAACGACCCGTCCGCATATGTCGACTTCTCGAAATCCTTGAAGGTGCTGCCCTTCTCCTGCGCCAGCAGGTTCGACGCGCGGATCGCGTGGAAGGCCACGGCGGCGAAATAGACGGACGTGAACTCCACCCCCTCGGGCGATCCGTAATGGATGCGTTCGCGCGCCAGGAACCCGTGCAGGTTCATCTGGCCCAGGCCCACCGCATGCGCCTCGTCATTGCCGCGCCGGATCGAGGGGACGGCGTCGATGGCCGACATTTCCGACACGGCGGTCAGCGCCCGGATCGCGGCCTCGACGGTGGCGCCGAAATCGGGGCCGTCCATCGTCGCCGCGATGTTCAGTGAGCCGAGATTGCATGAAATATCAGTGCCCAGATGGGAATAGCTCAGATCCTCGTTGAACTCGGACGCCTCGTTCACTTGCAGGATCTCGCTGCACAGGTTCGACATGGTGATGCGGCCATGAACCGGGTTCATCCGGTTCACCGTGTCCTCGAACATGATATAGGGATAGCCGGATTCGAACTGGATCTCGGCGATGGTCTGGAAGAACTCGCGGGCGTTGATCTTGCGCTTCTTGATGCGCTTGTCGTCCACCATCTCGGCATATTTCTCGGTCACCGAGATTTCCGCGAAGGGCACGCCATAGACCTTCTGCACGTCATGGGGCGAGAACAGATACATGTCCTGGTTCTTCTTCGCCAGCTCGAAGGTTATGTCGGGAATCACCACGCCGAGGCTCAGCGTCTTGATGCGGATCTTCTCGTCGGCGTTCTCGCGCTTGGTGTCCAGGAAACGCATGATGTCGGGGTGGTGCGCATTCAGATAGACCGCCCCCGCCCCCTGCCGCGCGCCAAGCTGATTGGCATAGCTGAAGCTGTCCTCCAGCAGCTTCATCACCGGGATGACGCCCGAGGACTGGTTCTCGATCCCCTTGATCGGCGCCCCGGCTTCCCGCAGGTTGGTCAGCATCAACGCGACGCCGCCGCCGCGTTTCGACAGTTGCAAGGCCGAGTTGATCGACCGGCCGATGGACTCCATGTTGTCCTCGATCCGCAGCAGGAAGCAGGAAATCAGCTCTCCGCGCGATTTCTTGCCCGCGTTCAGGAAGGTCGGCGTGGCGGGCTGGAAGCGGCCCGACAGCATCTCCTCCATGAAGCGCATCGCCAGCGCCTCGTCGCCGCGCGCCAGGGCCAGCGCGACCATGACCACCCGGTCCTCGTAGCGTTCCAGGTAACGCTGCCCGTCGCGGGTCTTCAGCGTATAGCTGGTGTAATACTTGAACGCGCCCAGGAAGGTCGGAAAGCGGAACTTGCGCGCATAGGCGGCGTCCCAGATGGCGCGCTGGAAATTCTTGGAATACTGGTCCAGCACCTCGGGCTCGTAATAGCCCTCGTCCACCAGATAGCGCAGCTTTTCGTCCAGATTGTGGAAGAAGACGGTGTTCTGGTTCACATGTTGCAGGAAATACTGCCGCGCGGCCATGCGGTCGGCCTCGAACCGGATGCGCCCGTCCGCGTCATACAGGTTCAGCATCGCGTTCAGCGCGTGATAGTCCAGATCCGGTTTCACACCGTCAAGCATTCCAACCCCCGGAATTGATGCAGGCCCGTGCGGACCTTTTGAATGTCAGTCTCGGTCCCCGCCAGTTCGAATCGCCACAGCACGGGGACATTGCATTTTTCCGCGATGACGCGGGCCGACAGCGCATAGGTGGCGCCGAAATTGCGGTTGCCCGCGCCGATGACGCCGCGCAGCAGGGCGCGGCGGCGGGGATCGTTCAGGAAGTGGATCACCTGCTTCGGGACCGCGCCGCGCCCCTGCCCGTCGGCATAGGTGGGGCAGATCAGCACGAAGGGCGCGTCCACCACCGGCATCGGATCGGCGGGCCGGATCGGGATCCGCAGCGCGGGCAGGCCAAGGCGCGCGACGAAGCGCGCCGTGTTGCCCGAGGCCGAGGAAAAGAAGACCAGCCCAGGCATGGCGGAATCAGGCCAGGCGGCCGATCATGTCGGGGCGAAAGCCCGCCCAATGCGATTCCCCCGCTACCACCACCGGCGCCTGCCGATAGCCAAGCGCCATTACCCGTTCCATCGCGGCCTCGTCCTCGGTCAGGTCGATCACGTCATAGGACAGCCCGCGCGCATCGAGGGCGCGGGTGGTCGCGGTGCATTGCACGCAGGCCGGCTTGGAATAAACGGTGATGGTCATGCCCTCTGCTCCTTCTTTGTGGACGGCGGCGGGCCGCGGGGCGGAAACGAATCCCGCCGCGCCGCGAAGGCCCGCCCGCCGCCAGTGATGTCTTGCCGGTCAAGCCCTACAACCGGTGGGCGTCACGACTACTTCATATAGACATGGATGCAGCATGAGCGTCAACATCTAGTTAATATCTTGACAGCCGATTCGGGACCGACGTGTCGCGGAATTGCCATCATCCCGGACATCCGCCAGCCTTGCCGCGTCCTTGCCGCGTCCTTGCCGCGACAAAACAACGCGGCCGGCGCGGCGATGTCTCAATCGCGCTTTTTGGGGTCGCAAATCTGCCACGTCCCGGTCGCAATGGGGCTAATCTGGACCCCATAGCAGCCAGCACCTCGACGGGTCCAGAGATGAACACGACCTTTACCGCCAGCCTGATCGCCGAGCGCATCCCCGGCTTCGCCCTGCCCCGCGGCCTCTATTGCACGGAACAGGCCTTCCAGGACGATCTTGAGCACATCTGGTATCGCGAATGGTTGTTCGCGGGCCCAGCCTGCGAGATCCCCAGGACCGGCAATTTCGTGACGCTGAACGTGGGCGCCTATCCGGTGATCGTCCTGCGCGGTGCCGACGGCCGGATCCGCGCCTTCCACAACGTCTGCCGCCATCGCGGCCAGCGGCTGTGCCCCAAGACCAACGGCAGCACCCCCAAGCTGGTCTGTCCCTATCACCAGTGGACCTATGACCTGGACGGCAAGCTGCTGTATGCCCGCGACATGGGCGAGGGCTTCGACGCCGGCACATACGGGCTGAAGCCGGTCCATTGCGTCGATCTGGGCGGCATGGTGTTCATCTGCCTGGCCCGGATCCCGCCCGCGATCAACGACCTGGCCGCCAGCCTGATGCGCTATGTCGCGCCCTCGGGCCTGGCCGACAGCAAGGTCGCCTTCTCCTCGACCATCGTCGAGAAGGGCAACTGGAAGCTGGTGATGGAGAACAACCGCGAATGCTATCATTGCAGCGGCTCGCACCCGTCGCTGTGCCGGACCTATTCCGACGATCCGCTGATGACGGTGATGGAAGGCCCGAATTCCGCCAGCCCCGAGATCCTCGCGCACTGGGCGCGCTGCGATGCCGCGAACCTGCCGTCGCGCTTTACCAACGCGCCCGACATGCAGTGGCGCATGGCGCGGGTGCCGCTGATGGACAACCAGGAAAGCTTCACCATGTCGGGCAAGGCCGCCGTGGCGCGGCGCATGGGCACGATCCCCTGGAACGACGCGGGCAGCCTGATGTTCTATCACTTCCCGTCAAGCTGGAACCACTTCCTGCCCGATCACGCCATCGTCTTCCGCATCCTGCCGATCAGCCCCACCGAAACCGAGGTCACGACCAAATGGCTGGTCCATAAGGACGCGGTCGAGGGACAGGATTACGACCTGCAAAAGCTGACCGAGGTCTGGCTGGCCACCAATGACGAGGACCGCCGGGTGGTCGAGGAAAATCAGCGCGGGATCCTGTCGCCCGCCTATCAGCCCGGCCCCTATTCGCCGACCCAGGAAGCGGGCGTCATCCACCTGATCGACTGGTATTGCGGGCTGATGGCCCGCCGCCTGAGCCCGACCAGCGTCGCGGCGGAGTAGGCGCGGGATGCCGAAACCACGCCTGCACTGGGCCGCCGAGCCGTGGTCCGACGACGAGCCTCTGGAATGCGCGATGGTGGTGCCGGAAACGGCGGACGCCGCCACCTTCACCTTTCGGGCGCCGTCGGGGGCGTGGTTCGATTACCTGCCGGGGCAGTTCATCACCCTTGACCTGCCCCTGCCGTCCGGCAACGTGCAGCGGACCTATACGATCAGCTCCAGCCCGTCGCGGCCGCTGTCGATCTCGGTCACGGTCAAGGCGCAGCGCGCGTCGCTGGCGACCCGCTGGATGCTGGACCACCTGCGGCCGGGGATGCGGATCAGGGCCTTCGGCCCGTCGGGGATCTTTTCCAGCCACCGGCACCCGGCGAAGAAGCATCTGTTCATCTCGGCCGGGTCGGGCGTCACGCCGATGATGTCGATGACCACCTGGGCCTGGGATTCGGGCGAGATGCCGGACATCGTCTTCGTCCATGCCGCCCGCAGCCCGTCCGACATCATCTTCCGCCGCCGCCTGGAACAGTTCGCCGACCGCGTGCCCGGCTTGCAGCTGCGCTTCACGGTCGAGGAGAACGACCCCTTCACCGCCTGGCACGGCTATCGCGGGCGGCTGAACCAGATCATGCTGGGGCTGATGGCGCCGGACTATCTTGACCGCGAGGTGTTCTGCTGCGGCCCCGAACCCTTCATGCAGTCGGTCCGCGACATGCTGGTGTCGCTGGGCTTCGACATGGACCATTACCACCAGGAAAGCTTCGGCGCCCCCATCAAGACCGAGGCCGACGCCCCGGTGATCGACGATGTCGCCCCCGAGGAGGGCGCGAAAGCCCAGATCACCTTCGCGGCCAGCGGCGTCACCACCCCCTGCGCGGAAACCGACACGGTTCTGGCGGTCGCCAGGCGGTCGGGCCTGAACATCCCCTCGGGCTGCACCTTCGGACTGTGCGGCACCTGCAAGATCCGCAAGATCTCGGGCGATGTGCATATGCTCCACAACGGCGGCATCAGCGACGAGGATATCGCCGACGGCTATATCCTGGCCTGCTGTTCCCATCCCCTGGGCCGGGTCGAGGTCGAGGCCTAGGTGTTTGATCCCACGGTTTGATGGTGCGATCCTTTCTCAGGGATGGAGGGAAGCATTATGGGCCAGGTTCGTCACGGGAGCGCCACGACCACGCACGCCGTCAGAGCTGCAATACAACGATCGCAAGCTTCGCTCGCGACGCTGAGCCGGGAGCTCGGCATTAACCCCAAGACAGTGGCGAAGTGGCGCAAGCGAGCGACGGTCGATGATCTCAAGACAGGGCCGAAGGAGCCACGCTCCACGGTTTTGACAGAAGCCGAGGAGGCGGCCATCGTCGCGTTCAGGCTGCACACGCTTTTGCCGCTGGACGACTGCCTCTATGCCCTGCAGCCATCAATTCCACACCTGACACGCTCAGCGCTGCATCGGTGCCTTCAGCGCCACGGCATCTCTCGACTGCCCGACGTGGAAGGCGACAAGCCGAAACGGTCGAAGTTCAAGCGCTACCCTATCGGCTTCTTTCATATCGACATCGCCGAGGTGCAGACTGCTGAAGGCAAGCTTTACCTGTTCGTCGGCATTGACCGCACGAGCAAGTTTGCCGTGACCCAGCTCGTCGACAAGGCGGACAGGAAGACAGCTTGGGAGTTCCTGCAGCACATGCTCGAAGCCGTGCCCTATCAGGTCCATACCATCCTCACCGACAACGGTATTCAGTTCGCCGAGCAGCCTCGGAACCGGAACACCATCTATTCCAGACCTATGCGCTTTGACATGATCTGCGAGGCCAACGGCATTGAGCACCGCCTGACGAAGCCCAACCACCCGTGGACCAACGGTCAGGTCGAGCGGATGAACCGCACGATCAAGGACGCCACCGTCAAACGCTTTCACTACACCAGCCACGACGAGCTCCGCACGCATCTCGCCGACTTCATGGCAGCCTACAACTTCGCGCGTAGGCTCAAGACCCTCGGCGGCCTCACGCCCTACGAATACATCTGCAAGATCTGGACATCAGAGCCAGACAGATTCATCCTAAACCCGATCCACCAGATGCCGGGACTGAACACCTAGGCAACGGAGGGCGGCGGCCCCGGCCCGGCTGCCGCCGATAACGGAAAAGTTGGCAAAATCCCCGCATCGCGCGCAATCTGGCCTTGAACTCGACCGGGACGAAAGGCATTCGGGTCGTGTTCCCGAAGGCGTCGCGCAGCTTGTCCCTTTCTTCGAATGGATAAGGCCGCGCCATCATGTGCCGGGAATGACAACATGTTCTGCTGAGGTGAGGGCAACGCGAAGATGGCCGAACACAATCTGTTCCTGTTGTTTGCCTGCCTTCCCTTTGCCACCTCGCTGATCCTTCTGACCCTGCGCCAGGCCGCGCGCGGCGCCGCGACCTGGCTGTCGGGCCTGTCGCTGGTCGCCGGGCTGGCGATCCTGGCCGGTTTCCTGCCCGGCATCCGAACCGGCGGCGTGCTGCGCGCCAGCACCGAATGGGTGCCCTCGCTGGGGATGAACCTGGCGCTGCGGATGGACGGGTTCGCCTGGCTGTTCGCCACCCTGGTGCTGTCCATCGGCGTGCTGGTGGTGATCTATGCGCGCTATTACATGGGGTCGGGCGACAGCCTGCCGCGCTTCTTCGCGCTGCTGCTGGCCTTCACCGGGGCGATGCAGGGCATCCTGATTTCCGGCAACGTGCTGGTGATGGTGGTCTTCTGGGAACTGACCTCGTTCATGTCCTTCCTGCTGATCGGCTTCTGGCACCAGGGCGCGGCGGCGCGCGACGGGGCGCGGACCGCCCTGATCCTCACCGCGCTTGGCGGGCTGTGCCTGCTGACCGCGATGCTGATGCTGGGCCGGGTCGCGGGCACCCATGACCTGGGCATCATCCTGCGGTCGGGCGATGCGATCCGCGCCCATCCCTGGTATGGCGCGATCCTGACGCTGTTCCTGCTGGGCGCCTTCACCAAATCGGCGCAGTTCCCGTTCCATTTCTGGCTGCCCGGCGCCATGGCCGCGCCGACGCCGGTGTCGGCCTTCCTGCATTCCGCGACCATGGTGAAGGCGGGGGTGTTCCTGCTGGTGCGCTTTTCCCCGGTCCTGGGCGGGACCGAGGCCTGGTTCTTCACCGTGACCGGCATCGGCATGATCACGCTGATCCTGGGGGCGGCGGTGGCGCTGTATCGCCACGACCTGAAAGGGCTGCTGGCCTATTCCACGATCAGCCACCTGGGCCTGATCACCGCGCTTGCCGGCATCGGCGGACCGGTGGCGCTGCTGGCCGCGATCTTCCACATCTGCAACCACGCGGTCTTCAAGGCGTCGCTGTTCATGGCGGCGGGCATCATCGACCACGAGACCGGCACCCGCGACATGCGCCGTCTGTCCGGGCTGTTCCGGCCGATGCCCTTCACCGCGACGCTGGCCATCGTCGCCGCCGCCGCCATGGCCGGGGTGCCGCTGCTGAACGGCTTCCTGTCCAAGGAGATGTTCCTGGCCGAGGCGGTGGACTGGCACAACGGCACCTGGCTGGACCAGGCCCTGCCCTATCTGGCGGTGGTGGGCAGTTGCCTGTCGGTCGCCTATTCGCTGCGCTTCATCGCCACGGTGTTCTTCGGCCCGCAGGCTGTCGACCTGCCCAAGGCGCCGCACGAGCCCGTCGCCTGGATGCGCCGCCCGGTCGAACTGCTGGTGCTGATCTGCCTGCTGGTGGGCATCGTCCCGGCGCTGACGCTTGGTCCCGTCGTCAATGCCGCGGCGCGGTCGGTGGCGGGGGCCGACATGCCCTATTACAAGATCGCCCTCTGGCACGGCGTGAACGCCCCCCTGATGCTGAGCCTGGTGGCGCTTGCCGTGGGCGCGCTGATCTATGTCCTCAGCGCCAGGGCCATCGCCACCGGTCCCGAAGGACCGTTCCTGCTGCACCGGCTGCGCGGGCAGCGGGTCTATGACTGGCTGCTGTTCCGCCTGACCTGGCGGCTGCCGCGCCTGGCGCATGGAATAATGTCCACCGAATCCTTGCAGCCGCAGTTGCGCCTGCTGGTCCTGTCCGGGGTCGCGGTCGCGGTGGCAGCGCTGTGGGCGGGCCTGACCCTGGCCCAGGAACTGCGGCTGCACGCGCCGAACCCGGCCTTCGCGATGCTGTGGACGGTCGGCGCCGCCTGCGCCATCGGCGCGGCCTGGCAGGCCAAGTATCACCGCTTCGCGGCCCTGGTGCTGCTGGGCGGCGCGGGGGTCGTCACCTGCCTGACCTTCGCCTGGTTCTCGTCCCCCGACCTGGCGGTGACGCAGCTTCTGGTCGAGATCGTGACCACGGTCCTTTTGCTGCTGGGCCTTCGCTGGCTGCCCAAGCGCCGGTCCGAGATCGCCGAGGACAAGCTGACCCCCGCCAAGATCCGGCGCGGCCGCGACCTGGTGATCGCCCTGGCCGGGGGGGTCGGCCTCGCCGCGATCGCCTTCACCGTGATGACGCGGCCGGTGATCAGCAATGTCGGCGACTGGTTTCTGGGCAACGCCTATTACGAAGGCGGCGGCACCAATGTGGTGAACGTGATCCTGGTCGATTTCCGCGCCTTCGACACCTTCGGCGAAATCTCGGTCCTGGCGATCGTCGGGCTGACGGTTTACGGGCTGCTGCGCCGCTTCCGCCCCGCACCCGAAAGCGTCGAGGCGCCCTATCAGCAGACCGTGGACGACAGCCCGTCGCTGGACGATTACCTCTATGTGCCCTCGGTCCTGATGATCTGGATGTTCCCGATCCTGATCATGCTGTCGGGCTATTTCTTCTTCCGCGGCCACGACCTTCCGGGCGGGGGCTTCGCCGCCGGGGTGACCTTGGCCATCGCCTTCCTGATCCAGTACATCGCCACCAATGTCCGCTGGGTCGAGGCGCGGATCACCGTGCTGCCGATCCGCTGGATGGGCTTTGGCCTGCTGGGCGCGGTGGGGACCGGGATGGGCGCCTGGCTGTTCGGCTATCCCTTCCTGACGGCCCATGCGCGCTATGTCGACATTCCCTTGGTCGGCCCGGTTCCGGCGGCGACCGCGCTGCTGTTCGACATCGGCGTCTTCGCCACCGTGGTCGGCGCGGTCGTGCTGATGCTGGTCGCCATCGCCCACCAGTCGCTGCGCGCCAGCCGGATGCGCGAGGCCGACGAGATCGCCGCCGCCAAGAAGGAAGCCGCCTGATGGAGATCATCCTGTCCGCCGCCATCGGCATCCTGTCGGCCTCGGGCATCTGGCTGCTGCTGCGTCCGCGCAGCTTCCAGGTCGTGATCGGGCTGTGCCTGCTGTCCTATGCCGTCAACCTGTTCATCTTCTCGATGGGCCGCCTGACGCCGGGCGCGCCGCCGATCATGCCCAAGGGGGGTTTCGTCGACCCCACCCGCTATGCCGACCCGCTGCCGCAGGCCCTGGTGCTGACCGCCATCGTCATCAGCTTCGCCACCACGGCGCTGTTCCTGGTGGTGATGATCGCGTCGCGCGGCATGACCGGCACCGACCATGTCGACGGGAAGGAGCGCAGCCAGTGATCAGCGAACACCTGATAATCGCGCCGATCCTGATCCCCTTCATCGTGGGCGCGCTGATGCTGCTGTATGACGACCGGCAGCGGCAGGCGAAATTCTGGCTGAGCCTGATCTCGGTCGCGGCCCAGCTGCTGATCGCGGTGGAACTGGTGGTCCGCGCCAAGACCGGCGGCGACATCAGCGACGCGGAGGGCATCAGCTTCTATCTGCTGGGCGACTGGTCCGCGCCCTTCGGGATCGTCCTGGTGCTGGACCGGCTGGCCGCGATGATGCTGGTGCTGACCGCGCTGCTGGCGATCCCGTCGCTGGTCTATGCCGGCGCGGGCTGGGCCAGGCAGGGTCCGCATTACTATTCCCTGTTCCAGTTCCTGCTGGTCGGCCTGAACGGCGCCTTCCTGACCGGCGACATCTTCAACCTGTTCGTGTTCTTCGAGATCCTGCTGGCCGCGTCATACGGGCTGCTGCTGCACGGATCGGGGCAGTTGCGCGTCCGCGCCGGGCTGCATTACATCGCCATCAACCTGGCCGCCTCGCTGCTGTTCCTGATCGGCGTCAGCCTGATCTATGGCGTCAGCGGCACGCTGAACATGGCGCATCTGGCGAATCTGGTGTCGTCCATGCCGGGCGAGGACCGGCCCCTGCTGCACGCGGGCGTGGCGATCCTGGCGGTGGCCTTCCTGGTCAAGGCGGGAAGCTGGCCGCTGAATTTCTGGCTGCCCACCGCCTATATGGCCGCCGCGGCCCCGGTGGGGGCGATGTTCACGATCATGACCAAGGTCGGCGTCTATGCGATCCTGCGGCTGGCGATGCTGCTGTTCGGGGAAACGGGCGGCGCCTCGGCCGGGTTTGGGTCGGGGATCCTGATCGTGCTGGGCATGATCACGGTGCTGTTCGGGCTGCTGGGCGTGCTGGCCTCGCAGGGGCTGGGGCGGATGGCCGCGCATTCGGTGCTGATCTCGTCGGGGACGGTGCTGGGCATCACCGGCTTCGCGCTTGCGGGCGGGGGGCAGGCGATGCTGTCGGGGGCGCTGTATTACATGGTCGGATCGCTGCTGGCGACCGGCGCGCTGTTCCTGCTGATCGAGCCGATGAACCGCGAGGACGGCGGCATCGCCGCGATGCTGGCCCTGACTGCCGACGCCTATGGCGTCGACGAGGCCGAACTGAACGAGGTGCCCGACATCGGCCTGGCGATTCCCGCGGCGATGACCGTGCTGGGCCTGTGCTTCGCGCTCTGCGTGCTGATGCTGGCCGGGCTGCCGCCCCTGCCGGGCTTCATCGGCAAGATCGCGATGATCCAGCCGCTGATCGCGCAGACCGCGCTGCCCGCCGGGCTGGCCTGGGCCTTCGTCGCGCTGCTGATCCTGTCGGGCTTCGCCACGCTGATCGGCATGGCGCGGATCGGCATCCAGACCTTCTGGGCCAATGACGTGCCCCTGCCACGCGTGCTGGCGCTGGAGATCGCCCCGGTGATCGCGCTGCTGGTGATCCTGTCGCTGATCAGCTTCCGGGCCGAGGCGATGCTGCGCTATACCACCGGGACCGCCCATGCCCTGCACGACACGGCCGCCTATGCTTACGGCGTCTTCGCCACGCCCCGCGCCGCCGACCGTCCCGACGCAGCCGAGGACCAGCCATGATGCGCCTTTTCCCCCATCCGGTCCTGTCGCTGTGCCTGGTCTTCCTGTGGCTGATGCTGACGCGCTTCTCGCTGGGCTATCTGATCCTGGGGGCGGGCCTGTCGCTGGTCGCGGGCTGGGCCTATTCGGCGCTGCATTCGGCCAAGCCGCGCATCCGGCGGTGGCAGGCCATCCCCCGGCTGGCCCTGACGCTGTTCACGGATATCGTCCGCTCGAACATCGCCGTCACGCGCCTGCTGCTGACCGAGGGGCGGAACGGCCGCCAATCGGCCTTCATCCGCATCCCCTTGCAGATCACCAACCCCAACGCCCTGGCCGTCCTGTCGATCATCGTGACCGCGACACCCGGCACGGCCTGGGTGGAATACGGAACGGACAGCGGCATCCTGATCGTGCATATCTTCGACGGGTCCGAGGCCGATCATTATCACCGGATCGTCGGCCAGACCTATGAACCCATGCTGATGGAGATCTTCGAATGAGCGAGACGATCCTGACCATTGCGCTTGGCTATGCCCAGATCGCCCTGGCGCTTGCCGGCTGCCTGGTGGGCACGCGGATCCTGCGCGGACCGCGCGCCCAGGACCGGGTGCTGGCGCTCGATTCGCTGTATGTCTCGGTCATGCTGCTGTTCCTGGTCACGGGGATGCAGCTGGGCACCGCCTTCTTCTTCGAGGCGGCCATGGTCATCTCGATCATGGGCTTCGTGTCCTCGGTCGCCCTGGCCAAGTTCCTGTTCCGCGGCGAGGTGATCGAATGAGCCCGCTTCAGTCCGTGCCGCTGTGGCTGGCGATTCCCGTGGCCTTCTTCGTGGTCTTGGGATCCACCCTGACGCTGATCGGGGCGTTTGGCTTTGCGCGGCTGCCTTCCTTCTATGACCGGCTGCACGCGCCGACCCTGGCGACCAGCTGGGGCACCGGCGCGGTGATGATCGCTTCGGCCCTGATGTTCAGCTTCATCGAAAAGCGGCCCATCGTCCACGAATTCGCCATCGGCTTCTGCATCGTGCTGACCACGCCGATCACGCTGATGATGCTGGGCCGCGCCGCCCTGGAACGCGACCGGGCCGAGGGATCGGACGCCCTGCCGCCGGACATGCGGACCCGCCCCGCACGGCCCGACGACCCGCCCGCGCAGGAATAGGATGCGCGTCCTGCCCCTTGTGATGGCGCTGTTCCCGGCGGTCGTGGCCCAGGCCGACGCGCCGCTGATCGTGCTGGACCAGACCCGGCTGCCCTTCGACCTTGGCCCCGGCCACCCGGCGAACAATCCGGCCAGCCCCGCCAATTCCCCGAACGCGGCCTGGCATTCGTCGGGCAACACCGCCAATTCCGGCACCGCCTGGCAGAACCGCCCCTCGAATCCCGACAACGAACGGCGGCTGATCATCACCGGCGACGGCGGCGTGCTGGGATATTACGCGACCAACCAGGGCGGCGTGCTGAACCTGTTCGACGTGACCGGCCGCCGCGTCGCCTATCGCCCCGCGCGGGGCACGCGCAGCCTGTTCACCGTCACGGGCCAATGGTGCGGCACCGTCGATGGCGGGCGCAGCGATTTCGTCCTGGCCGTCACCCCGGCCTGCGCCGCGCGTTTCGGGCGCTGACTGCCGCATCATCGTTACATTCCCGCCCTAAACGGACCCTCGTATTGCCGGAGTTGACCATGACCCACGAACCCAAGGACTGGCTGGAAGCCGAGCTTCTGGAAACCCTGGATGAGGATTACGAGATCGAGATGGAGGACGCCGTCCTCTCCGAGGAGATCCGCCGCATCTATCGCGAAAAGCGGCCCGACCAGATGGACCGCAGGCTATATTTCCGCGAATTGCTGCGGTTGCAGAGCGAGTTGATCAAGTTGCAGGACTGGGTCAGCCACACCAAGGAAAAGGTCGTCGTCATCTTCGAGGGCCGCGACAGCGCCGGCAAGGGCGGCGCCATCAAGCGCATCAGCCAGCGGCTGAACCCCCGCGTCGTGCGCACCGTGGCCCTGCCCGCCCCCTCGGACCGCGAAAAGACCCAGTGGTATTTCCAGCGCTACGTCCCCCACCTGCCCGCAGGCGGCGAGATCGTGCTGTTCGACCGCAGCTGGTACAACCGCGCGGGCGTCGAGCGGGTGATGGGATTCGCGACCGAGGACCAGGTGGACCAGTTCTTCCAGGACGTTCCCGAATTCGAACGGATGCTGGTCCGATCCGGGATCCGGCTGGTGAAATACTGGTTCTCGATCACCGACGAGGAACAGCAGCTGCGCTTCCTGATGCGCATCCACGACCCGCTGAAGCAGTGGAAGCTGTCGCCCATGGACCTGCAATCGCGCGTCCGCTGGGAGTCCTATACCAAGGCCAAGGAGGATATGTTCGAACATACCAACATCCCCGAGGCGCCCTGGTATATCGTGCCCGCCAACGACAAGAAGCGCGCCCGCCTGAACTGCATGAGCCACCTGCTGAGCCTGATCCCCTATACCGATGTCGAACACGAGGAGGTGATCCTGCCCGACCGCGTGTTCAACCCCGATTACGAACGCGACGTGCTGCCGCGCGACCTTTACGTGCCGCAACGCTATTGACCGGCGGGGCGGCATTTCTGATCGGTCAATCAACGTCAGGTATAACAAAAGAAAAGTGACACCCTTAAATCTTGAATGACCGGCGCAACGCCGTAAGATGGGCGCATGTTTCGCAATCTGCTGGACCGCCTGTTCACGGAAGACCCCGCTCCGCGGCCCCTGGCGACGGACGATGCCGAGGTTGCGGTGGCCGCGCTGCTGGTTCGGGTGGCGCGGGCGGACGATCATTATCACGCCGCGGAACGGATGCGCATCGACCAGGTGCTGGGCCAGTTGCACGGCCTTGGCCCGATCGATGCCGCCGAACGCCGCGCCGTGGCCGAGATGATCGAGGCCGAGGCCCCCGATACCGTCCGCTTCACCCGGCTGATCAAGAACCGCGTCTCGCTTGAGGATCGGATCGGCATCATCGGGGCGATGTGGGAAATCTCGCTGGCCGACGACCGCCGCACCGCGCAAGAGGAATCGGCGATCCGGCTGGTGGCCGGATTGCTGGGCGTGACCGACCGCGAATCCGCCATCCAGCGCCAGCGCGTCGCGGGCGCGCGCTAGAACCCCAGCCGGTCGCGCAACCCGTACCAGGTCATCCCGGCGACCAGCAGCGGGCTGCGCAGCATCGCGCCGCCGGGAAAGGGCCGTGCCGGGATCGCCGCCATGGCGTCGAAACCGTCCGACTGCCCCGCCACCGCATCGGCCATCAGCCGCCCCGCCAGCGTCGCCAGCGCCACCCCATGCCCGCTGTATCCGCCCGCCGACAGGCAGTTCGGCGCGGGCCGGGCGAAATGCGGCATCCGGTTCATGGTGATCGCCAGCGTCCCGCCCCAGGCATGGGTGACCGCCACGTCGCGCAGCTGCGGATAGACCGACAGCAGATGCGGGCGGACAAGCGCCGCGATATCCTTGGGAAAGCGATAGCTGACGGTCTCGCCCCCGCCGAAGATCAGGCGGCGGTCGTCGTCCAGCCGCCAGTAATTCACCACGAACTTGGTATCGGCGACGGCGATGCGCTGCGGCAGGATCTCGGGGAAATCCGCGCCCAGCGGCCTTGTCGCGACGATATAGTTGTTGATCGGCATGACCCGCGCCGCGATCCGGGCATCAAGGCGGCCCAGATAGCCGTTCCCCGCTAGGATCACCTGATCGCAGAGGATCCTGCCGGTATCGCACAGCACCTGGCTTTTGCCGGTGGCCGGGCCATGGTCGATCCGATGGACATGGGTGCCCTCATGGATGCGCACGCCCGCCGCCAGGGCCAGCCGCGCCATGCCAAGCGCCATGGCCAGCGGCTGGACATGCGCCGCGCCCCGGTCCAGATCGCCGCCCGCATAGGCCGTGCTTCCCAGATGCGCCGCCATCCCGTCCCGGTCCAGGGGCTGCACGCGGTCGTAACCGTAATGCGCCGCCAGATGCGCGGCCATGCGGGCGCTGTGGTCCACCTCGGAGGCCGAGCGGCAGGCATGGGCCACGCCGTCGCGGACCGGCACGCCCGATTCCGCCGCCATCGCGCGGGTCAGCGCCTTGGCCTCCTCGGCCAGATCCCAAAGGCGGCGGGCGGTCGAGCGGCCGAACTGGCGTTCCAGCCAGTCCACCTCTTGCCGCTGGCCCGACCCGATCTGCCCGCCATTGCGCCCCGACGCGCCGAACCCCACCCGCTGCGCATCGACCAGCACCACGTCGCGCCCGGCCCGCGCCAGATGCAGCGCGGCGGACAGGCCGGTATAGCCCGCCCCCACCACCGCGACATCGGCGCGCGTTTCCCCCTTCAGCGGCGGAAAACGGTCCAGCAGGTCGCAGGTCTCGGCATAGACGCTGGGCGGATATTCCCCGCGCCGGTCGTTGGCATAAAGCAGCTTCATACGTTCAGCAGCAGATGTTCGCGTTCCCAGGGGCTGATGACCTGCAAGAACTCCTTGTATTCGTTGCGCTTCACGGATTCATAGACGGCCGCGAAATCCTCGCCCAGGACGCTGCGCATCGGCGCGCTTTCCGACATGATGTCCAGCGCGTCGCCCAGGTTATAGGGCAGCTCGTCCTGCGGGGACATATAGGCGTCGCCCAGGCATTCGCCGCGCGGATTCTCGCCCTCGACCAGGCCCAGATACCCGCAGGCCAGGCTGGCGGCGATGCCCAGATAGGGGTTGCAATCCATGCCCGCCAGCCGGTTTTCCACCCGCCGCGCCTCGGGACTGGAGATCGGCACCCGCAGCCCGGTGGTGCGGTTGTCGCGACCCCATTCCAGGTTGATCGGCGCCGCGAAGTCCGGGACATAGCGGCGATAACTGTTCACATAGGGCGCCAGCAGCGCCACGGCGGCGGGCAGGTGCTTCTGCATCCCGGCAATGAAATGCAGGAATTGCGGCGTCTCGCGCCCCTTCTCGTCCGAGAACAGGTTCTGCCCCGTCGCCACGTCGATGACCGAGTGGTGGATATGCATGGCGCTGCCCGGCTCGCCCTCGATGGGCTTGGCCATGAAGGTGGCGAAACAGTCGTGGCGCAACGCGGCTTCGCGGATGAGGCGCTTGAAATAGAAGATCTCGTCGGCCAGGGCGACCGGATCGCCGTGGTTCAGGTTGATCTCGACCTGACCGGCGCCGCCCTCTTGCAGGATGCCGTCGATCTCGAATCCCTGCGCCTCGGCGAAGTCATAGATGTCGTCGATGACCTTGCCGTATTCGTCCACCGCCGACATGGAATAGGCCTGCTTGGCGGCCGCGCGACGGCCGGTGCGCCCCATCGGCGGGATGATCGGCTGGTTCGGGTCGATGTTGCGGGCGACCAGGAAGAACTCCATTTCCGGGGCGACGACGGGCTTCCAGCCGCGTTCGGCATAAAGCCCGACGATGCGCTTCAGCACGTTGCGCGGCGCGACGGGCACCGGGTTGCCCTGCTGGTCATAGGCGTCGTGGATGACTTGCAGCGTCCAGTCCGCCGTCCAGGGCGCGGCGGTCGCGGTGCTGAAATCGGGCGTCAGGATCATGTCGGGTTCGGTGAACGCCCCCGCCGGGTTGTCGGCCCATTCCCCGGTGATCGTTTGCAGGAAGATCGAGTTCGGCAGATAGAATTTTTCCTGCCGCGCGAATTTCGACGCGGGCATGGCCTTGCCGCGCGCGACGCCGGCGATGTCGGCCAGGATGCATTCGACCTCGTCCAGCCGCCGCCCGGACAGGAAATCGCGGGCGGCCTGGGGCAGTCTGTCGATCCAGTCGTTCATGCGGCACCCCTGGCGATGGCGCGGGGCTGCTTGAAGAACGCCTCGATCCGGTCGGCGACACTGGCCGAGCCTTTCGGTTCGCCCATCCGGTCCGAGGCCCGGTCAAGCAGATCCTGCGGAACGGCGGCGCCCCGCTTGTCCATCAGGCCCTGGATGAAGTCGTCGGAAAATTCGGGATGCGCCTGCACGGTATAGGCGCGGTCGCCATAGATCAGAGCGGCGTTTTCGCAAAACGCGCTGCATCCCGCAACCTGCGCATCCTTGGGCAGGGCCACCACCTGATCCTGGTGCCAGGCGTTCAGACGCACGGTTTCGCCGTCGAAATCGTAATCCTGCGTGCCGACCGACCAGCCGCCCGGATGCTTGACGACCGTGCCGCCAAGCGCCTGCGCGATGATCTGGTGGCCGAAGCAGATGCCGACCAGCGGCACCGTCGCGTCATAGGCGTCGCGGATGAAGCGTTCCAGCGGCGGGATGAAGGCGTGATCCTCGTATGCGCCATGGCGCGATCCGGTCAGCAGCCAGCCGTCGGCGTCCTGGACCGAATCGGGAAAATCCATCGCTTCGACATGCCAAGTGCGGAATTCGAAGCCGCGCCCGTCCAGAAGCCGGACGAACATGTCGGGATAGTCGCCCATGTCCTGCCTCAATTCGGCGGGCGCCTGGCCGCATTGAAGGATGCCGATGCGCATGAAGACCCTGCGATGTTGCTGTCGGCCCAAAGGTAGTCGCGCGGGCGGGGGGGCCGCAAGGGGGGCGCGTGGGGATTTCCGGTCAAGCCGCGAATATGCCGGAATATTAATTCATATTAAAACAGGCCCTTTTATTTTATGATGAACCATTCCGCCGGGTTTTAACGATGGACGTTTTTGCGACCTTGATCCTGATTTCCGGGCTGCATCTGGCGATGGCGATGACCCCCGGTCCGAATACGCTGGCAATCTGCTGCGCGGCCAGTGCGGGGACGCGACGGGACGGGCTTTCGGTCGCGGCGGGCGTCGTCACGGCGACCGGGCTGTGGGTGGTCCTGGCCCTGCTGGGCGCGGATGCGGCGGCGGACCGGAACGGCCATGTTTTCCTGGCCCTGCGGGTGCTGGCGGCGCTGTATCTGATCTGGCTGGGGCTGCGGATGCTGACCGCCTGCCCGCTGCGGCGGGACGTGATGGCGGGCCGTCAACCCTTTCTGCTGGGGCTTCTGACGGCCCTGGCCAATCCCATTGCCATCGCCTTCTGGCTGGGCACCTTCCTGGCCGCCATTCCCGCCGCCGCGCCCGGATATCTTTATGCCGAGATATTCATTCTGATTATCGGCCAGAGCGTGATCTGGTATTCCTTTCTGGCGATCCTGTTTTCATCGGCCATGCGCGGGCGCAGCTTTGCGGCGGGGCGGCTTTCGCGTTACGTCGCGGCAGCGGCGATGATCGCCGTCGGACTGGGCGCGCTTGCCCCCGGCTGACGCCTGCGGCCTTTGACTGTCTGGCGGCATCCGCCGGCAGGCGCTAACCTGCACCCGGCTTGGACAGGAGAACGCGATGCCCCATCTTCACCCCGACATCGACCCGGATGGCCTGGACGAATTCTCGGTCGTGTTCACCGACCGGTCGCTGAATCACATGTCGCGGCGGTTTCAGCAGGTGATGCGCGACCTGTCCGCCACCCTGCGCGAGGTCTATGGCGCGTCGCAGGTCGCCATCGTGCCGGGCGGCGGCACCTATGCGATGGAATCGGTCGCCCGGCAGTTCGGCACCGGCCATGCGCTGATCGTCAGGAACGGCTGGTTCAGCTATCGCTGGAGCCAGATCTTCGAGATGGGCGGCTTTGCGCGCGACACGACCGTCGCCATGGCCCGGCCCGCCGGGAACGAGCCGCAGCCCGCCTATGCGCCCCCGCCCATCGAGGAGGTCGTGGCGACGATCCGCGAGGCGCGGCCCGATGCGGTGTTTGCGCCCCATGTCGAAACCTCGGCCGGGCTGATCCTGCCCGACGACTATATCCGCGCGCTGTCGGATGCCGCGCACGAGGTCGGCGCGCTGATGGTGCTGGACTGCATCGCATCCGGCGCGATCTGGGTGGACATGAAGGCGACGGGCGTGGACGTGCTGATCTCGGCCCCGCAGAAGGGCTGGTCGGCCTCCCCCGCCGCGGGCCTGGTGATGCTGTCGGACAGGGGCGCGGACCGGCTGGCGGCGACCGACAGCAACAGCTTCGCCCTGGATCTGAAGAAATGGCGCGCGATCATGGCGGCCTATGAAGACGGCGGCCACGCCTATCACGCGACCATGCCGACCGACGCCCTGCTGGGCCTGCGCGACGCGATGGAGGAGACCCGCGCGATGGGCTTCGACGCCGCGCGGGATGCGCAATGGCGGCTGGGCAAGGCCGTGCGCGATCTGCTGGCCGAACGCGGGGTGCGGTCGGTGGCGGCGCCGGGCTTCGCCGCGCCGGGGGTGGTGGTCAGCTATACCGACGATCCCGACATCAGGAACGGCAGGAAATTCGCGGCGGAAGGAATGCAGATCGCCGCCGGCGTGCCGCTGGCCGTGAACGAAGGCGACGCGTTTTCCACCTTCCGGCTGGGCCTGTTCGGACTGGACAAGCTGGGTGACGTGGACGGCACGGTGGCCCGGCTGCGGGCGGTTCTGGACAAGGTGATCCCGGCCTGACCGGCCCGGACTGCGACCCCGGCCCGCCCGAAAGGCGGGCCCTTCCTGATGTGCGGAGAGAATTTTCTTCTCTGTGGTCCGCCGATTTCAGCATATCTCTGCTCTTGCTAAACACGACTTCTCCTGTCGTTATTTGAGCAATACCACGCCAGCGAGTCAGAGGAGCGGAGATGACGATCCAGGGTCACGATATCGGCGCCGCATCGCGGCCGCTTTATTCGGTGAGGCTGATCGACCGGCGCACCGGGCAGGTTCATCGCGTGAACGGCGCGCCGCTTCTGGCGCTCAGCCGGGAACCCCAGGCGGCGGCCGCGTCCCTGCTGGAGGGGCGCAATCCCGACCTGTGGGAGGCGCGGATCGAATCGCTCGCCACCCGCACCCACCGATAACCGACGCAGTTCTTCAGGAGAAACGGTCCATGACCACATCGAAAACCGGCCGCATCGGCGCCTCGCTGTCGGCCATCCTGCTGGCTCTGGCCATCGCGGCCCCGGCATCCGCCGAAACGCTGCTGAACGTCAGCTATGATCCCACGCGGGAACTGTACCGTGACGTGAACGCGGCCTTCGCCGAGAAATGGGCCGCCGACGGGCACGAGGCCCCGACCATCGAGACCAGCCATGGCGGGTCGGGCGCGCAGGCCCGCGCGGTGATCGACGGGCTGAACGCCCAGGTCGTCACGCTGGCCCTGGCCTCCGACATCGACAAGATCGCCGAAACCGGCAAGCTGCCGGCCGACTGGCAGACGAAGCTGCCGCATAATTCCAGCCCCTATACCTCGACCATCGTGTTCCTGGTGCGCGAGGGGAACCCCAAGGGCATCGCCGACTGGGGCGATCTGGTCAAGGAAGGGGTCGAGGTGATCACGCCGAACCCCAAGACCTCGGGCGGGGCGCGCTGGAACTATCTGGCGGCCTGGGCCTGGGCGGAAAAGAACGGCCAGAACCCGCAGGACTTCGTGGGCGAGCTGTTCAAGCATGTCCCGGTCCTGGATACCGGCGCGCGCGGTTCGACCACCACCTTCGCGCAGCGCGGCATCGGCGACGTGCTGCTGGCCTGGGAAAACGAGGCCTATCTGGCGCTTGAGGAGATCGGCGAGGATCAGTTCGACATCGTCGTGCCGTCCGTCTCGGTGCTGGCCGAACCGCCGGTCGCCATCGTCGACGGCAACATCGCCAACGACGCGCAGCGCGAGCTGGCGACGGCCTATCTGGATTTCCTGTATTCGCCGCAGGGCCAGGCGCTTGCCTTCAAGCATTTCTACCGCGCCTGGGACGACAGCGCCGCCGACCCCGAGGACGTGGCCCGCTTCCCGAAACTGGATCTGGTCAGCATCGAGGATTTCGGCGGCTGGAAGAAGGTGCAGCCCGAACATTTCGGCGAAGGCGGCATCTTCGACCAGATCTACGTGGCCAAGTGACCATGACCGCGCGCCCCCTGATCCACAGGACCGCGATGCCCGGTCTTGGCCTGTCAGGGGGCATCACCCTGGCGATGCTGTCCATCGTCGTGCTGCTGCCGATCGGCGCCCTGCTGTTGCAGGGCGTCAATTTCGGTCTGTCCAATGTCCTGGCCGTGGTGGCGCGCGAACGCGTCCAGGCCGCGCTGCTGCTGTCGTTCAAGCTGTCGCTGCTGGCCGCGATCTTCAACCTGGTGTTCGGCGTGGTGCTGGCCTGGGTTCTGGTCCGATACCGCTTTCCCGGCAAGCGCGTTCTGGACGCGGCCGTGGACCTGCCCTTCGCGCTGCCGACCGCCGTGGCGGGGATCGCGCTGACCGCGCTCTATGCCCCGAACGGGGCGTTCGGCAGCCTGGCGCAATCGGTCGGCCTGAAGATCGCCTATGCCCAGGCGGGGATCTTCATCGCCTTGGTCTTCGTGGGCCTGCCCTTCGTCACCCGCACCGTCCAGCCGGTGATCGAGGAGATCGACCGCGAGGTCGAGGAGGCCTCCGCCACCTTGGGCGCGTCGCGCCTGCACACGCTGCGCCATGTGATCCTGCCGATGCTGACGCCCGCCGCGCTGACCGGCTTTGCCCTGGCCCTGGCCCGCGCGGTCGGGGAATACGGATCGGTCATCTTCATCGCCGGCAATATCCCGCTGCGCACGGAAATCGCGCCGCTGCTGATCGTCATCCAGCTTGAGGAATTCAACTATGACGCCGCCGCCGCCATCGGTATCGCCATGCTGGTGATTTCCTTCGCCATGCTGCTGGCGATCAACCTGATCCAGATCGTCAGCCGAAGGAAGATGGGCCATGTCTGACGCGGCCCTGCCCCGCCCCCGCGCCTTCCGCACCGCGACCGAGGAAGCGCCCGCCCTGCGCATCGCCCTGATCGGGATCGCCGTCGCGGGGCTGGCCGTCCTGGTCTTCGCCCCCCTGGCGGTGGTCTTTGCCGAGGCGCTGAAGGACGGCTGGCTGGCCGCCGTCGAAAGCCTGGGCAATCGCGACGCCCGGTCGGCGATCCGCCTGACCCTGCTGATCACCGCCATCGCCGTGCCGCTGAACGCGGCCTTCGGCATCGCCGCCGCCTGGCTGATCACCAAGTTCGACTTTCGCGGCAAGGCTTTCCTGATCACCCTGATCGACCTGCCGTTCAGCGTCAGCCCGGTCGTGGCGGGCCTGTGCATCGTGCTGCTGTTCGGCGCCAATTCCCTTGTCGGCGGCTTCCTGGTCGCCCATGGCTGGCCCATCGTCTTCGCCATTCCCGGCATCGTGCTGGCGACGGTCTTCGTGACCTTCCCCTTTGTCGCGCGCGAGCTGATCCCGGTGATGATCGAACAGGGCCGGGCCGAGGAAGAGGCCGCCCTGACCCTGGGCGCTTCGGGCTGGCGGACCTTTCGGACCGTGACGCTGCCGAATATCCGCTGGGCGCTGCTGTATGGCACGCTGCTGTGCACCGCGCGCGCGATGGGCGAATTCGGCGCGGTCGCGGTGGTGTCGGGCAAGATCCGTGGCCAGACCGCGACCATGCCGATCACCATCGAGATGCTGTATAACGAATACCTCTCCGTCGCCGCCTTCAGCATGGCCGCGCTGCTGACCGCGCTGGCGCTTGTCACCCTGCTTCTGAAAACCCTGCTGGAGGTGACCCATGCCGACCAGCTTGCCGCCATCCGCCGCCACTGAGGAGGCTGCCTTGCATATCGACATCGACGAAATCGCCAAGACCTTCGGCGGCACCACGGCGCTGCATCCGGTGTCGCTGAACATCCCCTCGGGCGCGCTTGTGGCGCTGCTGGGGCCGTCGGGATCGGGCAAGACCACGCTGCTGCGGATCCTGGGCGGGCTGGAATTCCCGACCTCGGGGCGGGTGCTGTTCAACGGCCAGGACGCCACGGGGATGAGCGTGCAGGACCGCCGCGCGGGCTTCGTGTTCCAAAGCTATGCGCTGTTCCGGCACATGACGGTGTTCGACAACATCGCCTATGGCCTGCGCGCCCGCCCGCGCGGCCAACGCCCCCCCAGGGCCGAGATCACCCGCCGCGTCACCAAGCTGCTGGATCTGATCCAGTTGCCCGATATCGCCGGGCGCTATCCGACGCAGCTGTCGGGGGGCCAGCGACAGCGCGTCGCGCTGGCCCGCGCCCTGGCGATCGAACCCCGGATGCTGCTCCTGGACGAACCCTTCGGCGCGCTCGACGCCAAGGTGCGCCGCGAATTGCGCCAGGGCCTGCGCGACATCCATGATGAGACCGGCCTGACCACGGTCTTCGTGACCCATGACCAGGACGAGGCGATGGAACTGGCCGACCTGGTGGTGGTGATGTCGATGGGCCGGATCGAACAGATCGGCAAGCCGCAGGACATCCGCGCCAAGCCCGCCACCGAATTCGTGCGCGATTTCATCACCACCTAGGGCGGCGCGTCAGCCCTGCAACAACGCCCGCGCCGCCTCCGTGGCGGCCCCGGTGATGCGGTCGCCCGACAGCATCCGGGCGATCTCCTCGACCCGCTGGGGCGGCGTCAGCGCCGCGACGGTGGATGTGGTCATGTCGTCATGGACCGATTTCGACACCCGGAAATGGTGGGCGCCCAGTGCCGCGACCTGCGGCGAATGGGTGACGACCAGCACCTGCGCATCCTCGGACAGCCGCTTCAGGCGCCGTCCCACCGCGTCCGCCGTGGCCCCGCCGACGCCCCGGTCGATCTCGTCGAAGATCAGCACAAGCGCGTCGTTGCCGCGCGCCAGGCAGACCTTCAGCGCCAGCAGGAAGCGCGACAGTTCCCCCCCTGATGCGATCTTGTCCAAGGCCCCCGCAGGCGCGCCGGGATTGGTCGCCACGGTGAAGGCCACGTCGTCGCGCCCGTCGGGACCGGGTTCGCCGGGCGCGACGATGGTCTGGAAGACCGCTCGTTCCATCTTCAACGGCGCCAGTTCCGCCGTGACGGCGCGGTCCAGGGCGGCGGCCGCCTGGCTGCGCGCCCGCGACACCTGATCCGCCTCGGCGTCATAGCCGGCCTCGGCCTCCTCGACCTGTCGGCGCAGGGCGGCGATCTGCGCCTCTCCGGCGTCGATCTGGCCCAGGCGGGCGCGCAGGTCGTCGGCCAGACCGGCCAGGTCGTCGGCCAGCACGTTATGCTTGCGGGCCAGGGCGCGCAGGGCGAACAGCCGTTCCTCGGTCGCCTCAAGCTGGCCGGGATCCACGTCCAGCGCGGACAGCGCATCCTCGACCCCGCGATGCGCCTCGCCCAGTTCGACCAGGGCGCGGGACAGCGCGGCCAGCGGCTCGTCCAGCCGCCCCTCGGCCCGGTCGGCGGCGCCTTCCAGCCAGCGGGTGGCGTCCAACATCGCGCCCTCGGCCCCCTCGCCGCCCAGCATCGTCAGGGCGCGGGCCACATCCTCGCGGATGCGGATGGCGCCCTGCATGGCGCGGCGGCGGGTGTCCAGAACCGCCTCCTCGCCCGCCTCGGGGGTCAGGTCGTCCAGTTCGGCCACGGCGTGGCGCAGGAAATCCTCCTCGGCCCGCGCGGCGGTCAGGCGGGCCTCGGCCTGATCCAGATCCCGGCGGGCGGCGCGGCGCGCGGCCCAGGCGGCGCGCGCAGGGGCCAGGTCGATGGCCCCGAAGGCATCCAGCAGCGCCCGGTGGCCGCGCGGGTTCAGCAGGCCCCGGTCGTCATGCTGGCCATGCAGTTCCACCAGCCTGTCCGACAGGGACCGCAGCACCTCGCCCGAGACACGGCGGTCGTTGACCCAGCCGGTCTTGCGCCCGTCGCCGCCGTTCACCCGGCGCAGGATCAGGTCGTCATCCTCCAGCGTGATCCCGGCATCGGCCAGCACGGCGCGCGCGGGATGGGCGGCGGGCAGATCGAAGACCGCCGTCACCTCGCCCTGCTGCGCGCCCTGGCGGACCAGATCGGCGCGGCCCCGCCAGCCCAGCACGAAGCCCAGGCAGTCCAGCAGGATCGACTTGCCCGCCCCCGTTTCGCCCGTCAGCACGTTCAGGCCGGGACCGAAGGACAGGTCCAGCCGGTCGATCAGCAGCATGTTGCGGATGTCCAGCGAACGCAGCATCAGTCATCCTTGCAGCGCGAGGCCCGACCCCGCCCGTTACAGCCACCGCCCCTGGATCATCTGGCGATAGACGTTGTTCAGCCAGTTGTCGCCGCGCGCCTCGGGCGCCAATCCGCGACCGCGCAACTGGCCATAGGCATCCTGATAGAAGGGCGAGGACTGGAAATTGTGGCCCAGGATCGCCCCGGCCGTCTGCGCCTCGTCCGTCAGGCCCAGGGCCAGATAGGCCTCGACCAGCCGCAGCAGCGCCTCGGGCGTCTGGCCGGTGGTCTGGAATTCCTCGACCACGACGCGGAAGCGGTTGATGGCGGCGGCATAATGCCCGCGTTTCAGGTAATAGCGCCCGATCTCCATTTCCTTGGCGGCCAGGTGATCGAAGGCCAGGTCGAATTTCAGGATCGAACTGCGCGCATATTCGCTGTCGGGATATTGCTCGATCACGGTGCGCAGCGATTGCAGCGCCTGGAAGGTCAGGCCCTGGTCGCGCCCCACCTCGTCGATCTGGTCGTAATAGGACAGCGCCAGCAGGTATTGCGCATAGGCCGCGTCCTCGTCGCCCGGATAGGTGTCGATGAAGCGCTGCGCGGCGCTGCGCGCCTCTTCATAGTTCTGGGCGCGGTGGTTGGAATAGGCCTGCATGATCAGCGCGCGCTTGGCCCATTCGGAATAGGGATACAGCCGCTCGACCTCGGCAAAATAGAACACCGCGTCTTCCGGCTTGCGGCTGTTTTCGAGCTCGAACTCGCCGCGCTTGTAGATTTCCTCGGCGGTGAAGCGGTCCAGGTTCTGCTTGTCGGAATCGGTCCCGCCCCTGCCACAGCCCGTCAGCACCAGACCCGCCAGAACCGCCGCCATCACGGAAGCCGAGAATTTCGAGCGCGCCATCTTCACCCTGCCTGTGACTTCTTCCTTGCAGCCGCCCCGCCGGGGCCGCGCTGCCCGGACCCTCTAGCACAGAACATCAGGGGGCGCAAAATGGCAATCCGTTGAATTTCACCCGCGTTTTACGGCATGGCTTGACGTCGCGGAAGGCCGCCTACGCGGCCACCCAAGCCGTCGCCGCCAGGTCATAGGCGGCGACGCCCGCGCCCGGCAGACGGTCCTCCAGGGCGGGGGAACAGGTCTCCCACCGCCAGGCGGTCGGATCGGCGAACAAGGCGCGCAGCAGCCGGTTGGTCATCGCATGGCCCGCGCGATGGCCGGTATAGCGCGCCAGCAGCGGCGCGCCCGCCAGCGCCAGATCGCCCATCGCGTCCAGCATCTTGTGGCGCACCGCCTCGTCCCGGTGGCGCAGGCCGCCGGGCGACAGCACCCGCGCGCCGTCCACCACCACCGCGTTCAGATAGGTGCCGCCCAGGGCCAGCCCGTTCTTGCGCATCGCATCCACATCCGCCTGGCGGCAGAAGGTCCGGCTGTCGGCCAGTTCGCGCAGGAAGGCGCCGTTGGCCATGTCCAGCCGCTTTTCCTGATGGCCGATGGCGGCATCCGTGAAATCGATCTGGAAGTCGATTTCCAGGTGGTCGGCCGGGGTCAGCCGGGCGAAAGCCTCGCCCTCGCGCACCTCGACCGGGCGCAGCACGCGGATGGCGCGCAGGTCAGCCGATTGCAGCACGATCCCGGCGCGCAGGATGGCGCGCACGAAGGGGGCGGCGGAACCGTCCAGGATCGGAACCTCGGGTCCGTCGACCTTGACCAGGGCGTTGTGGAGGCCGGTTCCCGCCAGCGCCGCCATGACATGTTCGACGGTGGACAGCGTCGTGCCCTTGCCGTCGTCCATCAGCGTGCACAGCCGGGACGGTGTGACGTGATCCCAGCGGGCGGGGATGTCCATGACGGGGTTCAGGTCGGTGCGGCGAAAGACGATGCCGTAACCGGCGGGGGCAGGATGGATTTCCAGCCGCGCCGGGGCGCCCGAGTGCAGACCCACGCCCTGAAACATCACCGCTTTTTTCAATGTCGCCTGCATGACAACTGCCTTTGCCTCGTGTCGCAACGGAAAACGTCCATCGCTGTAACGGCTGACCTAGACCTTGGGGGGCAAGCGTTCAATTAACGAATTGTGACGGCATGAAACATTCGGCGGCGGCGCGGCGCGGCGCCCTCCGTCCGGGCAGGCCCGCAACGGAAAAGGGCCGCATGACGCGGCCCCTTCCGTATCAGTTTCGTGACCGGATCAGTTGGCTTGGCGGCGCAGGAAGGCCGGGATTTCCACATTGTCGCCCGCCGCGTCGGGGCTGGCCAGATCGTCGAAATCGGTTTCCTGCTGGCGCGCGCGGACCGCCACGCGTTCGTTGACGCGTTCGGAAATCGAGGCCGCGGGCGGCTTCGGCGCGCCCTGGTCGGCATGGCCCGCCATCCGTTCCAGCATCCGGCCCAGGCCCGCCATGCGGCTCTGGTTGCGGGCGGGGTCGGCCGGCTGGGGCGCGGGCTGGGGCTGCTGGCGTTCGCCCTTGTGCTCGACCGCGCGGCGCAGACGCTCCAGCGTCTCGGGCGAGGCCTGGCCGCGCGATGCGCCCTGCGGCGCACGGGGCGCGATGAAACCGGCGTCGTCGTTGACGTTCAGCATCATCGGCTGCGCGGGTTCCTTGCGCTGATAGGCGGGGGCGGGCATGTCGTCCTCGGGCCGCAGGACGGGCGCGGCGGCGGGGCGGGGCTCCACGGCCGGCGGGGCCACGCGGCGCGGCGGCAGATCGTCCTGCCGGGAGGCGGTTTCCACCTTCTGCGAGACCGCCGGGTTCTGGGTCAGCGGCTCGGCCATGGACCGGCGGGGGGCCGGAACCTCGGCCAGGGCGACGGCGGCGTCGATGCCGGTCGCCACGACCGACACGCGGATCGAGCCGTCCATGTCGGGATCCAGCGTCGAGCCGACGATGATATTGGCGTCGCTGTCCACCTTGTCGCGGATGACGTTCGCGGCCTCGTCCAGTTCGAACAGGGTCATGTCATAGCCGCCGGTGATGTTGATCAGCACGCCCTTGGCGCCGTTCAGGCTGACCTCGTCCAGCAGCGGGTTGGCGATGGCGCGTTCGGCGGCTTCCTGGGCGCGGTTTTCGCCCGACGCCTCGCCCGTGCCCATCATCGCCTTGCCCATCTCGTCCATGACCGAACGCACGTCGGCGAAGTCGAGGTTGATCAAGCCCGGCTTGACCATCAGGTCGGTCACGCCCTTGACGCCCTGATACAGCACGTCGTCGGCCATGGCGAAGGCTTCGGTGAAGGTGGTCTTTTCGTTGGCGATGCGGAACAGGTTCTGGTTGGGGATGATCAGCAGCGTGTCCACGACCTTGTGCAGCGCCTCGATCCCCTCATCGGCCTGGCGCATCCGCTTGGTGCCCTCGAACTGGAAGGGCTTGGTCACCACGCCGACGGTCAGGATGCCCATCTCGCGCGCGGCCTGGGCGATGATCGGGGCGGCGCCGGTGCCGGTGCCGCCGCCCATGCCGGCGGTGATGAAGCACATATGCGCGCCCATCAGGTGATCGACGATGTCCTCGATGGTTTCCTCGGCGGCCTTGGCGCCGATGGCGGGCTTGGCCCCCGCGCCCAGACCCTCGGTCACTTTCGGACCCATCTGGATGCGGTTCGACGCGCGAGAGCTGGACAGCGCCTGGGCATCGGTATTGGCGACCACGAACTCGACCCCGTCGAGGTTCTTCTCGATCATGTTGTTGACCGCGTTGCCGCCCGCGCCGCCGACACCGAAGACGGTGATCCGGGGCTTCAACTCGTCTTCGTCGTTCATCATCAGGTTGAGGTTCATGGTTTCCGCCTGTTTTCGCTATGTCGATCGGGTCATGTCCTGCCGCCCGTCGAATCCCTCGTAATCAGTTCCAATCCTAGCGGCAGGCCGCCGCTGCGTCACTGGAAAAACACGCCGGAACCCCAAAATCTGGTGGTCGTTGCAGGTGGTTTCGGCGGTATCTTGCCAATAAGGTTGAATGCGGTGGCGCAAGCGCGACACCACGCGATGTATAGATCCGAGATCACCAGTTGTTCCTGAACCAGCGATAGGCGCGGCGCAGGCTGCGCGTCGGATAGCTGTGGGCGGGCATCTCGAAATCCCACCATTCGTCCTGGGGATGGGCCGCGAACAGCGCCAGGCCCACGGCACTGGAAAAACCCGGATCGGTGAACTGGTGCGCCAGCCCGTCGATACGCAGCGGACGCCCGCAGCGGATGTTCGGCCCCAGGATGCGCGCCGCCAGACCGTCCAGGCCGGGGATCTGGCTGCCGCCGCCGGTCAGCACGATCTGCTGGCTGGGCATCGAATCAAACCCCGCCGCGTCAAGCACTTCGCGCACGCCTTCCAGAATCTCCTCGACCCTGGGGCGCATGATGCCGATCAGGTCGGCGCGGCTGACCGGGCGGCGGTCGGCGTCCCATTCGCCGCTGCCCGCGCCGGTATCCAGCATGTCGCGGTCGTCGCGGCCGGTGGCCTCGACCCCGCCGTTCAGGGTCTTCAGCCGTTCCGCGACCGGCAGCGGCACCCGCAGGCCCTGGGCGATGTCCTGGGTGACAAGCTGGCCACCGATTTTAACATTGTCGGCGAAGATCATGTGTTTCTTAACAAAAATCGACACGCCCGTGCCGCCGCCGCCAAAGTCGATGCAGGCCGCGCCCAGTTCCTGTTCGTCCTCGACCAGCGACGCCCGCGCCGAGGCGTAAGAGGCCGAGGCGACGCCCGCCAGTTCCAGGTCGCAGCGGCGGATGCATTGCACCAGGTTGCCGATCACGTCGCCATCCACCGTCAGCACATGCATGTCGCAGGCCAGCCGGTTGCCGGCATGATCGCGCGGATCGCCCAAGCCGCTGCGATTGTCGACGGCGAAGTTCACCGGCTGGGCGTGCAGAACCTCTCGGCCCCGGCCGAAATCGGGCGCGTCGCAGGCCGCCAGGACCGAGGCCACGTCGTGATCGTGGACCCGCCCCGCCTCCAGCGTGATTTCCCCCGCCAGGCCATAGGATGCCGGGCGGCCGCCCGACAGGCAGGCGATGACGTGATCGACGCGCACGCCCGCGACCTTCTGCGCCGCGGCGACCACCGTGCGGATCGCGCGTTCGGTTTCGGCCATCACGTCGATCTGGCCGCGCCGCATCCCGCGCGACCGGGTCGAGGCCGCGCCGATCACGCGGAAATTCACCTGCCCCGCCATCGGTCCCACGCCGTCGGTCTCGCGGAAGGTGCCGGTGCCGTCGAAGCGCAGGACCAGGCAGGCGATCTTGGACGTGCCGATGTCCAGGATGCCGATCACGCCGCGTTGCAGGGCCGCCCGGCGGATGTTCCGCATCGCCCGCTGCGTCTGGTACAGTTCCGCCATAGCCCTAGCCCCCTTTCTTTTCGTCTTCCTGAATCACCTTGCCGTCCGGTCCCAGGATCGGCTGGCCGCGCGCCTGGCGAATGGTGTTGCGCGCGTCGATCCCCAGCCGCATCACCGGACGCGAGGGGTTGCGCAGGTCGATCACCGCGATGTCGCGGCCCAGCATGTCCTGGGCGTGGTCCAGGGCGATGGCGGCCTCGATCGCGATCAGCGCGCCCTGGGCGGGCAGCATGATCCGCTGGCCGTGATCCAGCACCAGATCCCAGCGGCGTTCGCCCCGCCGCACCAGGCCGCGCACGCGCGGCAGGATCGGCCCGGCGGCGTCGATCAGGGCCAGCGCCTCGGGGACCGCCAGATCCGCGCCCTCGCCCGCGATCAGCGGCAGGTCGGGGCGCACGTCGCGCGCGGTGACCGAGGCGACGCGGTGGCCGGTCCTGTCCAGGATCTCGATCCCGCGCGCATGGCGCCACAGGATCGCGGGTTCGCGTTCCTTGACCACGGCCGACAGGATCCCGCCCGGCTTGATGCGCAGGTCGATGGATTCGATCACGTCAAGCTGCATCACCTGCAAGCGCAGCGCGGTCAGGTCGATGTCGAAGCTGGAGGCGGGCAGATCGACCGGCAGCATCGCCCGCAGCGCCTTGTCCACCACCGGGGACGCGCCCTCGACCGTCATGATCCGGACCTGGAATTCCTCTCGGCTCTGGACCTTGGTCATGATCTGCTGCACGCCGTCGGTCAGCAGCGCGCGGCGGTCGGGATCGGACAGCCACAGCCCCGCCGTCATGGCGACCAGGAAGGCCGGGACGCCGACCCGGACGGCGCGGCGCCAGATCGGGCGCAGCCACATCCGTTCCAGCCGGTATTGCAGCCGCGACGGCGCCGGGTCACGCCTGGGCTGCGCCGGGGGCTGCTGCGGCTGGCGGTTCGGGCGGTGGTCGATCACGTCCGGCACAGCGCGTCCTCGACCATCCAGCGCATCAGGGCGGGGAAATCCAGGCCCGCATGGGCCGCCTGTTCGGGGGCCAGCGAGGTGGGCGTCATGCCGGGCTGGGTGTTCACCTCCAGCAGGATCAGCCCGTCGAGGCCCCGCCTGTCGTCCCAGCGGAAATCGGTGCGCGACAGGCCCCGGCAGCCCAGGGCGTCATGGGCGCGGACGGCGTAATCCAGGCAGGCCGCGGTGATGTCGGCGGGAATATCCGCCGGGATCACATGGCGCGAACCGCCGACCGTGTATTTCGCGGCATAGTCATACCAGCCCTCGGTGATGATCTCGGTCACGCCCAGGGCGCGGTCGCCCAGAACGGCGGTGGTCAGTTCCCGGCCCGGCGCATAGGTTTCGACCATCACCCGCGCGGGCATGGTATCGGCCAGTTGCGGCGGCTGGTTGGCGCCGTCATGGACGATATAGACGCCCACGGACGACCCCTCGTCGTTCGGCTTGACCACATAGGGCGGCGGCAGGACATGGCGGGCGCGCACCTCGGCCGCATCGGCGATCATGCTGTCCACGACCGGCAGTCCGGCGGTGCGCAGCGCGTCCTTGGCCCGCGTCTTGTCCATCGCCAGGGCCGAGGCCAGCACGCCCGAATGGGTATAGGGCAGGCCCAGCCATTCCAGCAGGCCCTGGATGCAGCCATCCTCTCCCCACCGGCCATGCAGGGCGTTGAAGACGACATCGGCGCGCAGACCGGCAAGGCGGGCGACCAGATCGCCGCCGCGTTCGGAACCGAGTTCGACCTCGATCACGTCATAGCCCGCCACCCGCAGCGCATCCGCGCATTCGCGCCCCGATGACAGCGACACCTCTCGTTCGGCCGAGGGTCCGCCCATCAGAACGGCTACGGTAGGGGCTGTCCTGCTCGACCTGCCCGCCACGTTTCGCCTTTCGTCCCGGTTGGTCCGGGATTTCCTGTCCCGCGCGGCCGGGTTGGTCCCGATCCTGCGCTTATCGGACAAGAATAGCGGATGCGCGGAAATCGCAAAAGGACAAATTTAGCTATCTGCCAAAGATTGTTGGAGGAATCGTTGATCAATTCTGGGTTGCATGAGGCAGGGGATCGCCCACGCGGATCACCTCCCACTGCAATTCGTGGCCGCTGTCTTCCAGGACGCGGCGGCGGACCAGTTCGCCCAGGGCTTCCAGTTCGGCGGCCGTGGCCCCGCCGGTGTTCAGCAGGAAATTGGGATGCTTTTCCGACATCTGCGCCCCGCCCCAGCTGTGGCCGCGCAGGCCCGCCCGGTCGATCAGCGACCACGCCTTCAGGTCGTGGACATCATCGGCCAGTCCGGTCGAGCTGAACCCGGCCGGGTTGCGGAAGGTGGATCCGGCGCTGCGGTCCTTGGTGGGCTGGGTCTCGTCGCGCCGGGCAAGCTGGTCGGCCATCTTCTGGTGCAAGGCGTCGGGATCGCCGGGGGACGCGCGGAAAGTGGCCTCGGTCAGGACGCAGCCCTCGGGCAGGTCGGCGTGACGATAGGCGAAGCGCAGGTCGTCGGGGGTCAGCACGATGCGCCTGCCGTCGCGGGTGACGCCGCGGGCCTCGATCAGGTGATCGGCGACATAGCTGCCGTAACAGCCCGCGTTCATGCGCACCGCGCCGCCGATGCTGCCGGGGATGGTGCGCAGGAAGGTCAGATCCAGCCCGCCATCCGCCGCCCGGCGCGCTACATGGGCGTCAAGCGCGGCGGCGCCTGCGGTCACCCGGTCGCCCTCGACCGTGATGCCGTTGAAGCCCCGGCCCAGGCGGATCACCACGCCCCGGATGCCGCCGTCGCGCACGATCAGGTTGCTGCCGACGCCGATCGGAAAGACCGGGACCGAGGGATCGAGGGCGCGCAGGAAATCGGCCAGGTCATCCTCGTCCGCCGGTTGGAACAGCCAGTCGGCGGGGCCGCCCACGCGCAGCCAGGTCAGGGCGTCCAGCGGACGGTCGGGGGTCAGGGTGCCACGGGTCGGCGGAAGATCAGGGGTCATGGCGATGTGGTAGCCAGCCGGGCAGGACAGGTCAACCGCGCCCCGCCCGACGCATCGCGGCCCGCACCTTGACCAGGGGCGATCCGCTGGCGGCGCATGGCACCGTCCAGCGGCTGGCCCTGTTGATCAGCAGGTCGGTTCGGACCGGCCCGAACGGCGGTCAGTCCAGGGGCGGCATGGCCCGCTTGCCCGGCCTGCGGCGCGGGGCGCGCAGCAGGATGGCGAAGCCCAGGGCAAGACCCGCGACGCCGGCTATCGGGCCGCCCGTCAGGGTCAGCCAGCCCAGCACCGGGATGCCGGTCACGATCAGCGCCCAGAAGGCCCGCGACCGCTGCCGCACGGGCAGGCGCCGTTGCAGCACGGCCAGGGCCAGCCAGCCCGCCACCACCGCAAGCGCCAGGACCGCCGAATGGATCATGCGGCCCGCCCCTGCAACCGTTCCGGCAACCCGTTGGCCCAGGTCGAGATGGTGCCCGCCCCCAGGCAGACCACCATGTCGCCGGGCCGGGCCTGTTCGCGCACCAGCCGTTCCAGGTCGTTTTCGTCCAGGATCGCGCGGGCGTGGCGATGGCCATGGGCGATCAGCCCCGCCACCAGATCGTCGCGGGTGGCGCCGGGGATCGGATCCTCGCCCGCCGCATAGACCTCGGCGATGGCGACCACGTCGGCCTCGTTGAAGCAGGTGCAGAAATCGTCGAACAGGTTCGACAGGCGGCTGAAGCGGTGCGGCTGATGCACCGCGATGACCCGGCCCTTGGTGGCTTGGCGCGCGGCCTTCAGCACGGCGGCGATCTCGACCGGGTGGTGGCCATAGTCGTCGATGATCGTCACCCCGTTGACCTCGCCCACGCGGGTGAAACGGCGGCCGACGCCGCCGAATTTCGCCAGAGCCTCGCGGATCTCGGCCTTCTTGATGCCCAGGTGGCGGGCGACGGCCACGGCGGCCAGGCAGTTCGAGACGTTGTGATCGCCGGGCATGGGCAGGCTGCACCCCTCGATCATCTCGATATCGCCCGTCTCGGTCGGGCCTTCGCCTTGCAGGGCGATGTCGAAATGGGCGATGCCGTTCTCATAGCGCAGGTTCATGGCCCGCACATCGGCCTGGGCGTTGAAGCCGAAGGTCACGACGCGGCGGTCGGTCAGCTTGCCGACCAGGGCCTGCACCTCGGGGTGATCGGTGCAGCAGACGGCCAGACCGTAGAAGGGAATCCCCGAGGCGAAGTTCAGGAAGCCCTGGCGCAGCGCGTCAAAGCTGCCCCAATGCTCCATATGCTCGGGGTCGATATTGGTGACGATGGCGATGTCGGCGGGCAGGCGGTTGAAGCTGCCGTCCGATTCGTCGGCCTCGACCACCATCCATTCGCCCGCACCGGCCCGCGCGTTCGACCCATAGGCATGGATCACGCCGCCGTTGATGACGGTCGGATCCAGCCCGCCCGCGTCCAAGAGCGTCGCCACCATGGTCGTGGTGGTGGTCTTGCCATGGGTGCCCGCGATGGCGATGTTCGATTTCATCCGCATCAGTTCGGCCAGCATCTCGGCCCGGCGGACGACAGGCAGGCCACGGCGCCGCGCCTCCTCAAGCTCGGGGTTGCCCTTCTTGATCGCGGTCGAGATCACCACCACGCCCGCAGCCCCGATATTCTCGGCCCGCTGGCCTTCGAAGACGCGCGCGCCCAGGGTCTCCAGCCGGTCGGTGATCTTCGATTTCTTCGCGTCGCTGCCCTGCACGTCATAGCCCAGGGTCAGCAGCACCTCTGCGATGCCCGACATGCCGATGCCGCCGATGCCGATGAAATGGATCGGCCCCAGCTCGTGCGGCAGTTTGGTGGCGGCATTCATCGGGCAATCTCCGTGACAAGGTCGTACAGACGCCGCGCGGCGTCGGGGCGGGACAGGAACAGCGCGGCGGCGGCCATCTGGCTGGCGCGGGCGGGATCGTTCAGGATCGCGCGGATGTCGCGCGTCAGGCCGGGCGCGTCAAGCACCGATTCGGGATGGATCAGCGCCGCGCCCGCCTCGGCCAGGGATTGCGCATTGGCGGTCTGGTGGTCGCCCGCCGCCGCCGCATAGGGGATCAGGATCGCCGGGCGGCCGATCACGGTGATGTCGGCCAGCGAGGACGCGCCCGACCGGCTGACGACAAGCTGGGCCCGGGCGATGCGGTCGGGAACGTCGGTGAAGAAGGGCTGCACATCGGCGCTGATGCCCGCGTCCGCATAGGCGGCGATCACGCGGTCCCGATCCTCGGCCCGCGCCTGGTGACTGACGCGCAGCCGGGCGCGCATGTCGTCCGGCAGGGCGGCGACGGCGGCGGGAATCACGTCGGACAAGACCCGCGCGCCCTGGCTGCCGCCGATCACCAGCAGATGCAGCGGCCCCTCGCCCGGCGGGGCATAGGGCGACGCCGCCTGGTCCAGCACCGCCTGGCGGACCGGGTTGCCGGTATGGACGGCGGTCGCGCCGTCGGGCAGGTCGGTGGGCCAGGTGCCGCAGGCGATCCGCTGCACCCGGCGCGCGAACAGCCGGTTCACGCGGCCCATCACGCCGTTCTGTTCATGGATCATCCGGGGCAGCCCCAGCGTCACGGCCGCCGACAGCGCCGGGATCGTCGGATAGCCGCCGAAGCCGATCACCACGGCGGGCCGGTCGCGGCGCAGGCCGGTTCTCGCGGCCAGCACACCGGCGGCGATCTTCACGGGCGCCGTCAGCTTGCCCCACAGCCCGCCGCGCGCGGTCGTGGCCGACCGCACGACGCTGCGTTCGACCGCATCGGGGAAGCCGCCCGCATAGCGCGCGCCCCGGTCGTCGGTCGACAGCTTGACGCGCCAGCCCCGGTCCAGCAACAGCTCGGCCAGGGCCTGCGCGGGAAACATGTGGCCGCCGGTTCCTCCGGCGGCGATCAGGGCCAGGGGCGTATTCGTCGGCGCGGTCATCCCCGGCCCCGGCGCAGGATCTCGGCCAGTTCGCCCTGAGGGCGGGTCCGGGTCAGCGCCAGCAGCATCCCGGCGGCGATGCCCGATGCGATCACCGACGACCCGCCATAGCTGACGAAGGGCAGCGTCATGCCCTTGGCGGGCAGCAGGCGCACCGCCACGCCCATGTTGATCAGCGCCTGCACGCCGAAGGCGCAGGCCAGCCCCGCCCCGGCGATGCGCGCGAGGGGATCGCGTTCGCGCAGCAGCCGCAGCAGCGACCGCACGACGATGGTGCAGTAAAGGGCGATGACTGCCAGCACCAGGACGGTGCCGTATTCCTCGGCCGCCACCGCGATGATGAAGTCGGTATGCGCATCGGGCAGCGACCATTTCACGCTGCCCTCGCCCACGCCGACGCCGAAGAAGCCGCCGTCCTGGATGGCCTTGGTGGCATAGCCGATCTGGGTGCGCGGGTCGATTTCGGGGTTCAGGAAGCCGTTGATGCGCCGGGCGAAATGTTCCGACGCGCCATAGGCGAAGAACCCGCCCAGTGCCGCGATGGCCATGACGGACATCAGCAGCACCATCGGCGCGCCCGCGACGAAATACATCACCAGCCAGGAAAACAGCACCAGCGAGGCCTGACCGAAATCCGGCTGCAAGGCCAGCAGGATCACCACGACCATGGCGGTGACAAAGGAATAAAGCCTGCCCGGCGGGCCGCCGATGGACTGCGCGGCGGCCATGAACCAGGCGCAGATGGCGACAAAGCCGGGCTTCAGGAACTCGGACGGCTGCATCGAGATCCCGGCGATGGACAGCCAGCGGGTCGCGCCCTTGCCGTGATCCTCGCCGATCAGGGGCAGCAGCAGGATCAGCACGAAGGCCGCCGCAAAGCCCATCACCCCGATGCGCCGGATCTGGCGCGGCGACATCATCGAGATCACCAGCATGATCACCAGGGCCATGCCGCCGAACACCGCCTGCCGCTGGACATAGTAGAAGCGCGGCAGGTCGTTCTTTTCCGCCAGCGGGACGGATGCCGCCAGCCCCAGCAGGATGCCGATGGCGAACAGCCCCAGCACGCAGGCCAGCGACCATTTGTCCAGCGTGCGCCACCAGCGTGGAAGAATCGGGTCGCCCGCCCGCACGGGCGTCGTGCCAAAGACCATCTCGGTCATGGGGATACCGCCGTCACTGCCTCAGAAATCCGCCTGGTTGTCCAGGTCTGCCGATCAGCATAGCGCGAAAATAGGCTCCGCGCTACTGGGGATTGCGGGGCGCCGTGCCGTATATACGATTTGCTTGACAGTCCGTCACGCAAATCGTATATACACCCATGCGGATCGAGTTCGATGCCGCGAAAGACGCACTCAACATCGCCAGGCATGGCATAACGCTTGCGCGCGCGGCCGATCTCGAAATCCTTGTCTTTATCGAGGATGGCCGAAACGACTACGGCGAAACCCGGTATCGCGCCTGGGGGATAATCGACGGGATGGCCCGTTGCCTGGCCTTCACCGACCGGAACGGCACCCTTCGCGCGATCAGCCTTCGCCGGGCACACAGGAAAGAGATGGATCGCCATGCCCCGCCGGACCGTGACCGACCCCGACAACCCCGAATGGACCGCCGCCGACTCTGCCGGGGTGCGGCCCGCCAGCGACTTGCCCGATCACATCCGGGCGGCCTTTCCCCGGACCCGAGGCCCGCAGAAAGCCTCGACCAAGGTGCCGGTGTCGATCCGCCTCAGCCCCGAGGTCATCGCGCATTTCAAGGCGGGCGGTCCCGGTTGGCAGAGCCGGATCGACGAGGCGTTGCGGAAGCTGGCGGGCGTCTGACGCTTATCCCAGCATCGCCAGCCCCGGAAACGTCTCAAGCAGCCAATAGGAAAAGGCCGAGAACGCCCCGGTCAGCAGCATCGCCCCCACGACCAGCAGCAGCGCGCCCATGGCCCGTTCGATCACATGCAGCCAGGGCTTGATGCGGTTCATCAGCCCGATGGCGCGGTTGATGAACACCGCGGCCAGCAGGAACGGGATCCCCAGGCCAAGCGCATAGACCGCCAGCAGCGCGGTGCCGCGCGACAATTCGCCCCCGGTCGCGGCCAGCGTCAGGATCATGCCCAGTTGCGGGCCGATGCAGGGCGTCCAGCCGAAGGCGAAGGCCAGGCCCAGGACATAGGCGCCGAAGGCTCCGCCGTCCTGCTTGCCCGCCTCCATCCGGGCCTCGTGGTCCAGGATCGGGATGCGGATCACATGCAGGAAATGCAGGCCCATCACGATCACCATGACGCCGGCGATCTTGGCCAGCAGATCCTGATATTGCAGGAAGGCCCGCCCGAAGGCGGAAGCCGCGAAGCCCATGATCAGGAACACCGTGGACAGGCCCAGCACGAAGAACAGCGCGGGCAGCACGGCGCTGCGTTCCCGCGCCTTCAGCCCGTTCACGCCCACGCCGGTCATATAGGCCAGATAGGGCGGCACGATGGGCAGCACGCAGGGCGACAGGAAGGACAGGATCCCCGCCAGCAGCGCCACGAGGGCGGCGGGCAGGAAGGCGGCGGTGGCGAGTTCGATTCCCAGCATGGCGCGCAGTCTAGCGATTGATTCCGCGCGGACCATGGGTCATCGCGTCACGCCCCGGTCAAGAAAAGGGGCGCGGTGGTCCCGCGCCCCCCTGGCATCAGCGATCGGGCGTCAGCGGTTGCCGGACCACCAGCCCCGGCGCTTGGGACGATCCGCCTCGGCCTCGGCCATTTCCGGCTCGGGTTCGGCGGGCAAGTCCTGCGGCGCAGGCCGGGATTGGTCCCCGTCCGCTTCGGGTTCAGCACCCTGCGGTTCGGGGGTGTCGATCACCAGGGCCTCGACCATCGTCTCCTCGACCTCGACCGCGACCAGTTCGGCGGGCACGAAGGCTTGGGCCTGGGGTTCGGGATCGGCGGCCTGGGGTTCGGCGGCAATCTCAGACAGAGGCACGATCTCGCCGTCCTCGGCCGGAACCTCCTTCGGTTCGGGGCGGGCGTTCAGGCCCGGCAGCGCCTCGGCGGGTTCCTCGGCGGCCTCGGCCAGATCGACCACCTCGGGCAGTCCCTCGGCGCGGGGAAGATCGCCACCGCGGCGACGGCTGCGCGACCGCGACCGGCGCTTGCGGCCGTTGCCTTCGGCCTCTGCCTCGGCGGCCTCTCCTTCGGCGACCTCGGGTTCATCCGCGGTCTCGGCCATGTCCTCGGCACCGGCTTCGGCGTCATCATCCGCCTCGGGCACATCGCCCTCGGCGCGGTCCCCGCCCTTGCGGCGGCGGCGGCGGCGGCGGCGCGAACGGCCCTCGTCGTTCCGCTCGTCGGACGCAGAGACCTCGCTCTCGGGTTCGGCGACCTCGGCCTCGATCTCCTCGGGCAGGTCGTCGTCCTCGTCGTCGATCTGGGCCATCAGGTCGGCATCGACCGACAGCACCGGGGCCGAGATCTCGGGGACGTTGCGGGTCGCGGTCTTGAACTTCTCGATGGCGTAATCGGGCGAGATCAGCGACGGATCGGCTTCAAGCCGGACAGACAGGCCATAGCGCGCCTCGATCCCGGCGATATGCTCGCGCTTCTGGTTGATGAGGAAGTTCGCCACCGCGACGGGCGCCTTGACCAGCACCTCGCGCGAGCGCTTGCGGGTGCCCTCTTCCTCGATGGCGCGCAGGATGGTCAGCGCCAGGCTGTCATCGGACCGGATCAGCCCGGTGCCGTGGCAATGCGGACAGGGCTGGGTCGTCGATTCCAGCATCCCCGGACGCAGCCGCTGGCGCGACATCTCCATCAGGCCGAAGCCCGAGATGCGGCCCACCTGGATCCGCGCGCGGTCGGATTTCAGCTTGTCCTTCAACCGCTTCTCGACCGCGGCATTATTGCGCCGTTCCTCCATGTCGATGAAGTCGATGACGATCAGCCCGGCCAGGTCGCGCAGGCGCAACTGGCGCGCGACCTCGTCGGCGGCCTCCAGGTTGGTCTTCAGCGCGGTGTCCTCGATGGAGCCTTCCTTGGTGGCCCGGCCCGAGTTCACGTCGATGGCCACCAGCGCCTCGGTCACGCCGATGACGATATAGCCGCCCGATTTCAACTGCACGGTCGGGTTGAACATGCCCGACAGATAGCTTTCCACCTGATAGCGCGCGAACAGCGGCATCTGGTCGGTATATTGCTGCACGGCCCCGGAATGGGTCGGCATGATCATCTTCATGAAGTCCTTGGCGACGCGATAGCCACGCTCGCCCTCGACCAGAACCTCCTCGATTTCCGAGTTGTAGAGGTCGCGGATGGTCCGCTTGATCAGGTCGCCTTCCTCGTAGATCGCGGCCGGGGCCACCGACTTGAAGGTCAGGTCGCGGATCTGTTCCCACAGCCGCAGCAGGTATTCATAGTCGCGCCGGATTTCGGTCCGGGTCCGCTGGCTGCCCGCCGTGCGGATGATCAGGCCCGCGCCCTTGGGCACGTCCAGTTCCCCGGCGATGTCCTTCAGCTTCTTGCGGTCGGCGATATTGGTGATCTTGCGGCTGATGCCGCCGCCGCGCGCGGTGTTGGGCATCAGCACGCAATAGCGGCCGGGCAGCGACAGATAGGTGGTCAGCGCGGCGCCCTTGTTGCCGCGTTCCTCCTTGACGACCTGGACCAGCATGATCTGCCGGACCTTGATCACTTCCTGGATCTTGTAGCGGCGGGCGCGCGGCTTTTTCTGAACGCGGATTTCCTCGGCCACGTCTTCCTCGGCCACCGATTCGATGTCCTCGTCCTTGTCGGAGGCATCGGCGGCGGGGGCGTCGCCGTCGTGATCGTGATCGTGATCGTGCTGGTCGGCCTCGGGCTCGTCCTGGGGCGCGACGTCGGTGCCCTCCTCGGGGGCGGCATCGGCGGTGGCGATGTCCTCGCCCGTCCCGGCGCGTTCGGCCTGCGGCTTGCGGCGGCGGCTGGCGCGGGCGGCCTCCTCGGCCTCCTGGGCCTCGGCATAGGCGCTTTCCTCGGCGATCAGCGCCGCGCGGTCGGCGGCGGGGATCTGATAGTAATCCGGGTGGATTTCCGCGAAGGCCAGGAAACCGTGGCGGTTTCCGCCGTAATCCACGAAGGCCGCCTGCAACGAGGGTTCGACCCGCGTCACCTTGGCCAGGTAGATGTTGCCCGAGATCTGGCGCTTGTTTACGGTCTCGAAATCAAATTCTTCGACCTTGGTTCCGTCCACCACGACCACCCGAGTTTCCTCGGCATGGGTGGCGTCGATCAGCATTTTCTTTGCCATTGTTATGTCTTTCGCGCGGGGGCGCGCCCGGCGGCGCCAATGACACCCCCGCACGCAGGCCGCGATATGATGATGGGGACACGGGCGCGGCACTGGCGACGGCGATGCGGCGGGACAGGCCTGCGGCCCCCCCGTTCCGATCCAGTCCGTCCCTTTCGCGCGTCATCGCGTCTGTTCCTTACGGTTCGCGCGGCGGCTGTTGGGCCGGCCGCGCCGCTGTCTGCTTTCGCCCGGCCGCATCGCGATGCGCACCGGACGGGCTTTCCCGCGTGACCGATCCCGCCTTCCGAAACCCGGTGCGAAACCTGCCACGCTGCGAAACTGTGGGCGTCGCGCAACCCAGGATTGCGGAAAGCGCGGCGCATAGACGCAACATAGAGGGCCAGGCGTGGAAAATTCAATGGGGAAAACGGCATGGCGCGGAATACGCGGGTTTCGGCCTGCGAAAACGGCGCCCGCGCACCCTGCGTCACGCAGCCTTAACGGTTCTTTCACGCCGGTGTCGCACCCTTCGCCTATGCCCTGCGGGCAAGACAGACGGGGAAAACGCCATGCCTGTGGTCAAGGTCGATGCGGATCGCGCGCTGCCCGAAGGGTTGCTCCCCACTGCCCGCGCCCTGCCCGGCCATGCGCCGCTGATCGTGATGATCCACGGCTATCGCTATTCCCCCGCCGCGCCGCATTGCGACCCGCACCGCCACATCCTGTCGCTGGACCCGGACCCCGCGCATCGCCGGGGCCTGTCCTGGCCGCGCGCCCTGGGCTTCGGGGCCGACGCCGCGGATGAGGGGCTGGCCCTGGCCTTCGGCTGGGAAGCGCGGGGGATGCTGGGCCGGGCCTATGCGCGCGCGGGCGACGCGGGCCGCGCCGTCGCGGCCCTGGTGTCGGATCTGGCCGGTCAGGCCGGGCGGCCGGTCGCGCTGATCGGGCATTCGCTGGGCGCGCGGGTGGCCTTGCAGGCGCTGAACCACGCCGATCCGGGCAGCATCGGGCGGATCGTCCTGCTGACGGGCGCGGAGTTCCGCGACACCGCCGCCGCCGCCCTGGACAGCCCCGCAGGCCGCCGGGCCGAGGTTCTGAACATCACGTCGCGCGAAAACGACCTGTTCGATTTCGCGATGGAGATGTGGCTGGACCGGGGCCGCAGGCAGGCGCTTGGCTTCGGCCTTGACCGGCCGGCGGGCAACTGGCTGGACGTGCAGATCGACGACGCGGCGACCCTGGCCGCCCTGGACCGGCTGGGCTTCCCGGTCGAGCGGCCGTCGCTGCGCCTGTCGCACTGGTCGCCCTATCTGCGGCGCGGGCTGTTCGATTTCTATCGCACCGCCCTGGCGCAGCCCTGGGCCTTGCCCCTGTCCATGCTGCGCACCCGCCTGCCCGGCCGGACGCAGCCCCGGTGGTCACGCCTGCTGGCCGCGCCCGCGCAATTCGGCGGGCTGCGGGCATAGCGGTCAAAGGGAACCGGCCTTTTTCCGTATGGTCCGCCCGATCGGTAAAGGCTTTGCCTTCGCCACGCGATTCCCTTCACCTTCCCCCACCGCCGGGCCTCAAAGGCCCGGCCAGCGCCGTCTCTGGTTGCACCCTCGCGCAAAAAGGGGGGGGGGAAACGCGGCGCGTTTCCTGATCCCGCCCGATCCGAGGCCAAGGGGAAAATCGACGCTATTTCGTCGCGTCGTCGGTCGGAACCTCGATCGAATGGGCGCGGTACAGGCCCGCATTGCCCAGCAGGAAGACGAAGATCACCAGCGGCATCCCGAAGGTCTTGAAATAGACCCAGGCGGTTTCCGACATGCTGCGCCAGACGATCTCGTTCGCGACCGCCAGGCCCAGGAACAGCAGCGCCATCCGCAGCGTCAGCTTGCGCCAGCCTTGGGCATCCATCGGCAGGGCCTCGGACAGGACGGCTTGCAGCCAGTTGCGCCCCGTCGCGAAGCTGAAGCCCAGAAGCCCCGCGAACAGCAGATAGATGATCGTCGGCTTGATCTTGAAGAAGCGCGGATCGTTCAGCCAGACCGACAGCCCGCCGAAGACCGCGACCAGCACCAGCGTCGCGATCTGCATCGGCGACAGCTTGCCGGTGAGCCGCCAGCGGACCAGCGTGGCCAGGGCCAGCGCCGGGATGAAGACCAGGGTGGCGAAGACCAGCGGCGTGTAGGTCCGGCCCCACAGCGCGACCTCCGATCCCCGGCTCAGCATGAAGACCGCGAAGAACAGAAGCAGCGGCCCCCATTCCAGCACCTGCAACACCCAGGCTTTCGGTTCCTTCATCGCATCCCTGTCCTTGTTCCGGCCGACCGGCCCGTTCTGCTGCATCGCGGGCCTCCGGGCAAGCCCTGCCCGACCGCCCGAACCCGACCGCCCGCCTAGTCCAGCCTGATCGCCGCCAGAATCGGACCGGGCATGTCCTCGCCGTCTTCCTTCTGGACCAGCAGGGCGTGCCGGGTATCGTCGGGAAAGCGGTCGTCCGCCGCGCCGTCGGGGCTGACCGTCACGCGCAGCGCCGCCACGCCGTCCCATTCCGCCAGCCGGTCCAGCGACAGCACGACATTGGTATAGGTGACGACCTTGCCGCGATTCTCGCCGGCCGTCATCTCGACCCGGCGCTCGGGGGCATAGCGGACCAGCAGGATGTCCACCCCCCCGCCCAGGTCGGACAGCGGCATCAGCTCGATCATCTCGCCCTTGGGGGTGGTGTCGCGGCGGATGCTGATGGTGGCGGGAGACAGGCGGCTGGCGTCGATCAGGCCCATCAATTGCGCCGGTCCCAGCGTGACGGCGGTGTCCTGGCCGTCGACGATGACCTGCGGCGTATAGACCGACCGTTCCCCCGCCGCCATGGCATAACGCTCCTGACGCTCGGTGAACGCGGGGCTGGCGAAGCTGTCGGCCCAGCCCAGATAGTCCCAGTAATCGACGTGGAAGGACAGGGGCAGGATGTCCGGCTCGTCCAGAAGGCCCGCCAGCATGGCGTCGGCGGGCGGGCAGGACGAACAGCCCTGCGAGGTGAAAAGCTCGACCACCACCGGCAGGGCATCGGGGTTGAAGCCGTAATGCTCCAGCGGCGGCGGCGTCATGTCCCCGGCGGCGAAGCTGTTGAAGCCGCCCGTCTCGAACGGCACATAGGTCGAGGATGGCGACGGCGCCCAGCGGCCCGGATCGCTGGGCGCGGCGATGACCGGCGCCTCGGCGTCCTGCCCACCACCGCCCGTTTCGCCACCGCCCGGCCCGCCACCGCCCGGCCCGACAGGGGCGCCCATCGCGGACAGGCCGCCCCCCTCGCCCGGCCCCCCCGGACCGCCGTCCTGCGCCCCGGCGGATCCGCCCGCCGCGATGGCCAGGCTGCACAGGGCGGCGGCAAGAAGTCTGGAGGGTCTGGCTGCCGTGACGGTCAGCATTCCGAAGGTCCGATGCGTGGTTGATCCGTTCACCTTGCTTAACCCCGCCGCCTCGCCGGGAACAAATCAACGCTTCGTTAAGCAGGATCCGGCGCAGGCGTCGTGCCTCTTGAGCAACAACGGCCGTTATGGTATGCGATTGCATACAATTTGTGGCGCGAGTCCCTTGCGCAGCCCCGCCGCATGGGGCAAAGCAGGGACCATCCATGCCCGACCCATCCAATTCGCAGACAGGGAGGCCCCCATGCCCATCCAGATCGGAACCGACACCGCCAAGACGCGCCGCACGCTGACGGCGGGCGGCAAGGAATACGCCTATTACTCGATCGACGCCGCGACCGCAGCCGGGCTTGGCGACTTTTCCCGCCTGCCCGCCGCGCTGAAGGTGGTGCTGGAAAACCTGCTGCGCTTCGAGGACGGCGGCTTTTCCGTCTCGGTCGACGACATCAGGGCCTTCGGCGACTGGGCGTCCCTGGGCGGCAAGAACCCGCGAGAGATCAACTATCGCCCCGCCCGCGTGCTGATGCAGGACTTCACCGGCGTGCCCGCCGTGGTGGATCTGGCGGCGATGCGCGACGGCATCATCGGCCTGGGCGGCGACGCGCAGAAGATCAACCCGCTGAACCCGGTCGATCTGGTCATCGACCATTCGGTGATGATCGACGAATTCGGCAATCCGCGCGCCTTCCAGATGAACGTGGATCTGGAATACGAACGCAACATCGAGCGCTATACCTTCCTGAAATGGGGCCAGAAGGCGTTCAACAACTTCCGCGTGGTGCCGCCCGGCACCGGCATCTGCCACCAGGTGAACCTGGAATACCTGGCCCAGACCGTCTGGACCGACACCGACCAGAACGGCGCGCTTGTCGCCTATCCCGACACGCTGGTGGGCACCGACAGCCACACCACCATGGTCAACGGCCTGGCCGTCCTGGGCTGGGGCGTCGGCGGGATCGAGGCCGAGGCGGCGATGCTGGGCCAGCCCGTGTCGATGCTGATCCCCGAGGTCGTGGGCTTCAAGCTGACCGGCAAGATGGTCGAGGGCACCACCGCCACCGACCTGGTGCTGAAGGTCGTGGCGATGCTGCGCAAACACGGCGTGGTCGGCAAGTTCGTCGAGTTCTACGGCGAAGGCTTGGACAACCTGCCGCTGGCCGACCGCGCGACCATCGCCAACATGGCCCCCGAATACGGCGCCACCTGCGGCTTCTTCCCCATCGACGACGAAACCCTCCGTTACCTGAGGAATACCGGCCGGGACGAGGATCGCATCGCCCTGGTCGAAGCCTATGCCAGGCAGAACGGCTTCTGGCGCGGGGCGGATTACGCGCCGGTCTATACCTCGACGCTGGAACTGGACATGGGCAGCATCGTGCCCGCGATTTCTGGTCCCAAGCGCCCGCAGGACTATCTGCCGCTGACCGATTCCGCCCGCGCCTTCTACAAGGTCGTGGCCGATTATCGCGGCATCGACCTGTCCAAGGACGCGCTGGAGATGGGCGCCGAAGGCGGCGCCGTCATCGCCCCGGCCAAGGATGTGCGCAGGACCGTCCCGGTCGAGGGCACCGATTACTCGATCCGCGACGGTTCGGTGGTGATCGCGGCGATCACCAGCTGCACCAACACCTCGAATCCCTATGTGATGATCGGGGCGGGGCTGGTCGCCCGCAAGGCGCGCGCGCTTGGCCTGAACCGCAAGCCCTGGGTCAAGACCTCGCTGGCGCCGGGATCGCAGGTGGTGGGCGAATACCTGCAAGCGGCCGGTCTGCAAGAGGATCTGGACGCCATCGGCTTCAACCTGGTGGGCTATGGCTGCACCACCTGCATCGGCAACTCGGGGCCCTTGGGCGATCCGGCGATTTCCAAGGCGATCGCCGAAAACGACCTGGTGGCGACCGCCGTGCTGTCGGGCAACCGCAACTTCGAGGGCCGCATCAGTCCCGACGTGCGCGCGAACTTCCTGGCCTCGCCGCCGCTGGTCGTGGCTTATGCCATCGCGGGCGATCTGAACGTCAACCTGACGCGCGATCCGATCGGCCAGACGCCCGAAGGCCGCGATGTCTATCTGAAGGACATCTGGCCCAGCAACCAGGAGATCGCCGATCTGGTCCACGCCACCGTCACGCGGCAGGCCTTCCAGTCGAAATACGCCGATGTGTTCAAGGGCGACACCCGCTGGCAGGCGGTCAAGGTCACCGACAGCGAGACCTATGACTGGCCGCCGACCTCGACCTATATCCAGAACCCGCCCTATTTCCAGGGCATGGCCAAGGAAGCGGGCGTCATCAGCGACATCGAGGGCGCGCGCGTCCTGGCGATCCTGGGCGACATGATCACCACCGACCACATCAGCCCGGCCGGGTCGTTCAAGCCCGCCACCCCGGCGGGGAAATACCTGACCGAACGGCAGGTCGCGCCCAAGGATTTCAACAGCTACGGTTCGCGCCGCGGCAACCACGAAATCATGATGCGCGGCACCTTCGCCAATATCCGCATCAGGAACGAGATGCTGGACGGCGTGGAAGGCGGCTTCACCAAGGGGCCTGACGGGCAGCAGACGACGATCTTCGACGCCTCGATGGAATATCAGGCGGCCGGCACCCCGCTGGTGATCTTCGGCGGCGTCGAATACGGCGCCGGGTCGTCGCGCGACTGGGCGGCCAAGGGCACCAACCTGCTGGGCGTCAAGGCGGTCATCGCCGAATCCTTCGAACGCATCCACCGCTCGAACCTGGTCGGGATGGGCGTCGTCCCGTTCGAGTTCCTGCCGGGCGAGAACCGCAAGACGCTGGGCCTGAAGGGCGACGAGGTGGTGTCGATCCACGGCCTTGCGGGCGATTTCAAGCCGCTGTCGCTGGTGCCCTGCACGATCCGCTATGCCGACGGCACGGCGAAGGAAATCCAGCTCAAGGCCCGCGTCGATACCGAGGTCGAGATCGAATACCTCAAGAACGGCGGCGTTCTGCACTATGTGTTGCGCAACCTGGCCGCAAGCTGATCCCGGTCAGCGACGGTTCGGAAAACCCCGGTCGAAAGGCCGGGGTTTTTCATTGGAAACAACCGCCGCCTCCCAGCCTGCCCCGGCGCCCCAGGGCACCATCGTTCTGGACGCGATCACCCTGATCGCCGACGGCCAGGAAAACGTCGAGGCGACCGGCGGCCGTTGTCGGCCGCGACGATAGGACCGCAATCTGCTGCGCGACGTGTATCCGCTTTACGCGCCGGGCCGGACGGTCACGCTGGGCCCGACGCTGGATTTCTGAGCCGCCGTCGAAGCCATCCCCGCCATATCCCCCCTCGCCGGGGGGGATTTCGGCCGGGCGACATCGGCATTGACCCTGCGCCCCATCCCCGCCATATCGGCACCGCGCGGAGGGCTGGATGACCGCGGCGGCAACGTCGAGGAAAGTCCGGACTCCATGAGGCGACGGTGCCGGGTAACGCCCGGCGGGGGCAACCCCAGGGAAAGCGCCACAGAGAACGAGACCGCCCATGTCCGCATGGGTAAGGGTGAAACGGTGGGGTAAGAGCCCACCGGGGGCCTGGCAACAGGCCCCGCATGGCAAGCCCCACCGGGAGCAATGCCGAATAGGGACCGCGCGCGGAGCGATCCGCAGGGCCGCCTTGCCCCAGCAGGTCCGGGTAGGCAGCTTGATCCGGCGGGCAACCGCCGGGCCAGAGGAATGGTCATCCAGCCGCCAGCGGCGGTGGACAGAATCCGGCTTACAGGCCCTCCGCGCAAATCGCCGCCCGAATGGGGCGATTCGGGTTGACTTCGGCCCGCCCATGGCTAAAAGGCGGGCTTCAAACGAATTCCACGGGGTCTGCGCCGCGCGATTGCCCCGAAGCAGGAGCAATGACATGGCGAAGCCGACCACCATCAAGATCCGGCTGAACTCGACCGCCGGCACGGGCCACTTCTATGTGACCAAGAAGAACGCCCGCACCATGACCGAAAAGATGACCGTGCGCAAATTCGATCCGGTCGTCCGGCAGCACGTCGAATACAAAGAAGGCAAGATCAAGTAAGGATCCTGCCGACAGGACCGGGCCTTCCGGTTCCAGGCCGGTTCCGGTCCAGACCTGAAAGGGCGCCCGTTGGGTGCCCTTTTCTTTGTTTGCGGTCCCGGCCGCCTTTGCCCCCGCCGGAACCCGATGCCCCTTTTTGCGCTATAGCTTCGGCGCCCCGGATTTGGGGCTTGAACGCGAAAGGGCCTTTCGATGGTCAGAACGATGCTTTCCGCGGCCTTTGCCGCCGCCGTCACCCTGGCGCCCGCGCAGGCGCAGGATCTGGGCGATATCGTCGGCGGGGTGGCCCGCCAGTATCTGCAACAGGAACAGGACCGCGCCGCCTTCGCCCAGGCGCAAAGCGCCGACACGCTGTCGGCCTATCAGTCCTATCTGCGCCAGTTCCCGAACGGCGCCTATGCCGAACAGGCGCGCGACCGCGTCCAGCGGCTGGGCGGCGGGACCGGGGTCGTCCCGACGAATCCCAGCCAGACGGACACTGCCGGACTGTCCCGCCAGCAGCGCGCGCAGATCCAGCGCCAGTTGAACGGGCTGGGCTACAGCACGAACGGGGCGGACGGCAATTTCGGCCCTGGTACGCGCCGCGCCATCGCCCTGTGGCAGCGCGACCGCAACTATGCCCAGACCGGCACGCTGAACGCTACCCAGGCCAATGAGATCCTGCAGGGAACCGCCGCCACCCGGCCCTCGACCACCGCCCCGGCCGTCGGCCCGGCGGGGACCGAGGCGGATCTGGGACTGAACCGCCAGCAGCGCCAGGCGGTGCAGGCGGGGCTGACGCAACGCGGGTTCGATACGCGCGGCCTGGACGGCGTTTTCGGCCGGGGCACCCGCAACGCCCTCGCCGCCTGGCAGCGCGCCAACGACATGGAGGCGACCGGCTATCTGACCGCCGCGCAATACGACCGGCTGGTGGGGCGCTGACACGGCGTCCCCTCAGGGCAGGGCGAATTCGATCCTCGGCAGGACCGCGATTTCGGCCAGATCGGCGCGATTCCGGCCGATGCGGTCCACCCGATCCTGCGGCGGGGCCACCCGCACTGTCAAACCGCTTTCCCCGCTTGCGGAACCGGCCCGCAACCGCTAGGCAGAAAGCGCCGCCCCTCGCGCGTCATGCCGGTTTAGCTCAGCTGGTAGAGCAGCTGATTTGTAATCAGAAGGTCGCGGGTTCGATTCCTGCAACCGGCACCACGGCCCCTTGGCCGCCCTCATCCCGCCGTTGGACATCCCCCCGCGCCCGTCCTATAACGCGCGCGACATCCAGACGCTGCGAAGGTGCATCATGATCAAGGTCCTCGGCCATACCTCTCCCGATACGGATTCGACCGGCTCTCCCATCATCTGGGCCTGGTATCTGAACGAGGTGCGCAAGACGCCCGCACAGGCGGTCCTGCAAGGGGAACCCAATACCGAAGCCCTGTGGATGCTGAACCGCTGGAACCTGCCGAAGCCGCAGATCATCGCCGATGTCGCGGCGGGCGACCAGTGCGTGATCGTCGACACCAACAACCCCGCCGAACTGCCCGCCAGCCTGGGCCAGGCCGAGGTGATCGAGATCATCGACCATCACCTGCTGGCGGGTGGCATCAAGACCCGCGTGCCGATCAACATCACCATCCGCCCGCTGGCCTGCACCGCCACGATCATGCACGACCTGATCGGCGACGACATGGCCCGCGCCCCCGAGGCGATCAAGGGCGTGATGCTGACCTGCATCCTGTCGGACACGCTGGAATTCCGCAGCCCGACCACCACCGCCCATGACCGCGCCGTGGCGGAAAAGCTGGCCGCCGATCTGGGGATCACCATCGCCGACTATGCGGCCCAGATGTTCGCCGCCAAGTCGGACATCAGCGCCTTCAGCGACGAGGCCCTGCTGCGGACCGACAGCAAGGAATACGAACTGGGCGGCAAGCAGCTGCGCATCACGGTTCTGGAAACCACCGCGCCCCAGGTGCTGCTGGCGCGCAAGGACGCGCTGATCGCCGCCATGCCGCGCGTCGCGGCCGAGGATGGCGCGGACGAGGTGCTGTGCTTCATCGTCGACATCCTGCGCGGGGAAGCGACCCTGCTGATTCCCAACGATTTCGTCCGCCTGCTGGCCGAACGCAGCTTCGGGGTGCCTGCCAGCGGCGACACCATGGTCCTGCCCGGCGTGATGAGCCGCAAGAAGCAGATCATCCCGGTCCTCGCCCTGCAATGACCCGGATCATCCAGTCCCTGTCGCAGATCGGCGCCGGTTACGACGTGCTGTTCTGCGACCTGTGGGGTTGCCTGCACAACGGCAAGCAGCCCTATCCCGCCGCCATCGCGGCCTTGCAGACCTTCCGGCAGGACGGCGGCGGGGTCGTGCTGATGACCAATGCGCCGCGCCCGAACCAGTATGTGATCCGGCAACTGGACCGCATGGGCGTGCCGCGCGACGCCTGGGACATCGTGGTCAGCTCGGGCGACGCCGCGCAGGAGGCGATGTTTTCCGGCGCGGTCGGCCGCAGGGTCTGGCATATCGGCTCCGACAAGGACGACGGCTTCTTTGACGACATTCCCGCCGAATTCGCCGATGCCGCCCCGATCCGGCGCGTGCCGCTGGAGGAGGCCGAGGGCATCGTCGCGACCGGCCCCTTCGAGGAACTGACCGAGACGCCGCAGGATTACCACGACCGCCTGATCCAGGCGCGCGACCGGGGCCTGCCGCTGCTCTGCGCCAACCCGGACGTGGTCGTGGACATGGGCGAGACGCGGATCTATTGCGCCGGCGCCCTGGCCGAATATTACGAGGGGCTGGGCGGCACGTCGCTGTATTTCGGCAAGCCGCATCCGCCGATCTACGACCGGGCGCGGCGGCTGCTGGATCTCGCGCCGGGCGCGCGGATCCTGGCGGTGGGCGACGGCATCTTCACCGATGTGAAGGGCGGGCTGGACCAGGGGCTGGATGTGCTGTTCGTGACCGGCGGCCTTGCGGCGGACGCGCTTGGCCCGGATGTCGAGAACCCGGACAACGCCCTGCTGCTGGACTGGCTGGAAGGGCACGCCCTGACCCCGCAATACAGCATCGGCCGGCTGCGCTGAAGGGCAGGCGCAGGGCCGTGTGTTCTGCGCCATCCGAGATCGGCCCAGCAACAATATTATACTTTGGTGGAAGTGACCGTAACTTTTGTTGCGCGGCGAAGTTTTCGCTGCTATGCAGCACCATCGCATCCGGTTCGGCCAGCCCCATGGAACGCAGCATGTTCGACAATCTGCCCCGCGGCACCATCGTCATCGAGGATCTCGAGATCGGGATGACCCGCCATCTGCAAAAGCAGGTGACCGACCGCGACATCGAACTGTTCGCCGAGGTCTCGACCGACCGCAACCCGGTGCATCTGAACGACGATTACGCCCAGGACACCATCTTCTAGGGGCGCATCGCCCACGGGATGCTGACCGCCGGGCTGATCTCGGCGGTGATCGGGGAACAGCTGCCGGGGCATGGCACGGTCTATCTGGGCCAGACGCTGACGTTCATGGCCCCGGTCCGTCCCGGCGACACCGTGCGCGCCGAGGTGACGGTCGGTGCCATCGACCACGCGAAACGGCGGGTCACGCTTGCAACCCGCTGCCTCGTAGGTGATACGGTCGTCCTGAAAGGCGAGGCGGTCGTTCTGGCGCCAAGCCGCAAGTTCGACTGACGGGGCGCCGGGCCGCCCCAGTGAGGGCACCCTTTGCAGATCCACCGCGACTGGACAGGTCTTCCGGCAGGCGCCCGCGGCGCCTCGGTCGCCATGGGCAATTTCGATGGCGTCCATCTGGGCCACCGCGCCGTGATCGAAGCCGCGCGCCAAGCGGGCGCGCCCCTGGGCATCGTCACCTTCGAACCCCACCCCCGGCAGTTCTTCGCCCCCGACGCCGCGCCCTTCCGGCTGATGAATTCGGAATCGCGCGCCAACCGGCTGGCCCGGCTGGGGGTGGAACAGCTGTATGAACTGCCCTTCGGCGCGGTGCTGGCGGGACTGTCGCCCGAGGCCTTCGCCCGCGAGGTGCTGGTGGGCGGGCTGGGCGTCGCCCATGTCACCGTCGGCGCCGATTTCGTCTTCGGCAAGGACCGGGCGGGCACTGTCGCCACGCTGCGCGACCTGGGCGGCCAGCTTGGCTTCGGCGTGACCGTGGTGCCGCTGGTCGGCGCGGGCGGGCGGGACTACAGTTCCACCGCGATCCGGCAGGCGCTGACCGAGGGGCGCCCTCGGGACGCGGAACGGATGCTGGGCCACCTGCACCGGATCGAGGGCGAGGTCGTCCACGGCGACAAGCGCGGCCGGGAATTCGGCTGGCCCACCGCCAACATGCGCATCGACGACCTGCACCTGCCCCGCCTGGGCGTCTATGCCGTGGTGGTCGACGTGCTGACCGGACCGGACAAGCTGTCCTGCCAGGGCGTCGCCAGCCTGGGCGTGCGCCCGATGTTCGGCCGCAATGCGCCAAACCTTGAGGTTCACCTGTTCGATTTCAGCGGCGATCTGTATGGCCAGCACCTGTCCGTCGGGCTGGTCGAATTCCTGCGCGACGAAGCGAAGTTCGACAGCGTACAGATGCTGATCGACCAGATCGCCGCCGACGCCGACCAGGCCCGCGCGGTGCTGGCGGGCGCCTGATGCGCGACCGGTTCTGGGAACTGCCCCTGCCCCAGTTGCAGCCCGACGAATGGGAGGCGCTGTGCGACGGCTGCGGCAAATGCTGCCTGAACAAGATCGAATACGAGGATACGGGCGAGCTGGCCTTCACCCGCGTCGCCTGCAAGCTGCTGGACGGCGACAGATGCCAGTGCAGCAGCTATGCCAACCGCCACGATTATGTCCCCGACTGCGTGGTCCTGACGCCCCGCAAGCTGGCCGAGATCGCCTGGTGGCTGCCCGCGACCTGCGCCTATCGCCTGCGCCACGAGAGGCGGCCGCTTTACAAATGGCACCCCCTGATCTCCGGCGACCCAGAGACCGTCCACCTCGCCGGCGCCAGCGTACGCGGCTGGACCGTCAGCGAGGTCTCGGTTACCGAGGAAGACTGGGAGGACTACATCATCGAGGATCTGTCCTGACCGACCCGTGCGGCGACACGATCCGCCGTCTTGCGCCAGCTTGATCAGCCGATCGCGAGGAGCTTGAGGCATCTCATCTTGGCCTGGACGCGACTTCGTCGGTGATATCCGGACCATTTCTTCCAGTTGGCCCGCCCGAACCGCTTGCAGGCACGTAGCGCTTCGTTTCGCGCCTGCAGGCCGGGATCGTGGCCCTTCCAGACCCTGGCATTTCGTCGCGGCGGTATGATGGCATCGGCCCCTCGGGCCGCGATGGCGGTGTGACATCCTTTGGTGTCATGGATGCCGTCGGCGGTAACGCTGCCGATCCGCTCTTGCAGCGGGACCTGCGCCAGCAGATCGCGCAGAACGGGCGCATCTCCGATGCGGTTGCTCGTCATCTCCACCGCGCGAACTTCAAGCGTTTCAGCATCGATACCGATGTGGATCTTGCGCCATTGCCTGCGGCGGCTGGCCCCGTGCTTGCGCACCTGCCACTCACCCTCACCAGAGAACCTGATACCCGTGCTGTCCACCAGCAAGTGCAACGGTCCGGATGATGCACGATACGGGATCTGCACCTTCAGGTGCTTCTGCCGGCGGCAAAGCGTCGTGTAATCCGGCACCTGCCAGTCGAGCCCGGACAGGCTCAGCAGGCTCTCCACGAACCCCGTCGTTTGCCGTAGTGGCAGCCCGAACAGCACCTTGATCGAGAGGCAGAACTGGATGGCCGCCGCCGAGAACCTCTCAGGATGGCCAGGCTTGCCCTTCAGCGCCGCGAACCACGACATCTCCGGTCAAACCACACCATCAGCGAGCCACGCCGCTTCAGAGCCTGACTGTAACTGGACCAGTTCGTCGTGCGAAATAGCGGGACAGGCTTGCTCATGCCGTCAATCTAACCCGCTGACGCACAGACATGAATCCGACAGCCAAGGGATAGCGCAACAAAGCCTGTCTGTGGGCCTGTGCGGGTCTTGATGTATGCGCTTCTTCGAAGATATGCAATAGCCCGCAAAACGGCCTTTTACCCGCAGGTCGACAGGACGATCACCGGAAACAGCGTGGCGGCGCTGGCGACCGCGCCGATCCAGTTGCCCGCGCGGACCAGCAGCGCCTGCCGCGCGCTGCCCTCGGCCCGGTTCCACAGGATCAGCGCGCCGTGCAGGGCCAGGCCTGCCAGCCACGCCAGGATCATCGCCAGGGGATGCAGCGGACCGGCGGGCGTGGCGCGGGCGGGCCAGTCCCAGGCACAGCCCAGCCCGTGCAGCGCATAGACGGCGGAAAACAGCGCGCCCCACAGCAGCGGACCGGCCAGCATCCGCGCGACCCAGACCATCAGCCGATCTCCTGCAAGGCGACGATCCCCAGCGACAGGGCAGCGGTCGCCAGCCAGAAGGTCTGGAACAACTGCCAGACCGGCGCCGCGCCCTGGCGCAACCCGCTGATCCGTCCCTGCCGGGCGTCGGACAGGCAGCGCAGGCCTAGCATCAGCGCCACGACCCCGTGGAACACCGCATGGCCCAGCAGAACCCCACGCAGGGCGTCGCGGGCATGGCGGCGCGGATCGTCCACCTGCCAAGCCAGCACGCCCAGCAGCGCCAGCGCCAGCCCCCCGGCCAGCACTCCCGTCAGGGCGGCAGTGGCGCCGGTCGGCCTGTCGCGCTGCGTCTCGGCCAGGCGGGCGGCCAGGGTGGCTGCGGCGATGGACAGCAGCGCCCCTCCGGCGGCCAGCAGCGCGCCAAGGCCCTGGCCGCTTTCCGGGGCGGGCCAGTTCGGGGCGATGACGGTCAGGAAACCCACCCCGAACAGCAGCGAGGCATAGAGCGTCCCGTCCGCCACCAGCAGCGTCACCGTGCCGCTGTAGGCCAGGCTCTGGCGGACCTGCCAATGCTCGGGCAGGGACAGGCCGGGCGCGACGGGGATCGGGGCCGCGTCGCGCGGGCTGCCCATGAAGCCCCCCCATTGCCATCCCGCCCACAGGATCGCCGAGATGGCCAGCGGCGTCAGCCAGTAAAGCCCCGCCAGCATCAGCAGGAAGAAACTGCCAAGCGCGGCGGCGGTCCAGATCGGCAGGACGGTGTTTCCCGGCACCACCGCGACGTGGTCGGGACGGCCGGTGCCTGCATCCCTCACCAGAACCTCTCGCCGCTGCCTTGGCGCGCCGGGCAGCAGCCCCTCGCCCCGCGCCAGGGGCAGGATCGCGCCGCTGTCGGGATGGCGCGGTCCGGGCAGCGAGGCGAAGTTGTAGGGCGGCGCGGGCAGCGCCATTGCCCAGTCCAGCGTCTCGGCCCGCCATGGGTTGCGGTGACTGCGCCGACCGAACAGCCATTGCATCCCGATATCCATCACGAACATCGCGAAGCCCGCCGCCATCACCATCCCGCCGATGGATGACACCAGGTTCAGCCATTCCCATTCCGGGTTGCCCGGATAGCGGTCGATCCGGCGCGGCATTCCCAGAAGCCCGGTCAGGTGCATCAGGAAGAAGGTGCCGTGAAAGCCCAGTAGGATCAGCCAGAAGGCGGCTTCGCCCAGGGCGCGGATCCGGAACCGGCCGCTGATCATCGGCATCCAGTAGGTGATCCCCGCCATCATCGGAAAGACGAAGCCGCCGACCAGGACGTAATGCAGATGCGCAGTCACGAAGGCGGTGTCATGGGCCTGCCAGTTGAAGGGCACCATGGCCAGCATCACCCCGGTCAGCCCGCCGATCACGAAGGTCAGGAAAAAGCCGATCACATGCAGCATCGGCAGGCGCAGCTCCACCCTGCCCGCCCACATCGTGCCGATCCAGGCGAAGACCTGGACCGAGGTCGGCACCGCCACCAGGGCCGAGGCCGCCGAAAAGAACGCCAGCGCCATATGCGGGATGCCCACGGTGAACATGTGATGGACCCACAGCCCGAAGGACAGGAACACCAGCCCCAGGACCGCCGCGACGATGGCGCCGTATCCCAGGATCGGCACGCGCGCGAAGACCGGGATGATCGTCGACAGCACCCCGGCGGCGGGCAGGAAGATGATATAGACCTCGGGATGGCCGAACAGCCAGAACAGGTGCTGCCACAGCAGGGGATCTCCACCGCGCAGCACGTCGAAGAAGGGCCAGCCTGCGGCGCGTTCAAGCTCCAGCAGGATCGACCCCAGGATCAGCGGCGGAAACCCCACCAGCATCATCGCCGCCGTGCCCAGCATGTACCAGCCCATCAGCGGCATCCGCGTCAGGCCCATCCCCGCCCGGCGCATCCGCAGGATCGTCACGATGATCTCGACCGCCGCCGCGACGGCCGAGATTTCCACGAAGGTCACGCCCAGCAGCCAGATATCGGCGCTGACGCCGGGGGTATGGGTCTTGCCGGACAGGGGCACGTACATGAACCAGCCCGCGTCGGGCGCCACGCCCAGCAGCAGCGACGCCAGGATGATCGTGCCGCCGAACAGATAGCACCAATAGCCAAGCGCCCCCAGGCGCGGAAAGGCCATGTCGCGCGCGCCCAGGATCTTGGGCAGCAGCCACATCCCCAGCCCTTCAAGCATGGGAATGGCGAACAGGAACATCATGATGCTGCCATGCATCGTGAAGATCTGGTTATACAGCGCGGTGTCCAGGAACACCCCGTTCCGCGTCGCAAGCTGCGCCCGGATCAGCATCGCCAGCACGCCGCCGATGGCGAAGAACATGAAGGATGTCGCCATGAACCGCAGCCCGATGGTGCTGTGGTTGACCGAGGCGAGGCTGCCCCGCCAGCCGGGCAGGTCGGACCAGACGCGGTCCATCTCGCGGTGCAGGCGCAGGGCCCTGCGGGCGGGATTGGCGGGAATGTCCTCGGTCATGGCGCCCTTCCGGCAGAGGTGAAGGCAGGCGGGGCGGCGGGATCATAGACGACCACCTCGAACCGCATGGCGGCATGGCCCAGGCCGCAGAATTCGGCGCAAAGCCCCTCGTGCCGTCCGGGGGCGTCGGCTTGCAGGCGGTGGACGTTCTCATGGCCGGGGATCGCATCCATCTTGCCGCCCAGCTGCGGCACCCAGAAGGAATGAATCACATCGGGGCTGGTCAGCACGATGTCGAAGGGCTGGCCCGCCGGGACATACAGGATCCCCTCGGTCAAGACGGGACCGTCCGGACCGGGCTGGGTAAAGCGCCAGCCCCAGTTGTAGGCCTCGGCCCGGACCTGCAAGGCGCCGCCGTCGCGCGCGATCATCCGCTCGCCCGTCCACAGGGCGAAGCCCAGCAGGACCGCCAGCACCGACATGGTGAAGCCCAGGCCCCACCAGACGATCCAGCCGCGTTCGCCGGCCGGGCGCGGGCCGCGCCACAGCGCCAGGCCCGCCAATCCAAACACCAGCAGGGTGATCAGCCCCGCCCCCGCCAGCATCGCCCACCACAGCGCCGCGATCTGGTTCGCAGCCGGTCCGGCGGGGGCCAGCGCGCTTGCGCCGCCATCGCAACCGGCCAGCAGAGGAACCGCAAGGACCGCCCGAAACTTCCCCATGCGCAACCCTGTAGGATGATACCGATGCGACCCAAACGGACCTGGAGCCAACGGCGCCGCCTTTCCGATCCGATCGAGGAGCATTCGGCCTTCGACGACACCGAATCGACCATCGCCCTGGCGGGCCATCCGGTCCATGCGATGCTGATCACCTATCCCGTCGCCCTGGCGTTCCTGACACTGTTCGCCGACGGCATGTTCTGGTGGACGGGCGACGCCTTCTGGCCGCGCATGGCGGTCTGGACGGCGGGCATCGCCTTCGTAATGGGCGTGCTGGCGGGCATCGTCGGGACGGTCGAGCTGCTGATCGTTCCGGGCATCCGCATCCGCGCGCCCAGCTGGACGCATTTCATCCTGGCCTGCACGCTGCTGTCGGTCCTGGGCGTCAACTGGGGCTTCCGCCTGCCCGACCCGCAGGCGGCGGTGCTGCCGGTGGGGCTCCTGATCTCGGCCCTGGGCGTGGGGCTGACCACCGTCACCGGTTGGCATGGCGGCAAGCTGGTCTTCGACTATCAGATCGGCACGCAACGGGGTCATGGCAACTGACCCCTAGGCGCCTGCATGAACTGGGGCAGCAGATCCGCGACCCAGGCCAGATCCGGCTTGGCCAGCACCAGCCACAGCACCGCCGTCATCGAGGGCAGGCCGACCGCCAGGGCGATCCCCGGCCAGGGCATCTCATAGCCCCGGCGCGGATCGCTGCCGCTGCCCTGGCGTTGCGCGCCCGACTGCTCGATCAGATGGCCGATCCAGGCATGGGTCAGCGCCATCAGGGTGACGAAGGCCAGCTTGGCGATGAACCACAGGTCGAACACCCCGGCCGCGAAGATCAGCGCGGTGCCCGCCACCACGGCGATCACGGCGGCGGGGGTCGCAAACCCGATATAGCCGTAATGCGTCAGCAGCCGGAATTCGGAATAGCGGACCTGGCGTTGCGCGTGCCCATAGGCGATCAGCAGCAGCGGCAGCGCGATCAGCCCGGCGCACCAGCACAGCATCGCGGCGATGTGGATCGCCTTCAGCGCCGCGAATCATGCCGCGAAGCCCCGCTGCCAGCCCCGGCGCAGCATCCAGCCCGAAAAACCCGCCATCGGCAGGAAGCCCGGCACCCACAAGATCAGCCCGGCCAGCCGCTGATCGTCCAGGGCCGTCATGCCCCACAGCGCCGCGCCATCGACATGCTGGACATACAGGACGGCGGGCGCGAAGGTCAGCACCGCGCCCAGAAAGCCCATCACCCCCGCCAGCCCCATGGTCAGGAAGCTGTGGCCCAACACCGCGCGGCGCGGGCCGGTCAGGACCGCCGACCAGAAGGCCCAGGCGGGCAGCAGCAGCGCCGCCTGCATCAGCCAATAGACCGCATCGGACCGCCAGATCGCATCATAGACCGAAGGCAGGTGCCAAGCCCCCATCGCCAGGGCCATCCCCGCCGCCCCGGCCTGCGCGGGCCACCGCGCGGCCAGGGGCCAAGACAGCGCCAGGGCGGGCGCGGCCACCCCGGCCAGAACCAGGTGATGCAGCGCGCGGGCGGAAAACAGCGAGACGGTCAGCGCGCAAAGCGGCGACACGAAGGCCAGGGCAAGCGCCAGGACCGCGATGCCGCCCGCCCTGCCCGCCCCGCCTCGCCACAAGGCCAGCGCCAGCAGCGCCAGCCCGGCCAAGAGCAGCGGATCGAGATTCCAGGCGGTCCACAACCCACCAGGGGCGACGCCCGGGCCGCAATAGGGTTGGCTCATGGATCCTCGCTTTTCGTGGGGCTGGGGCCGCAGGCGGTCCAAGGATAATACCGAACCCCGCCAATGGCTTTCGTGCGGCGGCCGATGCCTGCGTCAGGTCAGCACGTAATCCTGAGGAACCGGCGTGGCGGGCAAGTCCGTCTCGCCCAGGGCGGATCGCAGGTGGATCTCGATTACCGTCGCATAGGCGGCGATCGGCAGGTTGTTCGGCATCAGGCCGAACGGCTCCTCCAGTTCCTCGCCCAGGGCGTCGAGACCGAAGAAGGTATAGGCGACCAGCATGGCGGCCAGGGGCGTGGACCAGCCCAGCATGTCGGCAAGGCCGAAGGGCAGCAGGAAGCAGAACAGATAGGCCGTGCGATGCAGAAGCAGCGTATAGGCAAAGGGCAAGGGCGTGTTGGCCAGACGCTCGCAACCGACCAGGGCCTGCGTCAGCCGTCCCAGGCTGTCGTTCAGGGCAAGCGCCTCGACCGGGGCAAGGCGGCCCTGCCGCAGCAACCAGCCGACCAGCCCGGCGACCTCATGCAGGATCCGGTCCGCAGGCTGGTGGGCGATGGCCGGGGCGCCCGCCGCCTGAAGGCTGGTCCTGTGTCGCAATTGCGCGACGACCGCGTGACCGAAGCCGATGATGTCGGTCAGGATCCGGCGCCGTTCGGGCGACGGGCCGTCCGCGGCGTCATCCAGGACCACCGTCTGCCGCGCGATGTCGCGGGCGGTGTGGATGATCCGGCCCCACAGCTTGCGGGCCTCCCACCAGCGGTCATAGCAGGAATTGTTGCGAAAGCTGAGAAAGATGGACAGCGCGATGCCGATCAGCGTCAGCGGCGCGGGATTGATCGCCGGCACGATCTGGGGCGCATGGCGATGGGCGGCCACGACGATCAGCGACAACAGGCCCACGGCGGCAAGCTGTGGCCAGGTGCGCAGGATGATCGACCCCTTCAGGACGAAGAACAGCGTCAGCAGGCCGGGCCGTGGGCGGACGATCATCGGGCCAGCCCCCGGCCGGCAGGGCTGCGAAAAACGGTTCTGACGGGTTGACGCGGCACCTGCGGCTGTCCTGACCAATGCACCGGGATTGAAGCGGCGACCTGGCCTCTCTTGTCAACCCCGGCCGCTCTCATTCTTCTTCATCCAAATATCCCGCAGGGGGTCCGGGGGACGCGAAGTCCCCCGGCGTCTCAGCCCAGCACCTCGCGCACCGATTCAGCGGCGGCGCCGACGATGGTGTCGGCCTCGGCGCGGGTCAAGCACAGCGGCGGCGCAAAGCCCAGGATGTCGCCCTGCGGCATGGCCCGCGCGATCACCCCGCGCTTCAGCATCGCCGCGACGACCCTGGCCCCCACCCCTTCGGAGGCGTCGAAGAACGTCCGCGAATCCCGGTCGCGGACCAGTTCCACGGCGCACAGCATCCCCTCGCCCCGGATCTCGCCGACATGGGGATGGTCGCCAAGCGCGGCCCGCATCCGCGCGTTCAGATAGGCGCCGGTTTCGCCCGCGTTCCGCACCAGCCCCAGGTCGTCGATCAGCTTCAGGTTGGCGATTCCCGCCGCCGCGCCGATCGGATGGGCGGAATAGGTCCAGCCATGGCCGAGGACGCCGTTCTCGTCGCTGCCCTGCATCAGCACGTCCCAGACCCGCTGGCCGATGATCGACCCCGACAGCGGCGCATAGGCACTGGTCAGCCCCTTGGCGCAGGTGATGATGTCGGGCTTCATGCCGTAATGATCGGACCCGAACATCGACCCCAGCCGGCCGAAGCCCGTCACCACCTCGTCGGCGATCAGCAGGATGTCGTATTTGTCCAGCACCGCCTGGATCGCGGGCCAATAGCCCTCGGGCGGCGGCACGATGCCGCCGGTGCCCAGCACCGGCTCGCCGATGAAGGCGGCGATGGTGTCGGGGCCCTCGGCCTTGATCAGCGCCTCCAGCTTGTCGACGCAATAGCCCACGAAGCTGCTCTGGCTCTGCGAGGGGTCGGGGCGGCGGAAGTAATAGGGCGCCTCGGTATGGATCACCTGCGCCAGGGGCAGGTCGAACTTCCTGTGGAACAGTTCCAGCCCCGTCAGGCTGCCGGTCATCAGGCCCGACCCGTGATAGCCCCGCCAGCGGCTGATGATCTTCTTCTTCTGCGGCAGGCCGCGAATGTTGTTGTAATACCAGACCAGCTTGATGTTGGTTTCATTGGCGTCCGATCCGCCAAGCCCGAAATAGACCCGCGCCATGCCTTCGGGCGCGCGCTCCATCACCATCTTGGCCAGCGTGATCGAGGCCTCGGATCCATGCCCGGCATAGGCGTGGTAATAGGCCAGCTCGCGCGCCTGCGCGGCGATGGCATCGGCGATCTCCGTCCGGCCATAGCCCACGTTCACGCAGTAAAGGCCCGCGAAACCGTCCAGCAGGCGGTTGCCGTCGCGGTCGATGATATGGACGCCCTCGGCCCCCTTGACGATGCGCTGCGCGCCTTCGCCGCGGGCGAATTGGCCCAGGTTGGTCGAGGGATGGAAAAAGCTTTCACGATCCCATTTCGCCAGTTCGTCATTCGTCAGCATTCTCATGCCCTCCTGTGTTCTGCCCAGTCGCGGCAGACATATTTGATTTCGGTGAAAGCCTCCAAACCGTGGCGGCTGCCCTCGCGGCCAAGGCCCGATTGCTTCATGCCGCCAAAGGGGATCGGCGCGCCCGTGACCTTGGTGCGGTTGACCGCGACCATGCCGAATTGCAGCGCGCGCGACAGGCGATAGATGCGGCGCGGATCGCGGGAATGGACATAGGCGACAAGGCCGTATTCGGTGCCGTTGGCGATCCGCACGGCCTGGTCCTCGGTATCGAAGGGCGCGATGGCGGCGACCGGGCCGAAGGTTTCCTGATGGAAGATCAGCGCATCGACAGGGACATCGGCCAGCACCGTCGGCTGATAGAACAGCGGGCCTTGGGGGTCGCGCCCGCCGCCGGTCAGCAGCCGGGCGCCGCGTGACAGGGCGTCGGCCACATGCTCCTCTTGCTTGCGGACCGCGCCTTCGTTCATCAGCGGGCCAAGGTCGCGGTCCTGTTCGCCGGGGCCCAGCGTCAGCGCGGCGGCGGCGTCCGCGAAACGGCGGCAGAACTCGGCATAGATCGGGCGTTCGACCAGGAAGCGGTTGGCACCGAGGCAATCCTGGCCCGAGGTCGCGAACTTGGCCTTGATCGCCTCGTCCACCGCCAGATCCAGATCGCAATCGGCGAAGGCGATGAAGGGCGCGTGGCCGCCCAGTTCCAGCACCAGCCGCTTTACCGTGTCCGAGCTTTGGCGATACAGCAGCCTGCCGATTTCGGTGGATCCGGTGAAGGACAGCGCCCGCACGCGCGGATCGGCGCACCATTCGCCGACGATTTCCGACGCCTCGCCCGTCACCACGTTGAACACCCCGGCAGGGAAACCGGCGCGATCCGCCAGCTCGGCAAGCGCCGTCGCCGACAGCGGCGTTTCGGCGGAGGGATGGATCACCACCGTGCAGCCCGCCGCCAGGGCCGCCGCCGCCTTGCGGGTGATCATCGCGCAGGGGAAATTCCAGGGCGTCACCAGGGCCGCGACCCCCACGGGTTCCCGCCACAGCTCCATCTCGGCCGTGGACAGGTGCGAGGTCACGCTTTCGATATTGGGACGCTTGGCTTCCTCGGCATAGAATTCGACGAAGCTGGCGGCATAGTCGATCTCGCCCCGCGACTCCGACAGCGGCTTGCCCTGTTCGGCGGTCATGATCCGGGCCAGATCCTCGCGGTTGTCGCGGATCAGCTGGAACCAGCGGAACAGGATCGCCGCACGTTCCTGCGGCAGCGCGGCGGCCCAGGCAGGAAAGGCCGCGTCGGCGGCATCCACGGCGGCACGGGCGCCCGCCGCATCCAGTTTCGCGACCTGCGCGACGGTTCCGCCGGTGGCCGGATCGGTGACGGCGAAGCGGTCGCCGCCGATCCCCCCGCCGGTCCATTGCCCGTTCACGAAGGCGTCGGGGCGCATCAGGGTCTTGTCGGCAATCATTCGTCCACCTCTGCGCCGATGACGGCGACGCAATCGCCGGGTTTCACGATGCCGGGGAAATGCCGCGCCATCATCAGCCCGGCGCGCGCGGCGGTGACGGTCACGGGCGGCAGCCCGGTGCGGGTCACGGGAAAGATGCGGGCGACCGGCTGGTCCCGCGCGACGGCATCGCCCAGATCCACGAGGAATTCGATCAGCCCGCCGTCTTCCGCGAAGGTGAAGCAATCGGCGTCCGGCATGTCCAGCCATTGCGTCGGCTGGGCCTCAACCTCGCCGCGCAGGACGCCCGCCGCGATCAGCAGGTTGCGCAAGCCGCGCTTGGCGATGCCCGCCGTGCGCGCGGTCGCGGTGCCGCCGCCGCCCAGTTCGGTGGTGACGAAGATCTTGCCCATCTCCTCGGCGGCGGTGTCGTACATGCCGACCGCGTCGATCTCCAGCATCCTGACCGACCAGGGCGCGCCGAAGGCGCGGACCAGATCGAAGCTCTGCCCCTCCTGCCGCTTGTCGGGCAGGATGTGCGCGGCGCAATAGGGCAGGAAATCCAGTGTCTTGCCGCCCGAATGGAAATCCACGACCACATCGGCCATCGGCAGCAGAACCCGCTGGAAGTAATCGGCGATCTTCTGCGTCACCGTGCCGTCGGGGCGGCCCGGAAAGCTGCGGTTCAGGTTGCCCCGGTCGATGGGAGAGGTCCGCGTCCCCGCCCCGAAGGCCGGATAGTTCATCGCCGGAACGATGATGATCCGGCCCGTCACCTGATCGGCCCGGACGGTCGCGGCCAGGTCGAACAGCGCGATCGGGCCTTCGTATTCGTCGCCGTGATTGGCGCCGGTCAGCAGCACGGTCGGCCCCTCGCCGCCCACGACCACGGCGATGGGGGTCATGATCGACCCCCAGGCCGCGTCGTCGCGCGAATAGGGCAGGCGCAGGAAACCGTGGCGGACGCCCGGTTCCGCGAAATCCACCGTCGCCGTGATGGGCGACGGCGTCAGTTGCATCTGAAGGGGCAGCATGGCCTAGTCCTTCACGAACAGCTTGCGCGGCACCGCAGCCAGCAGTTCCGGCGCGCCTTCGGTGATGGCGATGCTTTCGGTGATCTCCAGGCCCATCTCCTCGGACCAGAGGCCGGTCATGAAATGGAAGGTCATGCCGGGTTGCAGCACGGTCCGGTCGCCCGGACGCAGCGACATGGTGCGCTCGCCCCAGTCGGGCGGATAGCTGACGCCGATGCCGTATCCGGTGCGGCCGTCCTTGACGATGCCGTATTTCTTCAGCACCGCGAAAAAGGCCCCCGCGAACTCTTCGCAGGTATTGCCGGGCCGCGCGGCCTCAAGCCCGGCCTCCATGCCCTCCAGCACGGCCTTTTCGCCATCGAGAAACACCTGCGTGGGCTTGCCCAGGAACACCGTCCGCGACAGAGGCGCATGATAGCGGTTATAGCAGCCCGCGATCTCGAAGAACGTCCCCTCGCCCGCGCGCATCGGCTGGTCGTCCCAGGTCAGATGCGACGCGGCGGCCTCGCGCCCCGAGGGCAGCAGTGGCACGATGGCCGGATAGTCGCCCCCGAAACCATCGGTGCCGCGAATGCCCGCGTCATAGATCTCGGCCACCAGGTCGCATTTGCGCATCCCCGGCTCGATCTTCTCGAAGATGCGCTCGTGCATCCTGGTCACGATGGCCCCGGCCCTCCGCATGTAGTCCAGCTCGGTCGGGGATTTCACCGCGCGCTGCCAGTTCACCAGCCCGGTCGTGTCGCTGAATTTCGCGTCGGGCAGGTGCTTTTGCAGGGCGGCGAAGGCGGCGGCGGTGAACCAGTAATTGTCCATCTCGACGCCGATGCGTTTCGCGCCCCAGCCCTTGTCCGTCAGGATCTGCGACAGCAGGTCCATGGGATGCTTCTGGGTGTTCTGCACGTAATCGTCGGGATAGCCGATGATGTTGGCGTCGTTCAGATAGGCGGTGAACCGCGCGCCCACGGCATCCATGCCGCGCCCGAAGAAGATCGGCTCTCCGTCCGGGGGCACGACCACGCCTTGATGGACATAGAAGGACCAGCCGTCATAGCCGGTCAGCCAGTTCATGTTGGACGGATCGGTGACGATCAGCAGATCGACGCCCTTCTCCTCCATCGCCCGGCGGGTCTTGGCGAGGCGCTGCGCATATTCCTGACGGGTGAATTTCAATGCGACATCTGTCATGGGGGTTGCTTTCAAAGGGTGAAGTCGTGGCCCGCCCCGGCCTGGGCCGCGCGGGCCAGGGCAAGGGCGGCGATGGCGGTGTCCTGGATGCCGGTGCCGGTCAGGTCCGCCAGGGTGATCTGATCCGGGCTGCTGCGGCCAGGGGCCAGACCGGCCAGGATTTGTCCCAGTTCGGGAAAACCGCCGTCCGGCCCGGCGTGGTGCAATTCGCCCAGCGTGCGGGTTTGAGACAGGCGGTCGGCGACGTAATGCGCGCCCCGTATCAGATCCGCGGCGATCTCGTTCTTGTGCGGCGCGTCCGACCCCATGGCGGTGACATGGGTGCCCGGCGCGACCCGGTGCAGGATCGGGGTGTCCGAGGGCGTCGTGGTCACGACGATCCCGGCGTCCCGCACCGCGTCCTCGACCGAGGCGGCGGCGGTGACGGGGATCGACAGCGCGGCGGTCATTTCCTGGGCAAAGGCCCGCGCGCGGCCAGGATCGCGCGCCCAGACCGTGGCGCCGGTCAGCGGCCGAACCAGGGTCAGCGCCTGCAACTGCATCCGCGCCTGCATCCCCGCGCCCAAGATCGCGGCAGTCGTCGCATCGGCCCGCGCCAGCGCATGGGCGGCGACGGCCCCTGCGGCGGCGGTGCGGATGTCGGTCAGATAGCCGTTGTCCAGCAGCAGCGCCTCGACCAGACCGGTCGTCGACGACAGCACCACCATCATGCCGTTGGTGGAGGGCAGGCCAAGCGCCGGATTGCCGAAGAAACCGGGCGAGATCTTGATGGCGAAATGCGACAGGCCGGGGACATAGGCGGTCTTCACATCGACCTCGCCCCGGTGTTCGGGGATATCCAGGCGCAGGATCGGCGGCATGGCGACGGGTTTGGTCGCCAGCGCCAGGAAGGCGTCGCGGATGCAGGCCACCGCCTCGGCGCCCAGGGGCATCAGGGCGCGCAGATCGGCCTCGGTCAGGATTTTCACGGGCGGCCTCATGCGGCATCCTCCTGCATCAGCCGGGCGTGCTGGGCGGGGTCGATATTGCCGCCCGACAGGATCGTGACGGCGGGGCCTTCGGGCGCGAATTTCCCGGCCAGCAGCGCGGCATGGCCGACCGCCGCCGCGCCCTCGACCACATGGCCCGCGCGGCCCAGATGACGGATGGCGGCGGCGATTTCGGTCTCGGTCAACAGGATCACCCGGTCCAGCAGGTCGCGGCACAGCGCGAAGGTGACGCGGTTGTCCAGACCGATGCCGCCGCCCAGGCTGTCGGCCAGGGTCGCGACCTCGGCCACCTCGACCGGGCGACCCGCGCGCAGGCTGGCGGCCATGGCCGCGCCGTTCTCCATCGTCAGGCCGATCACGCGGGTCGCGGGCGAGATCGCCTTGATCGCCACCGCGATCCCCGCCGCCAGCCCGCCGCCCGACAGCGGCACCAGCACGGCCTCGGGCGCGCCGATCTCCAGCCCGATGGTGCCCTGGCCCGCGACCACGTCGGGGTGGTCGAAGGGCGGGATCTGGGTTAACCCCTCCTCCGCCACAAGGCGCGCGACTTCGGCCATGGCCTGGTCCTGGCTGTCACCGACGATCCGCACCGTGGCGCCCAGATCGCGGATCGCCCGGACCTTGTTGGCGGGCACCAGCCGCGACAGGCAGACGGTGGCGGACACGCCAAGCGCGCGGGCGGCATGGGCCAGCGCCCGGCCGTGATTGCCGGTCGAGGCCGTCACCACGCCCCGCACCCCGGCGGGCAGCGACAGGATCGCATTGGTCGCGCCGCGCAGCTTGAAGGCGCCGGTCGGCTGGAGATGCTCGCATTTCATCATCACGGGCCGGCCCAGCCGGTCGCTCAGCGCATCGTCGCGGACCAGCGGCGTTTCCGCAACATGGCCCCGGATGCGGGCGGCGGCGGCCTGGATGTCGTCCAGCGTCATGACAGCCTCATCAGTTTACCGGGGGCAAGGGCGCCGGTGACGCCGCAGGCGCGCGCGGCGGCCCAGAGCGTCGCGGAATTGGCCGAGACGACGGGCAGGCCCAGGGCGTCCTCGATCCGGTCGATGATCGCGGCGGCGCGGACGGCGGTGCAGGCGATGAACAGCGCCTGGCTGCCGGGGGCGACCGCCGCTCGCGCGGCCTCGATGATGCTGGCGTGGCTGATCCGCGCCATGTCGCGGTCGTCGGTCAGACCCAGACAGGACACGGTTTGCAGCGCAAAGCCGCCTGCCTCGAAGCAATCGGCCATGGGCTGCGTGGTCTGGGGCGTATAGGGGGTCAGCAGCGTGATCCGCTCCGCGCCAAGCGCCCGCAGCGCCGCGAACCCGGCCGAGATCGGCGTGATCGCCGCCGCCCCCGGCTTGCCCGCCGCGATGGAAGCCCGCACCCGGTCGTCGCCGATGACCACTGATGCCGAGGTGCAGCTATAGACCACCGCATCCAGGTCCTCGTCCGGCAGGATCAGCGCCGCCGCCCGCGTCACGTCGCCCGCCATCGCGGCCAGCGTTTCGGGCGTGACCGGATTGGCGAAGGGGATCCGGGTCGCATAGACGCCGATGCCATGGGGCGGCAGGGCCGCGAAATCGACCTCGGTCGTGTGGTCGGTGGCCAGCGTCACCAGGCCCACGCGATGCGGCAGGGGGCGGTCGTCCAGTTGCACGGTCATTTCCCCACCCCGCCATAGCGCCCTTCCAGCCAGCGCAGCCCGATGACCGAGATCACGCTGACGATCAGGAACATCGCGCCGACCAGCGTCATCGGCTCGACATAGCGATAGGAGCTGTTGGCGACGGACCGGGCCTGGTTCATCAGTTCCAGCACGGTGATGGCCGACAGAAGCGGCGTTTCCTTGAACATCGCCAGCAGGTAGTTCGCCATGGCCGGGATCATCGGCGGCACGGCCTGCGGCAGGATGACGTGGATCCAGGTCTGCCGCGCATTCAGGTTGGTGGCCTTCGCGGCCTCCCACTGCCCGCGCGAGACGGCCTCGATCCCGCCGCGATAGACCTCGGAGGCATAGGTCGCATAATGCAGGCCCATGCCGATCACCCCCGCCGTCAGCGCGGGCAGGCGGATGCCCAGGTCGGGCAGGACGTAGAAGATGAAGTAAAGCTGCACCAGCAGCGGCGTGCCGCGGACGAATTCCACCACAAAGCCGGTGCCGCGTGACACGACCCGGTTCCGCGACCGGCGCAGGATCGCAAAGACCAGCCCCAGCACGGCGGCGACCACGGCGCCAAGCGCGGTGGCGATCAGCGTGATCCTGAACCCCGCCAGCAGCTGCGGCATGATCGAGGCGGCGAAGTCCCAATCCCATTCCATCAGCGCACCCCGTCCAGGCCGCGCGTCACACGCCGCTCATAGCGGCGGATGGCGAAGGAAATCACCGACGACATCGCGAAATACAGAACCAGGATCGTGACGAAGGGCAGCAGCGTGTTGCCGGTCTGCGAGCGGACCACCTGCGCCTGGAAGGTCATGTCGGACAGCGAGATCAGCGACACGACCGAGGTCGCCTTCAACAGTTCGATGGCGTTGTTGCCGAAGGTCGGCAGCATCAGCGGCAGCGCCTGCGGCAGGATGATGTGGCGCATCCGCTGGAAGCGGGTCAGGTTGACGGCGGTGCAGGCCTCGTCCTGGTCGCGCGGCACGGCCAGGATGGCGCCGCGCACCACCTCGGCCCCATAGGCGCCCACGTTCAGGCCAAGCGCCATGACGCCCGCCTGCATCGGCGTCGGCGCCCACAGCCCGGTCATCGGCAGCACGAAATAGATCCAGAACAGCTGCACGAAGATCGAGGTGCCCCGGAAGAACTCGATATATCCGGTCGCCAGCCAGCGCAGGGCGGCATGGCGCGAGATGCGGCCCAGCCCGGCGATGAAGGCCACCGCCAGCGCCAGGGCGGATCCCATCAGCGTCAGCTTGACGGTGACCCATGCCCCCTGAAGGATAAGCGTCAGATATCCAGACCAGTCGCCCATGCGCTGATGCCTGCCTTTCTGCTGTCGGATGATCGGGCGGGGTGATCCCCCGCCCCCGTCACGTCACTGCTGCGCGCAAAGCGCCTCGCGGTTGGTCGAGATCGCCGCCTCGGCCGAGAAGCCGTAGGGTTCGATGATCTTGGCGAAGGCGCCCGATTCCTTCAACTTGGCCAGTTCCACGTCGAAGGCGTCGCGCAGTGCCGTGTCGCGCTTGTTGAAGGCCGCGCCGTCGCAATAGACCGGCGCGCCCTGGACCGGGGCCACGACCTCCAGATTGGCGTCGCCGGATTTCGCCAGCAGATCGTTCAGCGACAGGACCGGCAGCGAATAGGCGTCGATGCGGCCGTCCTGCACCATCTTCAGCCCCGATTGCGCATCGGGCACCACCACCAGCCGGTCGCGCGGCACGCCCGCGTCCAGCGCCAGCTTTTCCTCGGTCCCGCCGCCGGGCGCGCCCAGACGGGCTTCGGGGTCGTTGGCGAAATCGGCATAGGACTTGAAGCCCCTGGGATTGCCCTTGGGCAGAAGCAGCGCCTCGGCATCGCAGAGGATCGGCTCGGAATAGGCCACCGCGTCGCAGCGTTCGGGCTTCATGAACAGGCCCGCCGTGATCGCATCGACGCGGCCCGCCTGAAGGCTGGGGATCATTGCGCCGTAATCCAGGATCGAGGCTTCCAGATCGGCCACGCCCAGGGCCGCGAAGACCGCGCGGGCCACGTCGGGCGCCGCGCCCGAGACCTTGCCGTTGGCGCCGATGGCGGTGAAGGGCGGCTCGTTTCCGATGGCGATGCGGGCGGTGCCGGCATCCTTCAGGTCGTCCAGCTTATCCGCCAGCGCGGGCAGCGGGGCCGCCAGCAGCATGGCGGTGATCAGGGTGGTTTTCATCAGTCTCTCCTGTTGGTTTTTTCCATCACACGCGCTGTCCGGCGGCGATGATCTTGCGCAGGAAGGACTTCGTTCGGTCCTCTTGCGGCGCGGTGAAGATCTGGTCGGGCGGGCCCTGTTCGACGATCCGGCCCTTGTCGAAGAACAGCACCCGGTCGGCGAAGTCATGGGCAAAGCCCATCTCGTGCGTGACCAGCAGCATGGTCATATCGGTTTCCCGCGCAAGGCGCTGCATCACCTCCAGCACTTCCTCGACCAGTTCGGGGTCAAGGGCCGAGGTCACTTCGTCGAACAGCATGATCTGCGGCTGCAAGGCCAGCGCGCGGGCGATGGCCACGCGCTGCTTCTGGCCGCCGGACAGCTGGCTGGGCATATAGGCGGCCTTGTCGGCCAGACCCACCATCTCCAGCAATTCGCGGGCACGAGACTCGGCCGCCGCGCGGCCGACGCCCTGGGTCAGGACCGGGGCAAGGGTGATGTTCTGCAAGACCGTCTTGTGCGGAAACAGGTTGAAGTGCTGGAACACCATCCCGACATGGCGGCGCATCCTGTGCAGATGCGCCTCGTCCGCAGGCACCTCGGCGCCGCCCCTGGTCATATGATACAGCGGCTCTCCGTCGATTTCGATCCGGCCGCCGGAAATATCCTCCAGCGTCATCAGGATGCGCAGGATGGTGGTCTTGCCCGATCCCGACGGGCCGATCAGGGCCAGCTTCTCGCCCTTCATCACGTCGAAGTTCAGCCCGTCGATGACCTTCAGCGTGCCGAAGGACTTTTGCAGGTTCTGGATGCGGATGATCGGTTGGTCCATGCGTTCCCCGTGCTGTCACAGCGGAACTTTGCAGCGGGATTATATCAGGTCAATCACAAAATAATATCATGACAATTATTCGGGGCGCTTTGCCTAAACCAGCGTCAGAACCGGCTCGGCATTGCTGCCCAGGGTTTCGACGACCAGCCGCAGTCCGTGGCGCAGGTCGTCGGCACCGGTCGACCCCAAGGCGATTCGCACCGCGTCCCGCCGCCCGCGTTCGTCCAGCCGGAATGCCCGCCCCGAGGCGACCGCGACCCCCCGCTGCCTTGCTTGGGCCACGAATTCCTCCTCGTCGCGGCCGGGGGGCAGTTCCAGCCAGACATGCAGGCTTTGCGGATGGGCGTGAAAGGGCGCGGATCCCAGAACCTCTCTCGCGATGGCGTGGCGTTCGCGCAGGGCGTCCCGCTGCCAGGACATCAGCCGGTCCACCGTGCCGTCGCTGATCCAGTGGCTGAGCAGTTCGACCATCGCCGGCGTCGCCATCCAGTTCGTGACCAGATGCCGGTTCGCGGCGATCGGGGCCAGGCGTGGGGGCGACACCAGCCAGCCGATGCGCAGGCCCGGCAGGGTGGTCTTGGTGAAGCCCTGGATATGCAGCACCCGTTCCGGCGCCAGCACCGCCATGGGCGGCGGGCGATGCTGGATCAGCGTGTTCAGCATGTCGTTCTCGATGATCAGCAGGTCGTGGCGGCGGGCGATCTGAACCAGTTCGGCGCGGCGGTCGAGGCTGGTCATGATCGCCATGGGATTGATCGCCGAAGGCTGCATATACAGCGCGCGCAAGCTGCCCTTTCGGGCCAGGTGATCCAGGGCTTCGGGGACGATGCCGTCGTGGTCGACCGGCAGGCCCTCAAGGTGAAGACCCAGGTATTTGCACAGCGGCATCAGCAGGTGATGGGTCAGCGCCGCCGCCGCCAGGGTGCCGCCGGGGGGAACCGCGCTCATCACCGCGGTGGTGATGGCCGAGGTCGCGCCGTCGGCCAGGGTGATGCAGTCGGGCGCCACGTCCAGGCCGCCGCGCCGCAGCCAGTCCGCCGCCACCCGGCGATGCTGCGGCAGGACCGAACTGGGCCGGAACGACAGGGCGGCGGGCGCCGTCAGGTTCTCGGCCACCCAATGCAGCCCTTCGCGGAAGATGTCGACATGCATCCGCCCGGTCACGGGCTTCAGGATCGACAGATCGACCAGCCCGCCCGGCCGTTCGGCCAGATAGGGGGGCGAATTCTCGGATCCGGCGGGCAGGACGAAGGATCCGCGCCCCACCTCGCCCACCACCAGCCCGCGCCGGATCAGATCCTCGTAGGCGCGCGAGACCGTCTGTACCGACAGCCCCAGATCGTCGGCCAGCTTGCGCTGCGGCGGCAGGCGCGATCCGGCGAGAATCCGTCCGTCCCGGATGGCGCGGGCATATTGCTCGGCCAGGGAGAGATAGGCGGGGCGGTACAATGCCAGGGGGTCGGGGCGCCAGATTGTCATGATTCACTATCGGGACAATCCCGCCAAATGGCAAGGGCTTGCCGGAGTGCGGACGGGCGGGCGATGCCCGCCCGTCGCAGCCGGTCGGAAGGGCCCGGTCAGGCGGCGTTCTTGCGGCCCCAGAAGCGCAGGTCGCGGCAGGCGGCGATGAAGCCCTTGGCGTCGGATGCCGCGATGAAGCCTTCGTCCAGTTCCTTGGGCAGCCCGGCCTTGGCGAACAGAACACGCGCCGCGTCGTTGAAGGCCGCGAACTTGTAATGCGCCCAGGTGGTCGCGGCGAAATCGCGCGCGGCGGCCATCTTGGCCAGCATCTCGGCCTGGTCGTCCGACGGCAGGATCGCCACCGCATCGAAGACGGCCGAGGGCGCGCCCTCGACCATCTCGTCCAGGTCCAGTTCGGTGCCGTCCGACAGGACCACGCTGCCTGCCACGGGGCCGATGAACTGCACCATGGCGCCTTCGGCCTGGGCGGCGTCGACGATGGCCTTGACCTGGGCCACGTCCGATCCGTCGGTCAGCAACATGCCGATCTTGCGGCCCGCGAAACTGTCGGGGCCGTTCTTCAGGATCGACAGCGCCGGGCTTTCCGGCAGGTCGGTGCGCGGCGGAATGGCGGGCGTGGCGGGCGCGGGCATGTCCTTGACGCCAAGGCCCGCCGCCACCGCCTGGGCCAGATCCTGGTGGATGTTCAGCAGATGCGCCAGCATTCGCAGGCGGATCGGCTTGGCCTTGACCTTCGAAAGCTCGAAGGTCAGCGCGTCGGCCATGTGCTTCTGCTCGACCGGGGTCTGGCTGATATAGAACTGCCGGGCCTGGGAATAATGGTCGGCGAAGGTTTCCGACCGGATCCGCGCCTTTTCGCCGCTATAGGCCACCGGCACCGCGCGGATGCCGCCCTGTGCGACCTCGCGCGGGCCGCCCTGTTCGCCGCCCCAGCTGTTGGGTTCGTAATTCGCACGGCCGCGCGGGTTGTGCATGGCCATGTGGCCATCCTGCTGGAAATGGTGGAACGGACAGCGGGGCGCGTTGATCGGGATATGGTTGAAGTTGGGGCTGCCCAGCCGCTTCAACTGCGTGTCCAGATAGCTGAAGTTCCGCCCTTGCAGCAACGGATCCTCGGAAAAGTCGATGCCGGGGACGATGTTGCCGGTCTGGAAGGCCACCTGTTCCGTTTCGGCGAAGAAGTTGTCGGGCATCCGGTTCAGGACCATCCGGCCGATGGGGCGGACGGGCAGGATCTCCTCGGGGATGATCTTGGTGGCGTCCAGGATGTCGAAGTCGAAGCTGTCGGCGAAGGCGTCGTCGAAAACCTGCACGCCCAGTTCCCATTCGGGATAATCGCCCGACTGGATCGCGGTCCACAGGTCGCGGCGGTGAAAATCGGGATCGGCGCCGTTGATGCGCAGCGCCTCGTCCCACAGCACGGATTGCAGGCCCTGCTTGGGCTTCCAGTGGAACTTGACGAAGCGCGCCTCGCCCGCCGCGTTCACGAAACGGAAGGAATGAACGCCGAAGCCCTGCATGAAGCGGAACGACCGGGGTATGGCGCGGTCGGACATGATCCACATGATCATGTGCATGGATTCCGGCATCAGCGATATGAAATCCCAGAAATTGTCATGCGCGGTCTGGGCCTGCGGGAAATCGCTGTCGGGTTCCTGCTTGGCGGCGTGAACCATGTCAGGGAACTTGATCGCGTCCTGGATGAAGAACACCGGGATGTTGTTGCCGACCAGATCCCAGTTGCCCTCGTTGGTATAGAACTTGACCGCGAAGCCGCGCACGTCGCGGGCCAGGTCCATCGACCCCTTGTTCCCCGCGACAGTGGAAAACCGCACAAACACCTCGGTCTTCTCGCCCGCGCGCTGGAAGATATCGGCCGCGGTGATGTCGGACAGGCTTTCATAGGTCTCGAAATAGCCGTGCGCGCCATAGCCCCTGGCATGGACGACCCGTTCCGGGATCCGTTCGTGGTCGAAATGGAAGATCTTCTCGCGGAAGGCCTGGTCCTCGATCAGGGTCGGGCCGCGACGCCCCACCCGAAGGCTGTTCTGGTCGTCGGAAACCGGAGCGCCGACCTGCGTCGTCAGCGGCGGCACGTCGCCCCCGGCCTTCTGGTGAAGCTCTCCGCCGGTGCCGGTCTCGGTGGTATAGTCCTTGGCTGACATGATGCTCGCTCGCTTGGAAATGCATGACTACGGACGTAACGCGCGGCGGGCCGCATTGTTCGCGGGACGCGGCGTTTTTTGCCGAGCGGTCTGCGGGCCGAAGACCCGGCAAAAGCGGGGGCTTCGGGACGATGCGGGCGACCCCTGCCCGACTGATCTTTGATGAAGACCCGGATGAACGGGCGCCCGCCCTTGACGGCCGCCGTCCATGTCATTAGCTGGCTAACGAATAATCGGAACCGGGCCATGCCGCAATCCTCGCATTTCTTCGACACCCTGCTGCATCTGATGCGGCTGCTGCGCCGCAGCTATGACGCGCAGGCCGAGGCCGTGGGCCTGACCCTGTCGCGCGCCCGCGCCCTGACCGCGCTGTCGCGCATCAACGGGGCCACGCAGGCCGAGCTGGCCGCCGCCCTGGACATCGAGGCGCCCACCCTGAAGCGCCAGCTTGACGCCCTGGAACACGCGGGCTTTGTCGAACGTCGCCCTGCCCAGGGCGACGGCCGCAAGAACGCGCTGTTCCTGACGGCGCGGGGCCAGGACAACGGCATCGTCGATTTCACCCGCCGGATGCGGGCCGAGCTGGTGGCGGACATCCCGGATCGCGACCTGGCGGTGGCGCAATCCGTGCTGGACCGCATCGCCGCCAATATCGCCCGGCTGGACCGCCCATGACGGATGCCGCACCCCCGGCGCCGCTGGTCCATCCGCCGCTGCCCGTGCCCCGCGCCCTGGCCTATATGGGCGCGTCCGTGATGCTGGCGCTGTCCCAGGGGCTGGGCCAGGGCTTCGTGTCCGCCAACATTCCGCAATTCGCGGGCGACCTGGGGACGACCACGACACAGGCCAGCTGGCTGGTCGCGGCCTATATGATCCCGCGCGCATCCCTGCCCCTGCTGCTGATCAAGATCCGCACCCAATACGGTCTGCGCCGTTTCGCCGAACTGGGGATCATCGCCTATGTCGTGGTGGCCTTCGCCTCGGTCTGGATCAGCGACTTCCGCTCGGCGGTGGTGGTGCAGGCGCTGTCGGGCGCGGCCGCCGCGCCGCTGTCCACGCTGGCCTTCATGTACATGCTGGAGCCCCTGCCCCAGCAATGGAAGATGCGCCTGGGCCTGCCCGCCGCGATGGCGGTGATGATGTCGGGGCCGACCCTGGCGCGCGTGGTGTCGCCCGCGCTGATCGGCGACGGCGGGCTGACGGGGGTGCATCTGACCGCGCTTGGCATGGCGATGGTGTCGCTGATGCTGGTGTTCCACCTGCCGCTGCGCCCGGTGCCGCATCAGAAGGTGATCCAGACGCTGGATTTCGTCAGCTTCGCGCTGATCGGCTTCGGCTTCGCGGGGCTGACCATCGGCTTCGTGATGGGGCCGATCCATTACTGGACCGACGCGCCCTGGATCGGAATGCTGCTGGCGGCCTCGGCCGCGTCGCTGGCGGGGGCGGTCGCGGTGGAACTGAACCGCGCGGCGCCGCTTCTGGACATCCGCTGGCTGGTCAGCCCGGCGATGCTGCACCTGACCGCGACACTGTTCCTGTTCCGCCTGATCCTGTCGGAACAAAGCACAGGCGCGCCGCGCATGTTCCAGGCGCTTGGCGTGGCGCCCGCGCAGATGACCGGGCTGTTCGCGGTGATCGTCGCGGCCAGCCTGCTGGGCGGGCTGGCCTGCGTGGGCTGGATGCGCCCCGACCGCGTGCCCGCGCTGCACCTGACGGCGCTGCTGCTGATCGCGGCGGGGGCGTTCATGGACGCGCAGGCGACCATCGACACCCGGCCCCAGCAGATGATCGTCAGCCAGACGCTGATCGGATTTGCGGGAATGCTGTTCCTGCCGCCGGCGATGATGGCGGGGCTGGTCCAGGCCCTGGCGCGCGGGCCGCAATACCTGCTGTCCTTCGTGATCGTCTTCATCTCCACCCAGTCGCTGGGCGGAGTGCTGGGGTCGGGGCTGTTCACGACCTTCATCAACCACCGCCAGGCCGCCCATTACGCGACCCTGACCGAACAGCTTGCCGCCAGCGACCCCGCCACCGTCCAGGCCATCGCCCGCGCCGCCGCGGCGCTGACGGCAGAGATCCCGGACGCCGCCGCGCGCGGCGCGCAGGCCGTCCAGCAGGTCGCGCAGGACGCATCCGCCCAGTCCTGGGTGATGGCCTATAACGACGCCTATGCCCTGACGGCGCTGATCGCCCTTGCCGCCGCCTCGGCCCTGGTCCTGCACCTGCTGCGCGACCGGCTGGCCCTGCGGATGGCGCCCCAACCGGACCCGAATCCATGCAAAAAGAAAACCTGATCCCCACCGTCATCGCCCTGGTCATCGGCGCGGCAGGCGTCCTGCTGTTGCTGTTCGCCTGGCACCTGCCGCCGTTCCAGCCGTCGCAGCCGACGACCGAGAACGCCTATATCCGGGGCAAGGTCACCACGGTCGCCCCGCAGGTCGCGGGCTATGTCAGCGCCGTCGAGGTCACCGATTTCCAGGCCGTGAAGGCGGGCGAGGTGATCGCGCGCATCGACGACCGCATCGCCCGGCAGAAGCTGGCCCAGGCCCAGGCGCAACTGGCCGCCGCCCAGGCCGCGATGCAGGTGGCGACCCAGGGCGTCGCCTCGGCCCAGGCGGCGGCGCGGGCCAGCGAGGCGGGGATGGAATCGGCGCGATCGGCCCTGACCACGGCGCGGACCAGTTGGGACCGCGCGCAGGCGCTGCGCACACGCGGCGTGGCCTCGCAATCCTCGGCCGACCAGTCGGAACTGGCCTTGCAGCAGGCCCAGGCCGCCGTCGCCCAGACCCAGGCGCAACTGGACGTGCAGACCGAGGCGGTGAAATCCGCCCGCGTCGCCCTGCAATCGCGCCGCGCCGACATCGCCAGCGCCGAGGCGGCCGTCGAACTGGCGCGGATCGACCTGGACAACAGCGTCATCCGGGCGCCCTCGGACGGACATCTGGGGCAGGTCTCGGTCCGGGTCGGGCAATATGTGACGCCGGGCACGGCTCTTGTGTCCCATGTCGGGACCGAGATCTGGATCATCGCCAATTTCCAGGAAACCCACCTGACCGGCCTGCGCCCGGACGAGGCCGTGCGCTTTACCGTCGACGCCATGCAGGACCGCGCCTTTACGGGGCGGGTCGATTCCTTCTCGCCCGCGACGGCGTCGGAATACAGCCTGCTGGCGGGGACCAACGCGACCGGCAACTTCACCAAGATCGCGCAGCGCCTGCCGGTGCGGATCGCCATCGACCCCGGCCAGCAGATGGCCGAATACCTGCGCCCCGGCATGTCGGTGATCGTCCATGTGGATACCGGTCAGACCGGGCGATAACGCCCCCTACCCGGCGGGTGGCGCGGAACGGTGCGCCGCCATGAAGATCCGCACGGCGTCCGCCGCCAGGGCGTCGACTTCCGCCTGGCGATCCCGTGGTTGCAACGGCAATCCCTGACAGGCTGCTGCATCATTCGACGCGGCAAGGGGGCGTCAGAACTTGTCGATCAGGTTCACGAAGATGCCGCGCTTGGCCGGTTCGATCTTGCGCAGGTCGTCGGAAACGCCGCCCCAGGCATAGCCGACGCCCAGCCGGGCATGGGGCGTGACCTCGCGATAGACGGCCAGCAGCGCGCCGTATTCGGTCATCCCGGCGCGCGGAGCGTGGAAGGCGCGGATCTCGGCCATCGCGTCCCAGCGATGCACGATGCGGTAATCGGCCCGCAGCGCCGCCAGATGCGCGGTGGAGCGGGTGAAATCCGAATCGTCCCGGTCGGCCTGCCGGCGGGTGCGGAAGCCGTATTTGCCGCCCAGCGTCCACCGCTGGTCCAGGTCATAGCTGAAGGCCGCGTTCAGGATATGGCTGCGCTGGCGCTGCCCGTCCGTCTCGCCGTCGATATTGACCTGATCGGCCCCCGGCAGATCCTCCAGATAGGTATAGCTGAACAGCGCGTTCAGCCGGTCGTCCTGGACCGGGCGATAGGCATAGCCCAGCACCTGCCGCTGCGCGCCGAAGGTCAGGCCGCGCCGCTCGCCGCTGGCGGGGTTGTCGATCTGCGTCGGATCCTCGCGCCAGCCCAGCGTATAGGTGGTTGCGGCATTCTTGGCCCAGGCCAGTTCCAGCCGCCCGGCGACGCCCTGGGTGCCCTCCGACACTTCGGACAGCGCGCTCAGCCGGTCGGTGATCGTCGCCTCGGCGCCGATGCCGATCCGGTCGTCGCGCAGCAGATCGCCCGAGCGCGACAGGTTCGCCTGCCCGAAGACCCAGGCCGACAGGTCGTCGTCGCGATGCCAGGTCAGGCGCAGGGCCGCGTCGGTGGCCTTGCCGTTCTCGCCCGGGCCAGGGCCGTGGGATTGGCCAGGTCGCGACGCGCGATCTCGGCCTCGACCTGCCAGGCCCGGCTCAGCCAGTGGTCGATGCCGATCCGTTCGCGGTCGTCGCGCTTGCCCGCATCATCGTGGAACCGGGTGGCGCCGAAGGTCAGCGCGGTCGCGCCGCCGATCTCGACCCGGCCGTCCAGACCGGCGCTGCGCTGGCCGACCGTCACGTTCCAGTCGGGCGAGACGAAGCCTTCGTCCCGGCGGTCCCAGAAGGCGGTGCGATGGCCCGCGCCGCCGATCTCGGCCAGATCCAGCCGTCCCTCGACATGCACCCCCCTTGGCGCGCTGCCCCTTGACGCCCGCCGTAGGGCTCGCCGGATCCAGATCCCGCCCGCCGGTCAGCGACAGGGCCTGGTCCAGGCCCGACCCCTCGCTCTCGGCCAGTTCGGCCGAGAACCAGCTGTCTTCGCCCCGCTTCCACGGCAGGTCGGCCCCGCCCAGGCGGTTGTCGGCGCCCCCGCCCCTTCCTGCGCCAGCGTGGCGCCAAAGCGCAGATGCGGCGTCACCCAGCTTTCGGCCCGCGCGCCATAGCTGTCGCCGGAATCCGCGCCATTCGCCGGGCCATAGTCGTATTGCGCGACCAGGTTGACCAGTTGATCCCCCAGGGCGCTGTCGCTGACCAGCCCCGGACCGCCCGCCGAGGGCGAGAGCGGCGCGTTCAGGATCACCACGCCCTGCACATAGTCGATGCGGTAATCCCGCCCTCGACCAGGCGGCGGGACGACACGATACTGTTCGAAACCCGGTCGCGGATTTCGACCAGCAGCGTCTCGGTTCCCGCCTCGATGTCGCGATGGGACAGGAAATAGGCGCTGCCGCCGGTGCCGCGGAACACGTCGCGCTGGCTCAGCCGGTCGGTCGAGGCCGCATAGGCGCCGATCTTCTGCCGGGGACTGCCGTCTGCGGCCGTCTGCGGCCGTCTCGGCCGAGTGCCACCCGGCCGAGGCGCCGTAAAGCGTGCGGTCGCGGCGCACCATCCGGTCCAGGTCACCCTCGGGGCGGAAATCGCCCCACATGGTATGGCTCTGGTCGGTCTCCAGACGCAGGAACAGCCGCCCCGAGGTCGGCGCCAGGTTCTCGACCGTGCTGTCGTCGCCGGTGGTGACCCAGACCTCGCGGTCCTCGATCTGGCGCAGCACCTGGTCGGGGAAGCGCCGGGTCACATGGCGGAACATGTCGCGCAGTTCGGTATCGCGGGTGTCGACCGAGGCGGTCACCCTGGTGCCGTCGGCCAGCACCCCCTGGGCGAAGCCCGCGACCCGGCCGTGGCGCCAGATCTCGTCGCCGACCTGGTCGCGGCCCAGGGTGATCTCGGCGATGCCGGTCGCGAACAGCTCGCGCTGCGGGACGGTGACATGGCGGGTCTGGGCCTGGTCGCCCATCGCGATGCGCCGGTCATGTTCACCGGGCGGCAGGATGCGTTGCAGCACGAAGCGGCCCCCGTCATCGGGAATCGCCGGTTCGCCCAGCACGGTCAGCCGCGCCCCGGCGGGCAGATCCTCGCCCGAGACGGTGACCACCGCGCCGTGGACCGGGATGCCGCGCCGGGCGGTGCGGTCCTCGCCCTCGCCGGGCGCGATGATCGGGCCGGTCAGATCCGCGCCCTCCAGGGTGGCCGAGGCGCGCCGCAGCGGCAGCGGCACGGTCTCGTCGCGCCGCCCCTCGCGGTCTTCGACGCGCAGGATATAGGTCATCTCCTCCGGCCCTTCGGCGGGCATCCGCCATTCGGTCAGCCCGTTCGGCGATGTGGGCAGCACCGCCAGCGGACGGCCGGGCCGGTCGGGATCGATGACGATCACCTGCGCCCGCGCGATCCAGCCGGGATAGTTCGACGAGGTCCGGAACCGCACCGCCTGCCCCGGCCCATAGCTGCTGCGCAGATCCGCGGTCGCCACGTTCAGGATCGGCCGCGCGTCCAGCCCGTCGACGCTGACCCTGAGGCCCAGCCGGTCCAGATCGTGGTCGATCTCGCGCAGCCGGTCGGGCGCCGGGGCCGCGCCCGCGACGGTCCGGCGCGGCTCGGCCGGGGTCGCCTCGATCGAGATCGAGAAGCCCAGCGGCCCCAGGTCGCCCGCCGGTTCGTGCCGGGCATTGGGCGGCAGGTCGCGCGATACGACCGAGCCCGCATTGTCATGGGCGCAGTCGCCGGGCAACTCGCCCTGGATCAGCGCGCAGCCCTGGCTGTCGGCCGGATCCGCCAACGCGGATTGCAGCGACAGGATCAGCGCGAGGGTGGAGCAGGCCGTCAGACGGAAGGAAGCAATCGGGTTCATGATAGGAAAATTCGCCATCTTTACTCGTTCCGCGCACGGGCCGGAGCGGTTTCCACGGCCGTCTCGACATTCAGGGCAAAGCGGCCGTTCGCAGGCCACAACCGGCGCAGCGCCGCCTCGACCTGGCGCAGCCGCGACCGGGCATCGCCCTTCGCCTCGCCCGGTTGCAGCTGATAGCCCAGCCGCAGGACCGAAGGCTTGGCCGCGATCTGGCCGACCACCTGGCGCAGCCCTTCCTCAAGCTCGGGGCGCAGGCCGCGGCCGTCGAATGCGCGCGCCGACAGATCCACGCGCACGACCTGCGACAGGGTGGCGCCGAAGTTCATCTTCGTCAGCATCCCCGGCGTCAGCCGCACCACGCGCGGATTTTCCGAGGTCAGCCGATAGCCCAGCGGCAGCGTGCGCTCGTCCAGCTTCAGCATGAAGTTGGCGCCGATGTCGCGCGGCAGGGCGGCGCAGGGCAGGCTGAAGCGGCCATGCCGGTCGGTCGTCACCGCAAGCCCGTTCGGCGTCACCAGCCCGCACGCCCGGCAGGCCCCGTTCGGCCCCCTCGGCGGCGGCCAGCCGGCCCTGGTCGGGGCGCAGGCTCTGCCGCGACGGCTGGCCGTTGTAATAGCCGTCATGGTTGAGGTCGTCGAAGACCCGGCCGATGACCGTCGCGCAGGCAAAGACCGCATCGGCCTCGACCCGGATGGTGGCCGTGGCCTCGGGCGGCCGGTCGCGGGGCTGAAGGACTGCGCGCGGTTCACATAGGCGCCCGGCTCGACGCCGCCGCCGACCAGAACCTCGATCCGCACCCGCAGGGTTTCCCCCGCCGCCAGCCGCAGGTCGCGCCAGATCAGCCGGTTGCCCTGGATCTCGGGCTCGACCTTGCCGCCGCCGACCGTCGCGCTGCCCGAGCGATAGCTGAAGCCCGACGGCAGCGTGTCGACCAGATCGGTGACCGTGGCGAATAGCGCGGGATCAGCGTGAAGGTGACCTGGTTGCCCGCAAGGATGGTGCCCGAGGGCGCGCGCGACTTGGCGATCGACAGGTCGCTGCCGGCCTGGATCTCGGTATTCTTCAGCGCGGCGTTGTTGTCGGGGATCGGGTCGGCGGGTATGCCGCCGCCGATGCTGGCCGCCGGGGTGAGGGTCGAGCCGGAGGCCGCGACGATCTGCGCCTGGAAGTTGCGCGTCACCGTCGCGCCGACCGCGACCCGACCGGCGATGGCGCAGCGATAGGTGCCGGCGGTCAGCGTGCAGCCGGGCGGGGGGTGATGTTGGCAAGGCCGGTCGGGACCGGGAAGGTCAGCGTCAGGTTGCCGACCGCATCGGGGCCGTTGTTCGTCGCGGCCAGGGCATAGGTCACGACCGATCCGGACGTCGCGGAATTCGGCCCGGTCATCGTCAGCGCGACATCGGCGCCTGCGGTGATGCTGGTATTCTCGGTCACGGCGTTGTTGCCGGGCTGGGTGTCGGTCGCCGTGCCCGCAGCGGCCGGGACCGAGGCGCCAAAGGCGATCATGCCCTGCGCCGAGCTGCGCAGACGCGCCGTGAAGCCGACATCCGTCCCCGCCGCCAGCGCAGGCACCGGACAGGAAACCGTGGCCGGCCCCGTCGCCGGCAGAGGCGCGCAGCCGGTGATGGCCCCGGTCGTCGCCTCCAGCACGGTGCCGGACGGGACCGTCAGGCTCAGCGAGGTCGCGGGCGCCGCGTTGAAGCCGTCATTGGTGATGCGGATCGAATAGTCGACCAGCCCGCCCGCGGGCGAGGGATCCAAGGTCGCATCGTTGATGTTGACCACCCAGTCGACCGCCTGCGCCGCAGCGCCCTGGACGCTGAAGGCCAGAAGCGAGCAGCCCAGCAGGATCGAGAGGAACGTTTGGAAGAAGACCCGGTGAGAAGCGAAATAGCGGCGGACACTGCGAGCAAAGTTTTTGGATATCGACGACTCAACCATGTTCTTTCACTGCCCGAAAAAACGGCAGCGGAACCTTCTGGCCAGAGAAGGATTAACAAAAGATTAACGAAAAGGGGTTTTGCGCGGGGCTCCTGCCGCTTAGCCGCCATTTTTCATCCGCATCACGGACGCAGAGTGCCCGCACAGACCGGCCCCACCTGGGGGCAGATCGACGGCAGGATCAGGTCGGCAAGGATGCCCAAGGCGGCGATGAAACGCCTGGCGCGCGGCGGTATCACTCCGCCGGGGTCTGGCGCAGGAAGCTGTGGATTTCCTCGGCGGGGGTCAGGCCGGGCTGGATCTCTCCCTGAAGGTCGGCGGGCAGGGTCCAGCCGGGTTCCACGCCGGTCATGTCGGGCAGGTCGTGGGCGATGCCCTTGTGGCAGTCGATGCAGGTGCGTTCGCCCGACAGAAGATAGGTCGAATGGATCTCGGCCGCGCGCGGGGCCTGTCGGCCCAGGTCCATCGCGATGGCGGAATGGCAGTTGCGGCATTCCAGGCTGTCATTCGCCTTCAGCCGCGCCCATTCGCGCTTGGCCATCACCAGCCGGTGTTCCAGGAACTTCTGCCGCGTGTCGATGGTGCCGAAGACCTTGCCCCAGACCTCTTTCGATGCCTGCATCTTGCGGGCGATCTTGTCGGTCCAGTCATGCGGCACATGGCATTGCGGACAGCCCGCCCGCACCCCCGAACGGTTCGAGTAATGGACCGTGCGCGACATCTCTTCATAGACGTTGGCGCGCATCTCGTGGCACGAGATGCAGAAGCCCTCGGTATTGGTGAATTCCAGCGCGGTGTTGAACGCGCCCCAGAAGATCACCCCACCCAGGAAGCCGCCCAGCGTGAGGAAGCCTAGGCCCAGCGTGCCCGCAGGGGTCCACAACACGCGCCAGAACCAGCGGAAGGGTTGCAGGATCCGGCGCATCTCACTCACTCCCCGCGCCGGTCGCACCCAGGTCGGACATGTCGGTGAAGGTGTTCCCGATCAGCGCCGGGGCGTCGGCCTGCGGCACATGGCACTGGGTGCAGAAATACCGGCGCGGCGACACGTCGGCCAGCATCTGGGCCTCGCGCGTCATGTAATGCGTGATCGAGATCATCGGCGCGCCCGACCCCTGAGTCATCTCTCGGGTGTGGCAGGACATGCAGCGGTTGGTGTTGACCGACAGCTGATAGCCCTCGATCGAGTGGGGAATGACCGGCGGCTGTTCGGGATAGGCGCGCATCTGCCGCACGTCGTCGGTGACGAACTGCGCGATCGGCGCGGCGCGCACCGACCGCATCGGATCGGGCTGCGGGCCGGACAGTTCGGGGACGTTCTGCGCCATCGCGAAGCTGGCGGCGAGACAGGCGGCAAGCGCGATCGAAAGGCGAAGCTGTCCCATCACACCCGCTCCACCCGCACGGCGCATTTCTTGAAATCGGTCTGTTTCGAGATCGGGTCGGTCGCGTCCAGCGTCACCTTGTTGATCAACTGGCTGGCGTCGAACCAGGGCACGAAGATCACGCCGGGCGGCATCCGGTTGCGGCCGCGGGTCTCGACCCGGCTGCGGATCTCGCCCCGGCGCGAGACGATGCGCACCTCCATCCCCTGGTTGAGCCCGCGTTCGCGCGCGTCGATGGCGTTCATGAAGACCTTGGCGCCGGGGAAGGCCTTGTAAAGCTCGGGGACGCGCATGGTCATCGACCCGGAATGCCAATGCTCCAGCACCCGGCCGGTCACCAGCCACATGTCGAATTCGTCGTCGGGGCTTTCGGCGGGCGGTTCATAGGGGACGGCGATGATGACCGCGCGGCCGTCGGGATTGCCATAGAAGTCGACCCCCTTGCCCGGCTTCACATAGGGATCGTGGCCCTCGCGGAAGCGCCAGCGGGTCTCTTGCCCGTCCACCACCGGCCAGCGCAGCCCGCGCACCTCGTCGCTTTGATAGACGTCATAGGGCGCCAGGTCGTGGCCATGGCCGCGCCCGAAGCTGGCATATTCCTCGAACAGGCCCTTCTGGAGATAGAAGCCGAAATCCCGCGCCTCTTGGTTGGGGTAATCCGCGCGCACCTGGTCCAGCGGATACCGGTCCACCTGGCCGTTGGCGAAGCAGACATCGAACAGGGTCTTGCCGCGGAAGTCCGGGTTCGCGTCCAGGATCTCGGCGGGCCAGATCTCGTCGGTGGTGAAGCGTTTCGAGAATTCGACAAGCTGCCACAGATCCGACCGCGCCTCGCCCGGCGCGTCGACCAGTTGGTGCCAGGCATGGGTGCGCCGTTCGGCGTTGCCATAGACACCCTCCTTCTCGACCCACATGGCGGCGGGCAGGATGATGTCGGCGGCCAGCGCCGTCACCGTCGGATAGGCGTCCGAGACCACGATCAGGTTGTCGGGGTTGCGATAGCCCTGATAGGTCTCGTTCTGGGAATTCGGCGCGGCTTGCAGGTTGTTGTTCACCTGGATCCAGTAGAAGTTCAGCACCCCGTCCTTCAGCATCCGGTCCTGCTGGACGGCGTGGAAGCCCGGCTTGGTGTTCAGCAGCCCATGCGGCAGCTTCCACAGATCCTCGGCATGGGCGACGTGTTCGGGATTGGTCACCACCATGTCGGCGGGCAGGCGGTGGGCGAAGGTGCCGACCTCTCGCGCCGTGCCGCAGGCCGAGGGCTGGCCCGTCAGCGAGAAGGGAGAGTTGCCGGGTTCCGAGATTTTCCCGGTCAGCAGGTGGATGTTGTAGACCATCTGGTTGGCCCAGACGCCCCGGACGTGCTGGTTGAAGCCCATCGTCCACAGCGACATGACCTTGCGGTCGGGATCGGCGTAAAGCTCGGCCAGTTCCTCCAGGAAACCCGGCTCGACGCCCGACAACTCGCTGACGTGATCCAGCGTATAGGTCGAGACATGGGCCTTGAAGGCCTCGAAATCGCTGTCCTCCATCAGGCCGGGATTGCCGGCGCCGGTGGCGGCCAGTTCCAGTTCGTGTTCGGGGCGCAACCCATAGCCGATATTGGTGGCGCCCTTCTTGAAGACCGTGTGCCGGTCCACGAAGTCCTGGTTCACCCGCCCGGTCTGGATGATGTGGTTGGCGATATAGTTCAGGATCGCCAGGTCGGTGCCCGGCTTGAAGATGATCGGGATGTCGGCCAGATCCATCGACCGATGCGTGAAGGTGGACAGGACCGCGCATGTCACGCCGGGCGTGCCCAGGCGGCGGTCGGCCAGCCGGGTCCACAGGATCGGATGCATCTCGGCCATGTTCGATCCCCACAGCACGAAGGCATCGGCATGTTCGAAATCGTCATAGCAGCCCATCGGCTCGTCGATGCCGAAGGTGCGCATGAAGGCCACCGCCGCCGACGCCATGCAGTGCCGCGCATTGGGGTCGAGGTTGTTCGACCGGAACCCGGCCCGCATCAGCTTGGTCGCGGCATAGCCCTCCAGCACGGTCCATTGGCCCGACCCGAACATGCCGATGCCTTCCGGCCCCTTCTCGGCCAGGACTTTCTTGACCCGCTCGGCCATCAGGTCGAAGGCCTCGTCCCAGCTGACCGGCTCGAAGGTGCCGTTCTTGTCGAACTGGCCGTTGGTCTTGCGCATCATCGGCGTGGTGAGCCGGTCCTCGCCATACATGATCTTGGACAGGAAATAGCCCTTGACGCAGTTCAGGCCGCGATTGACCTCATGCTGCATGTCGCCATGGGTGGCGACGACCTTGCCCTCCTTGACGCCGACCATCACGCCGCAGCCGGTGCCGCAGAACCGGCAGGGGGCCTTGGACCAGTGGATCTTCAGCGCCTCGACCCCGCCCGCGACGGGCTGGGACAGGGCCGCCTGCGGCAGCCCGGCGGCCGAGGCGGCGAGCGCCGCCGCATGGGTCTTGAGAAGCTGGCGGCGGGTCAGGTCAAGCGGCATGGCGTATCCTCCGTTTCCTCGGCGTGCTCGAAGACCATGCTGGCCGCCAGAACGCCCTTGATCAGATTGATTTCGGTCAGCCGGTCGCCCAGCCTGCCGGTGCTGTCGCCCTCGATGGTGACGATCAGGCGGGTGGCGTCGCCGCCGTGGATCTCGACCCCGTCCATCGCGGCCACCCGGTCGCGGACAGCGGGCATCGCGTCGGGGGCGACCGTCACGACGGCGGATGAGACATGCCAGCGCGGCTCAGGCATCCTCGGCCTCCCGTTCGACCGCCAGGATCGCCCCGGCGGGACAGGATGCCGAACAGGCCGCGCAGCCCGTGCAGGCGGCCGCGTCGATGCGCGGCAGGAACGGCGCGCCGATCCTGGGCTGCATGGCGATCGCCTGTTCGGGACAGGCATCGCGGCAGGACATGCAGGCGATGCCCGCATGGGCGAAGCAGTCGGCCGAGATCCGCATCACATGCGCCATGCGCCGGTCGGCCGTGAAGACCGGCTCGGGACAGGCCGCCGCGCAATCGCTGCAGAAGGTGCATTCCCCGGCCTCGGGCCGCAGCGCCACGACCTTGGGCGCCAGGGTCAGGACGGCCTGCGGGCAGGCCTGGACGCAGGTGCCGCAACCGGTGCAGGCGGCAAGCGAGGCGGCGGTGACGCCGGGGGGACGGGGCAGGAACGGCGCCGGGCGGGTGGCGCCGCGCAACACATCCCGGCGCGACAGGGCGGGACCGGCGGACACGGCCCTAATGCCCCGAAGGCCCCGGCGGTCCGGCGATCAGCTGATACATCCAGACAAGGAACCCATAGCCGCCCACGGTCGCCACCGCGACCACCGGCCAGATGCCGAAAGCCAGCAAAAGGAACTGCGCCAACTCTCCACGGCGGCTGGACGCTTGTCTCTCGGGTTCGGTGGCATGTCGGTCCGACATGGCTGCCTCCTGAGTCTGGGGGGGTGACTCGATCCCACCCCTGTCCCTGGAGGCTAACAAAAGAAATAATTGAAATGCAACCTTTCCGGGACACTCCGTCATGCAGGGGTCACGCAAGGGGAAGGCCGCGCATCTTACCGGCAGCGATGATCGCGCAGGAACCGGCGCGGCGGAAAGCGGCCAAGTCTACGATGGCCCCGCCCACGGGACGGGACATCGCGCCCTGGCCGCCGCGCGCGGCTAGGACCGCTCGCTGGCCTTCCATTCCTCCCAGCTGGGCTGGCCCTTCATGAATTCCTCGATCTGCTGGCGGTTGGCCTCAAGCCGGGGATCGTGGCGCAGGTAGAAGCGGGTCTCGCGCGCGATCAGGCCGGACAGGATCAAGAGGCCGATCAGGTTCGGAATCGCCATCAGCCCGTTCATCACGTCCGAAAAGCTCCAGACGACGCCCAGTTGCACCGTGCAGCCCAGCAGCACCGCCAGCGAGAACAGGATGCGAAAGGGCATCACGCCGCGATGGCCGACCAGGCGTTCCAGGTTGCGCTCGCCGTAATAGGCCCAGCCGAGGATGGTCGAATAGGCGAACAGCACCAGGCCGATGGTGACGATCCAATGGCCCCACTGCCCCGGCAGCCCATGGGTGAAGGCCTGCCCGGTCATGATCGAGGGCGAGATCTGCGTCCCGGTCTGCGGGTCGATCTCGTTCCAGACGCCGGTGGTGACGATGACGAGGCCGGTGCAGGACACGACGATGATGGTGTCGATGAAGGTCTGGGTCATCGACACCAGCCCCTGCCGCACCGGATGGGTGGTCTGCGCCGAGGCCGCGGCGATGGCGGCCGATCCCATGCCGGATTCGTTCGAGAAGATGCCGCGCGCCACGCCGAACTGCACCGCGATCATGATCGTGGAACCCAGGAACCCGCCGGTCGCCGCCGTGCCGGTGAAGGCCTGCGAAAAGATCTCGCCCAGGGCGGCGGGAACCGCCTGGATATTGACCAGCAGGATGTAAAGCGCGCCCAGCACGTAGAACAGGATCATCACCGGCACCAGCCCGGCGGTCACCCGGCCGATGGACTTGATGCCGCCGACCAGCACCACCAGCGTCAGGCCCGCCAGCGCCACCCCGGTGACCCAGGTGGGGATCATGAAGCTGCGTTCCAGGTTCGAGGCGATGGAATTGCCCTGGGTCATGTTGCCGATGCCGAAGCAGGCGCAGACGGCGAAGACCGCGAAAGCCAGCGCCAGCAGCTTGCCGAAGGCGTTCGGGATGCCGCGTTCCAGGTAATATTGCGGGCCGCCGTTCTTCTCGCCCACCTCGTCGGTGGTGCGGAAGCGCACGCCCAGGAAGGCCTCGGCATATTTCGAGGCCATGCCCAGGATCGCCGTGACCCACATCCAGAACAGCGCCCCCGGCCCGCCCGCCGCGATGGCCGTCGCCACGCCGACGATGTTGCCGGTGCCGACGGTCGCCGCCATGGCGGTGGTCAGCGCCTGGAATTGCGAGATGTCGCCCTCGGCATCGTCATCCTTGCGCTTCAGCAGGCCAAGCCGCAGCGCCGCGCCCAGCCGGACCAACTGGATGCCCTGCAAGCGGAAGGTCAGATAAAGCCCGGTCCCCAGCAACAGCGGGATCAGAAGATAGGGCCCCCAGACAATACCGCCGATTGTCCCCAGGACCGCGTCTATCCGGTCGAGTTCCATCCGTCCCCTCCTTCGCTGTTGCCACGACCGGTAACAGCAGCCTTGGGGCCCGAATGTCAAGTTCGCCCGCTTGCCGTGCCCCGCCAGGGCAGGCACGAACGGGCCTTTGCGCGGCAGGACGGCCCGGTTTCCGCAAGCCTCGACGGTTGTGGGCGGCGCCGCCTTTGGGCTAGGCTGGGTTCAGGGAAACAGGGATAAGGCGCAGACCGGCACCTGCCTGTGGGAAGGCCGGCGTGATGATCGGCGTCGTCACCCTGACCCGCGTCGGCTTCAAGATCGCCTTCATGGTGACCTCGGTCGCGGCGGGCTGGGTGGTATCGGTGCATGGCCTGCTGGCGGGGCTGTCCTTCGAACTGTTCAGCATCGAGACGCCGACGCTGCTTTTTACCCTGCTGATGACGGCGGTGGTCTGCGTGCTGATGGGCTGCGGCGTGCCGACGACGGCGAATTACATCATCATGGTCGCCGTGTTGCCAATCGGCGCCGCAGCCCTGGTGATCGCCGTCCTGCCCTTGATCAGAAAATCCCCGAGACGAGATCTTCGTCGAGGAGCGATCCGTCGAACGCGGCCTTCGGGGCGCGTTCGCCATTCATCTTTCCCCTCCATCCTGAATCCTACACGAATCCGCATCAGGTGACCGAGATGCTTGCGCGGCTGCTGGCTCCTGTCGGCCTTCCATTCGAACGGGTCGAAAAGAACCGGCCGCGGATCGCTCTGCGGCCGGTTTCCTTTTACTCGCCTGCCTCGGCGAACCTTCTGTTCCATCGGATCGAGGACCACAGCGACACGCCGATCAGCGCCGCGCCGCCCAGGCCGGTGATGACCTCGGGGATGTGGACGAAGGATTGCAGGAACATGATCACCGACAGCGCGATGATGGCGTAGAAGGCGCCGTGCTCCAGATAGCGATACTGCGCCAGCGTGCCCTTTTCCACCAGCATGATGGTCATCGACCGCACATACATCGCGCCGATGCCCAGGCCGATGGCGATGATGAACAGGTTCTGGGTCAGCGCAAAGGCCCCGATCACGCCGTCGAAGCTGAAGGACGCGTCCAGCACCTCCAGATACAGGAAGGCGCCCAGGCCGCCCTTGGCCCCCGCGACAAGGGTTTCCTGGGTGCTGTCCAGCAGCCCGCCCAGAACCTCGACCAGCAGGAAGGTCAGCAGGCCCCAGATCGCGGACTTGAAGAACACCTCGGATTCGGCGGGATCCAAGAAGCGCGAGAAGATCAGGACCAGCGACAGCACCACCGCGACCTCGATACCGCGGATGGTGGCGTATTTCTGCATCTTGGATTCCAGCCAGCGGACCCAGTGCACGTCCTTTTCGTGGTCGAAGAAGAAGGACAGGCCGACCATCATCAGGAAGGTGCCGCCGAAGGCCGCGATGGGCAGGTGCGCATCGTGCATGATGCGGGCATATTCCGCGGGCTGGGCGGCGGCCAGGACCACGGCCTCCCACGGGCCGATCCTGGCGGCGATCACCACGATCAGCAGCGGGAAGACGATCCGCATCCCGAAGACCGCGATCACGATCCCCCAGGTCAGGAAGCGGCGCTGCCAGACCGGCGTCATTTCCTTCAGCTTGTTGGCGTTGACGATGGCGTTGTCGAAGGACAGCGAGATTTCCAGCACGGCCAGCACCGTGCAGATGAAGAAGATCGTCAGCGTGCCGCCGACCGTGCCGGTCATCTGCCAGCCCAGATAGGCGCCCAGCATCAGGCCGACGACGGTGACGATGAAGGCCCAGGTGAAATAGTGAAGGATCGGCCGGGCGCCTGCGCGCGCGCCATCGGAAGGCAGTCCGTTTTCCATGCAAAGAATCCAGGCGGCTGTTTCGAAACAGTGCCGACATCACGAATGTGCCGCCACATCCGCCAGAGGGGCCCGGTCACCCAATCTGCACCCGCGAATCCGCGGATGCCGCGTCTATGCAATAGCACGGGGCGTTTCGCCAACAAAAATGTGCCCTGATCCCGCAAAATCGCGCATGGCCCTACGCCGTCCCGCCGCCCATGCCCCTGACCGGAAGCCGTCCCGAATGACAGACAAGGAACCCAGCACCGGCGGCGACCAGAGACCGATCACACCCGGATCCGGGCGGGGCTGAAATCCGAGGACTCGCAGAAAAGGCTTGAGGCGGCGCGCGCGGCGCCCCCCGGTTCGTCCATCCGCAGCGTCCAGCGCCGCCCATCCGTCAAGACCGGAGGGCCGGTGGCAGCGGCTGCCCTGTCGACCGTCTCCGGCTGGCCGCTGCTGAACCGCGCCGGCGCCCCGTCCCAGACACCCGCCGCCGCCGCGCTGATCCCCCGGCCGGTCATTCGCTGGCGGGTTGCCGCCCCTGGCAATTCGCCCGATGATAGGCGTTGCGACGAGTCGTATTCATAGGTCATCAGCACCGCCTTGACCGTGACCAGTTCCACCGGGTCGGGCTGGAAGTCATAACGCCCCCCCGGCAGCGTCGAGGGCGCATAGACCGCTTGCAGCGTGGTGTCCTGGATGGGCAGCAGGTGGAACCGAGCACCGTCGATGTCGCCGTCCACATACAGCGACACGGGCGCCCCGGCGGCATAGAAGAACGCGTCGATCTGCCCCGCCTTCAGCTGCGGCAAGGCGTCCTGCGGCGCGGCCGGCAGCTTCTCGGCCGGTTCCGTCCCGGTCAGCGACAGGATCAGCGAGGCGGTCAGGAAGGTGCCGCTGTTTTCCACGCCGATGGCCACGCGCTTGCCCGCAAGACCCTTGAGGTCGGCGATGTCGCGCCGGGCAACATCGCCCAGACCGCAACGGCCATGAAGGCCGTTGGCGCGTGGTTTCTCTTCCTGCCGCCCGACAGCCCCATCTGAACCCGATCGAAAGGGCCTTCGCCAAACTGAAGGCCCTGATCCGCAGGGCAGCGGCACGGACCTACGAAGACCTCTGGCGTGCTGTCGGCCAGGTCCGCGGCCTCTTCACCGAGGACGAAGGCTGCAACTTCTTCATCGCCGCAGGACATGAAACCGATTAGACGCAACACGCTCTAAGCCGGATTCCAGCCGTTATAGATCGGATGATCTTTTGCAATCGGCAGCGAAACCCGCTGACCGGTCCGCTCGGACAAATAGGCTGCGGCGACCAATTCCAGCGCATGGCGTCCGTCGGCAATTGTCACAGGCGCCGGCGCTCCCTTTTCAAGCGCGTCGTATAACAGTTCATATTGACGGCTATACCCATCCTCATGGTGAGCATAGTCGGCAAGAAGCTCATCGATCCGCTTCTGATGCGCCTCGTCCTTGCCGGTGAAGAACCACGGCTCGCGATACATCGTGTAGGGAGAAAGATCGCTTTCGACGGTGAGATCCTCGAAGCACCACCGCAGACGCGAGATTTCCTTGCGGGACGACAGCGACATGGACAGAGCGGCATAGGAGCCGTTCTGCATTCTCACGCTTGCCACCATGTTATCCTCGACCTCGATGTCGTTCATGAGTGGCCCGCCCATCGCGCTGACTTCGGCGACGGGACCGTGAACATAGGTCAGCATGTCGTGCGCGTGAATGGCGTGCCCAAGAAAGCCGCCACCGAGTTCCGTCGCCCACTTTCCGCGCCATTCAACATCGAAATAGGATTGCGGCCGCCACCAATGCGTCTCGATCGTCGTCATGAAAGGTCGACCCGCGAGCCCTTCCGCGATCAACCGTTTCAACTTCTGAAGACCCTTGCCATAGCGGTACTGAAAAATCGGCATGACGATCTTGCCGGTCCTCGCAGACAGTTTCTCCATCTGATCGCATTCGGCCAGGCTGCCGAACAGCGGCTTTTCACAGATGGCATGCTTGCCTGCCAGCAGAACCTTCTCTGTCATCTGATAATGCAGATAGGGGGGCGTGCAGATGCTGATGATGTCGATATCGTCCCGCGTCAGGAGCGCTTCGAAATCCTGCCCGTATTCAGGTATTCCGTAGGATGCGCAAACCTTTTCGCCTCGCTCGCGATCAAGCGAGCAAAGCTGAACGATTTCGAACTTGTCTTTCAGCCAGCTAAGGCCCTGGGCCTGGCGTTCTGCGATACCTGCCCCGACAAGGGCGATTCGATAGATATTACTCATGGTTTCATCAGACCTTTGCGATGACCCGCGCGTTTTCCTGAGCGTCCAGCGAGAGACGGCAAACCTCGAAGACATGCTCCTGATTAAGAGCCGTCTGCGTCCGGTTCTTCACGTCGTTGACAAACTCGCGGAAATAATCGAGCGGCTCGCTGGAGCAGTCGATATGACGCGTTTCGGTGCCGTTGACCAGGAACAGATGGTCAGCTCCCGCGCGGCCGGCGATGTCGATATATTTGCGCAACTCGATATAACCGTCGGTGCCCATGATGACGAGACGGCCGTCGCCCCATTTGCCGAGACCGTCAGGCGTATGCCAGTCGACACGGATATAGCCGGTGGCCGTGTCGGACAGCAATTGCATATCGCCAAAGTCCTGAAACTCGACATGTTCCGGCGTGTTGAAGTTGCCGATCTGGCTGATGGTGACCTTGGCGCTGTCCGAGCCGGTATAATACAGGAACTGGTCGATCTGGTGGCTGCCGATATCGACAAGAATGCCGCCAGTCGCCGGGGTGTCCCAGAACCAGTCCGGCCGGTCGGGGCCGCCTGCCTTCTGGTGCTTCTGATGCGGTCCAAGCCCGATCGTCTGGATGACGCGGCCAATTGCGCCTTCCTTGATAAGCTTGCCGGCCTTGACGGCGGACGGCACGCAAAGGCGCTCGGAAAAGCAGATCGAAAAGAACTTTCCCGTTTCCTCATGCACCTTGCGGGCGTCGGCCAATTGCTGGCGCGTAGTCACGCCCGGCTTGTCGATCATCGCATCCTTGCCCGAGCGCATGGCACGAATAGCAATATCCGCCCGCTGATTGGCGACCGCAGCCGTGCAGATCACGTCGATCTTCGGGTCGGCAAAAATGGTATCGCGGTCGATTTGCGGAACGTCCGGATACTTCGCCTGAAACTGCTCCAGCATTCCGGGGGTTTGCGAGATCGGGCAGTAGCCCACGAACTCGCAGCCCTCGGCCAATAGCCCTTCCACGTGAGAATAAATATGTCCGTGGTCAAGGCCCACGACGGCAAAGCGAAGCATTGTCATACCTTTCTTTTGGCAGGATTGGCGCTTTGTGCGGCAAATCCGGAAGAATATTACAGGGGGCTGATGGTCTTTTCGTTTTCATCGAAAAGATGCCAGGTGTCGGCACGGGGGCGCAATTTGAGGACATCCCCCCTTTCGGTTGCGAACTGCCGCGGCTGGTGAGCGAGGAAGCCCACGTCCTGATCGGTCCGGCAGTGAATGAACGTGTCCGAGCCGTGCTGTTCGGAAAAGGAGACAGTCAACCGCCAGCCGTCGTCGGCAGGCACCAGATCTTCCGGGCGGATGCCGAGGGTCACCTTCTGACCTTCCTTCACCGGAAGACCCCGTCGTTCGAGCCTGAGCGCCGCGAGTCCTTCGCCGATGAATTCGATGCCCTGCTCGTCCACCGTCCCGATCCGTCCCTCGACGAAATTCATCTGCGGGCTACCGATAAAGCCTGCGACGAACTTGTTGTCCGGGTTGTTATAAAGATGCAGCGGAGCGCCCACCTGTTCGACATTACCCGAGCGCAGCACCACGATCTTGTCGGCCATGGTCATGGCTTCGACCTGATCATGGGTGACGTAGATCATCGTATTGCCGAGACGCTCATGAAGCCTGTTGATCTCGTATCGCATCACGACGCGCAGCTCGGCGTCGAGGTTCGACAAAGGTTCGTCGAACAGAAATATCTTTGGATCGCGGGTGATTGCCCGACCGATTGCGACCCGCTGTCTCTGCCCCCCCGACAATTGCTTCGGCCTGCGAGACAACAGCTTGTCGATCTGCAAAAGGCGGGCGGCCTCTTCGACCCGGCGATTGATCTCGGTCTTTTCCATGCGGATGTTTTCGAGGCCGAAGGAAAGATTTTCCCGGACGGTCATATGCGGATAAAGGGCATAGGACTGAAAGACCATCGCCACACCCCGGTCGGCCGCCGGGGTGCGGACCACGCTTTCGCCGTCGATCCTGATATCGCCCGACGTCGCCGTTTCCAGTCCCGCGATCATGCGCAACAAGGTCGATTTGCCGCATCCCGAGGGGCCGACAAATACCGTAAACTCGCCGTCCTCGATACGCAGGTTGACTTTCGGAATGATCTCCACCGACCCGAAGCTCTTGTTCAGATTGTCGAGAATGAGTTCGGCCATGAGTGCCTCCTTTTACTTGACGCCGGATGAGGCGATACCGGTTGTGATGTAGCGTTGCAGGAACAGGAAAATGAAGGCCAGCGGCAAGGCCGTGATGGTGGTCATGGCAAGAAGCAGGTGCCATTCGATGCCCTGTTCGGTCTTGAATCCGGCAAGCGCAAGCTGGAGCGTCTGGCTATCTTTCGTGTTGAGGACGATGAGCGGAAGCAGAAAGTCGTTCCATCGGCTCATGATGGAAAAAATCGCGACAACAGCCAATGCGGGCGTCGTCAAGGGCAGAACGATCCGCCAGTATATCTGCCATTCGGACGCATGATCCATCCTGGCCGCTTCAAGCAATTCGTCGGGAATTGTCAGCATATACTGACGCAGCAGAAAAACTCCCGTCGGCGTCGCCAGCACCGGCAGGATCACGCCCCAAAGGGAATTCACCAGCCCCAGCTGACTGTTGATCAGGTAGATGGGCACGAGAATGATCGTGGCCGGAACCATCAGGGTCGCCAGGATCAGGACCAGTGCGAAGGTCGAGCCGGTAAAGCGGAATTTCGACAGAGCAAAGGCCGCCATGGAGTTTATCACCAATGTGATGAGGGTGGCGACTATTGTGATGAAGGCGGAATTGTAGATGCTGCGCCAGATCGTATCGCCAGCTGTGCGCAACAGATCCTTGTAATTGTCGAATGTCGGATTGAAGCTGCGGATCGGCTTGGCCTTCGCCACATCAACGACGCTGGGTTCAGCCGCGGGATCGTCGGGATCGATCATCTGCGCGCGGATGCCGACCCGGCGAATTTGGGCCAGCGTCTTGACCGTTCCATCATCCTGCGTCACCTCGAACAGCGGCAATGGATCGGGATGGCCATCGACGACAATCGTCTGGGTCGCCATGGGCATGAGGGTGGGGGGATATTCGGAGAGGTTCGCGGGTGATTTGAGAGAGCCGATCACCACCCAAAGAACGGGCAGCAACATCACCAGGACACCGATAATCAAATAGCCATAGGTGACGTAATCGGTCCAGTGCATCCGCTCGCCACGAGGCTTGAAGAATTCCTTGAACCCGCGCGGAGCCGCTTGCGTGAAAGCCGTGTCAGTCATTTTCACCTCGCGATATGCGGAGCTGGACAAGCGTAAAGATCAGAAGGACAAAGCCAAGAATCAGCGACCCGGCTGCGGCAAGCCCATAATTGCGCGGCTGCTGCGCGAAACCGGTTTCATAGATATATTGCACGACCAGCATCGTTGCCGAACCCGGTCCGCCACCCGTGAGAACGTAAATCTCATCGAAGGTCTGGACAGAGCGAATGACAGCCAGCACGAAAACCACCAGCAGCACGGGACGCAGCAGGGGAATTGTCACCTTCCAGAATACTCGGAACGGCGACGCGCGATCCATCTTGGCTGCCTCGTAAACATCGGTCGGGATCGATTGCAGTCCGGCCAGCAGGATAATCATGAAGAAGCCGCAATGGGCCCAGACGGTCACGAAGATCGACCAGAAGAACGCCAGGTTCGGATCCGCCAGCCAGCTGGCGCGATTTGCGCCGAACAGGCTGATGATCGCGTTGAGAACGCCGTTGCGCTGCAGGAGCCATTGCCAGGTCATCGCGACGACCACAGGCGACAGCATTACCGGGAAAAAGAACACACCCCGGAAGAAACCGCGCGCGCGGATTTTCTTGTTGAGTGCGATCGCCGTCATCAGCGCCACGCCGACCATCGCCAAGGTCTGAAGCGGCACGAAAAGAAGCGAATTTCCGACAGCCCGCCAGAACAAATCGCGCGAGCAGGTGGATGGATCAAGGAAGTTGCCGCAATCGGCAAGCGTGCGATAGTTGCTAAGCCCGATAAAAGGCCGCTGGGAGGGATAGAGATTGTCCGATCCCGTGATGGAAAACACCACGTTGATCGCGACCGGGATCAGCGCGAAGGTGAAGATAATCAGCAGATTGGGCAGCAGAAACAGCCATGGCAGGGCTTTCATTCCCAACCGCCGCTGCGCCCATTTCCAGAACGGCTCAACCGCTCTTGCAGGCAACGACGCCAAGGCGCCGACCGCAGAGGACATTGCCCCGTTTGTCATTTGATTTTCCTCCCTACAGCAAGGGGGTGGAGCGAGGCTACACCCCCCGCACTGCTTACTTGCCCGCCGAGATCGCCAGCTCGACGTCTTCCTTGATCCGCTTGAGAGCGGTATCGACGTCAAGTTCGTTGTTGAGAACCTGGCTTATGCGCGTTGTCATCGCGTTCATCATGGCCCGCTGATAGGCCCAGCCTTGGAACTGATGGGCGGCGGGCGCCATTTTCGGAATCTGTTGCGTGAAAAGCGCCATCGCCTCGTTCACGCTTGCAGGAGCGCCCTGATAGTCGATGCCTTTTTCGACGAGGGACGACGCGGTCGGCAGATAGACTGCGGTCGAGAGATAGTATTCGAGGTTTTCCTCTTGCGCGGCAAACTCAAGAAACTTGGCCACCGCCTCGGGTTGGCGCGTGTGTTTCCAGCCCACCAGCGCATTGCCGCCGGGCATGGCCGTGCAGGAGGAGGGGCCACAGGGGGTTGCAACAGCACGCCATTCGAACAACCCTCCGATGTCCTTGTCGATCGGGCTGAGCTTCCATGAGCCGGAAAAGTAAAACGGAACTTTCGCATTGATAAAGTCGGCGAAGTTGTCGCGATGGGTCGAGCCGCCAATTGCCCCCCACAGGTCCATCGGCATGATACCGTCCCGGTGCCATTGCGCGAAAGTCTCGATCGCCTGACGCAGGCCCTCGTCCACGACGGGATTGCCCTGCTCATCGACCAGCTCGGCGCCATAGCTTATTGCCAACGAGGCGAAGCGGTGGCCGGAACGGTCGATTTCCATGGCGAAGTCCAGCCCGGTCGCATCCGCAACCGCCTTCGATGCCTGAGCCCAGTCTTCCCATGTCGCCCCTTCTTCCGGCAGCTCGACTCCGGCCTGTTCGAACAGCGTGGCATTGGCGAAGGCGCCGTTGACGGTGAGGGTGATCGGAACGCCATTGATGGCGTCACCCCCCTGAGAACCGCGCAACCATGCCAGCGACTGCCCGAATTGTGTCTCGAAATAGGCTTTGTCGACATATGGTCCGACATCGAGGTAGTATTTCGAAAGCCCGCCAAGATCGGTCACCACCGCCATATCCGGCCCCTGACCAGACGCAAGCTGTATGGGAAGGCTTTCCACCGTCGTCTGATAGCTGATATCTTCAAGTTTAACCTTGATATCAGGACTCTCGGCGTTGAATTTTTCAACGAGGGGGCGAATCCTGACCTCGGGGTCGGCTTGGAGCGTAATTTCTTGAGCGAAAGCAGCACCCACGAGAAGCGTCACCAGCGACGTTGTCAGGGCAGCCTGCGAAAGCAGTTTTTGGGGGCGCATGTAAAATCCTCCTCTTCCTGCCAGGCTTCTACCATACTAGTTGAAAACTGGCAAGTCTGCTGCTGTCGGTTTTTTTTTGCGTGCGGTCATACCTGTTCTTATTCAGGCGACGCTTGACCGGTCGCGCGCCATGGTTTCGCGCAGCACGGGGGGCGATCCTGTTCGCCTTCCATTCCGGCTGCACCTGCAGGTCGACCCAGAAGCCGAACTTGGGCAGCGGTTAATCCGCGAAGGACGATCGGATGGTCTTTGCCGGCACGACGATCATCGCCTGCTGCAATCCCTGATTGGCGAGCTTGTCGAGCGCGATGAACACGAGGGCGCGGCTGCGGGCGGGCGCGGGGAGGAATCCGCGAATCCTGTCCCCTTTGGCCTGGTGGTATCGCAGTTGGTATGGACTTGGAGCGCAGGCTGAAAGCCCGACAATGACACTGCGAACTCAGGCCGGTTGACCACCGCATGGGAATGAGCTTTCGACCGACCCCCTTGCGGGGCGGCTTTTTTGTTGCAGGATGGGGGCGACAGAACCAGGAGGCGCATATGATCCGCATCGGCATCGGCGGCTGGACCTTCGCGCCCTGGCGCGGCGGCGCCTTCTATCCCGACGACCTGCCGCAGCGGCGGGAACTGGAATATGCCAGCCGCCGCCTGACCTCGATCGAGATCAACGCGACCTATTACGGCAGCCAGAAGCCCGAGAGCTTCCAGAAATGGCATGACGAGACGCCCGAGGACTTCGTCTTCGCGCTGAAAGGGCCGCGCTTCGCCACCAACCGCAAGGTTCTGGCCGAGGCGGGCGACAGCGTGGCGCGGTTCCTGGATTCGGGCATCGCGCGGCTGGGGGCCAAGCTGGGACCGCTGAACTGGCAATTGGCCGAGACGAAGACGTTCGACCCCCAGGATTTCGCGGCTTTCCTGGCGCTGCTGCCCGCCAGCCATGACGGCCTTCCCCTGCGCCACGCGGTCGAGGCGCGCCATGACAGCTTTGCCGGCGACGAGGCCGCCGCCCTGTGCCGCGACCGCGGCGTGGCCCTGGTCCGCGCATTGGACAGCAAGTTTCCCGAAATCGCCGCCGACACCGCCGATTTCGGCTATTGGCGGCTGATGGGCACGACCGACCGCGCGAACGGCTATGCCGATGCCGACCTGGACCGCTGGGCCGACATGGCGCGGCGGGCGGGCAAGGACCGCGACCTGTATCTCTACGTCATCTCGGGCGAAAAGGCCCGCAACCCGGCTGCCGCGATGGCGCTGATCGACCGTCTGAAGGACCATCCATGACCTCCTGCGCCTGCGGCCATCATCATTCGCCCCGCCACCATCACGACGCCTCGGGCGTGCCGGTGGCGATGAGGACGCCGCTGTTCGGGCTGACCGGGCGGCTGATCTGCCGGGACGCCGCGCAGATGATGGCGGCGCTGTCGCTGCTGCCCGATCACATCCGGCTGAGCCGCGAGGAACCGGGCTGTCTGGCCTTCGACCTGTGGCAGGATGAGGATCCGATGGTCTGGCACCTGTCGGAACTGTTCGCCGATGCCGACGCCTTCGCCGCCCATGGACAGCGCACCGAGGCCAGCGAATGGGGTCGCGAAGGCGCTGGCATCGGCCGCGACTTCCAGCGCCACGACGTGGTCCCGGTGATCCGCCGAGAGACCCGGCACGACCTGGACGCCATAGACGCGCTGCTGCGCGCGACCTTCGGCGGCGATGACGAGGCGCGGCTGGTGCGCAAGCTGCGCGAGGACGGCGACCTGTCGCTGTCGCTGGTGGCCGAAGCGGCGGGCACGATCCTGGGCCATGCCGCCCTGTCGCCACTGGAGGCCGAGGCACCGGCCCATGCGCTGGCGCCCGTATCGGTCACGCCCAAGGCGCAGGGTCGGGGCATCGGCGCGGCCCTTGTCCGTCAGGCCGTGTCCTGGGCCGACACGGCCTCGGTCGTGGTGGTCGGCGCGCCGGGCTATTACGGGCCGCTGGGCTTCAAGCCCGCCGATCTGTCCTCGCCCTATGCCGGGCTGGCGATGCAGATGATCGGCACCCTGCCCAGGGGCAGCGCCATCCGCCATGCGCCCGCTTTTGTGACGCTGTAGGGCCGCGCAGCCTTGCGCCCTGCCCCCGGTGGTTTACATCTGGGTGCCAGCACGAAAGGATCCCCGATGGCAGGACAACCGATCTTCGAAGCCCGCGACCAGGTGACGGGCAGCGACCTTGGCAACCTTCCCGAATGGGATCTGACCGACCTGTATCCGGCGCCGGATTCGGCCGAACTGACCGCCGACATCGCCCTGCTGGAAACCGAGGCGCGCGACTTCGCCGCCCGGTATCAGGGCAGGCTGGCCGAACTGACCGCGCCCGAGATGCTGGCCTGCATCGAGGCCTATCAGCGCATCGACATCACCGCAGGGCGGATCATGTCCTATGTCGGGCTGCGCTATTACCAGAACACGCTGGACCCGGCGCGCGCCAAGCAGATGGGCGACCTGCAAGGCCGGATCACCGACATCACCACGCCGCTGGTCTTTTTCAGCCTGGAATTCAACCGCATCCCGGACCAGACCTATGAGGCCGTGTTCACCGCCGCCGATGGCCCGGCCCGCTACAGGCCGGTCTTCGACCGGATGCGCGCCATGCGCCCGCACCAGCTGACGGACGAGCTGGAGCAGTTCCTGCACGACAACTCGGTCGTGGGCGCCGCCGCCTGGAACCGGCTGTTCGACGAGACCACCGCCGCCCTGGAATTCGACGTGGAGGGCGAGACGCTGGGCCTGGAAGCCACGCTGAACCTGCTGACCGACCATGTCCGGTCGCGCCGCGAAGCCGCGGCCCGCGCCCTCGCGGCGGTCTTTGGCAAAAACGTCAAGCTGTTCGCCCGCATCCACAACACGCTGGCCAAGGAAAAGGCCATCGAGGACAAGTGGCGCAAGATGCCCACCCCGCAATACGGCCGTCACCTGTCGAACCATGTCGAACCCGAGGTGGTCGAGGCGCTGAAGAGCGCCGTCACCGCCGCCTATCCGCGCCTGTCGCATCGCTATTATGCGCTGAAGGCGAAATGGCTGGGGCTGGACAGGTTGCAGGTCTGGGACCGCAACGCCCCCCTGCCCACCGCCTCGGACCGGATCGTGGCCTGGGACGAGGCGCGGGCGACGGTGCTGGATGCCTATGCGGGCTTCTCGCCCCGGCTGGCGGATCTGGCGCAGCCCTTCTTCGACAAGGGCTGGATCGACGCCGCCGTGACGCCGGGCAAGGCGCCAGGCGCCTTCGCCCATCCGACCGTGACCACGGTGCATCCCTATGTGATGCTGAACTATCTGGGCAAGCCGCGCGACGTGATGACCCTGGCCCACGAACTGGGCCACGGCGTCCACCAGCGGCTGGCCGCGGGCCAGGGGGAACTGCTGGCCTCGACGCCGCTGACGCTGGCCGAGACGGCATCGGTCTTTGGCGAGATGCTGACCTTCCGCGCGCTGCTGGCCAGGACCACCGATCCGGCCGAGAGGAAGGCCCTGCTGGCCGGCAAGGTCGAGGACATGATCAACACGGTCGTCCGCCAGATCGCCTTCTATGATTTCGAATGCAAGCTGCACGCGGCGCGGGCAGAGGGCGAGTTGACCCCGGACGACATCAACGCGCTGTGGATGTCGGTGCAGGCCGAAAGCCTTGGCCCGGTCTTCGACTTCATGCCGGGTTACGAGACCTTCTGGACCTATGTGCCGCATTTCGTGCATTCGCCCTTCTATGTCTATGCCTATGCCTTCGGCGACGGGCTGGTGAACGCGCTTTACGCGGCCTATGAAAGCGGGCTGCCGGACTTCCAGGCCAAGTATTTCGACCTGCTGGCGGCGGGCGGATCGAAGCATCACAAGGATCTGCTGGCGCCCTTCGGGCTGGACGCCTCGGATCCGAAATTCTGGGACAAAGGGCTGTCGATGATCGAGGGCTTCATCGACGAGCTTGAGGCATTGGAGGCATAGGGGGCTGCCGCCCCCATCCGCTGCGCGGATTCCCCCGCGGATATTTTCGTGAAGAAGAAGGTGGCGATGCTGAAACGGACATTTGCTGCGGTGGCGGTGTTGGCGGTCCTGGCCGCCGCAGCATTTTTCGTCTTCGCGCCGGGCTATGTCGAACGCGGCCTGAACCCGCTGCGGATGCCGGCCGGGGGCTGGCCGGTCTCGGCCGAGACGCAGGCCCTGCATGACCGGCTGGTGATCGGCGACTGGCATTCCGACACCCTGCTGTGGGATCGCGACATCCTGGACCGCGCCGACCGGGGCCATAGCGACGTGCCCCGGCTGCTGGACGGCAATGTCGCGGTGCAGGTCTTCACCACGGTTACGAAAAGCCCGCGCGGCCAGAATTACGACCAGAACAGCGCCGAGGCCCCCGACAACATCACGCCGCTGTTCATCGGCCAGTTGCGCCCGATCCGGTCGTGGTTTTCGCTGCGGGAACGCGCGCTTGTGCAGGCCGAGGCCCTGGCGAAGGCCGCAGAGGAGGCGCCCGACCGGCTGCGCCTGATCCGCACACGCGCCGACCTGCAAGCCGTTCTGGACGCGCGCGCGGGCGGGCAGCGGGTGCTGGGCGCGGTGCTGGGGTCCGAGGGCGGGCATCCGCTGGAAGGCGAGATCGGCAATCTGGACGTGCTGTATGACGCCGGGTTCCGGCTGATGGGGCTGACGCATTTCTTCGACAACGAGCTGGGCGGCAGCCTGCATGGCGAAGGTGGCACGGGCGCGGGGCTGTCGGATTTCGGGCGGCAGGTGGTCGCCGGCATGATCCGGCGCGGCATGGTGATCGACCTCGCCCATGCCTCGCCCCTGATGGTGCAGGACGTGCTGGCGATCCCGGAGGCGCGGCCGATCCTGTCCCATACCGGCATCCACGGCCATTGTGGCAGCCACCGCAACCTGGACGACGATCTGGTCCGCCGGATCGCGGCCAAGGGCGGCATGATCGGCATCGGCTTCTGGTCCGACGTGGTCTGCGGCGGCACCCCCGCCCATATCGCGGAAAGCATCGTCGCAGCCATCGCCCTGGTGGGCGAGGATCACGTGTCGCTGGGGTCCGATTATGACGGCTCGGTCGGGGTGCCCTTCGACGCGGCGCATCTGGCGGCGCTGACCCAGGCGCTGATGGACCAGGGCCTGACCGAGGCGCAGATCGCCAAGGTCATGGGCGGCAACATGATCCGCTATCTGTCCGAAACCCTGCCCGAAGGCTAGACCCATGAAGCGCACCGCCTTGCTGCATTCCGAACTGTCCGGCCTGATCGCCGCGATGGGCCATGGCGACCTGCTGGTGATCGGCGATGCCGGGCTGCCCGTCCCGCCGGGGGTGCGCTGCATAGACCTGGCGGTGACGCGCGGTATCCCTGGGTTCTTCGACGTGCTGGACGCGGTGCTGGCCGAACTGGTGGTGGAGCGATCTGCCTGGGCCAGCGAGGCATCGGCGGATCTGGCCCAGGCCCTGCGCGCCCGCGACCTGGGCAGGGCCGAGATCGTTGCGCATACGGATTTCAAGGCCCTGACCCGCGGCGCCCGCGCGGTGGTGCGGACCGGAGAGTTCACGCCCTATGCCAATGTGGCGCTGTGGTCGGGTGTGGCGTTCTGACCCGCTGGAACCCGGTGCCGGACAAGGCGTTCGGTCGCAGATCGTGCAAAGGAGTGTGGACGGATGCAGAAGACCTTTCTTGGCCTGGGCGCCATTCTTGCGATGATGGCCTTGGCCGGGTGCCAGACGGCGCAAGGCCTTGGCCGCGACGTCTCGACCGCCGGTCAGGTGATCCAGCAGGAAAGCGCCGAGGCGATGTAGGACGGATCGAAGGCGGCCTTCCCTGGCCGCCTTCGGTCGTTGCGCTCAGCGGGTCGAGGGGTGCTGCTTCGCAGCTGAGCGGATCCGGTTGGCGATGGGCCAGGTCCAGCCGATCTGTTGCGAGCGGTTCGGGCGCAGATAGACCCAGTTCAGCAGCGCGGCGGGAATGCCCAGGGCCAGACCGATGACCGCCCCCCAGACGAAGGTCGCGACGCCGAAATAGCCCAATGCCAGCCCCGCGATCACCACCGCCCCGGCAATCGAGGCGACCCAGATATGGATCAGGAACAGTCGAAGATGCATGATCATGCTCCGATAGACAGGTTCCGGTGAAACGAGCGGGAAGCGATGGCGGTTCCGAAGGAGGATGCGATGCGCTTGACGATCCTTGCGATGCTTCTGCCGCTGCCCGCGGCGGCCTTCACCGCGCAGAACGGCATGACGGCGGTGCGGACCGGTCCGACCGAGATCACGGTCATCCACGAAATCCGGCGCGGCGACACCGACTATTGGTCCGACCCAGGACCGCGCGCCGCTGGCCCCGCCGGAACCGGTCGCGCCCGGCCGCATGTCGCAGCCGATGGCCAGTTTCGTCGCCCCTGCGCCGGTCCGGGACGGGATGCCCCAGGCGCCGGGCACCGGCGAGGCGGACTTGGGCGGCCAGATCCGCACCGCGCTGTCGGTCGAGCCGAAGAACGGCCGGCTCTGCGTCTTCATGCCGCCCGTGGCGACGCTGTAGGAATATCTGGATCTGCTGCGCGCGGTCGAGGCCGCCGCCCTGCGCCTGAACCTGCCCGTCCATGTGGAAGGCTACGCGCCCCCGCAGGATCCGCGCCTGAACGTGATCCGCGTGGCCCCCGATCCCGGCGTGATCGAGGTGAACATCCACCCCGCCGCAAGCTGGGACGATTGCGTGGCGATCACCCAGGGCGTCCATGACGATGCGCGCCAGTCGCGGCTTGGCGGAAAAGTTCATGCTGGACGGCAGGCATACCGGCACCGGCGGCGGCAACCATGTCGTGGTCGGCGGGGCCACCACCAATGACAGCCCCTTCCTGCGCCGCCCCGACCTGCTGGCCAGCCTGATCCGGCACTGGAACCGGCACCCCTCGCTGTCCTACCTGTTCTCGGGCCTGTTCATCGGCCCGACCAGTCAGGCCCCCCGGATCGACGAGGCGCGGCGCGACGCGCTCTACGAGCTGGAAATCGCGCTGGCCCAGATCCCCGCGCCAGACCATGGCACGCCGCCCCTGCCCTGGCTGACCGACCGGCTGCTGCGCAACATCCTGACCGACGTGACCGGCAATACCCACCGGGCGGAAATCTGCATCGACAAGCTCTACTCTCCCGATGGTCCCACCGGCCGCCTGGGCCTGGTCGAGTTCCGGGGCTTCGAGATGCCGCCCGACGCGCGGATGAGCCTCGCGCAGCAATTGCTGCTGCGCGTGCTGATCGCGCGGTTCTGGAAGACGCCCGCCACGGGCGACCTGACCCGCTGGGGGACAGTGCTGCACGACCGCTTCATGCTGCCGCATTTCGTCTGGGCGGACTTCTGCGACGTGCTGCGCGACCTGACCGATCACGGCTTTCCGATGCGGCAGGACTGGTTCAAGGCCCAGGCCGAGTTCCGCTTCCCCTTCTGCGGCGAGGTCGAGGTCGAGGGCGTCCATCTGGAACTGCGCCAGGCCCTGGAACCCTGGCATGTGCTGGGCGAGACGGGCGCCATCGGCGGCACCGTGCGCTATACCGACAGTTCCACCGAGCGCTTGCAGGTCAAGCTGTCGTCGGCGGATCCCTCGCGCTATCAGGTGCTGTGCGACGGCCGCGCGGTGCCGCTGACGGATATCGGCGCGGGCGAATCGGTGGCGGGGGTGCGCTTCAAGGCGTGGCAGCCCGCCTCGGCGCTGCATCCGGTGCTGCCCGTCGATGCGCCGCTGACCTTCGACATCTTCGATACCTGGTCGAACCGCCCGCTTGGCGGCTGCGTCTATCACGTCGCCCATCCGGGCGGGCGCAATTACGACACCTTCCCGGTGAACGGGAACGAGGCCGAGGCGCGCAGGCTGGCGCGGTTCAGCCCCCACGGCCACCGCCCCGGCCATGGCCATCCGGTCGCGCCGGAACGCCTTCACCGCGAATTCCCGCTGACGCTGGATCTGCGCCATGCGGCGGGGTGTGACGCGCCATGACCGGCGAGGCCGCCTTTGCCATGGGACAGCCGCGCAGCGCGTCCTATCGCCCGCTGCCCGGCGTCCCGGACGAGATGGTCGGGCCGGACGGCCTGATCCGCCCGCCCTGGCGCAGGCTGACAGCCCATCTGGACGCGCTGTCGGACGAGGCGCTGACCCGCGACCTGGCCCGCGCCGACCGCTATCTGCTGGATAGCGGGGTCTTCTATCGCCAATACGGCGAAGGGCAGTCGGTCGAACGGCCCTGGCCGCTGAGCCGGATCCCCGTCCTGCTGGCCGAGGAGGAATGGTCCCGGATCGCCCGCGCCCTGATGCAGCGCGCCGACCTGCTGGAGACGGTGATCGCCGATCTTTACGGCCCGAACGCGCTTGTCGCCTCGGGGCAATTGCCCGCCGCACTGGTCGCGGGCAACCCCGAATGGCTGCGCCCGATGGTCGGCGTCAGGCCGCGCGGCGGGCATTTCCTGCATTTCCTGGCCTTCGAGCTGGGGCGCGGCCCCGACGGGCAATGGTGGGTGCTGGCCGACCGCACCCAGGCGCCGTCGGGCGCGGGCTATGCCTTGGAAAACCGCGTCGCCATGACCCGCGCCTATTCCGAGCTTTACCCCGCAGGCAATGTCCACCGCCTCGCCGGGTTCTTCCGCGCCTTCCGCGACGCATTGCGGGACCAGGCGGGCGACCGCGACGGCCGGGTGGCGATCCTGACCCCCGGCCCGATGAACGAGACCTATTTCGAACATGCCTATATCGCCCGCTATCTGGGATTCACCCTGCTGGAGGGCGACGACCTGATCGTGGCGGACGACCGGCTGATGGTGCGCAGCGTGCAGGGCATGGCCCCGGTCGACGTGCTGTGGCGCAGGCTGGACGGGAACTATGCCGACCCGCTGGAACTGGACCCGGCCTCGCGCATCGGCACGCCCGGCATGACGGCCGCGCTGCGGGCGGGCGCGGTGACGATGGTCAATGCCCTGGGCTCGGGCGTGCTGGAGACCCGCGCGCTGATGGCGTTCCTGCCGCAGCTTGCGCCCGAACTGGCGCGCGCGCCGCTGGCCATGCCGAATATCGCGACCTGGTGGTGCGGCACGGCATCCGCGCGGGCCGAGGTGCGGGCCGATCCCCGCCGGATGGTGCTGGCCGACGCGCTGACCACGCGCGCGCCCTTCGATCCCAGGGACGACCTGATCCGGGCGGCCGCGCTGTCGCCCCAGGCGCTTGACCGCAGGCTGGCCGAGGGCGGCGGCGATCTGGTCGCGCAGGAATCCGTCACCCTGTCCACCACCCCCGCCCTGGTGGACGGCCGGCTGGTGCCGCGCCCCATGATGCTGCGCGTCTTTCTGGCGCGCACCGCCGATGGCTGGACGGTGATGCCCGGCGGCTTCGCCCGGATCGGCGCCACGGCGGACGCCTCGGCCATCGCCATGCAGCAAGGGGGTGCGGCGGCGGATGTCTGGGTGGTGGGCCGCGACCCGGTGCCGGTGATCACCCTGGCGCGCCAGGCCAGTGCCGCCGACAAGCGGCTGGTGCCGGGGGGCCTGCCCGCGCGGGCGGCCGACAACCTGTTCTGGCTGGGCCGCTATGCCGAACGGGCCGAGGGGATCGTGCGGCTGATGCGGGCCTATCACATGCGCCTGGCGGAATCGGGCGATGCGGGGGCGGGGCTGCTGGCGGGCTTCGATCCGCTGTTCCGGCAGATCGGCATCGACCCCGCCGCGCCCATTCCGCAAAGGCTGCTGGACAACCTGGCCGCCGCCATCGGCAGCGCGGGCCGGGTGCGCGACCGCTTTTCCCCCGACGCCTGGTCGGCGCTGCACGACATCGACCGCAGCGCCCGCGCCATGGCCCCCCGCGTGGCGCCGGGCGACGACGCGGCCCGCGCGCTGTCGGCGCTGCTGCGCAAGCTGGCGGGGATCTCGGGCTTGGTGCATGAAAACATGTATCGCTTCGTCGGCTGGCGGTTCCTGACCATCGGGCGGCTGCATGAACGCGCCATGGGCACCGCCGCGCTGCTGGCGGTGCTGTGCGACGAGGCCGCCCCCGAAGGCGCCCTGGACCTGGCGATCGAGGTCGGCGACAGCGTGCTGACCCATCGCCGCCGCTTCACCCTGGACGCGTCCCGCGCGACGGTGATCGACCTGCTGGCGCTGGACCCGCTGAACCCGCGCGCGCTGCGCCACCAGATCGACGGGCTGCGCGAACAGGTGGACATGCTGCCCGCCGCCAACGACCACGGGGCCCTGTCCCCGCTGGCCCGCGCGGCCCTGCGCCTGCACGCGGACCTGGCCACCGCCGATCCCGACAGCCTGACGACCGACGCGCTGTGGTCGCTGCGCGGGCGCATCGGCGGGCTGTCCGACCTGCTGACCGCCGCCTATTTCCCCTGATGCTGTACCGTCTGCGCCTGTCCTTCCGCTATGACTTCGCCCGTCCCACCGGCGCCGGGCGGCAGCTTCTGCGCATCAGCCCCGCCGACCTGCCGGGCCTGCAAGAGGTCCAGCAGACCGCCATCACCGTCACCCCGCCGCCCGTCGAACGCAGCGGCTTCACCGATTTCTTCGGCAACGAGGTGACCCAGCTGGTCCTGCCCGCCGGTCTGACTCAGCTGCGCTTCGACATGTCGGGCCGCGTGCTGCGCCACGGGGACGAGACCGAACTGGATCTGTCGGCCAGCCCCGCCAGCCTGGCCCTGGACCTGGCCGAGATCACCGATCTCGGTCCCCATTCGCCGCATCACTTCCTGCGCCCCTCGCCCCGCATCCCGCATGTCGCGGCCATCGCCGATTTCGCGCGCGCCGCCTGCGCCGGTGCGCCCACCCTGCGAGAGGCTGTGCAATCGCTGGGCCGCGCCCTCTACGCCCACATGCGCTTCGATTCCGCCGCGACCGAGATCGACACCCCTATCGCCGACGCCTTTGCCGGGCGGCACGGCGTCTGCCAGGACTTTTCGCAGATCATGATCTCGGGCCTGCGCGGCATCGGCGTTCCGGGGGCCTATGTCTCGGGCTTCCTGCGCACCGTGCCGCCGCCGGGCAGGCCCCGGCTGGAAGGTGCCGACGCCATGCACGCCTGGGTTCGCGCCTGGACCGGGGCCGAGGCGGGCTGGTGCGAATACGACCCGACCAATGCCTGCTTCGTGGGCGCCGATCACGTCACCATCGGCTATGGCCGCGACTATGGCGACGTGGCCCCCGTCACCGGATCCATGCGGCTGGCCGGATCGCAATCGGGCAGCCACAGCGTCGACATCATCGCCGAGGACTAGCCGCCGCCCCGCCCGGCCGCGCGCGCGACAATCGGGGATGACCCAGCGGCAAAGCCGTGCCAAGCTGGAGGTGAGACAAGCCCGCCGCCATGGATTTGATGGCTTCACGCGGTCGCGATTATGGTTGTAAGAAGCGCGCTCTGTTTGCGCTAACGAATTGGGGGAGGTTTTCATGACGCCGATCGAGCCTGTTTACGGCACCGCCACGCTGCTGATCATCGCGGCCTTGGCCATCGTGCTGCTGCTGTTCCTGATCATGCGGCTGAAGATGCACGCGTTCATTGCTTTGGTGCTGGTCAGCCTGGTCACCGCCCTGGTCGCGGGCATTCCGCTGAACGACGTGATGCCGACGCTGCTGCAAGGCTTCGGCAACACGCTGGCATCGGTCGCGCTGCTGGTCGGGTTCGGCGCCATGATCGGCCGCCTGCTGGAGGTGACGGGCGGCGCGCAGGTGCTGGCCGACCGGCTGATCGCCCAGTTCGGGGAACGCCGCGCGCCCTTCGCGCTTGGCATCGCCTCGCTGCTGTTCGGCTTTCCGATCTTCTTCGACGCGGGGCTGGTGGTGATGCTTCCGATCATCTTCAGCGTGGCGCTGCGGTTCGGGGGGTCGGTCCTGCTCTATGCGCTGCCCGCCGCCGGGGCCTTCGCGGTGATGCACGCCTTCGTGCCGCCCCATCCCGGCCCGGTCGCGGCGGGCGACCTGCTGGGCGCGGATATCGGGCTGCTGCTGATCGTGGGCGTGATCGTCGCGATCCCGACCTGGTATCTGGGCGCCTATCTGTTCGGGCAATGGGCGGGCAAGCGCTTCGTGGTTCCGGTCCCCGAACTGCTGGGTGCCGACCTGTCGCGGGACAACGCCGGGCCGGTCCCGCGCTTCGGGCAGGTCATGCTGGTCCTGCTGCTGCCGCTGGGGCTGATCTTTCTCAACACCGGGCTGAACACGCTGGCGACCATCGGCCTCGTCGATGGAGAGGCGGCCTGGATCACCGGGCTGCGCCTGCTGGGGCAGACGCCCGTGGCGCTGCTGATCACGCTGCTGGTGGCGATGGCGATCCTGGGCAAGGGCAAGCCTGCGTCCGAAGTGGAACGGATCGTGGACCGCGCGCTTGGCCCGATCTGCGCCATCATCCTGGTGACGGGCGCGGGCGGCATGTTCGGCGGCGTGCTGCGCGCCAGCGGCGTGGGCCAGGCCCTGGCGGGCAGCCTGGAAGCCGTCGGGATGCCGCTGATCGTCGCGGCCTTCGTCATCTCGACCGCGCTGCGGGTGGCGCAGGGGTCGGCCACGGTGGCGCTGACCACCACGGCCGGGCTGATCGCCCCCACCGTCGCCGCCACCACCGGCCTGTCCGAACTGGACCGCTGCTTTCTGGTCATCGCCATCGCGGGCGGCGCCACGGTGCTGAGCCATTTCAACGATTCCGGCTTCTGGCTGGTGGGACGGTTCCTGAACATGGATGAAAAGACCACGCTGAAGACCTGGACGGTGATGGAGACCCTTCTGGGCAGCATCGGCTTCGCCTTCGCCCTGCTGGGATGGTGGCTGCTGTGAGCGCGCAGCACATCGTCGTCATGGGCGTGTCGGGCAGCGGCAAGACCACCACCGGCACCGCCCTGGCCGCCCTGATGGGCTGGCCCTTCGTCGAGGGCGACAGCTTCCACCCCGAAGTCAATGTCCGCAAGATGGCCGAGGGCATCCCCCTGGACGACACCGACCGCGCGCCCTGGCTGCAAGCCCTGGCCGATCAGATCGCCGCCAGCGAGGCGCGGGGCGAAAGCTCGGTCCTGGGCTGTTCGGCGCTGAAGCGCGCCTATCGCGACATCCTGCGCGGCGGCGCGCCTCGGGTCCGCTTCCTGCATATCCACGGCCCGCAGGATCTGCTGGCCGAACGGCTGAACCACCGCGCAGGCCATTTCTTTCCCCCCAAGCTGCTGGAATCGCAACTGGCGACGCTGGAGCCCCTGCAACCCGACGAGGATGGCGCGGTGGTTGATCTGGCCCTTCCGGTCGAGGATCAGGTGCGGGCGGCGGTGCGGCTGCTGGGGCTGTCTCAAGGTTCGTAAGCGGGCCGGGTCGCAAAGCCGGGCTGGACAGCCCTATCTGTCACAAAAGGACAGTAAGATCCCGTGTGTCGGCGCCGACAACGAGATATTCAACCGTATTCGCGCCAGCAAGGAAGAAGTCCTTCACCGTGGCGGCGGTTGATAGGTTTCCGGCTGATATCTGGCTGGCGACACCGATCACAAGGTTGTTGCCGTTTTGGAAGGTCGCCCAATCCCCGCCATAATAAGAACTGCTCAACTCGATGACGTCAGCCGTCCCGAGGGTGTCTGCAACAGTACCCGGCCAAGGAGGTCTCTGAGCGGCTCGGGGTGAGCACGCACTCGCTCTATGCCTGGAAGCGCAAGTTCGCGAAGGCGGTGTCGGGTGAGACGGCAAAGGATGCCGAGATCCGACGACTGAAGCGAGAGCTGGTCCGGGTATCGGAGGAACGTGACATCCTAAATAAAGCCACCGCGTATTTCGTAACCGCCCGATTTCCGCCCCAGTCTGACGTGGTATGCTCAGGCTATGGAGATTGATCGGGACAAGATCGATGATGCCGTTCTGGCGCTGCTGTGGTTGACGCTGCATGACGAGCGGCGGGCGTGGAAGGGCTTTGACTGGGACGCCCTGGAGCGGTTGCATGCCCGGGGTCTGATCGCCGATCCGGTCAACAAGGCAAAGTCGGTCATCCTCACCGATGAGGGTCTGAGGCAGTCTGAAGAACTCTTTCGGGCGCTGTTTACGCGGCCTCGATCTTGACCGTCCCCATTGGCGCCCAGTTCCAAGGCAGCAATTCGCCGAGACGGTTGCTCATGTGATCGTGGATGCGGTCCAGGATATCGGCCAGGTAAGCCTGCGGATCCAGCCCGTTCATCTTTGCTGTTTCGATAACCGTCAGGGCGCGGGCGAGCGTTTCGCCGCCCGCGTCCGAGCCTGCGAATAACCAGTTCCGTCTAGGGTCTACCGCTCACTGTCCTCGGAAAGCTTTCGCACCGCCCTACGCCAGTTCCGTGAAAGCCAACGGCACGCTGGCTGGGGCCGCGGGCCTTGGGCTGCAACTCTGGCTCGCCGGCCTGCTGATCTGGGCGGTCGGCCATCTCACAGCGGTCTGGGCAGCAAAGCGCGATCCGCTCTTCGTCGAGGTCGCGCGCCGCCATCTGCGTCTGCCTTGCCACCTCTCAGTGTAAGGATGAACCATGATGAACCTTGCCGAATACCGCCGCACCGCATCCCGCCTCGCCGACTTTCTGCCCTGGGCGGCACTGGTCGCGTCTGGCGTGGTGCTGAACAAGGACGGTTCGTTCCAGCGCACGGCGAAGTCTTGCGAACCGGATCTGGACTCTGCCGTCGCGGCCGAATAGCTGCGCACGGCGAAGCGCCCCGTTTCCGAGAAATGGCGGCGCTGATCCGGGAATAGGCCGGTCGAGAAATGCAGGTCTGGCCGCAATCCTTGGCCGAATGCCCTGCTATGCGGGCAGTTCCTTCAACGGATTTGCATAGGGCACGCCGAGCGGCGCGAAATGCCGCTCGTTGGCGGTCAGCACCGTCAGGCCCTGCGCGGCGGCCGTCGCCGCGATGGCGATGTCCTCGAAGCCCGGATCATGGGCACGCGCCTGGTCGAGGATCGCCCCGGCGTGACGAGCCTCCTCGATGCCGAAAGCGAGGATCCGGCGGGCGTAGAAATGCTCGACCGCAGCGAGCCAGCGGCGCAGCGCCGGGGCCTTGCTGCTGGCGCCGATCCTGACCGCCCGGGCGATGCCGGCCTCGATCTCGGTGAATAGCCTTCGAGTTTCTTAGACGCCTTCCCGTCTCATCATCTGCCGTCGCTCGAACTCTGCGGGCGACAGCATTCCGTTTCTCGCATGTTTGCGCTTCGGGTTATAGAACATCTCGATATAATCGAACACGTCCTGCCTTGCGTCTTCGCGGGTCCGGTAGGTCCTGCGCCTGATCCGTTCGCGCTTGAGCAGGTTGAAGAAGCTCTCGGCAACAGCGTTGTCGTGACAGTTGCCACGGCGGCTCATGGAATGCTCAAGATTGTGGGCGCGCAGGAATGCTGCCCAGTCCATGCTGGTGAACTGGCTGCCCTGATCTGAATGAACCAGCACCTTGGTCTTCGGCTTGCGCCGCCAGACGGCCATCAGCAGGGCCTGCAGAACGACATCTGTCGTCTGCCGACTTTGCATCGACCAGCCAACCACACGCCGGGAATAGAGATCGATGACCACCGCGAGGTAGGCGAACCCCTCTTGCGTCCGGATGTAAGTGATATCGGTCACCCAGACCTTGTCCGGGGCCTCGACGTTGAACTGCCGGTCGAGGGTGTTGTCGACCACGACCGACGGCTTGCCGCCATAACTTCCGGGGCGGCGCTTGTAGCCGATCTGCGCCTTGATCCCCGCAAGCTGCGTCAATCGGGCGACCCGGTTCGGACAAATGCTTTCGCCCTGTTCAACCAGATCATCATGCAGCTTGCGGTAGCCGTAGACCTTGCCGCTCTCGGCCCAAGCCTTCTGCAGCAGTTCGGTCTGGCGCCTGTCTTCCTGGGCTCGCGCGCTCACCGGCGCCTGCAGCCAGGCATAGAACCCGCTCGGCTGGATGCGCAGGCACCGGCACATCGCACGGATGGAAAACTGACCCCGATGCTCGGCCACGAACGCGTATCTCACTTTGCATCCCTGGCGAAATACGCGGTGGCTTTATTTAGGATGTCACGTTCCTCCGATACCCGGACCAGCTCTCGCTTCAGTCGTCGGATCTCGGCATCCTTTGCCGTCTCACCCGACACCGCCTTCGCGAACTTGCGCTTCCAGGCATAGAGCGAGTGCGTGCTCACCCCGAGCCGCTCAGAGACCTCCTTGGCCGGGTAGCCCCGCTCCGTGATCTGCGCCACCGCATCGCGCTTGAAATCGTCAGTGAAATTACCTGTGCCCATCATGGCCTCCTTGCCTCAAAGTTAGCGAAAAAGGCGTCCACGAAACATGGGGCTATTCACTGCGATGGTGATGGCCGAGAGATAGAGCCGGTCGCTGTGGACGCGAATCCATGCAGCGAGAACATCGGCGTCTCGCCTCGTCGGCGCGGAGGCCGAAACGATGTTGGTATCGAGCAGGTACAAGATTCAGAGGCTCGTATCCCGCAGCGCGCGTGCAGGCTTGCGGGTGCGTTCGGGGATATCCTCCGGCTGGCCGGGAAAGGCCAGCAGCAGGTCGGCGAAATCCGGAACTCGCGAGATGCGCTGCCATTCCTCGAAGGAGAGCAGCACCGCCTCCTTGCGGCCGTGCCGGGTGATGACCGTCGGCTCGCCGGCCACGGCCTGATCGACCACGGCGGAGAGCGTCGCCTTCGCATCCCTGATGCTGGAGTTCCTTCATGGCCGTTCCTCGCAATGACTATCTGTAGTCATATGGGATGGCAACACCGGCCGTCAATGTGATCCAGCCCACACTTCCGGCCAAAGCTCCAGTCCACGCCGCCATCGCCACGCGCGACGCCGGAGACATGCTGACCCAGATGCCGTTCGAGCGAGGGCGTCCACGGCACCAGTTTGAAGCCGAGCCCGTCGTCGATCATGGCCAAGCGGCCGGAGGCCAGGGCGAATCGCCGGCGATAGGTGACCCCGATGCGAGTGGCGAGTTCCGCCTGGATTAAGCCCTTAGCGCGGCGCCGCGCGGCCAACGCGGTCGCCGCCTCTGCGCGATCCGGCGCCCAGCCCCAGCGCACGCCCAGCACCGCTATCTCTGCGACAAGGGCGTGAAACCCCCTTCATCCTGCTCAAGCACCCGGAGCGTCGGCAGGCTGATTTGCGCCATGGAGGCGACATCGGCCTGCGTCATGCCCCGTGCGCGGCGCGTCACACGGAGAAGACTCATGTCAAGAATTGTTTCTTTTTCCAGTGAGAAAAAGGAAAGGATTCCTGACACCATCTGCATCACCTTGATTGGGGGGTGCCAGAGAGGAGCGTCAAAAAGGGTGGGAAGCTGTCAGTCGCGTTGCGGCATAGTGACTTCAGAAACGTTGCATTAGCGGCCATTCGTATGGAGCACCACTATCGGCCCAAGCTTACGATCTAGAGCGGCCGGATAGTCCTGATCGGCGAGACGCTCTTTGGTGGCCGGTTCATCCCCGCGCATGCGGGGAACAGATGACGACCTGATCCCATTCCGTCGCCTCGCGCGGTTCATCCCCGCGCATGCGGGGAACAGCGCTCTGGATTGGGAATTACCCGGTCGGCGCGCGGTTCATCCCCGCGCATGCGGGGAACAGGAGGACTTCCGGTTCCACGATCTGCGGCACACCGGTTCATCCCCGCGCATGCGGGGAACAGCGTGGCCTGCATGATCAGCCGGTGTTCGTTGCCGGTTCATCCCCGCGCATGCGGGGAACAGCCATTATTTCCAGACACTTAGACAAGTGCTCCCGGTTCATCCCCGCGCATGCGGGGAACAGGGCCTATCGGAGTGTTCCGCAGCATGCGGTCTCGGTTCATCCCCGCGCATGCGGGGAACAGCAAGAACCGGAAATCGTCCTGCTCGAGGTCGGCGGTTCATCCCCGCGCATGCGGGGAACAGAAAGCTGGCAGGTATCCCATCAGGTGACAGGGCGGTTCATCCCCGCGCATGCGGGGAACAGGTCGTCGCCAGCGCTCGGCTTGGCGGTAAGTGCGGTTCATCCCCGCGCATGCGGGGAACAGTGCGCTGTAGCTGCCACTCGTAGCTGACAGCACGGTTCATCCCCGCGCATGCGGGGAACAGGCCGGCGAAGTTGGGATCGCCGGGTTTGGCGCGCGGTTCATCCCCGCGCATGCGGGGAACAGCATCCGCCGCGTTCCATCAGCAGGATCAGATCCGGTTCATCCCCGCGCATGCGGGGAACAGCAAGGCTGCGCTCTTGATATCCTCGGGCACATCGGTTCATCCCCGCGCATGCGGGGAACAGTTCCAGGCCATGCGGAAGCGCCTGCAGGCGCGCGGTTCATCCCCGCGCATGCGGGGAACAGGTTTCGGACGTGCTGGACGATCAGCCGATGACCGGTTCATCCCCGCGCATGCGGGGAACAGTGCTGGTGCGTGACATCGATCTCCTCAGGTGTCGGTTCATCCCCGCGCATGCGGGGAACAGAGGCCACGCTCAAAACGCTTTCAGGGATGCAGCGGTTCATCCCCGCGCATGCGGGGAACAGGGCGAGAAACAGGTCAGGCGCACGGAATGCCTCGGTTCATCCCCGCGCATGCGGGGAACAGCGCCGGCGTCTCTGTCGGCAGCAGGCCCGCCTCGGTTCATCCCCGCGCATGCGGGGAACAGGCCGCGAGCGCATCCGCACGGCGGCGGGCTGGCCGGTTCATCCCCGCGCATGCGGGGAACAGTGTTGCCGGGCGACCGATGACTCGGCCAGCGGCGGTTCATCCCCGCGCATGCGGGGAACAGTCGACGGGCTGGTCGATTTCCTGGAGCGCGGCCGGTTCATCCCCGCGCATGCGGGGAACAGCGATGGGCCGAAGACCCGCGCGGCCGCTCTGGCGGTTCATCCCCGCGCATGCGGGGAACAGATCCTGGACGGAGTGGCGGCAGGGGATGCGATCGGTTCATCCCCGCGCATGCGGGGAACAGACCCGCCGCTTGGGCGAGGTTGTTACCAAAGCCGGTTCATCCCCGCGCATGCGGGGAACAGCGGGGAACGGAATGGCGTCGATCATCGGTCAGCGGTTCATCCCCGCGCATGCGGGGAACAGACTCGACCGAGAACGGGACGCCCTTTGTCTTGCGGTTCATCCCCGCGCATGCGGGGAACAGCCATTTCGCCCCCCGATGCGTGATGATTGCCCGCGGTTCATCCCCGCGCATGCGGGGAACAGGGACAGCAGTGCCCGCAGGAGTGCGATCTTGGCGGTTCATCCCCGCGCATGCGGGGAACAGGTGATCTCGAACCCCTCGCGCCGACCGATCTCCGGTTCATCCCCGCGCATGCGGGGAACAGAGCCTTGCTAAGCCGTTCCCGCAGCAGGTAGCCGGTTCATCCCCGCGCATGCGGGGAACAGTTTCCTTCTGCTCTTCGAGCAGTAGGTTCTCCCGGTTCATCCCCGCGCATGCGGGGAACAGTTTTTCAACTTGGTTTCGCGTATGCCGATTTCCGGTTCATCCCCGCGCATGCGGGGAACAGGATGTGAACAAGGTCTTTGAGGTTAAGGGCGTCGGTTCATCCCCGCGCATGCGGGGAACAGGTGTTGGAGTTCCATGTGACCCCGGTCCTGCGCGGTTCATCCCCGCGCATGCGGGGAACAGTGCGGGGTCTCTACTGGGACGCAACCCTGCCGCGGTTCATCCCCGCGCATGCGGGGAACAGTCACTGCGCCCGGCATCACCGCTCCCGTGACCCGGTTCATCCCCGCGCATGCGGGGAACAGCGGACCAGGCTGGCTGCGTTAGTCTGGCCGTTCGGTTCATCCCCGCGCATGCGGGGAACAGTCTTCGTGGAACCTATTGATCTACCGATATTCCAGCAAGACTGAGGAATCTACCAACTATCCGGCATCATTGCGGGGAAAGAACGAGACGAGCTTCAGCCCATCGAAATCGACAGGCATGCGGCGATTGCGGCCGGCCGTCTCGAAAGCATAGCCCTGATCTGTAGGCGCGCTCCAGATCATTACCGCGTCGCCCTGCTCGATGCCGCCGGTCACCTGGGACCAGATCATCTCTCGCGTGCGGGACGAATATTCTCCGACATAGACGCCCGCGCGAACTTCGACCAGCCAAGCCGCCAGGCGACCGCGCAATCGAGGCGGAGCATTCGCCACCACGATCACGATCATCAACGATGCCCCTCGTCGCCGGACTGGTCGTCGGGAAACGCTGGGCCAATCGCATCGGCGGGCGGCTGGGGACGTGGCAGTTCGCCGGCTTCCAGAATCTCCTCAATGCGTGGAATGATCCTGGCCAACAGGCCGGATTTGCGGAATACGTCCCGGCAGGCCAGCCGCACGGCCCGGTCCGGGCTCATGTCCAGCTTGCCCCGCGCGGCGAGACCTGCGATGCGAAAGGCCTCGGGGACCACGGTGTCGATCTTCCACAAGTCGGCAATGTCGTAGACAAAGGACAGCGGCTTTCCGCTGTGCAGGAAGCCGATCGCCGGTGCATAGCCCGCCGCTAGCACCGCAGCCTCGGTCAGGCCGTGCAGGCAGGCGGTCGCGGCCGACAGGCATCGGTTGGGCACATCGCCCGCCTCCCAGTCCTTGGGATCATAGCTGCGCCGGGTCCAGGGAACGCCATGCGCCTGCGCCAGAAGTTCATAGGATTTGCGCACCCGCACGCCCTCGATCCCGCGCAGTTGGTCGATCGAGCGACGCAAGGGCGCGTCTTCGCCAAAGCGCAGCGCGAACATCTTGCGCACGACGCGCAGCCGCGCGGTGTCATCCAGCGCCAGCCGCGCCTGCCACAGCAGCCGGTCGGCGCGCGCCCCGCCAGGCTGGCCGGCCGAATAAAGCCGCACGCCGGCCTCGCCTACCCAGGTAATCAGTGTGCCGGTGCGCGCGGCCAGCGCGACTGCGGCATGCGAGATCCGCGCGCCCGGTTCCAGCATGACCCCAGCCAGCCCGCCAATCGGGATCTGGGTGCGGGTGCCGTCGGCATTGACCGCAACAAAGGCACCATCGGCGACGTCCAGTTGCGCACGCTCGACAAAGACCAGGGTCGAGCGGTCCTTTATCGGGATCGGCCTCGGTGGCGGCAGGCCCGGCATGGTCATGCGGCACGGGTCCGGCGGATCAGCATCAGCCCGTGGCCAAAGGACTTGGCCCGGCCGAATCCCTGGGCGATCCGGTCCAAGAGCAAGGCCGGATCCTCGACACGAACCACCCCAGCCATGTCCAGCACGCCGAACTGCGGCTGGCCCCGGCGCGGACCGCGATGATCGGGCAAAGCCACGACCGAATAGTCCGCGACCTCGGCCCGCTCGACATGGAAACCGCCGCGCTCGCCCTGGCCTTGCAGCCATTTCAGGCCGGCGTCGGCGGCCGCGGCCATGCGAGCCTCGGCGCGCTGGCCCCTGGGCAGGTCGCGAATGGCGTGCATGACCACATCGTCATGCTTGCGCCGCTCCTTGCCCGAGGCGGTCACCTCGCCGGTCTTGCGGGTGCGGGTGGCATTCGCGCGCAGGACGAAATCCAGCCGATCGCCGGGGGCAAGCGCCGGGGTAAACGCCTTGACCTCGGGGGGGTCGAAGAATGGCGAATCCGCCGGCCGGCGGTGCGACAGGACAAAGAACCGGCCGTTGCCTTCGGCCCGCCACAGGAAATCGCGGCTGGCATCGGCATCGCCGGCAAAGGCCGACCACAGCAGGCGGTGATGGGCATCGGTGGCCCGGCTGCGTTCCTGAGGGTCGATCAGGCGCTTCAACACCTCAACCGACGGGGCGCGGGACAGCGTCAGGCGGGACAGAAACAGGCTCATGCGGCCCCCTGCGGATGCAGGACATGCACCGCGCGGCTGGAGAAATGCCAACGCTGGCGGTCCAGCGCCACGTCATTGCGCCGCTCGACCCGCGCGCCGGGCAGCGCCATGTCTGAATAGATCACCTGCGCCTGCGGCGCGTCCCGGAATGCAGGCATCTGCGCGGCGGCAAGTGCGGTCATCGGGTCGTCAGCCTGGACCAGCCGAGGCGCGGGCGGCACCGATAGCGGGCAGGACTTGCGCCCCAGGTAAAGCGTGAACACAGGCCGCAGCAGCGCGTCGCGAAACGGTGCCATGTCCAGCCCCCAGACGGCAACGGCATAAAGCACGCCCGTGCGATAATCGCGCTGGGTCAAGGTCGTATTGACGGCGCGGCCCGCGCGTCGCAATGCCTCGGCCCGGCTATCGGGGTGCTTGACGGCCGCGCTGGGGACGGTCTGGACAGTGTGATAATCGCGCAGCGGCTGGCCGGCGTCATGGATGGCGACGGCGGTTTGCAACGCATCGAGCGCCGCAAGCCCGGCGGCATCCTCGCGGCGGATGCCGCGCGCCGCCGCCAGAAGGCCTAGGATGGCCGAACGGCCCGGCCAGGTCAGCGTGCCCCGCCGCTCATGCCCGGCCAGGTCGCCGTTCGCGGCCAACGTGGCGCAAAGGGTAAAAACCAGATGCTCAGCCATCCAGCCGCTCCAGCGCGCTGGCGGCAAACTCCTCGATCTCGGCCAGTGTACCCTGGCCCTTCGGCACGTCCATGATCTTGTGGGCATCGCAGGTGGCGCCATAGGCCCGGTCAATATCGGCCGCGGTCCGTTCCAGCGCCCGCGCCGAGGCGTCGAACAGATCATCCCCCCTGACCGGGGCGAAAAAGGCGCCGGTCAGGTCACGGGGCGTGTTGCTGCCCAGCTCAGCCCGCACATAGCCGGCGCGCGGGTAATGCGCGTGGCTGTTTTGCTTGCCCGAGGGCGTGGCGGTGGCGATCGCCCTGACCAGCGCCCGCAGCCCCCGCGCCGCCAGTTCCTTGTCGCCGCCCAGGTTTTCGACCAGCAGATCGGTGTTGACGCAGGCATAAAGGTAATAGACGCCCGACCCGAAGCCATGCTCGCCCAGATGCGCGCCGCCAGCATTGCCATCGCGCTTGAGGTCATCGACAGCGGTGAAATAATCATCCTCGGCCACGGCGCGATGTGTGGTGATGGCGTGCGAAACCTGCACGGCGGCATCGCGGTTGAAATCGGGATTGTCGGCCAGCATGCGGCCAAACATGGCAATGTCCACCGCGCCATCGGCGGTGCGCAGCACGGTCTTGGCCAACTCCTTGTCCTTGGGCATTTCCTCGCCCGCCAGCGCCTTGTCGGCCAGCGCCAGCGCAAAGCCGCGTTCGTCGGGCGAGACAAAAGCCAGCGTCGTGCCCTGCATCTCGTCCGGGCGCTTCTTGTCCTGCGGCTCGATCTTGCCGAACACCTTGGCGATCTCCTCTGCGCGCGTGCGGGCCTGCGCAGGCTCCATGCCGCCGGCGATCAGGTAATCCAGCACGTCCTTGGCGATGAACTTGGTGCGCTGTCCCATGTGACCGGCCAATCCCTGCCGGAACGGCTCGGACAGGCGCAGCGCCCGCTTCACCGACTGGCTGGACAGCCGCAGCCGCGGCGCGCCGCCGACCAGCGCCTGTTTCGGTCGCCCCTGGTCGTCGCGGTTCGGGTTCGAGGGCGGATAGGCGGTCAGCAGGTGCAATTGCAGGAAGGTGGTCATTGGGAAACATCCTCGGCAGCATCGGATTGGGCGGGACGCCCGGCGTTGAAATAGTCGAAATACCAGGTGCGGCGGATGTCGTCGCCGCGCTCGCCGTCCCAGTTCAGGACATCGCGACCCAGGCTTACGACGGCGCATCCGCCCTCGGTCATGGCAAGGGCGCGGCGCAGGGCGCGGGACAGGCCGTCCGCCTCGCTGCGCACCAGCCGTTCGAAACGCGCCCGCGACATGGCCGGCGGATCGCCCGCGCCCAGCACCCGCGCCAGGCTGCGGGCATCGCTGCGCTCGACCAGGGCCAGGACCTGCACGGTGCGGATCAGCGCCTCGGGCCGGGCGCGCAACCAGGGTGCGCGGGCCACCAGGTCATGCACCTGCGGCTGGGCCAGCACGTCCAGCGCCTCGGCCCGCCGCAACCGTGCGCGCAGGGCGCGGGCGGCAGAGTTGTCATCCCCTGGGCGCAGCACCTCGCGCCACCAGGCGGCCAGGGTCTTTCCGATGTCGTCGGTCATGCGGTTTCCTTTGCCGGAACCGGGATATCCAGTTCGCCATACAGTTTCGCGCCCGGCTTGCTGCGCCCGCCGAACATCGCCCGCAGGTGCTTGCGCTCGGTCAGGATCCTTTCCACGTCGGCAATGCGGGCGGCGGCCAGGCCCGGCATGGCCTGATCGTCGAAAATGCCCATGGCGGTGGTCTCCATCACCGCAAGCCAGCGGGCCACGCTGTCGGGGCGGGCGCACAAGTCCTCGAACGGAGTCTGGGTGCGCAGAAAGAACTCCTCGCGCAGGGCATCCAGCGCCGTCCCCTCGCCGACAAGAGGCCTCAGCGCATTGCGCAACGCCAGGGCCGCCATCTCGGCCGCCGCGACCATCTTCTGGATGCGGTCCAGCATGGCCGGATCGCCGATCATCGGCTCGTGCGACAGGGTAAAGTCGCGGGGCTTCATGTTGTCCATCGCCCAGCCGGCGACGATCACCCGCGCGCCGGGCAGGCTGCCCACCCGGTCGCGATAGCCGCTCAGGGCGGCCGCCTGGTGCCGGGTATCGCTGCGCGCGGCCGCGTTGATGCCCAGCCAGTTGCGATAGCCGAAGGCGCCGGCGCGGGGATGCTGGGACAGCCATTCCTCGGCCGCCTTGACGCAGTAATAGGGGGTCAGCGGATGGCGCCAGCCGGCGTAGTTGGCGCCATAGGGCTTTTGCAGCACGCCGGTCACGGCCTCGCCGTCAAAGACCAGCCGAAGGCGGCGCGGCATGCCAAAGAACGCTTCGGCCAGATTGCCGTCCTCCGGCTCGCCGACCACCTGCCCGGCGTCCGAGCGCCGGGTCGCCCGCATCCACGGCAGCGCGTCCGTGCCCTGCGGCCGGCCCAGGGGAACATTGGCCCAGACCAGCGGCCACAGCCCCGGCTGCGGCGGCTCGGCCAGCGTCACCATCGGCCCGCCGCCGCGCATCGAGGTGCGGTTGCCGGCCCCGCCGGCGGGGGCCTGCGACTGCAAGGTGTAAAGCGCCATCGCCGCCATCGCCGGGTCCAACCGCGGATAGCGCCCGCGCCGCACCATCAGGTCGGCATTGTTCTTGGCCGTATTTCCGCCAGCCGAGTCGATGAACAGCATGTCCGGCGCATTGATCTCGGCCTTGGCATTGGCGGCTTCGAAGCGTTCCATGTCCTGCAGAAAGCGCGGGCCGTCGCCGCCCAGGTCGAAGGCGGGGGCCAGGGGGGCAAGGGCGGCGCGCAGGCGTTCGGGATCGGCCTGCCGTTCGGCCCAGTCCTCGACCTCGAGGGCGGGATCGGCCAGATAGACCAGCCCGATCAGCAGTTCCAGACAGGCAATGTTCAGATCGGCGCGCGGCCAGTCCGGGAACAGGACATCGGCCTCGGCGATCTGGTCGGGCCGGATGATCCGTCGTCCACTTGCGCAACGAACCGGGATCCAGGCGTCGGCAATCAGATTGAGCGACAAGGAGGGCACTCCGGCAACTGGGAAACAACCCGAGATGGCTTTTCGATATGTACTGCAATTTCAGACTGCAGCGCCTTTGGGCATGCGTCAAGTCGTCGCCGGCTGCGGCACGGTCGTGAACAGCAGCCCCATCTCGCCGTCATAGGCCAACCCCTTGCAGATCGCGCCATCCTCGCCGACCACGCACAGCGTCACCGCCGCCTTGCGCCAGTCGGGCCAATCCTTGCGGAAGGCGGCGAACTCGGGCGTTTCCTGATCGGGCAGCTCCAGCCCCGCCAAGCGTCTCGCGCTGGCCGAGACCTCGCTCAGCGCCGCCGCCTCGCCCGCATCCGTGCCGTCGGCCCAGAACCGCAACGCGCCACCCACCCGGCGCAACAGCAGCAGCACCCGCATTTCCTGTCCCAGCCGCGTCGGGTAGTCCAAGTCGTCGGAGCCACCGCCGCCGTCTCGATACCCGTCCTCGATGCGGATCGTCGCGTGGCGGGCGCGGGTGCGGCGGGCATAGGCCTCGCCCTCGGCCTCGATTTCGGCCCGCTCCAGCGCCGCCGGGACAGGAGCGGCATCGGGGCCATGCACGGCCTCGATCAGGGCGCGCAGATTGTCCGGTGCGCAAATGGCGCCGGCCTGATCCAGCACCATCGCGGTGCGCCATTGCTCGGCCAGCGGATAGACCCAGGCCCCCGCCCCCAGCGTGTCGTGCAGCCATCGGTCATCGGCGACCTGCGCCGGGTCGGGCGCCAACACATGCAGCAGCGGCGCGGCGACCGGACGGTGGGCCGCCGGGCGCAGGTCCATGTGCCGCCACAGCCGTCCCGCCCGCTGGATCAGCGAGGCGACCGGTGCCAGGTCCGACACCATCACATCGAAATCGCAATCCAGCGATGATTCCAGCACCTGCGTGCCGACAAGCACCCGCCCCGCCCTGTCCACGCCGTCGCGGCCGAACCGCGCCATCATCCGCGCCTCGATCCGCTTGCGGTCGTAAAGTGTCAGCCGCGCGTGCAGCAGATCGGCCGGGATGCCGCGCGCGCGCAGCGCCTCGGCGGCGGCAATAGCCTCGTCCACGGCATTGCGCACCCAGACGCAAGCCGCACCGGCCGCCGCCTGCCGGGCCAACACCGCCAGCGCGTCCTCGGTCGAGGCCAGGCGCCGCACCGCGACCGGACCCTTGCCGGACGCCGGTCGGTCGAAACCGCGCAATGCCGTCCCGCCGGGGATCGACAGGCTGGGATAGGACGGATCGTCGTCTGCGGCAAAGGGCTGTCCCGCGCCTTGGGCAAAGGCCTGCGACAGCCGTGCCCGCAAACCAAGCGGCAGGGTTGCCGTCAGCAGGATGGCCGATCCGCCCTGCATCGCATGCAGGCGCAACAGCACCGCCAGTTCGTGCGCCAAGTAGGGTTCGCCCAGCTCATGCGCCTCGTCCACGATCAGCACCTTGCGCGACAGCCCCCAGTTGCGCAGCGTGGCAAAGCGCGTCGGCAACACCGCCATCAGCGCCTGATCGATGGTGCCGACGCCGATATCGGCCAGCAGCGCACGGCGCCGGCTTTCAACCAGCCATTCACCGCAGACCGGCGCGTCCGAGCCGGGCGCGGTGTTCTGCACCTCTCGGAAATCGACCGACAGACCCGCCCGGCCATGCGCCAGCGTCAATGACGGAGCGTCCTGGAACAGTCCGCCGACGATATTGCGGGCGCGGCGGAACATCGCATCCGCCGTCGCCATGGTCGGTAAGGCGAAGTATGCCCCCTGCCCCTTGCCCGCGCACAGCATGCGCTGCAACAGCAGGAAGGCGGCCTCGGTCTTGCCGGCGCCGGTTTCGTCCTCGATGATCGCCAGCATGGGACCCAACGGCAGCGCGATGTCACGCGCCGCCCGCTGCATCGGCCGCAGGGCAAAGTCGAACAGCGGATCAGCCCTTGGACCGGGCGGCAACAGACCCGCCGCATGCAGGGCCATAGGCGCGATCCGACGAGCGACATCAAGGTATTCGGCCAGCGTCTGCGTTGCCGGAGTGGCAGGAAACCATGCGGCATTCGAGCCGACCCAATCCGCGACGGTGGTGACACCCGCCAGATGCCAGCTCAGTGCCTTGGCCTCGCGCTGGCGCAAGCCGTCCAGCCGCGCCTCGGGCCACAGCGTCAGGCAGGCTCGCACGAAATCCAGCGCATCGTCATGGGCCTGCGTTCCGGCGCGCGATCGCATGGCATCAAGATGGCGTGGTATCTCGGCCGTTGGAGGCCTGCCGTGATGGCCCGCGATCGCCGCAATCAAGGGCAGCAGCGCCTGATGCTGCCCCCCCAGATGCTGCAACAGCAGCGCAAGGATCTGCGGGTCATGCAGCCATGCCTCGGTGACCTCCCAATGCCGCCGGTCCTGCACCACGCCCTCGCTCAGCGCACGGCGAAAGACCTCGCCAATCTTGCCCAGATCGTGCAACGCGATCAGTAGGCAATATAGGGCGCGCCGGGGATGATCGGCTAGCAACTCATCGGCCACGGCGGCCACGTCCAGCATGTGATAAGCCGCAGGATGGACCGGCGCCCCGGGCGTCACAGGGCTTTTCCCCGGCCAACGTGCGATCTGCGTCAAATCCATAAAGAAGCCGCCAATTAACCGATTGATGTTGGTGCTATCATGCCTTCTGGCGCAAGCAAGATCTGTTCTGCCTCGCGCTCGATAGTCCTCTCTGAGCAACGTATTTAGACGGTAATGGCCGTCCGGGTTGGCGTGACCCGGCTTCGTGCCATTGGTGATTGGCGTTCCTTCCGATCCTCCTGCGGAGATGGGGTGGTTGCCGCCCTCCCCAGACGGCATCGCAATGTGCCAGGTGTTCAGTCCCGGCATCTGGTGGATCGGGTTTAGGATGAATCTGTCTGGCTCTGATGTCCAGATCTTGCAGATGTATTCGTAGGGCGTGAGGCCGCCGAAGGTCTTGAGCCTACGCGCGAAGTTGTAGGCTGCCATGAAGTCGGCGAGATGCGTGCGGAGCGCTTTCGACAGCTTCAACGCTAGAATGCTGCGCGTGGCGGCATCGAAAGCGACGCAGACCCAATAACGTCCAATCGCGAGATCACGCAGCCAGGCGTCGCTGATATCGAAGCCTCCTGCGGCGAGGACCGCCATCAGGTCGATTTCCCATTCATTCATCTCGATGAGTTGAAGCGGTACATCGACTTGAAGACCCGCACCGTAACCACCCAGGCGGTTTTTGGCCTCGGCAACGCCATGGCGCGCGGCGCAAAGTTCGAACCTATCGATTTCCACCAGTCTGCGCCGGACGGTGCTTTCGGATACCTCCAGCATGGGGGGCAATCCGGCAGATCCAGCATCCGCATTACACTCGCGGATTTCAGCATTGATTGCCCGGTGCAGTTCGGGAACAAAAATCCGGTTGGGGTGCAGGTAATCCGCAAGCTTGCGTTGCAGGATCGCCTCTTGGTCGCGACCAATCTTGCGGGCATTGACTCCGTTGAACCGTGACTTCTTCACCAAGGCCATCGGATCGCGGGTCTTCTCCCAGATGCGAACCCACCCCATCAGGCTGGTGCGGCAGGGCGCGGGCCTGAAGACCGCGTCAGGCAAGACGTTGCCATTTGCGGCTTGCCGCATCTTCTCCCTAACGCGCCTTTCGAGTTTGGGGATAAAAGCCGAGCAGGACCGATCCGATCGCGAGACCTCGCCGCTGGCTTCGGCGGCGAGAAACGCCTCGCACCAGTCGACCTTCCAGAACACCAGTTGCTGTTCCACACTCGACAGGAGAGCCAGCAAACCGCGTCCCGCCATGGCGCGGCGCGCAGCCTGACGGCTGCCGAAATAGCCATATTCTACCTCGAAGTTGCCCGAGTTGATCTGCCCCATCAGTTCGAGGTGGCTCAGGCTCATCGGCGCGTCCTCGCCGCCGAGCGGGCGCAATTCGACGACATGCGGATCGATCCGCGCGACGGCGCAGAGGGTGCCCTGCGCGATGACAGCATCGGCGCGGGACAAGCGCAGCATCGTCATGGCCGGTCCTGCGGCGGCAGCAGGACAGTCGCAGATGTGATGCGGCTATCGAGATCGGCACGCGCCAACCCCGCATAAATGGCCCGGACCAATGCGCGGAAAGCCCGACCGCCCAAGCCGCTCCCGGTGACGATATGCGCGACGCTGAACGGTTGCCGCTGCGCCGCCAGCATATCTCTGACGATGCTATCCGCTTCCGGATCGGGGCAGGTGCGGAACATGTGCAGCAACTCGGCATTATGCACCGCAGCGGCGGGAAGGGCATTTTCGGTGACCAGCACGACCTCATCAGCGAAGCGGGGCGGCAGGGCCGTGCGGATACGGGCAAGCGTGTCGCGAAAGCCGATCCGGTCTGCACGGGCCTGTGGCTTGACGGCAATTGCAACACGACGGCCACCGTTGAACTCGGCCAGATAGTCGAAGACGTGATGGGCCGTACGACCCCGTCTGTCCGTGAAGGCGATTTTCGGCGGCTGGTCCCACAGGTTCCACAGATCATTGCGCGCCAGCAATAGCAGCGCCGTCTGACGTTCCAGATTGCTCTCATAGATGATCTGGCGGGGCCGGGCCTCCACCGGCAGATGCGCCAGCAGAAAGCCACGCGAACTGGATTTGGACCGTGCCGGAAAGCTGCGTGTACCGGTGCTGCGCTGTGGCGGCTGCCAAGGCTTTTTGTCATCGTCGTCGGACATGGGTTATTGGCCAGGCGGCCAGCACGCGCCGGCCGCCATCGGCCCTCCTTCATGGGTTTGGGTGTGCGGGACCGGCGCGCCAGATCACCTGCACGCTTGACCGGTCCCGGATTATGGGTCATGAAAGAGGTGTATCGGATTGCTATCTTGATACACCGAAGAAGGCCTTGAGGGTTGCCGCCCTCTTGGCCTTTTCCTTTTCTAGGTCATGGTTCGCCTCCCTGATAACGATCCGGGAACAGCGCCTCCGGCGTGGTGCAGACCGCGCGCGCAAGTGCCTTTTCGATCCTGCGAGAGCGATTGCAGCCTTTTCCGACCAGGGTGAGTGCCGCATCCGATACACCGAGTTCTCGCGGTCGGAGCCACGCGGCTCCGCGCGATTCGCGCAGAGGCGGGGCAAAGTCAGGCTGAATTCGCCGAGCGTCTCAGCTTGGGCGTAAAAACCTATGGTGTCCTCTTAACCTTCTTGGCTAACGAATGACATGACGGTTTCGATTGGTCTGCGCCCCATGTTGCGGTAGCCGAGATGCGGCCGCTCGGTGTTGTAGTGGACAAGCCAGGCATCGAGATCTGCCTGCATCGCCTCGACGCTGTCGTAGAAGGTCTCGCGCATCTTGATGCGGAAGAATTCGTCGAGGACCGTGCCGTTGAAGCGCTCGGCGAAGCCGTTGGTCTTGGGCGTCCTGACCTTGGTGCGGCGGTGCTCAATGCCGTTGAGATCCAGGTAGAGCTCGTAGGGATGCTTCTCGGTGCCGCAGAACTCTCGGCCGTTGTCGGTCAGCACGGCTTTCACCGGCAGGTCCAGATTCGCGGAGAAGGGCAGCACGGCGTTGTGCAGCACCGCCACCGCGGCCTCCGGCTGCTTGGAGACGTGCAGAAAGCCGAAAGCGCAGGAGCCGTAGGTGTCGACCACTGCATGCAGGTAGACTTTTCCCACGCCCTTCAGGCTGCCGACGAAGAAGGTGTCAGCCGACAGAAGCGCGCCAGGAGCGCTGCTCTCGACATGGCGCTCCCGGAAGCAGGGATTGAGCTTCTCAAGGAACGTAGCCTGTTCGGGAGTGATGTCGATCACCTTGCCGGCGTTCGCCTCCTCCAGCGCCAGCCAGCGCTCGATCCTGGTGCCCAAGCCATGGTCGTTGAGCAGCTTTCTGGATCGTGATCGCCGAGACCCGCGTCCCCTCCAGCGACAGGATGGCCTCAAGACGGTTGCAGCCGTAGGCGGGATGCTCCGGCGCCAGGGCCCGGATGCGGTCGACGACCTCCGGCGCGGTCGCCCGAGGATGGGACTTGTGGATCGGCGGCAGGTCCTTCAGGCCGTCAAAGCCCTGCGTCTGAAAGCGGCGCTTCCAGTCATAGAAGCTGGTGCGATCCATGCCCCGCTGGCGGCAGGCTTCGGCGACATTCCCAAGTTCTCGCGCCAGGTCCAGCACGCTCATCCGCTGCTGCGCAACCTTGCTGATCGCGTCACGTGGTGCCGATTTCCTGATCTTCGATGATCTATCCATGGTCCCTTCCTCCTTGCTGAGAATAGCACCGCAAGAAGGTTAAGAGGACACCTATGGCAATTACGAGCGCCAGCAGCGGGAACTGCCGCAATCAACGCGGTTGGCGATTATCGACAAAACTGACGCGGATCCGCTTCCGACCGAGGCACTGTATGCAGCTCTATGTGGCGACCCCATGCCCACGCCCGGTACGAGGCGAGTGGAAAACCAGGAAGACACACCCTTCTGGGCGATTCTTCGCTCCGAATGTCGTGAGTTTCGTAAGCGAACGTACTCCCGGCCTGCGCGTGCCATGCTGGCTGTGCGCGACCACCTCTATGTCGCGGCAACGGCCTATTTTTCGTTCAAGAACCTTGCGGTCATGGCCGATATCCCCTTCGGCGTCGAGGTGAACGGGGTTGATTGGGCGCTGCTTGCCTCGTTCGTCGTCATCATGATTCTATTCATCCCGGTGATCAGCGACTTACCGGCAACGAAGGTCGCACGGCATCTTCTGCGGCGTTCGTAACACTGACAGGCCCCGGATTGGGCAGTGGCAACCCGAATGCGCCTATGTCGCAGCGCCAATAGATCCGGCTGAGGCCGGGCGGCAAGGCAACCATTGCGATGTCCGCGTTCCTTAGCCAGATCGCCAATGCGCCCTGTGGCGTGCGCGCCAGTGCCGAAAGCTGACCTATGGAAACGAAGACGCCTTCGAAAGCTGCCACGGAGAGGATATGCACTGCGGCAGTGCCTGCGCGGCCTGCGCCAGATATTGGAACTGCGCCCAGGAAACCGTTCTCGATCAGATAGAAAATGGTCTTCGGCGTGATCTTCAGGCGTTTTGCAACCTCTGCCACGGTCAGAGCGATGCTGTCCCTATCGCCAAAACGCTGGGGAAGCCCGGTTTCATTGATCGTCGTCAAACGGCCCCATGACCGTATCATCTCGCAATCGAACAGATAATCGGCCGACGGCATGGTCAGCCTAGGGGCGAGAGCGCCGGCCTCGATCTGCGCGAGCACGGCTACTTGCGACAGGCCGAGCTGCCTGGCCGCATTGTCCAAATCGACAAGCTCACGCGACTCACGCTGCAACGCATCGACCATTGCCGACGTAACAAAGCCCTTGATGCGCCATTCCCCATCCTTGGCCTGATACGCAAGGCCCCGCTGTCGCATCAGATGCAGCAGATTTGCGGGCAAATTCCCCATGACCATTGCATCGGCGTCCTCGTGTCAGTCCCCGCCCGGCGAAGGCTTGCCCAGTACTAGAATCCCCCTGCGAACGGCGAAGCTGGCAAATATCCGGCGGCGCACGATATCGCGCAGCGGCTCGAACTCGTCGCTAAGACCCCGACCGTTCAGCCATGTGCTGAAAGGGCCATAAACCCGCGAGAAGAACCGGCGATCGACCCCGGGGCCGCACAGCATTCGTGCCAATTCCTCGGCCAAGGCCTCCGCGCCCTGTCGTAACACTTCGAAACCCGACTGGCCGAACCGTGCCCATTCCGTCTCGCCGTGCCCACTCAGCTTGCTGTCAGGGCCTCGTCCGCGCAACAGACCGAAGACCTCGCAGGCTCGGCGTGCGACATTTAGGTCCAGTTGGTCAATCCACGCTTCACCACGTTCGCCAGCGACCCGGCGCCAGAGATATCCTTCAAATTCCGTGTGGTCTTGCGGCACAGGTTCCGCCCGCTCGATCAGTTGCCAGTGTTTCCTAATTTGTGCCGCAAAATCATAGCCCTGCAGGGTGAATGTTTCTGCCGGAAAGTGCATCAGGGCACAGCGATGCACCGGACACGACCGGATCGAAACAAACTGCCATGTCACCTGCCGGGGCGCGCGCCAGGCTTCCCCTGCGGACCCTGCATCCTGCCGGGTGCAGTCCGGGCAGATGCGGATCCGCGAGCGATGCAGCGTGTGCGTCGTTGCCACCTCGTCGCGTAGACGCAGGGCATTGCGCCCGAGATTGCGGATCGAGACCCGCCCCAACGCATCCGCATCGCATCCGGCGAGGCGCGCCAGTTGTTCGATGGCGTCATGATCACCACGCAGAAATGCCTTATAGGGAAGCCCGATGTCGCGGCAGAAATCCGTACTCGATGCGGCACCGTGTCGCGCAGCAAGGCGGGATATCAGCGATGTAGCCGACTCAAGGGGATGATGCACCACCGTCAGCGGCAACGGCTCAGGGGGACAGGCCCTCAACTCAGTGCCCGATGAACTGTGCAGACACACCCGATCACCCTCGCGATCCAGAAAACATGCTCGAGATTAGGAGTGCGTGTCGACCAGCGCAATCAAAGCGCGATTTGGGTCAGAAATCTGACAGAAAGCCAGAAACATCTGACAGACGATATTGTTTGTCAGATTCCAGAGATTTTTGACTCACAGGTCGTGGATTTTCTGTGCCTGATGCCCATGACTGTCAGGCACTTCCACCCCAAACGTCAGCCAAACCTGACCCACTGTGCGGGATACCGAGCGTCTGCTATGCGGGACAAAGCCGCCGTCTGCAGGTGCAGCATAACAGCACCGCTTGACCCGCCGCTGTCACTATCTATACTAATCAATATCTATTGAGGTATTGATTCGATGAACGAGCCTGAAGCTCTTGCTGCCTTTGCGGCCATGTCCCAGGAAACGCGACTGCGTGTCGTTCGGCTGCTGGTGCAGGCCGGGCCGGAGGGCATGGCGGCCGGGGCAATCGGTGTGGCTTTGGGTGGCGCGACGACCTCGCGGTTGTCCTTTCATTTGACCCATCTCGAACATGCCGGGTTGATCCGATCCCGGCGCGAGGGGCGTTTTATCATCTACAGTGCTGTTTTCCCGACGCTTGCCGGGCTGATTGAATTCCTGATGCGCGATTGCTGCGATGGCCATCCGGAAGTCTGCGCGCCGGTCGCGGCTGCTTTGTCCTGTTCCTGCGAACCCCAAAAGGATGTTCTTCATGGCTGAAGATCTGCCCCGCATGTTCAACGTGCTGTTTCTCTGCACTGGAAACTCCGCCCGCTCGATCATTGCCGAAAGCGTGCTGCGCAAGGAAGGCGGCGGCCGGTTTCGGGCCTATTCTGCCGGAAGCCATCCGAAAGGAGAGGTGCATCCCCGGACGCTGGAAATCCTGCAAAACTACCATTATCCCACCGAGGGATTGCGCTCGAAAAGCTGGGACGAGTTCTCCGGCCCTGAAGCGCCGGTCATGGATTTCGTCTTTACCGTCTGTGATGACGCCGCCGGGGAAACCTGTCCTTACTGGCCGGGGCAGCCCATGACGGCTCATTGGGGCCTGACCGATCCAGCGGCTGCGACCGGCAGCGATTTGCAGTGCGACATGGCCTTCATAGACACGCTGCGATACCTGAAAGCGCGGATATCAGCCTTCGCTGCTTTGCCGATCAGCACGCTGGACCGCGCGAGCCTTGTGTCGAAGCTGCACGACATTGGACGGGCCGAGGGCGCGACCGGGGCAGGGAACGATATGGATGTCGTTCTTTATCACAATCCGGAATGCGGCACCTCGCGCAATGTGCTGGCGATGATCCGCAATGCCGGGATCGAGCCGCATGTCGTCGAATATCTCGAATCCCCGCCCTCGCGTGCGTTGCTGAAACGGCTGATCGCCCGTATGGGCATCGCACCGCGCGATTTGCTGCGCGAGAAGGGCACGCCCTATGCCGAATTGGGGCTGGATGACCCGAACCTGACCGATGCGGCGCTGGTGGATGCAATGATGGCGCATCCGATCCTGATCAACCGCCCTATCGTGGTCAGCCCGAAGGGCGTGCGGCTTTGCAGACCCTCGGAACTGGTGCTGGATCTGCTGCCACCCCAGCAAGCCGCCTTCAGCAAGGAGGACGGCGAACAGGTCGTGGATGCCCAAGGCAACCGCACCCGCTATGCCTGATCCGAGGAAACCCAGATGACCGCCCCCAACCCGGCCCGCCGGCTTTCATTTCTCGACCGCTATCTGACGCTCTGGATCTTCGCGGCCATGGTCCTTGGCCTGTTGCTTGGCACCGTCTTTCACGGTCTGCCGGATGCGCTGAACGCCATGTCGGTCGGCTCGACCAATATTCCTATCGCCATCGGCCTGATCCTGATGATGTATCCGCCGCTCGCGAAGGTTCGCTATGAAGAGCTGCCGCAGGTTTTTGCTGACAAGCGGGTGCTGGTGCTGTCGCTGGTGCAGAATTGGCTGATCGGTCCGGTGCTGATGTTTGTGCTGGCGGTCATCTTCCTGCGCGACCAGCCGGAATATATGACCGGGCTGATCCTGATCGGCCTTGCCCGCTGCATTGCAATGGTTCTGGTCTGGAACCAGCTTGCGCGGGGCGACAACCAGTATGTTGCTGGGCTGGTGGCCTTCAACTCGATCTTCCAGATCCTGTTCTTCTCGACCTATGCTTGGCTGTTCCTGACCGTGCTGCCGCCACTGTTCGGGCTTGAGGGCAGCGTCATCGACGTCGGCTTCCGGACCGTGACCGAGGCTGTGTTGCTCTATTTGGGTGTGCCCTTCGCCGCTGGTTTCCTGACCCGCCGCCTGTTGATCGCGCGCAAGGGCGACTCTTGGTATCGCAACGTCTTTCTGCCGAGGATCAGCCCCATCACGCTGGTCGCGCTGTTGTTCACGATCATCGCCATGTTCAGCTTGAAGGGCGGGGATGTGGTGCGTCTGCCACTGGATGTGGTCAGGATCGCCACTCCGCTGGTGCTGTATTTCGCCATCCAGTTCATGGTCAGCTTTGCCATGGGCCGATGGATCGCCAGGGACTATCCGCGCACCACCGCCATCGCCTTCACAGCGGCAGGCAACAATTTCGAGCTGGCGATTGCGGTTGCGATTGCCGCCTATGGGCTGGCTTCGCCCGTGGCCTTCGCGGCCGTCATTGGCCCGCTGGTCGAAGTCCCGGTGCTGATCCTGCTGGTAAATGTCGCCCTGCGCCTCAGACCCCATTGGTTCCCCGCCGACACCGCGCCAACGGAGGCCCGCGCATGATCCCCGACCTGCCGAACCTGTCGTCCCAAGCCCTCATGGCGCTGGACAGTCCCACCGTTGCGCGCACGACCCATCCGCCGCGCATTCTGCTACTCTACGGCTCTCTGCGCGAACGATCCTACAGCCGTTTCGCCACCTTCGAGGCCGAACGTCTGCTGCGTCATTTCGGTTGTGAAACCCGCGTGTTTCATGCCAATGGCCTGCCGCTGCCCGAGGATGCCGACCCATTACACCCCAAGGTGCAGGAGTTGCGCGACCTGTGCCTCTGGTCCGAAGGGCAGGTCTGGACCAGCCCCGAGCGGCACGGCGCCATGACCGGCGTGATGAAGTCACAGATTGACTGGATTCCGCTGTCGATGGGGGCGATCCGGCCGACGCAAGGACGAACGCTGGCTGTCATGCAGGTTTCGGGTGGCTCGCAAAGCTTCAACGCGGTGAACCAGATGCGCGTCCTTGGCCGCTGGAGGCGGATGGTAACGATCCCGAACCAGTCCTCGGTCGCCAAGGCGTATCAGGAATTCGACGAGGCCGGCCGGATGCGCCCGTCCAGCTATTACGACCGCATTGTCGATGTGATGGAGGAGCTGGTGAAGTTCACCCTGCTGACCCGCGACCTGTCGTCCTTCCTGACCGACCGCTACAGCGAGCGCAAGGAAGCGGCGGCTGATCTTGAGGAACGGGTAAATCTGCCCTCTTAACCTTCTTGCGGTGCTATTCTCAGCAAGGAGGAAGGGACCATGGATAGATCATCGAAGATCAGGAAATCGGCACCACGTGACGCGATCAGCAAGGTTGCGCAGCAGCGGATGAGCGTGCTGGACCTGGCGCGAGAACTTGGGAATGTCGCCGAAGCCTGCCGCCAGCGGGGCATGGATCGCACCAGCTTCTATGACTGGAAGCGCCGCTTTCAGACGCAGGGCTTTGACGGCCTGAAGGACCTGCCGCCGATCCACAAGTCCCATCCTCGGGCGACCGCGCCGGAGGTCGTCGACCGCATCCGGGCCCTGGCGCTGGAGCATCCCGCCTACGGCTGCAACCGTCTTGAGGCCATCCTGTCGCTGGAGGGGACGCGGGTCTCGGCGATCACGATCCAGAAGCTGCTCAACGACCATGGCTTGGGCACCAGGATCGAGCGCTGGCTGGCGCTGGAGGAGGCGAACGCCGGCAAGGTGATCGACATCACTCCCGAACAGGCTACGTTCCTTGAGAAGCTCAATCCCTGCTTCCGGGAGCGCCATGTCGAGAGCAGCGCTCCTGGCGCGCTTCTGTCGGCTGACACCTTCTTCGTCGGCAGCCTGAAGGGCGTGGGAAAAGTCTACCTGCATGCAGTGGTCGACACTGGAGTGCCCCCACTGAAGTGGTCCGCCAACTGGGATACAAATATCCTGTTCAGGAGGACCATCAGATGGCAGGCAAGCGAGACAAACCGGAAGACATCGTTCTGAAGCTTCGACAGATCGAAGTGCTTCATGGACAGGGAATGGCGATTTCCGACGCGGTGCGGCAGATCGGCGTGACCGAGCCGACGTATTATCGCTGGCGCAAGCAGTATGGCGGCATGAACCGGGATCAGCTGAAGCGTCTCAAGGAGCTTGAGGCGGAGAACCAGCGGTTGCGGCGCGCGGTGTCAGATCTGACCTTGGACAAGATGATCCTGAGCGAGGCTGCACGGGGAAACTTCTAAGCCCTTCGCGCCGTCGCAAGTGCATCGATCATGTGCGGCAGGCGCTTGGCATATCCGAGCGCCGCGCCTGCCGCACCCTCGGGCAGCACCGCTCAACGCAACGCAAGGTTCCTTGCGGCGCCCCGGACGAAGAACGGCTGACGGAGGACATCATCGCGCTCGCTCGCACCTACGGGCGATATGGCTATCGGATGATCACCGGACTGCTGAACAACGCCGGTTGGCATGTAAATCATAAACGCGTGGAACGGATATGGCGGCGTGAAGGGCTGAAGATCCCACAAAAGCAGGCAAAGAAGGGTCGGCTCTGGTTGAACGACGGGTCCTGCGTCCGTCTCCGACCGGAGCACCCGAACCACGTCTGGTCCTATGATTTCGTTCAGGACCGGACACATGACGGACGGCTGTTTCGGACGCTCAATATCATCGACGAATTCACGAAGGAGGCGCTGGTGATCCGTGCAAACCGCAAGCTCAATTCCACCGACGTAATCGACGCCCTGACGGAGCTGTTCATCTTGCGTGGCCCGCCTGCGTTCATAAGGTCCGACAATGGCGCGGAATTCATTGCCAAGAAGGTGCAGGGCTGGATCGGCGCAGTTGGTGCCAAGACCGCGTTCATCGAGCCGGGTTCACCCTGGGAGAACGGGTATTGCGAGAGCTTCAACGCTCGATTCCGCGACGAACTCCTGGACGCAGAAGTCTTCTATTCGCTTAGGGAGGCCCAGATCCTCATCGAGCGATGGCGCCGCCACTACAACACTGTCAGGCCGCACAGCTCCCTGGGATACCGCCCGCCCGCACCGGAAGCCCTCATCCCAATAGACCAGCGGCCGACGATGCACTAACAATCAACCCGGACCACTCCGTGGGGGCAGTCCAGGTCAGAAATCTGACGGAAAGCCAGAAATATCTGACAGATCACACTTGTTGTCAGATTCCAGAGATTTTTGACTCACAGGTCGTGGATTTGTTGTGCCTGACGGCCAGGACCGTCAGGCATTTCCACCCCAAACTTCAGCCAAACCTGACCCACTGTGCCAGAGACACGGCGTCTGCTATGCGGACAAAGCTGTCATTGGCGTAAGGGCATGATACAGCGTGTCTATCTCTTAGTCCGCGCATGGAGCCACGGCATGAAGTTCGGTATTTCTTTGGCTCTGATCTTGGCAGCAGCACCTTGCCTTGCAGAAACAACGGCAGGAGTTTACCATCTTCGCGATACCGCAGTGGTCGAGCGCGCCCTGTCGCTGTCAATCTGGTATCCCTCGAACGAGCAGGCATCGGGCACCATTGGCGGAAATCCTGTTTTTGAGGGAGCCTCTGCCGCCCCGGATGCCCCCTTTCCAGAAGGTGTGTTCCCTCTGGTGGTGGTTTCACATGGCGGCCTGCGATCCGCGACTGACTCTGGTGCCTGGCTCAGTGCGTCCATAGCTCGTGCGGGCTATGTCGTCGTTGAAGTCAATGCGCCGCGTCCAGATAACGCAGTTTTTGCTCTGAACGAGATATGGCGGAGACCACAGGACATACATCGCGCCATCGATTTGATGCTGGCTGACGAAACATGGGGTCCGCGAATCGATGGAAGCAAAGTTTCCGTTGCAGGATTTGCGCTTGGCGCAACCGCTGCCCTTTCCGTTGCCGGGGTGGAAATGGATGCAGAACGCTATATGCGTTCCTGCACCGTCGATAGCACGATAGAAGGACCAGATTGTGGGTGGTATGCCGCTCAAGGCGTGGAACTGTCGGAAACCAACCCAGAAGGCTTGGCGGGGCTGGCCCGAGATCCTCGCATAACCTCAGTGATCGCCGTGAACCCAGAGTATATGGACGCTCTGGGCACTCCCCCTGCTGACGTGAGCATGCTGCGGATTACTCTGGGTAATCCCGATGGCACATCTGACAGCGATCAGATTGCTCAATCCGTTGCCATACCCGGAGCATCCATTTTCGACGCTTTCGCCGTATGCACGGCTGCCGGACCAGATATCCCGATCGAGGAAGACGGAGATTCATCGCTCTGCGGCGCTTCGCCAGAGGCCCGTCAGAGCATTCATCAGGAAATTTCTGAGGCTATCATCTCCTTCCTCAATGGTGAGGCCGAATAAGCAGGCGCTAATCTTCCGCTAAGGGCTCGTCGCGTCGATGACCTGACCTCGGCTGATAAGCTATTTGGGTCAGAAATCTGACGGAAAGCCAGAAGTATCTGACAGACGACACTTGTTTCATGTGGCGGACCCGGAGCGATTCGAACGCCCGGCCCCCAGATTCGTAGTCTGGTGCTCTATCCAGCTGAGCTACGGGTCCGTCGTAGGGCGGTCATGTAGACGCCCCCTTCTCGGGATGCAAGGGGGCGTGGCGGAAAAAACGCCGACTGCCCGATATTATCGGTCCCCGGCCATCTGCCGCCTAGGCAGGATCGCCATGTCGCGGGGGATGTGGATCATGAATTCGCTGCCCTCGGCATCGCTGCGCACCAGATCCAGCCGGCCGCCATGGCCGCGCACCAGGTCGGCGGCGATCGTCAGGCCCAGGCCGGTGCCGCCCTTGCGGGCGCTGCCCGCGAAGGGCTTGAACAGGTATTCCCGCGCCTTTTCCGGCAGGCCGGGGCCGGTGTCGCCCACGCGGATCCACCAGTCGCCGTCCGTCTCGCCCGCGCCGATCTCGACCGTGCCGGGCTGGCCGGTGCCCTCGATGGCCTGGCGGGCGTTGCGGGCCAGGTTCGCCAGCACGCGATACAGCTGGTCGCGGTCGGCGCGGATGGTCAGGCTGGGCGGGATGTCGCACAGGAACTCGACCCTCGGGCCGTCGCCGCTGGCCAGGGTCTCGGCCTCGACGACCTCGGCCGCCAGCGGCGCCAGGTTGAAGCGCGACAGCGTGGGCGCGGGCTCCTCGGCCTTGCCGAAGGCCAGCGTCGTCTCGCACAGGTTCACCGCGCGGCTGATCGAGTTCACCAGCTTCGGCGCGGCGCGCTTGACCTTGGGATCGCCGCTGTCCTCCAGCCGGTCGGCGAAGATCTGCGCGGTGGTCAGGATGTTGCGCAGGTCGTGGCTGATCTTGGCGACGGCCTGGCCCAGTTGCGCCATCCGTTCCTTTTGCTTCAGCGATGAGGTGACCGTCTTCTGCAAGGCCTGAAGGGCGGTTTCGGCGTCGCGAAGCTCGGTCAGGCGGGCGTCGGGGGTGATGATGTGGCGGGCATCCTCGGGCGCCTCGGCATAGGACACCATGTGGCTGATCACCCGGCGGATCGGCACCAGGACCAGCCGCTGCACCGCCACGTTCAACAGGATCGCCGTCAGGATCGAGAAGGCCGCAGACAGCAGCAGCAGGCGGACGCCGAATTCGATCATGCTGGCGCGCAGCGGCGCGGTCTCCATGGTGATCTCGATCAGCTGGCCCGCCTGGTTGACCGGCGCGCCGATGACGCGGATCACCTCGTTCCGGCGGTTCAGCAGCGTTCCCAGGGCGTCGTCGATGGTCTGGACCAGGCCGTCCTCGCGCAGGTCATAGGTCTGGACGACCGGGCTGGGGATGCGCGACGACAGGACCAGCTGCCGGATGTCGTCGCGGCGCAGCACGACGTTCAGCAGCCCGGCGCTCTGCAACAGTTCCGCCTCCAGCTCGTCGGCCAGCGACTTGTCCGAGGCCAGCACGGCAAGGCTGGCGATCTGCCCCCGCTCCAGCCGCGATTCGAGATAGTCCAGCCGGAAGCTGGCCAAGGCCGGAACCAGAATCAGGATTTCGGCCAGCATGACGAAGATGATCGTCAGCGCGGCGAATCGGCCAGAGATCGTATTCAGTTGCATGTAATCTTGATCGTCAGCGCCTGTTCTTGCGCGTGTTTCAGCCCGGCGGGCGAGGTTTGCACATCAAACGAATGTGATCTGTCGCAGGTTCCGGCTGCGCGATAAAGCAGTTTCCGACCGATTGCCGCCTTACAGGTTGACGGGGCGGGCGGTCTGATGTATCCAGCGGGCTTCGAACAACCGGCGCGTTCGCGCGCAGGGTGGAATGTTGCCATTCCGCGCCTGCCGCCCGCAAGACCCGCCACCCGCAAGACAAGACCACCCGCAAGACAAGACCTCGGAGACGAACCATGAAGCGCACCTATCAACCGTCGAACCTCGTTCGTGCGCGCCGCCACGGCTTTCGCGCCCGCATGGCCACCAGCGGCGGCCGTCGCGTGCTGAACGCCCGCCGCGCCAAGGGCCGCAAGCGCCTGTCGGCCTGATCCCTTGCGGCGGGTCCGTCCCGCCGAACCCGAGGGCTTACGACATGCCGCCCCTGCCCCATCCCGTTGCCGATGCGCGACCCGTGGATGACGGCTCGGCGGCATTTCGCATGTCCGCGCCCCGGCTTTCCATGCCGCAGGTCATCGCCAAGCGCGCCGATTTCCTGGCCGCGTCGCGGGCGCTGCGCCAAGGAACGCCGGGTTTTCTGCTGCAAGCCCGCGACCGGGGCGATGGCGATCCGTTCCGTGTGGGCTTCACCTGTTCGAAGAAGATCGGCAATGCGGTGATGCGCAACCGCGCCAAGCGCCGGCTGCGAGAGATCGCCCGGCTGCATCTGCCGCAAGGCGCGCGGCCGGGCTGGGATTATGTGCTGGTGGGCCGCCCCGACGCCACCGTCAGCCGCGATTTCGCCGCCCTGTGCCGCGACCTGGCGGGCGCGCTGCGAAAGATCCACCCGTGACGCCGCTGGCCCATCTGCTGGCGCTGCCGGTGCGGGCCTACCGGCTGGTCGCCTCGCCCTGGGTGGGGCATGGCTGCCGGTTCCAGCCGACCTGTTCCGCCTATGCCCTGGAAGCGTTGGCGCGCCACGGCGCCCTGCGCGGCGGCTGGCTGGCCCTGCGGCGGATCGGGCGCTGTCATCCCTGGGGCGGGTCGGGCTATGATCCGGTGCCGGGCTCTGATCCCGATCACGAAAGGCCGTGCGATGCTGGACGACACTGACGACCTGGCCGAGATCCATCCGCTGTTCGCGGGCGCCCCGTCCTCGACCGAGTTCCGCAAGCTGCGCAAGCGGCTGGTCCGCGAAACCCGCGCCGCGATCGACGACTATGGCATGATCCGCCCCGGCGACCGCTGGCTGGTCTGCCTGTCGGGCGGCAAGGACAGCTATACCCTGCTGGCGGTTCTGCACGAACTGAAATGGCGCGGGCTGCTGCCTGTCGATCTGCTGGCCTGCAACCTGGATCAGGGCCAGCCGAACTTTCCGGCCACCGTCCTGCCGGAATTCCTGACCGAACGCGGCGTGGCGCATCGGATCGAATACCAGGACACCTATTCCATCGTCACCGACAAGATCGCGCCGGGCGGCACGATGTGTTCGCTGTGTTCGCGGCTGCGCCGGGGCAACCTCTATCGCATCGCGCGCGAGGAGGGCTGTTCCGCCGTCGTGCTGGGCCATCACCGCGACGACATCCTGGAAACCTTTTTCATGAACCTGTTTCACGGCGGCAGGCTGGCGACCATGCCGCCCAAGCTGCTGAACGAGGAGGGCGACCTGACGGTCCTGCGCCCCCTCGCCTATGTGGCCGAGGCGGATTGCGAGCGGTTTGCCCGCGCCATGACCTATCCGATCATCCCCTGCGACCTGTGCGGCAGCCAGGAAGGCTTGCAGCGCGTGCAGGTGAAACGCCTGCTGGACGAATGGGAAAGCCGCGTGCCGGGGCGGCGGCAGGTGATGTTCCGCGCGCTGATGAACGTGCGCCCCTCGCATCTGCTGGACCCGAAGCTGTTCGATTTCGCGGGCCTGTTCCCCGGCGATCCTGCCCCAGCCAGGGGCGAGGTTCCCCGGCTGCGGGACTGACCCACCCCCCCCGCGGACCCAATTCCGCTTGACCTTTAAGCGCCCCTTCTGTTGAAGCGGCGCGACGGACGCGATGAGGCTGTAAGCATGCAAGACAACAACCGCAATCTGATCCTGGCGACAGTGCTGTCGTTCCTGGTGATCCTGGTTTGGTACACGGTCTTCGCGCCCGAGCCTCCGGTCCAGACGGAACAGCCGGTCGCGGTGGAAACCCAGACCCAGGACGTGCCGCTGGCAAACCCCGAAAGCAGCGCCCTGCCCGCCGACCTGGGCACGGCCCCTGCCGACGCCGCCCCCCAGGCGGGCCGGGTCCGGATCCAGACGCCGTCGCTGTCGGGTTCGGTCTCGCTGCTGGGCGGGCGCATCGACGACCTGCTGCTGACCCGCTATCGCGAGACGCTGGACGACGGATCACCCAATGTCCGCCTGCTGTCGCCGTCCTCGCCCACCGAGGCGATCCAGACCGGCACGGCCAAGCCCTATTACGCCGTCTATGGCTGGACCCCCGGACCGGGCGTCGATCCGGCGCTTGTTCCCGGCCCCTCGACCATCTGGTCGGTGGAATCGGGCGATACGCTGGCCCCCGGACAGCCGGTCACGCTGGCCTGGGACAATGGCGCGGGCCAGATCTTCCGGCGCACCTTCTCGGTCGACGACAACTATCTGTTCACCGTCAGCCATGCCTTGCAGAACAACGGCGACGCGGCCTTCACCGCCGCGCCCTATGGCATCATCGCCCGCCATGGCCGTCCCGACACGCAGAACTTCTTCGTGCTGCACGAAGGCGCGGTCGGCATGTCCGACGGCAAGCTGCTGGAACTGAAATACAACAAGATCGCCGAACTCGACCCGGTGGACCGCGAGGGCCGCGCCGAAGTGACCGAGGTCACGGGCAACGGCTGGGTCGGCTTTACCGACAAATACTGGATGACCACGCTGGCCCCGGCGCCGGGCCAGGCCTTCACCTCGGTCGTGAAATACGCCGAGGGCGCGGGCATCTATCAGACCGAAGCCCGCTATCCGATGCAGACCGTCCAGCCCGGCACCCAGGTCGATGCCGACAGCTATCTGTTCGCGGGCGCGAAGGTCTGGGAGGTGATCAACGGCTATCAGGAAAACCCCGGCATCCAGGGCTTCGTGGATTCGATCGACTGGGGCTGGTTCTATTTCCTGACCAAGCCGATCTTCCGCCTGCTGCACTGGCTGCACGGCTTGATCGGCAACATGGGCTGGTCGATCATCGCGCTGACCTTCATCCTGAAGCTGCTGGTCTTCCCGCTGGCGCGCAAATCCTATGTCTCGATGGCGAAGATGAAGGAATTGCAGCCGCAGATGGAGGAGCTGAAGACCCGCATCGGCGACGACCGCATGAAGTTCCAGAAGGAAATGATGGAGCTTTACAAGCGCGAGAAGGTGAACCCCGCCGCGGGCTGCCTGCCGGTGCTGCTGCAAATCCCGATCTTCTTCGCGCTCTACAAGGTGATCTTCGTCACCATCGAACTGCGCCACGCCCCCTGGGTGGGCTGGATCCGCGACCTTGCCGCGCCCGACCCGTCCTCGCTGCTGAACCTGTTCGGGCTGCTGCCCTTTGCGCCCCCGGCCCAGGGCACGCTGCTGCATTCGCTGTCGCTGCCCGCGCTTGCCATCGTGCTGGGCATCAGCATGTGGATCCAGCAGCGGCTGAACCCGGCCCCGGCCGATCCCGCGCAGAAGATGATCTTCGCCTGGATGCCGTGGCTCTTCATGTTCATGCTGGGCGGCTTCGCATCCGGGCTGGTGCTCTACTGGATCACCAACAACCTGATCACCTGCGCGCAGCAATACACGATCATGTCGATGCACGGCCACCGGCCCGACCTGTTCGGCAACATCAAGTCCGCGCTGCCGTCGCGGCCGCGCAAGGACAGCAAGTGACCGCGCGTCTGGCCCATATCCGCCGCCACCCGATCAAGTCGGTCGGCGGCGAGGGGCTGGACCGCGTGACCCTGGCCGCCGCGCGCCGCCTGCCCGGCGACCGCGAATGGGCGGTGCTGACCCAGGCGGGCGAACGCAACGCCCAGGCCAGCCAGACCGGGGGTCAGCCGGACCGCTGGCTGCCGAAATCCTGCTTCGTGCGCGGCGTCCAGTCCGCGCCCGTGCAGGCGATCAGCGGCGGCTGGGCCGAGGGACGGCTGGTGCTGCGCCAGCCGACGCAGGCCGATCTGGTGATCGACCCCGAAACCGACAGCGACCGGCTGGTCGACTGGCTGCGGCCCCTGTGGCCCGAAAACGCCCCCGCCCCCACCCGGCTGGTGCGCGGCGCGGCCATCTGGACCGACCAGAAATGGCCCTGGATCTCGATCCTGTCGCTGTCCAGCCTTGCCGATCTGGAGGCGCGGGCGGGTCAGGTCTTCGGCATCCATCGCTGGCGGGGCAACCTGTGGGTGGACGGCTGGGCGCCCTGGGCCGAACGTGACCTGATCGGCCAGGTGATCCGCGTCGGCGCCGTCGAACTGCGCGTCACCGACCAGATCGGCCGCTGCGATGCCACGGCGGCCAATACGGACAGCGGGGAACGCGACATCGACATGCTGGCAACGCTGGAACGCCTTTATGGCCACACCGATTTCGGCATCTTCGCCGAGGTCGTGACCGGCGGAGAGATCGCCCTGGGCGATGCGGTGGCGGCATGAAGGTCGCCTTCCCCGTCGCCCCCGAACCCGATGCCGACACCGCCGACGCCGCGCGCCTGCTGTTCGCCGGTCCGGTCGAGTTCCTGAAAGGCGTGGTCGCCATGGACGGCCTGCCCCCCGCCGACCGTCCCGAGGTCTGCTTCGCGGGCCGCAGCAATGTGGGCAAGTCCAGCCTCATCAACGCCCTGACCGGCCGCAAGGGGATCGCGCGGGCCTCGAACACGCCGGGGCGGACGCAGGAGATCAACTATTTCACCCTGGGCGACCACAGCTATCTGGTCGACCTGCCGGGATACGGCTTTGCCAAGGCGCCCGTCGCGGTGGTCGCCAAATGGCAGGCGCTGCTGAAGAATTATCTGGCGGGCCGCCCGACCCTGCGCCGGGCCTTCTGCCTGATCGATTCGCGCCACGGCGTGAAGCCCGTCGATCACGAGATCATGACCCTGCTGGACAGATCCGCCGTGCCCTTCCAGGCGGTGCTGACCAAGATCGACAAGCTGGGGCCGAACGCCCTCAAGCCCGTGATCGAACAGGTCGAGGCGGAATTGCAGAAACATCCGGCGGCCTTCCCGCAGATCGTCGTCACATCCTCGGACAAGGGCGCGGGCATCGCGACGCTGCGCGCCATTATCGCCGGTCTGGCCTGAACGTCTGGACTGGCGCGGCGATGCGTCCTAGGGTCCGCCCGTCAGACAGGGGCCCTGAAGGATGAGAACGCAAGACATGAACCGGGACTGGACCGCCACCGCTCGCACCCTTTCCGAGGCCCTGCCCTATCTGCAACGCTATTCCGGGGCGGTCGTCGTGGTGAAATTCGGCGGCAATGCCATGGGCGACGACGACGCGATGGCCGAATTCGCCCGCGACATCGTGCTGATGAAGCAGGTCGGCATGAATCCGGTCGTCTGCCATGGCGGCGGTCCGATGATCAACGAATTGCTGGGCAAGCTGGGCATCGAAAGCAAATTCGTGCGCGGCAAGCGCGTCACCACCAAGGAAACCGTCGAGGTGGTCGAGATGGTCCTGTCGGGCCTGGTCAACAAGCGCATCGTCCAAGCCATCAACGACGCGGGCGGGCGCGCCGTCGGCATCAGCGGCAAGGACGACGACCTGATGGTCTGCGAGGTGGACGACCCCGAACTGGGCTTCGTCGGCCGCCCGATCGAAATGAACGTCCAGATCATCCGCGACCTCTACAAGGCGGGCATGATCCCGGTCATCGCCCCGGTCGCCACCGGCATGGCCGACAATGAGACCTTCAACGTCAACGGCGACACGGCGGCGGGCGCCATCGCGGGTGCGCTGCGGGCCGACCGGCTGCTGCTCTTGACCGATGTGGCGGGCGTCAAGGACAGGAACGGCCAGGTGCTGACCCAGCTTCATCCCGACCAGGTGCGCGCCATGATCGCCGACGGCACCATCGCCGGCGGCATGATCCCCAAGACCGAAACCGCGCTGAAGGCGTTGCAGGACGGCGTGCGCGCCGTGGTGATCCTGGACGGCCGCGTCCCCAACGCGAGCCTGCTGGAACTGTTCACCGAACATGGCGCGGGCAGCCTGATCCGATCCACCCCGCCCAGCACCCGCCCGCGCGGTCTGCGCCAGGGCGAGGCGTCGCTTTAGTCGCACACGCATCAGCTTGCCCAGGATGCAACTGCTGTGGCAGGCTGCGCTGACACTCGGCAATCAACGGGGATGATCGCTCATGACACCGCTTGGACATCGAAGGCTGATCCTGACCCGTCACGCCAAATCGGCCTGGGACGACCCCACGCTGTCCGATCACGACCGCCCGCTGAACGACCGGGGGCGGCGGTCGGCGCTTGCGCTTGGCGACTGGATGGCCTCGCGCGGCTATGAACCCGAGGAGGTGCTGTGTTCCTCCTCGACCCGGACGCGCGAAACCTGGACCACCATCGCCAGCGCCGCGCTCGAGGTGCGCCCGCTGCTGCGCATCGAGGCCGGGCTGTATCAGGCCGGGCCGGAAAAGATGCTGTCGATCCTGAAGACCGCGACCCAGCCCACGGTGATGATGCTGGGCCACAATCCGGGCATTTCCGAATTCGCGGCCCTGCTGCCCGCGCGCCTGCCGATGGACCCGGATTTCCGCCGCTATCCCACGGGGGCCACCCTTGTGGTGGATTTCCAGGTGGACGACTGGACCCAGGTCGAACCCGGCCAGGGCAGCGTCATGGATTTCGTGCGCCTCGACGGGCGGCGCTAAGGCCCTTTCACTTTGGTTCAAATATCCTCGGGGGGTCCGGGGGGCGAAGCGCCCCCGGCTTTCCGTCAATGTCCCAGGATCTGGCTCAGGAACAGCTTGGTCCGTTCCGACTTGGGATTGTTGAAGAACTCGCGCGGTTCGTTCTGTTCGACGATCTGGCCCTGGTCCATGAAGATCACCCGGTTGGCGACCGCCTGGGCAAATCCCATCTCATGCGTCACGCACAGCATGGTCATGCCCTCCTCGGCCAGCTCGATCATGGTGTCCAGAACCTCCTTGATCATCTCGGGGTCCAGCGCGGATGTCGGTTCGTCGAACAGCATGATCTTGGGCTGCATGCACAGCGACCGGGCGATGGCCACGCGCTGTTGCTGGCCGCCCGACAGTTGCCCCGGATATTTATGCGCCTGTTCGGGGATCTTGACCTTTTCAAGGAACGTCATCGCGGTCGCTTCGGCCTGGCGGCGCGGCACCTTGCGCACCCAGATCGGCGCCAGCGTGCAGTTCTCCAGCACCGTCAGATGCGGGAACAGGTTGAAATGCTGGAACACCATGCCGACTTCGGATCGCACCTTGTCGATGTTCTTGATGTCGTTGGTCAGTTCCACCCCGTCCACGACGATATGGCCGGACTGGTGTTCCTCAAGCCGGTTGATGCAGCGGATCAGCGTCGATTTCCCCGATCCCGAGGGCCCGGCGATCACGATCCGCTCGCCGCGATGCACGGTCAGGTCGATGTCGCGCAGAACGTGGAAGCTGCCAAACCACTTGTTCATGTTGCGGATGTCGATGGCGACCTCGTCGCTGACCTGCATGTGGCTGCGGTCGATCTGGCGGGTGGTGTTGTCGCTCATGACGGTATCCTTACCTGTGGTCGCGGGCCAGCCGGCGTTCGAGATACATCGAGTATCGCGACATGCCGAAGCAGATCAGAAAGAAGATGAAGCCGACGAAGATATACGGCTCCCAATAGATGCCCTTCCAGCTTGTGCTGGCGCGCACCGCGTCGGACATGGATTTCAGCGGGTCATACAGGCCCACGAAGGTCACAAGGGTCGTGTCCTTGAACATGCCGATGAAGGTGGACACGATGCCGGGGATGGAAATCTTCAGCGCCTGCGGCAGCACGATCAGCCGCTGCGCTTTCCAGTAATCCAGGCCCAGGGCATCGGCGGCCTCGTATTGGCCCTTGGGCAGGGCGGCCAGCCCGCCTCGGATCACCTCGGCCATGTAGGCCGAGGAAAACAGCGTTACCATGATGATGACGCGCAGGATGATGTCGAAATTCGTGCCCGGCGGCATGAAATAGTTCAGCAGCAAGGACGCCACGAACAGCAGCGCGATCAGCGGCACGCCCCGGATGAATTCGATGAAGATCACCGCCAGCGATTTCACCAGGAACATGTCGGACCGCCGCGCCAGGGCCAGCACGATCCCCAGGGGCAGCGACAGCGCGATCCCGGAAATGCCGATGGTGATCGACAAAAGGAATCCCCCGAAGCGGTCGGATGCAACGGCGGGAATCGCCAGCGAAACGATGCTTTCCGCATCCCGCGCCGCCTCGCCTGCATAGCCTATCCACCACAGAACCGGGATGACCAGGGCCGCGACGACCGCCAGCAGGCTGGATACAGGATGCAGCACCCGCCAGACGATCCAGCCCAGGATCGGCCCGGCCAGAACCATGATCGGTCCCCAGGCCGACCCGCCCCACAGGAACCACACCCCCATCAGCGGATACAGGATCGAAAACACCAGCAGCCAGGACACATGCCGTTCGGAAATCAGCAGCCCGCCGATCAGCACGACGGCGGCAAAGACCAGCCAGGCGGCGGGCGCATTCAAGGACAGCATCAGCCACAGCGTCAGAACGGTCGTCACGCCCAGCACGATCCGGCGGATCCCCGGCGATTCGGAAAACAGCACAGGCGCCAGGGCCACGAACAGCAGGCCAAAGGCCATGGTAGGGCGCCAATACAATTCTACCGGATAGAAGCCATAGACATACTGGTTCCACCGTTCGCGGATCACGGCCCAGCAGGCGCCGCGCGCGCCCTCGCCCCAGGTTTCCGCAATGATCTGGCGGCATTCGGACAGGCTGCCTGCATTCCAGACCCCATGAGCGAACCAGTCCCAGAAATGACTGACCAGGAACCAGACGACCAGGACGCCAAGGATGGTCAGGACCGTATTGACCGGACCCGAGAACAGGTTCTGCCGCAGCCAGCGGACCGCGCCAGCCTCTCGCACCGGGGGCTCGGCGGGGGGCAGCATGGTGTCGCGGACAAAGGGGACGGTCTGGGCGTGGGTGTCGCTCATCTCACCGCTCCTTCAGCTTGACGCGGGCGTTGAACAGGTTCATCCCGGCCGAGATAATCAGGCTGAGAACCAGATAGACGCCCATCATCAGCACGATGGATTCCAGTTCCCGCCCCGTCTGGTTCAGCGTGGTCCCGCCCAGCGTGCCCTTGATGTCCATATAGCCCACGGCGATGGCCAGCGAACTGTTCTTCATCAGGTTCAGGTATTGCGAGATCAGCGGCGGGATGATGACCCGCAGCGCCTGGGGCAGGATCACCAGGCTCATGGTCCGGCGCGGGCGCAGGCCCAGGGCGAAGGCGGCCTCGGATTGGCCCCGGCTGACGGCCAGGATCCCGCCGCGCACGATTTCCGCGATGAAGGCGCCGGTATACAGCGTCAAGGCCAGCCACAGCGCGACCAGCCCGTTGGCCACGTTCAGGCCACCGGCAAAGTTGAAGCCGCGCAGTTCCGGCGGGATCAGGTGCAGGCCGAAATACCAGATCAGCAGCAGCGACGGCACGGTCATGACCGCCAGGCTCATCCACCAGGTCGTCGGACGGCTGCCGGTCTGATCCTGCACCCGCTGCGCCCAGGCACCGATCATCCGCCGGACGATCCAGCCCGCGACCAGCACCACGACAAAGGCGATGGTCGCCCAGTTGAACGTGATCCGCGCGCCCAGATCCAGGCTGCCCGGATCGTTGGTCATCGCCAGCGTCGGGATCGCGGTATAGCGGTTGGTCAGCGCCACATGGTCGAACAGGATCATGGAGGCGGCCGGATCGTCGCCCCGGAAGGCGTTGGGCGGCGGCATCACCTCGGTGAAGACGGCAAAGACGATCAGGATCCACAGCAGCAGGGGGACGTTGCGGAACGCCTCGACATAGACGGTCATCAGCCGCGCGATCAGCCAGTTGTTCGACAGCCGCGCCACACCGGCGACGATGCCGACGACCGTCGCCGCGATGCAGCCCAGGATCGACACGATCAGCGTGTTCAGCAGGCCCACGAAGGCCGCGCGCAGATGCGTGTCGTCCGAGGTATAGGGAATCGGCGTCTGCGGGATGTCGTATCCCGCCCGCTGCCACAGGAAGCCGAAGTCGAAATCCTTGCCCAGGGCCGCCAGGTTGCGGATCGTGTTGTTGACCAGCCACCAGGCCAGGGCCATCACCAGGATGAAGACGATCACCTGGAAGGTCATCGACCGATAGCGCCGATCATAGATCAGCATACTGGGCCGGAACGGCGGATTACCCGGCGCTGACATGTCCGTCATTCGCTTTTACCCCTGTAGCCGGCCATGGCCTTTGCGGCGTTTCGTGCGACCGGTCTTTTCATTATGGGAAGGGGGCGCGATCGCGCCCCCTTCGGTCTTGTCCGGCCCTTAACGGAAGGGCATCGCGTACATCAGGCCGCCCTGGGTCCACTGGGCGTTCAGGCCGCGCGCCAGGCCGATCGGGGTCTGTTCGCCGATATTGGCCGCGAAGATCTCGCCATAGTTGCCGCTGGCCATGATGGCGCGCTTGGCCCATTCCTTGTCCAGCCCGATCATCGCGCCCAGATCGTCGGTCACGCCCAGCAGGCGCTGAACCTCGGGGTTCTGGGACGAGCTGGTCAGTTCCTCGATATTGGCCGAGGTGATGCCGTATTCCTCGGCCGCGATCAGCGCGTACAGCGTCCAGCGGACGATGTCGCCCCAGTTGTTGTCGCCGTGGCGCACCGCCGGTCCCAAGGGTTCCTTGGAGATGATCTCGGGCAGGATGATGTGGTTTTCCGGGTCGGCGAAGGCCGCGCGGGTGGCGGCCAGGCCCGATGCGTCGGTCGTATAGGCGTCGCAGGCGCCTGCCATGTATTGCTGCTCGCCCTCGGCATTGCTGTCGATATTGACGGGCGAATAGGTCATGTTGTTGGCCTTGAAGTAATCGGCCAGGTTCAGTTCCGTGGTGGTGCCGGTCTGGATGCAGACGGTCGCGCCCTCCAGCTCCTTGGCCGAGGTCACGCCCAGATCCTTGCGCACCATGAAGCCCTGGCCGTCATAATAGTTGACGCCGACGAAATCGAGCTTCAGGTCGGTATCGCGCGAAAACGTCCAGGTCGAGTTCCGGGCCAGCAGGTCCACCTCGCCCGAGGACAGCGCGGTAAAGCGCGTCTGGCCGGTGGTGGGAACGTATTTCACCTTGCTTGCATCGCCCAGCACGGCGGCGGCGACGGCCTTGCAGATATCGACATCGAAGCCCGTCCAGTTGCCGTTCGCATCCGGCGCCGCGAAACCGACAAGGCCGGTGTTCACGCCGCAGTTCAGCTCGCCCCGCGCCTTCACGTCGGCCAGCGTGTCGGCCATGCCCGCCCCCGCCATCAGCGTGGCGGCGGCGACGGTGCCCAGAAATACCGAAGTCTTCATCTCTACCCCTTTGTTGGTTGCCGTCCCGGCCCCGCCCGGACGTCACCCGGACCTTTGCGGCCGGGCGTTTCGCGAAAGCCCCCGCAAGGGGCATCCCATAGGCAACATAGTGCCGATCCTTCCCGGTGCGTCAAGCGCGGCGCCCCGGAAGCGGGCACATTCAACCCGTGCGCGACAGATGCCACAACCGTTCGGCGTCCAGCATCGCCACCCTGCGGCTTTCGGCGGCAAGGCGCGCCTCGTCGTCCTGGCCCCATTGCTCGGCCTGGAAATCCTCGTCGATGCGGGACAGGCGGAAGGCCGTCCCGGCGTCGATCCGGCCCCGGATGACGGCCAGGCCCAGGACCAGCGAACCGGGCAGTGTCACAAGATCGTGCAGCGCGGTCAGGCCGAAGGCGTCCAGTGCCGCGACATGGCCGTGCAGCCGGGCCAGGGCCTCGCGGTCCTGGGCGATGGGGATGACGCCGTGGGTGATGCGCAGGGGCGCGCGCAGATCGGTCGCCGCCCAGTCGATCAGGGGATCCCAGCCCTGGGCCTGGCGCCGCGCCAGTTCGACGGGCTGGTCGGCGCGATAGGACAGAAGGTCGGTGCCGCCATAATCGGCAAGCATGGCCGCGACATCGGCGAACTGGGGCGTCACCTTCTCGATGGCGGAATTGGCGGCGCGGGTCAGCGGCATGGCATGGGGGTCGATCACATCGTCCTGCGCATCCCATTCGGCCGCAACCGCCGCGGCCAGGGCGGGCGTCGGCAGCAGCAGCGGCAGCTTGCCGGGGGTGCGCAGGGGGCGGTCGTCCAGGGCGATCTCGAAACCCTCATCGGCGGGCCGGACCGAAACCGCCTTCCAGAACCGCCGCGCCTTCCATTCGCTCATGCCGCCTTACCTCTTTTCAATGCGCGCCTGTGGGTGGGAAGCTGCCTGTGCGCAGGCGATGCGAGTATGGCTGTCATGCTGGCTGTCGATCAGCGTGCCGTCGAGATCGAAGACGACCAGCTTCATTCGGCATCCGCGAAAGGATCGTCCGGCACGTCGTTTTCATGCCAGCCCAGCGTCTTCCAGGTCCGCGCCATGTGGTCGGGCAAGGGCGCGGTCAGGGTGATGCGTTTCTTGGTGATCGGATGGTCGAAGGACAGGCTGCGGGCGTGCAGGTGCAGCTTCCTGCTGATCTCTCCGCCCAGCTGCGCGCCCCAGCCGTCGCCCAGGTTTTCCTGCCCCGAGCCGCCATATTTGCCGTCCCCGACGATGGGATGGCCCAGTTCGGCCATATGCGCGCGCAACTGATGGGTCCGCCCGGTGATCGGCACCAGCGCGCACCAGCTTGCCCGCGTGCCCAGGGCGTCCAGCACGGCGTAATCGGTGGTGGCGCGCTTGGCGCCCTCGGTCGTGTCGATGTCGCGGGGATGGACGGCGATCATCTTTTCGTTGTCGCCACGCCCGGCCCCACCCTTGACCAGGCCGAAACGGATCGTTCCCATGCGCGGATGCGGCACGCCCGCCACCGCCGCCCAATAGATCTTGCGGGTGGTGCGCGACCGGAAAGCCTCGGACAGGGCCCGCGCGATGCGGTCGGTGCGCGCCAGCAGCAGCACCCCCGAGGTATCCTTGTCCAGCCGATGCACCAGCTTGGGCCGGTCCTTGTAGCCGAACATCAGCGCCGTGGTCAGCCCGTCGACATGCCGGTCGCCCTGCCCGCTGCCGCCCTGGCTGGGCAGGCCCGGAGGCTTGTTCAGGGCGATGATATGGTCGTCCTTCCACAGCACGGCGGCCTGGATCATCTGCTGGTCGCTGTCCGACACGCGCGGCCCCAGCGGGCGGCCGGCGCGCGCCGGCGCGGGGGCGGCATCGGGCAGCGGCGGGATGCGCACCTCCTGCCCAGCCTCGATCCGGGTCGCGGGCTTCACGCGGCCGCCGTCGATGCGCAATTGCCCGGTGCGGCACAGCTTCTCGATGGCGATCTGGCCCAGCTGCGGGAATTTCTTCCTCAGCCAGCGGTCGAGGCGTTGTTCCCCCTCGCCCTCGCCGACGCGGATCGTCTGGACGCCGCTCATACGAAAATCCCCCGGCCGATCATCAGGCCCGCAAGGACCGCCAGCAGCGACAGCAGCACGGATCCCGCGACATACAGCGCCGCCGACGCCCCCTGCCCGCCTTCCCACAGGGTCAGCGCGTCCAGTGAAAAGGCCGAAAAGGTCGTGAAACCGCCCAGGACACCGGTCAGCAGAAAGGGCGCCCAGGCCCCGCCGCGCACCGCCAGCACCGAAGCCAGCAGGCCCATGATCAGGCTGCCAGCGACATTGACGGCAAGTGTCGCCAGCGGAAAGCCCTGCACGGGCATCGCGCGATACACGCCAAGGCGGGCCACCGATCCGATGGCGCCGCCGATGGCGACCTGAAGATATGGGTTCATCATGGGCCGGTCCTGTGCCGGGACGCGCGCAAAGTCAACCGCCGCGCTTCAGCCGCTGCGACACGAACCAGTCCAGCCGCTTCTTCAGTTCCCGTTCGAAGCCGCGTTCGACCGGGACATACAGAACCGGGCGCTTCATGCCGTCGGGGAAATAGTTCTGCCCCGAAAAGCCGTCCTCGGCGTCGTGGTCATAGGCATAGCCCGCGCCATAGCCCTGTTCCTTCATCATCTTCGTCGGCGCGTTCAGGATATGGGCGGGCGGCATCAGGCTGCCGGTCCGCCGCGCCTCGGCCCGCGCGGCCTTGTAGGCGACGTATCCGGCATTCGACTTCGGCGCCAGCGCCAGATAGATCACCGCCTGCGCCAAGGCCAGTTCGCCCTCGGGACTGCCAAGCCGTTCATACAGCGCCCAGGCGTCCAGGCAATGGCGCTGCGCCGCCGGATCGGCCAGGCCGATATCCTCGACCGCCATGCGGGTGATGCGGCGGGCGAGATAGCGCGGATCCTCGCCCCCCTCCAGCATCCGGCCCAGCCAGTATAGAGCCGCATCCGGGTCGGACCCGCGCACCGATTTGTGCAGGGCGGAAACCAGGTTGTAATGTTCGTCGCCCGACTTGTCGTATTTCGCCGCCCGCCGCATCAGCCGCTGCGCCATGGCGGGCTGGTCGACCGGCGTGTCGGTCTTCCAGGCCGCCACCTGCTCGATCAGGTTCAGGGCGGCGCGGCCGTCTCCGTCGGCCATCTCCAGCAGCGCCTCGCGCGCCTCGGCCGTCAGGGGCAGCTTGCGGCCCAGTTCCCGTTCGGCGCGCTGCGCCATCAGTTCCAGATCGCGCAGCGACAGGCGCTCCAGCACGATGACCTGCGCCCGCGACATCAGTGCGGTGTTCAACTCGAAGGACGGGTTTTCGGTCGTCGCACCGACCAGAAGGATCGTCCCATCCTCCATATAGGGCAGGAAACTGTCCTGCTGCGCCTTGTTGAAGCGGTGGATCTCGTCCACGAACAACAGCGTGCCGCGCCCTTGGCCGTGGCGCAGCTTCGCGGCCTCGAACACCTTGCGCAGCTCGGGGACGCCGGAAAAGATCGCGCTGATCTGCACGAAGGCCAGATCGGTCTCGTCCGCCAGCAGGCGGGCGATGGTGGTCTTGCCGACGCCGGGCGGGCCCCACAGGATCAGCGAGGACAGGCTGCGCGACGCCAGCATCGACCCCAGCGGTCCGTCCGGGCCAAGCACCTTGTCCTGGCCGATCACATCGCCCATGCGCACGGGGCGGATGCGGTCGGCCAAGGGTCGCACCGCCGGGGTCGGCGGCGGATCGGACAAGGGGCTGGCGTCGAACAGGTCGGGCATGATGCCGTCAATGTAGGACGGCCGATGGGCTGCGAACAGCCCCCGCCGTCAATGCATCTTCGGCGCGAGGTTGATCGCGACGCACTGGAAATGGCCGTCGTCGATCCACATGACCCGGCCGATCGCCTCGGCTTCCAGGCCGCAGCGGCCATACCACCGGGGCCAGGACGCGCCGGTCAGCGCGATCAGCCGCGTCGCGCCCAGTTCGCGGGCCGATCCCGTCATGGCCTCGACCATCTTGAAATGGACCTTGCGGCGATACATCTGCGGGATGTCGTGGCTGACAAAAACGCGCGAACATTCCCAGACATGAGGATCGACCGGCGCGGGGGCGTCCAGCAGATCCTGGGGGATCGACCCGCCCAGGATGCCGTTCTGCGCATCGCGGATCATATAGCTGTAGATTCCGCAGCGGGCGGTCGTGGGCGTCAGGCGGAAGCCCGCCAGGATCTCGCCCTTGTCATGGACGGCGATCCAGCGGCTCTGCGGCGTGTCGTACTGATCGAACTCCATGTCCTCGGCCTCGGGCAGATCCCAGTTCTTCTGGATGATGAAGCTCTGCTTGCGGGCGCGGAACAGCTTGGCGAACAGGTCGCCGTGGTTGTGGAGGTTCGAAAAGGAAAGCGTGGTCGTCTGCATTGTCATTCTCCTGGGGTGTAAGGACAGCCCCTCCTTGCGTCCCGGATCCCCTGGGCGAACGCCTAAAGCAGGCGGTATTCCTTGGCCCTCTGCAACGCCTCGGCGGTCGTGCGGGCCTTCAGTCTTTCCCGGACTGAGATCAGCCTTGCCTTGAACGCGCTTTCGGTGATGCCAAGCTTGGCCGCCGCTGCCGCATGACGATCGCCCTCCGCGACGCAACGAAGGGCATCTTTCTGAGCCTTGGTCAGGCTCGCCGGCGGCTCCGTTGAATCGTGAAGCCGACGTACCGTGGTCGAGATCTCGGCGATCTCGTCATCCGTGAATTCGCGGTCGTCGCGGGCGAAGCTGGCGATGGTGCGCGAATTGATCGGCCCGCAAGAGACCGTCAGCCCGAATGTCAGGCCATGGTTCGCCGCGTCCTTCAGGATACTGAACGGATCCGGGATCGGCAGACTGGACCAGCGGCAGGCCCCCGTCGTCGAAAATCCCCAGGCGATCGTCGGATCGCGCAGCGCATAGCCATTCTGGGAATAGAAATCCGCCCATTCCTGCGCATAGGTCTGAAATTGCATCAAGGGGGCGGCAAAACGGATATGCACGCCCACGAAATAGCCCGCCGGGGCAAGTTTTCCCAGTTTCTGCAGGCCAGCATTGATATCGGCGCGTGATGACATGACTTTTTAGACAAATTGCGTTCGAAGGCGTCAACGTACAAAGTAGTATTGGAGCATAATAGTTGCCATATCCTTAATGGGATAGGAGATTCCGCCGATGCGGCTATCCAGCGACGTCCTGCCGCTGCCGGTCTATCTTCGCCAGCAACTGCTGGCGATGCCCTTGACGGCGGATGAGCGGCAAGACGCAGCCCGCGCGATTTCCAAGGCTATCAGCCCGCTGGCGCCCGGCCAACTGTGCCGCAACGTCACGAAAAACGCCCCGCAACCGGAGGGGCTGCGAGGCGTCTGATTCGATCAGCCGAAAGAGGCGGCGTTATTCGGCCTCGGCAGCTTCGACGCGGGCGCGGTCGGCCGCACCCTTGGCCGAGGTGTCGCGGTCCACGAATTCGATGATCGCCATCGGTGCCATGTCGCCATAGCGGAAACCGGCCTTCAGGACGCGGACATAGCCGCCCTGGCGGTCCTTGTAACGCGCGCCCAGCACGTCGAACAGCTTGGCGACATACTGGTCCTGCTTCAGCTGCGCGGCGGCCTGGCGGCGGGCGTGCAGGTCGCCGCGCTTGGCCAGCGTGATCAGCTTTTCGACGATGGGGCGCAGTTCCTTGGCCTTGGGCAGGGTCGTCTTGATCTGCTCGTGCTCGATCAGGGATCCGGCCATGTTGGCCCACAGGGCCTTGCGGTGTTCATGGGTGCGGTTGAGGCGGCGATAGCCACGGGCGTGACGCATGATGATTCTCCGTTAACGTGTTTTGCTTTGTCCGGCGACCCATGCGTGGCGGGCCGCTCTCCTTGGGGCGGGATGCCCGGTCGTGCGGGGGCGGCGGACCGCCCCCGAAAGGCTCAGAACTGGTCGTCGAACCGTTTCGCCAGATCCTCGATGTTTTCCGGCGGCCAGTCGACCACGTCCATGCCCAGGTGCAGGCCCATGCCCGACAACACTTCCTTGATCTCGTTCAAGGACTTGCGGCCGAAGTTCGGGGTCCGCAGCATCTCGGCCTCGGTCTTCTGGATCAGGTCGCCGATATAGACGATGTTGTCGTTCTTCAGGCAGTTGGCCGAACGCACCGACAGTTCCAGCTCGTCCACCTTCTTCAGCAGGCGCGGGTCGAATTCCAGCCCGTCCTCGGCGTCCTGGCGGTTGGCCGATTCGGGTTCGTCGAAGTTCACGAAGACCGACAGCTGGTCCTGGACGATGCGCGCGGCATAGGCCACGGCGTCTTCCGGGGTCAGCGAGCCGTCGGTTTCGATCTTCATCGTCAGCTTGTCATAGTCCAGCACCTGCCCCTCGCGGGTGGGCGTGACTTCATAGCTGACACGCTTGACGGGCGAGAAGATCGCGTCGATCGGGATCAGCCCGATGGGCGCGTCCTCGGGGCGGTTCCTGTCGGCCGCGACATAGCCCTTGCCGGTCTGCACGGTCAGTTCCATGTTCAGGTCGGCGCCGTCGTCCAGGTGGCAGATGACGTGATCGCGGTTCAGCACCGTGATCCCGGCGGTTTCCTGGATGTCGCCCGCCTTGACCTCGCCCGGTCCCTTCGCGGACAGGGTCAGGCGCTTCGGCCCCTCCACGTCCATCTTCAGCGTCACGCCCTTGAGGTTCAGGACGATGTCCGTCACGTCCTCGCGGACGCCGGGGACGCTGCTGAACTCGTGCAGCACGTTGTCGATCTGGACCGAGGTGATGGCCCCGCCTTGCAGCGAGGACAGCAGCACGCGGCGCAGCGCGTTGCCCAGCGTCAGGCCGAAGCCCCGCTCCAGCGGTTCGGCGACCAGCGTGGCGGTGCGGGTGGCATCCGCGCCAGGCTTGACAACCAATTGCGTCGGCTTGATCAGCTCGGCCCAATTCTTGTGGATCATGCGTTTGCCTCCATTCTTGCTTCCGCCCCATGTCCGTGGTCGGAAACGCCCGAGGTTGAAAACGGAAAAGGCCGGACCGCGCGAAGGACGCGCGATCCGGGGAATCGCTACCTGAAAATCAGACGCGGCGGCGCTTCGGCGGGCGGCAGCCGTTATGCGCGATCGGAGTCACGTCGCGGATCGCGGTGATGTTGAAACCGACCGAGGCCAGGGCGCGGAGCGCCGATTCGCGGCCCGAGCCGGGGCCCTGCACTTCGACTTCCAGGGTGCGGACGCCGTGTTCCTGCGCCTTGCGGCCCGCGTCTTCTGCGGCCATCTGCGCGGCATAGGGGGTCGATTTGCGCGAGCCCTTGAAGCCCATGGTGCCGGCGGACGACCACGAGATCGCGTTGCCCTGCACGTCGGAAATCAGGATCTTGGTGTTGTTGAAGCTGGAATTCACATGCGCAACGCCCGTGGCGATGTTCTTGCGTTCCTTGCGCTTCATGCGGGTCTTGTCGCGTGCCATGTCCGTTGCCCCTTATTTCTTCTTGCCAGCGATGGGTTTTGCCGGGCCTTTGCGGGTGCGGGCATTGGTATGGGTGCGCTGGCCGCGGACCGGCAGGCCGCGGCGGTGACGCAGGCCGCGATAGGAACCCAGGTCCATCATGCGCTTGATGTTCATCTGCCGTTCGCGGCGCAGATCGCCCTCGACCGTCAGGTTCGCGTCGATATATTCGCGGATTTGCAGCACTTCGGCATCCGACAGATCGTTCACGCGGCGGGCGCGGTCGATGCCGACGGCCTCGCAGATCTGTTCGGCATACATCGGGCCGATGCCGTGGATATAGGTCAGGGCGATCGGGACGCGCTTCCCGGTCGGAATGTTGACGCCAGCAATACGAGCCACGCGTTTTTCCTTCATGGTTGCGGTTCCGTAGCCCCGGAACCTTTTTTCACAACGCAAGGCCCGAAAGCAACGCCTTCGGGCCAGACAATGGGCCACCCCAGAGGAGTGATTCTCTTGCGAGATGACGTGCATTAAAGGCCGGTAAAGGAAAGGTCAAGCCTTTTCGTCCAGAACCCTCGCGATCTGGGCGGCAACCTCATCCATGGCGGCCATGCCATCGACCTGATGCAGGTCGCCCTTGGCATAGTAATAGCCCAGCAAGGGCGCGGTCTTCTTGTAGTATTCCCGCAGCCGGTCGGAAAACACCTCCGGCGTGTCGTCCTTGCGGACAGGCTCGCCCGCCGCCATCGACTGTTCGGCGCGCTTGACGATGCGATCGACCAATGCGCCGTCGTCGACCTTCAGCTCGATCGCCGCATCCAGTTGCATCCCCGTGTCGCGGAGCAACTGGCCCAGTGCATCCGCCTGCGCTAGCGTGCGCGGAAAGCCGTCGAAGATGAAGCCCTTGCCGCCCTCGGCCAGCCTTTCGCGGATCAGGCCGATGACGATCTCGTCCGTCACCAGCTCTCCCCGGTCCATGACCTCGGCCACGCGCTTGCCCATCTCGGTCCCCGAGGACCGGGCGGCGCGCAGCATGTCGCCGGTGGACAGCTGCACCAGGCCACGGTCGTCGACCAGCTTCTTGGCCTGGGTTCCCTTGCCGGCACCCGGCGGCCCCAGCAGAATGATATTGATCGTCATCTCAGGTCTGTCCCCCTCGTCAGCCCGTCGGGCCATTAGCGGCGCGACGGTGCGCGACGCGGCTTTGCGCTTCCCTCTTTGCGTTTACCACGCAACTGGGATTTCTCAATCAGGCCTTCGTACTGATGGGCCAGAAGATGGCTTTGCACCTGGTTGATCGTGTCCATCGTCACCGACACCACGATCAGGACCGAGGTGCCGCCGAAATAGAACGGCACCGACCACTGGTGGCGGATGATTTCCGGCAGCAGGCAGACGGCCGCCAGATAGGCCGCGCCGATCACCAGCACGCGGTTGACGACGTAATCCAGGTATTCCTCGGTCCGCTTGCCCGGCCGGATGCCGGGGATGAAGCCGCCCTGGTTCTTCAGGTTGTCGGCCACGTCGTCGGATTTGAAACTGACATTGTGGGTATAGAAATAGGCGAAGAAGACGATCATCGCCGCGAAGAACACCAGATACAGCGGCTGGCCCGGCCCGAAATAGGCCAGGATCGTGGACATGATCGGCCCGGTCTGGTTGCCAGAAAAGGTCGAGATCGTCACCGGCAGCAGCAGCAGCGACGAGGCGAAGATCGCCGGGATCACGCCCGCCGGGTTGACCTTGATCGGCAGGTGCGACGACTGGCCGTCATAGATCTTCATGCCGACCTGGCGCCGGGGATACTGGATGCGGATCTTGCGCAGCGCCCGCTCCATGAAGACCACGAAGGCGATCACGGCGACGACCATCACGATCACGCCCAGAATCACCGGGGTCGAGATCGCGCCGGACCGGCCCTGCGCGAAGAAGTTCGCCAGCGCCGCCGGGATTTCCGCGACGATGCCCACGAAAATGATCAGCGAGATGCCGTTGCCGATGCCGCGCGCGGTGATCTGTTCGCCCAGCCACATCAGGAACATGGTGCCGCCGACCAGGGTGATGACCACCGAGGCCTGGAAGAACAGGCCCGGATCATGGGCCAGCCCGCCCGCCTCCAGCGACTTGGCCAGGCCGAAAGCCTGGAACAGCGCCAGGGCCACGGTGCCATAGCGCGTGTACTGGTTGATCTTCTTGCGCCCCTGCTCGCCTTCCTTCTTCAGCTGTTCCAGCGAAGGCACCATCGAGGTGAGCAGCTGCACGATGATCGAGGCCGAGATATAGGGCATGATGCCAAGCGCGAAGACGCCCATCCGGCCCAGGGCGCCGCCGGTGAACATCGACAGGATGCCGCCGATGCCCGCCTGCGCCTGATCCATGAAGTTGCGCAGGGCCGCGCCGTCGATGCCCGGCACCGGGATATAGGTGCCCAGCCGATAGATGATCAGCAGCCCGATCGTGAACCAGATACGCTGGCGAAGTTCCGTGGCCTTGCCGAATGCGCTCCATGAAAGGTTCGCGGCCATCTGTTCTGCGGCTGACGCCATGTGTGTTACGTCCCGTGTCATGACAGCGCCGCCGACCCGTTTCCGGGGACCGGCGGCGCCAGGAAAACCTGTTCGCTATCTATGGGGCGGGAAGGCCCCGATCAACAGCTTATTCCGCCGCCGCTTCGGTCGCGACCGGCAGCGACACCTTGCCGCCCGCCTTCTCGACCGCCTCGACCGCCGCTTTCGACGCGCCGGTGACGCTGATGGTCAGGGCCGAGGTGACGTCGCCCTTGGCCAGCAGGCGGATGCCGTCCAGCTTGCGGCGCACCAGGCCCGAGGCGACCAGGGCGTCCTCGGTCAGGTCGGCCTTGGCGTCGATCTTGCCCGCGTCGATGAAGGACTGGATCTGGCCCAGGTTCACCACCGCGAAGGATTTCGCGTTCGGCTTGGTGAAGCCGCGCTTGGGCAGGCGGCGGTACAGCGGCATCTGGCCGCCTTCGTAACCGTTCAGCGCCACGCCCGAACGCGAGGTCTGGCCCTTGATACCCCGGCCGGCCGTCTTGCCCTTGCCCGAGCCGGGACCGCGCGCCACGCGCTTCTTCTTGCGGTTGGCGCCCTCGTTATCGCGGATTTCATGCAGTTTCATGTCGCTTCTCCTAGGCCGGACGCACCCCCGAAGCGATGATGGGGCGGACGCGGCATGTCGTGTTTCGTGAATCGGTGCCCATCGGCACCCGCGGGCGTATAGACGGAACGCCGGACTGCGGCAAGCCCCGCCTTGCGCGGCAACCGGACAAGCGGATGTGAGTTGCCCTTGCCGATCCCCGGATTATCAGGATGCCATGACCCGCCCCGCCCTTTTCCTTGCCGCGCTGCTGTCGGCCCCCCTTGCCGCCCAGGCGGAACCGGTCCTCTGCACCGCCCGCATCAATGCCCGCGACGTTCCCTTGGCCTATGACCGGGACGAGCCCGGCCTGCGCGATCATTTCAGCCGGCGGGAAATCCTCTTCACCTCCTGGGGCCGCGACACCTGCCCCAGCTATGTCGTGCTGCGCAGCCTGACGCCGGATCTGACGGATGACGAACGCGGCCCCTTCTGCCTGCGCCACGACAAGGCCAGCGATTCGATCCTCGGTTACGACCTGGGCCGCCGCGACGCCTATGGCCGTTGCGAAACGCCTGCCAAGACGGTCTGCCAAAGGGTCAACCGGACCAAGAACGCCGCCGTCGCCATCACCGGGGCTGCGGCGCGCGGGGCGATCAACGGTGCCCGCGCCCTGCCCGACGGATCGGGGGCGGTGATCCTCAGCGGATCGCAGGGCTATATCTCGGGCGTGCTGTCCTCGATCGGCGGGGCGGCGGCGGCCATGGCGTCGTCCCCGGCGATCGTGGCGGGGGCGGCGGTATCGGTGGTGGCCGTGGGCGGCGCGGTCTATGCCTGCCGCGAATAGGCTCAGAATTCCAGCCAGGTGCCGATCTTGAGGGCCGGTTCGCCGGGACCGGCCAGGGGGGCGATGATCCCGATTTCCAGCCGCGCCGGACCGGCCAGGTCATAGACCGCCGAACTGGCCAGCTTTGCCGAGAAATCGCTGTCCTTGCGCGCCTCAAGCCGCAACTGGTTCACCAGGGCCCAGGCGGGCGTGGGGCGGATGCCGACCGTCAGATCCAGCTTGGTCACGATCTCGGGCGTCAGATAGGCGTATTCGACCTGGGTCATGCCCTGCCGGACCCGGACCTCCTCGGTCTTGCCCGCCACCTTGACGCGGGCCTCGGTGGTCAGCCAGCCGCCGTCCCACAGGCCCGAAAAGCCGCGCCCCCACATCAGCGCGGCCTGGCTCAGCGGCAGCAGCTGGCCGTCCCGGCGGATCGCGCCGAAGCCCATCGCATAGGCCAGCCTGTTCGGCCCCTGCCCGCCGTCCAGGGATTTCTGATACCAGGCCATCGCCGTGGTTTCGCCGACATCGGTACGGCTGATCTCCAGGCCCAGGGTGCGGCGCCGGGCCAGCCCGTATTCGGCATAGAGCCCGGTAAAGGAATTGCCCGCCCGGTCGCGTTCGTCGGTCAGCGCGACGAAGGCCTGCCCCTGTTCGCGCGGCCAGGGACCGGCCTGGGCCAAGGTGCCCGCCAGAAGCCACGCCAGACATGCGCAGATGATACGCGCCACCCTGTTCCCCATCCGCTCGGCATTTCCGGCCAGATTTAGGGCGCAGAGGTTACGATATGGTTAACTGTTTGATCCCACGGTTTGATGGTGCGATCCTTTCTCAGGGATGGAGGGAAGCATTATGGGCCAGGTTCGTCACGGGAGCGCCACGACCACGCACGCCGTCAGAGCTGCAATACAACGATCGCAAGCTTCGCTCGCGACGCTGAGCCGGGAGCTCGGCATTAACCCCAAGACAGTGGCGAAGTGGCGCAAGCGAGCGACGGTCGATGATCTCAAGACAGGGCCGAAGGAGCCACGCTCCACGGTTTTGACAGAAGCCGAGGAGGCGGCCATCGTCGCGTTCAGGCTGCACACGCTTTTGCCGCTGGACGACTGCCTCTATGCCCTGCAGCCATCAATTCCACACCTGACACGCTCAGCGCTGCATCGGTGCCTTCAGCGCCACGGCATCTCTCGACTGCCCGACGTGGAAGGCGACAAGCCGAAACGGTCGAAGTTCAAGCGCTACCCTATCGGCTTCTTTCATATCGACATCGCCGAGGTGCAGACTGCTGAAGGCAAGCTTTACCTGTTCGTCGGCATTGACCGCACGAGCAAGTTTGCCGTGACCCAGCTCGTCGACAAGGCGGACAGGAAGACAGCTTGGGAGTTCCTGCAGCACATGCTCGAAGCCGTGCCCTATCAGGTCCATACCATCCTCACCGACAACGGTATTCAGTTCGCCGAGCAGCCTCGGAACCGGAACACCATCTATTCCAGACCTATGCGCTTTGACATGATCTGCGAGGCCAACGGCATTGAGCACCGCCTGACGAAGCCCAACCACCCGTGGACCAACGGTCAGGTCGAGCGGATGAACCGCACGATCAAGGACGCCACCGTCAAACGCTTTCACTACACCAGCCACGACGAGCTCCGCACGCATCTCGCCGACTTCATGGCAGCCTACAACTTCGCGCGTAGGCTCAAGACCCTCGGCGGCCTCACGCCCTACGAATACATCTGCAAGATCTGGACATCAGAGCCAGACAGATTCATCCTAAACCCGATCCACCAGATGCCGGGACTGAACAGTTAACGCCTGCACTGCCCGACGCGGACAAACGAAAACGCCCCGGATTCCTCCGGGGCGTTTCATCAGCGGTCCTTGCGGATTAGGCTTTTTCTTCGATGATCGTCACCAGATGCGGGATCTTGGCGACCATCCCGCGGATCGAGGGGGTATCCTCCAGTTCGCGGGTGCGGTTCATCTTGTTCAGGCCCAGGCCCTTCAGCGTCTCACGCTGGATGGCGGGGCGGCGGATCGGGCTGCCGATCTGCTTGACGACGATGGTTGCCATTCGCCTGTCTCCTTACGCTTCGACGGTTTCGGCGGCGGCTTCGGCAGCAGGCTTGTTGTCCTGCGGCAGGATGTCGGCCACCTTCTTGCCCCGACGCTGCGCGACCGAGCGGGGGCTGGCTTCCTTCTTCAGGCCGTCCAGCGTCGCGCGGATCATGTTGTAGGGGTTCTGCGAACCCTGCGATTTCGCGACGACGTCCTGCACGCCCAGCATCTCGAACACGGCGCGCATCGGACCACCGGCGATGATGCCCGTGCCCGGAACGGCGGTGCGCATGATCACCTTGCCCGCGCCGTGGCGGCCTTCGATGTCGTGGTGCAGGGTGCGGCCGTCGCGCAGGGGCACGCGAACCAGCGAACGCTTGGCCTGCTCGGTCGCCTTGCGGATCGCCTCGGGGACTTCCTTGGCCTTGCCCTTGCCGAAGCCGACGCGGCCACGCTGGTCGCCGACGACGACCAGGGCTGCAAAGCCGAAGCGCTTGCCACCCTTGACGGTTTTCGACACGCGGTTGATCGCGACAAGGCGATCCTGAAATTCCGGGTTTTCCTCGCGCTCTTCGCGGCGGCCCCGGCGGTTGTCACGTTCTGCCATATGGCATTCCTTTACAGGTGGCGCTTTGCGCCGGTTTGTTCAATCCAGGTGGGGCAGCCTTGACAGGCCGCCCCCCGGATCATCGGGGTGGCGTGTGCCGCCACCCGCAGGATCAGAACTTCAGGCCACCTTCGCGGGCGGCGTCGGCCAGGGCCTTCACCTTGCCGTGGAAGATGAAGCCGCCACGGTCGAAGACGACGTCCTCGACGCCCGCAGCCTTCGCACGCTCGGCGATCGCGGCGCCGATCTTGGCCGCGGCCTCGACGTTGTTCTTGCCGACCAGGCCGAAGTCCTTCTCCAGCGTGCTGGCCGAGGCCAGGGTCACGCCGTTCAGGTCGTCGATGACCTGGACCGAGATGTTCTTCGACGAGCGGTGGACCGACAGACGCGGACGGCCGTTCGACATCGCCCGCAGCTTGTTGCGAACGCGCAGGCGGCGCTTTGCGAACAGCTCTTGCTTTTTCAGTGCCATTTCATGCGCCCCTTACTTCTTCTTGCCTTCCTTGCGGAAGACGAACTCGCCCTTGTAGCGGATGCCCTTGCCCTTGTAGGGCTCGGGGCGGCGCCACTCGCGGATGTTCGCGGCCACCTGACCAACAAGCTGCTGGTCGATGCCTTCCACAATGATTTCGGTCTGCTTCGGCGCCGTGATCGTCACGCCGTCCGGCGTTTCGAAGTTCACGTCATGCGAATAGCCCAGGGCCAGCTTCAGGGTCTTGCCCTGCATCTGCGCACGATAGCCGACGCCCTGGATTTCCAGTTCCTTCTTGAAGCCTTCCGACACGCCGACCGTCAGGTTTTCCACCATCGAGCGGGTCAGGCCCCATTGCTGGCGGGCGCGTTTCGAAGTTCCGCGCGGTTTCACCGCGACCGCGCCTTCGTCCAGCACCAGATCCACATCGTCGGTCGCCGTGAAGCTGCGGGTGCCTTTCGGCCCCTTCACTTCGATCGTCTGACCCTTGATCTCGGCCGTCACGCCCTTGGGCAGCACGACCGGCTTCTTACCAATCCGAGACATTCTGCCCTCCTTAGAACACGGTGCAGAGGACTTCGCCGCCGACATTGGCATTGCGAGCCGCTGCATCCGACATGACGCCCTTGGGGGTCGAGACGATGGAGACGCCCAGACCCTGACGGACCTGCGGGATTTCCCGGGCGCCCGCATAGACGCGGCGGCCGGGTTTCGACACACGCGACAGTTCCCGGATGACCGGGGTGCCGTCATGGTATTTCAGACCGATTTCCAGTTCCTTGTGACCGGCATCGGTGGTGACTTCGTCATAGCCGCGGATGTAGCCTTCGGCTTTCAGCACGTCCAGAACCCAAGCGCGCAGCTTGGAGGCCGGGGTGCGCACGGTCGATTTGCCGCGCATCTGCGCATTGCGGATGCGGGTCAGCATATCGCCGAGAGGATCGTTCATCGACATGTTGCCCCCTTACCAGCTGGATTTGACAAGGCCGGGGATCTGACCTTGCGAGCCAAGCTCGCGCAGCATGATCCGCGACAGTTTCAGTTTGCGGTAATACGCGTGCGGACGGCCGGTCAGTTGGCACCGGTTGTGCAGACGCGTCTCCGACGAATTGCGCGGCAGTTCGGCCAGCTTCAGCGAAGCCTTGAACCGCTCTTCCATCGGCAGGGACTGGTTGTTGATGACCTCTTTCAGAGAGGCGCGCTTGGCGGCGAATTTCGCGACCAGACGCTCGCGCTTCTTCTCGCGCTCGACCATGGATTTCTTTGCCATATCTCTTACCTCCGCGATCAGCTGTTGAAGGGCATGTTGAAATGCTTCAACAGCGCTTTCGCTTCGGCGTCGGTCGGCGCCGTGGTGCAGATGATGATGTCCATCCCCAGAACTTCGTCGACCTTGTCGAAGTTGATTTCCGGGAACACGATGTGCTCCTTCAGGCCCATGGCATAGTTGCCGCGGCCGTCGAACGAGGTGCCCTTGACGCCGCGAAAGTCGCGGACGCGCGGCAGCGCGACGTTGATCAGGCGGTCCAGGAATTCGTACATCCGGTCGCCGCGCAGGGTCACTTTCGCGCCCAGCGGCATTTCCTCGCGCACGCGGAAGCCGGCGATCGAGTTCTTCGCCTTGGTGATCACGGCCTTCTGGCCGGCGATCAGCGACAGTTCCTCGGCGCCCTGCTTGACCTTCTTGGTGTCCTTGACGGCCTCGCCGATGCCCATGTTCAGGACGATCTTGTCCAGACGCGGGATCTGCATGTCGTTCTTGTAGCCGAATTCTTCCTTCAGCGCGGCCCGGATCGTCTCGCGGTAAACCGACTTCAGGCGCGGCGTGTATTTGCTTGCGTCCAGCATCAGATCACGTCTCCCGTGGTCTTGGCGAAACGGACCTTGTTGCCGTCTTCCAGGCGGAAGCCGACGCGGGTCGCTTTGCCGTTCTTGTCCAGAAGCGCCAGGTTCGACAGGTCGATCGGCATCGCCTTGGGCGTGCGGCCGCCTTGCGAGGTCTGCGTCTGACGCTGGTGACGGATCGCGATGTTGATGCCGTCAACGATGGCCTTGTTGTCCTTGGGCATGACGGCGGTGATCTCGCCCTGCTTGCCCTTGTCCTTGCCGGCCAGCACGACGACCTTGTCGCCCTTTTTCAGCTTGGCAGCCATTACAGCACCTCCGGCGCAAGCGAGATGATCTTCATGAAGTTCTTCGCGCGCAGCTCGCGGACGACCGGCCCGAAGATCCGGGTGCCGACCGGCTCGCCCTGGTTGTTCAGGATGACGGCGGCGTTGCGGTCGAAGCGGATGGACGTGCCGTCCTCGCGCTTCACTTCCTTGGCGGTGCGGACGACGACGGCCTTGCGGACGTCGCCCTTCTTCACCCGGCCCCGCGGGATGGCTTCCTTGACGGACACGACAATGATGTCGCCCACCGACGCATAGCGACGGTGCGAACCACCTAGGACCTTGATGCACTGAACCCGGCGCGCGCCGGAGTTGTCAGCGACATCCAGATTGGTCTGCATCTGGATCATTTGGTTTCTCCCGACCTTTGGGGACCGCGTCCTGCGGCCCCAGGGTTTCGATCATTTCTGATCTGTGATGATGGACTTACGCGGTAACCGCTTCGTCCGTCAGGACAGTCCAGCGTTTCGTCTTCGAGATCGGCGCGCATTCGACGATGCGAACGATGTCGCCGATCTTGAACTGGTTGTTCGCGTCATGCGCCCGGTATTTCTTGGACGAACGAACGGTCTTGTGCAGCAGCGGGTGCTTGAAGCGGCGCTCGACCAGAACGGTGACGGTCTGTTCGTTCTTGTCGCTGGTGACGCGGCCTTGCAGGATGCGTTTGGGCATGGGCCGCTCCTCAGTTCGCTGCGGCGGCTTCCGCCGCCTTCTGGTTCAGAATGGTCTTCACACGGGCCACGTCGCGGCGCACGGCGCGCATCCGGGCGGTGCTTTCAAGCTGGCCGGTGGCCTGCTGGAAGCGGAGGTTGAAAGCCTCTTTCTTCAGCGCGATCAGTTGATCCTTCAACTGGTCGGGCGTCTTCGACGTCAGATCCTGCGCCTTCATGCGCCTGTTCCTTTCAACATCACCGGAGAGCCCCTGCATCGCAGGGCCACCCTGATTCCCGGTGGAGTTTCGTGATGAAGGCCGTCCCATACAGGCAAAGGCCGGATGATGCAAGCCCTTCCCGTCCCGGAAAGGGAAACCCCGCCAGTCGCCCGGCGGGGTCTTTTCACAGCGCGGGTTTCACCCCGCCGCTTACCAGTCCTCGCGCGCCACGATGCGGGTCAGGACCGGCAGCTTGTTGGCGCCCAGGCGCAGGGCCTCGCGCGCGATCTCGTCGGACACGCCGTCGATCTCGAACATGATGCGGCCGGGATGGACGCGGGCGGCCCAGAAGTCGATGGCGCCCTTGCCCTTGCCCATCCGCACCTCGGTCGGCTTCGAGGACACCGGCACGTCCGGGAAAATCCGGATCCAGACCCGGCCCTGACGCTTCATGTGGCGGGTGATCGCGCGGCGGGCCGCCTCGATCTGGCGGGCGGTCACGCGCTCGGGCTCGGTGGCCTTCAGCGCGAAGGATCCGAAGTTCAGGGCGAAACCGCCCTTGGCTTCACCATGGATCCGGCCCTTGTGCTGTTTGCGGAACTTGGTCCGTTTCGGTTGCAGCATGATTAAGCTCCTTAGCGCGAGTCGCGGTCACGGCGGGGACCACGGGGCGCCGGACCTTCCTGAGCCTCGGCGGCCTTGCGGTCGCGGGCCTGGGGGTCGTGCTCCATGATCTCGCCTTTGAAGATCCAGGTCTTCACCCCGATGATCCCGTAGGGGGTCGTGGCTTCGGCCAGCGCATAGTCGATGTCGGCGCGCAGGGTGTGCAGCGGCACACGGCCTTCGCGATACCATTCGGTCCGCGCGATCTCGGCGCCGCCAAGACGGCCCGACACGTTCACGCGGATGCCCAGGGCACCCATGCGCATCGCGTTCTGCACCGCGCGCTTCATGGCGCGGCGGAACGAGACCCGACGCTCCAGCTGCTGGGCAATCGATTCAGCCACCAGGGCCGCATCGACTTCCGGCTTGCGGACCTCGACGATGTTCAGGTGAACTTCGGATTTGGTGAAGTTCGCCAGCTTGGTGCGCAGGACCTCGATATCGGCGCCTTTCTTGCCGATGATCACGCCCGGACGCGCGGCATGGATCGTCACCCGGCACTTGCGGTGCGGACGCTCGATGATCACGCGGCTGATGCCGGCCTGCTTGGCTTCCGTCTTGATGAAGGCCCGGATCTTCAGGTCTTCAAGCAGCAGATTGCCATAGTCCTTGTCGTCGGCATACCAGCGGCTGTCCCAGGTGCGGTTGACCTGGAGGCGCATACCGATCGGATTGACCTTCTGACCCATTACGCTTGCTCCTCGACTTGGCGCACCTTGATGGTGATTTCCGAAAACGGCTTCATGATCTTGCCATAACGGCCACGCGCCCGCGGACGGCCGCGCTTCATCACCAGGTTCTTGCCGACCCAGGCTTCGGCGACGACCAGGTTGTCGACATCAAGCCCGTGGTTGTTCTCGGCATTCGCGATCGCCGATTGCAGGCATTTCTTCACGTCGCCCGCGATCCGCTTGTGCGAGAAGGTCAGGTCGGCCAGGGCCTTGTCCACCTTCTTGCCGCGGATCAGCGCCGCCACCAGGTTCAGCTTCTGCGGCGAGGTGCGCAGACCCTTGGTCTTTGCGAATGCTTCGTTCTCCGCCACGCGGCGCGGATTGGTTTCCTTACCCATGACGATTACTTCCTCTTGGCTTTCTTGTCCGCCGCGTGGCCGTAATAGGTCCGCGTAGGCGAATATTCACCGAATTTCTGGCCGATCATCTCTTCGGTCACGGCAACGGGGATGTGCTTCTGCCCGTTATAGACGCCGAAGGTCAGGCCGACGAACTGCGGCAGGATGGTCGAACGACGCGACCAGATCTTGATGACATCGGATTTCCCCGAGTCGCGGGCCTTCTCCGCCTTCTTGAGCACATAGGCGTCAACAAAGGGGCCTTTCCAGATAGAACGTGCCATGGATCAGCGGCCCTTCTTCTTCGTGTGACGCGAGCGCAAGATATACTTGTCGGTCGCCTTGTTGCTGCGGGTCTTCTTGCCCTTGGTGTCCTTGCCCCAAGGCGTGACCGGCGTGCGGCCGCCCGAGGTCCGGCCCTCGCCGCCGCCATGCGGGTGGTCGATGGGGTTCATCGCCACACCGCGCACGCTGGGACGGATGCCCTTGTGGCGGTTGCGGCCGGCCTTGCCCAGGTTCTGGTTCGAGTGATCCGCGTTCGACACGGCGCCGATGGTCGCCATGCACTCCTGACGCACCAGACGCAATTCGCCCGAGGACAGGCGGATCTGGGCATAGCCGCCGTCGCGGCCCACGAACTGGGCATAGGTGCCCGCCGAACGGGCGATCTGGCCGCCCTTGCCGGGCTTCAGCTCGACATTGTGGACGATCGTGCCGATCGGCATCCCGCTGAAGGGCATGGCGTTGCCGGGCTTCACGTCGACCTTGGCGCCCGCGACGACCTTGTCGCCGACAGCCAGGCGCTGCGGCGCCAGGATATAGGCGCGCTCGCCATCCTCATAGCCGATCAGGGCGATGAAGGCGGTGCGGTTGGGATCGTATTCGATCCGTTCCACCACGGCGGCCATGTCGAACTTGGTGCGCTTGAAATCGACGATGCGATACAGGCGCTTTGCCCCGCCGCCCTTGCGGCGCATGGTGATCCGTCCGGTGTTGTTCCGACCGCCGTTCTTGGTCAACCCCTCGGTGAGGGACTTGACCGGGCGACCTTTCCAAAGCTCCGAACGGTCGATCAGAACCAGCCCGCGCTGGCCAGGCGTCGTCGGTTTATACGACTTCAATGCCATCTTTCTGTCTTCCGTTGCTTTGGACCAGGGTGGTCCGTTGTCGTCAAAAGATCGCGGCCCCGGTTGCCCCGGGGCCGCAGAGTTCCGCCTGCTATCAGAGTCCGGTGGACACGTCGATAGTGTTACCCTCTTCCAGGGTCACATAGGCCTTCTTCACGTCGCTGCGACGGCCCAGGATGCCCCGGAACCGCTTCTGCTTGCCCTTGGTGATGGTGGTGTTGACCGCCTTCACCTTGACGCCGAACAGGGCCTCGACCGCCTGCTTGATCTGCGGCTTGCTCGAGTCCTTGGACACCTGGAAGACCACGCCGTTATTTTCCGACGTCATGGTGGCTTTTTCGGTGATGATCGGCTTGACGATCACGTCGTAATGTTCAGCTTTCACGCTCATTTCAACCGAGCCTCCAGAGCTTCGACGCCCGACCGCGTGATCACCAGCGTGTCGCGCTTCAGGATGTCATACACGTTGGCGCCCATCGACGGCAGGATGTCCACGCCTTCGATGTTGCGGGCGGCGCGGGCGAAGCCTTCGTTGACCTCGGCACCGTCGATCACCAGCACGCGCTTCCAGCCGTTTTCCTTGACGGCCTTGGCGACGGCGGCGGTCTTGGCATCGGCGAGGTTCAGATCCTCGATGATGACCAGTTCCCCGGCCGTGGCTTTCGCCGACAGGGCATGGCGCAGGCCCAGGGCGCGCACCTTCTTCGGCAGATCGAAGGCGTGCGAACGCGGGGTCGGGCCCTTGTAGGTGCCGCCGTGACGGAAGGTCGGCGCCTTGCGGGAACCGTGGCGGGCGCCGCCGGTGCCCTTCTGGCGATAGATCTTCTTGGTCGAATAGCTGACATCCGACTTGCCCAGCACCGAATGGGTGCCCGCCTGCGCCTTGGCGCGCTGCCAGCGGACGACGCGCTGCAGGATGTCGCCGCGCGGCTCCAGCCCGAAGATCTCGTCGGCCAGCTCGATTTCACCGGCCTTGCCGGTATCCAGCTTGATCACATCGAGTTTCATTCTTTGTCTCCTTCGGGCGCAGCTTCCGCACCATCAGAAGCCTTGTCGGCGTTCGGATCGGCAGCGTCCTTGTCGGCGGCGATGGACGCCTGCGCTTCGGCCAATGCGGCTTCCTCGGCAGCGGCGGCCTCGGCAGCAGCAGCCTCGCGGGCGGCTTCCTCCGCAGCGGCGGCCTCGGCGGCGGCGGCCTCGGCCAAGCGGCGGGCTTCGTCAGCGGCCGATTTCAGCGCGGCCGGATAGATCACGTTCTCGGGCGTCGCTTTCTTCACGGCGTCCTTGATCGTGACCCAGCCGCCCTTGGAACCGGGAACCGAGCCCTTGACCATGATCAGGCCACGGTCGGCGTCGGTGCGCACCACTTGCAGGTTCTGCGTGGTGACGCGGACGGCGCCCAGGTGACCCGCCATCTTCTTGCCCTTGAACACCTTGCCGGGGTCCTGGCACTGGCCGGTCGAACCATGCGAGCGGTGGCTGATCGACACGCCGTGCGAGGCGCGCAGACCGCCGAAATTGTGACGCTTCATCGCGCCCGCAAAACCTTTACCGATCGAGGTGCCGGCGATGTCCACATACTGACCGGCGAAGTAATGGTCAGCGGTGATTTCCTCGCCCACATTGATCAGGTTTTCCTCGGCCACGCGGAATTCCGCGATCTTGCGCTTGGGCGCGACGCTGGCCTTGGCAAAGTGACCGCGCATCGCGGCGGTGGTGCGCTTGGCCTTGGCTTCCCCCGCGCCCAGTTGCACGGCGGTATAGCCGTCGCGGGCCACGGTGCGCTGATCGACGACTTGCAGGCTGTCCAGTTGCAGGACGGTCACCGGAACCTGACGGCCGTCTTCCAGGAACAGCCGGGTCATGCCCAGTTTCTTGGCGATAATACCAGTACGCAGCATCATCCCCTCCTTACACCTTGATCTCGACATCCACGCCGGCGGCGAGGTCGAGCTTCATCAGCGCGTCAACGGTCTGGGGCGTCGGATCGACGATGTCCAGCAGGCGCTTGTGGGTGCGGATTTCCCACTGGTCGCGCGACTTCTTGTCGATGTGAGGGCCGCGCAGGACGGTGAATTTCTCGATCTTGTTCGGCAGCGGAATCGGGCCGCGAACGGTCGCGCCGGTGCGCTTGGCGGTGTTGACGATTTCCTGGGTGCTGGCTTCCAGCACGCGGTAATCGAACGCCTTCAGCCGGATGCGGATATTCTGACTTTGCATAGTCATCCCTCTGACGGGGAGTTCCAGTCGAGAGGCTGACATCGCACCACGCGGCGCCAGCATCGGACCGTGTAAAATAAGAGCAGGCCGCCCAGAAGGCGGCCGCGCGCAAGACAGGCGAATCTCATCCTGGGGCGGATCCGACTGCGATGGGGGCGTATAGCCGTTTTGGCGGGTCAGCGTCAAGGCCGGATCGCCCGGAATCGGCACCCCCATAAACAAGGCCGCCCCCTTTCGGAGACGGCCCTTTGCATTGTCGCCCTGGCGTCGGATCACTTGATGATCTTGGAGACCACGCCGGCGCCGACGGTGCGGCCGCCCTCGCGGATCGCGAAGCGCAGCTTTTCCTCCATCGCGATCGGCGCGATCAGCTCGACCTCGAACTTCAGGTTGTCGCCCGGCATCACCATCTCGGTACCCTCGGGCAGCTTCACCGTCCCCGTCACGTCCGTCGTGCGGAAGTAGAACTGCGGGCGATAGTTCGCGAAGAACGGCGTGTGGCGGCCGCCCTCTTCCTTGGTCAGGATATAGGCCTCGGCCTCGAAGGTCGTGTGCGGGTTCACCGATTTCGGCTTGCACAGAACCTGGCCGCGCTCCACCCCGTCGCGGTCGATGCCGCGCAGCAGGACGCCCACGTTGTCGCCGGCTTCCCCGCGATCCAGCAGCTTGCGGAACATCTCGACGCCGGTGCAGGTGGTCTTCTTGGTGTCGCGGATGCCCACGATCTCAAGCTCGTCGCCCACGTTCACCGCGCCGCGCTCGATCCGGCCGGTGACAACCGTGCCCCGGCCCGAGATCGAGAACACGTCCTCGATCGGCATCAGGAACGGCTGGTCCACCGCGCGCTCGGGCGTCGGGATGTAGTCGTCCACCGCCGCGATCAGCGCCCGGATCGAATCCTCGCCGATCTCCTTGTCGCGGCCTTCCAGCGCCGCCAGCGCCGAGCCCTTGATGATCGGAATGTCGTCGCCCGGATAATCGTAGGAGGACAGCAGCTCGCGCACCTCCATCTCGACCAGTTCCAGCAGCTCCTCGTCGTCCACCTGGTCGACCTTGTTCAGATAGACGACCATATAGGGGATGCCCACCTGGCGGCCCAGCAGGATGTGTTCGCGCGTCTGCGGCATCGGGCCGTCGGCGGCGTTCACCACCAGGATCGCGCCGTCCATCTGCGCCGCGCCGGTGATCATGTTCTTCACGTAGTCCGCGTGGCCGGGGCAGTCCACATGGGCATAGTGGCGGTTTTCCGATTCGTATTCCACATGCGCGGTCGAGATCGTGATCCCCCGAGCCCGCTCCTCGGGCGCGCCGTCGATCTGGTCATAGGCGCGGAACTCGCCGAAATACTTCGTGATCGCAGCCGTCAGCGTCGTCTTGCCGTGGTCAACGTGACCGATCGTCCCGATGTTGACGTGCGGTTTCGTCCGTTCAAACTTTGCCTTTGCCATGATGGCTCCTTGTTGGTGACGGTGCGTGCAAGCACGCACCCTACGGGGGTGGTAGGGTGCGTGGTTTCCCACGCACCGCCGTTATGCGTATTTCTTCTGGATCTCGTCCGAGATGTTCTGCGGCACGGCCTCGTAATGGTCGAACTGCATCGTGAACACCGCGCGGCCCGAGGACATCGAACGCAGGTTGTTGATATAGCCGAACATGTTGGCCAGCGGCACGAAGGCGTCGATGACATTGGCGTTGCCGCGCGAATCCTGGCCACGGACCATGCCGCGGCGGCTGGTCAGGTCGCCGATGATCGAGCCCGTATATTCCTCGGGCGTCACCACCTCGACCTTCATGATCGGTTCCAGCAGCTTGGCGCCCGCCTTCTTCAGACCTTCGCGCATGGCAGCGCGCGAGGCGATCTCGAAGGCCAGGACCGAGGAGTCGACGTCATGGAAGGCACCGTCCAGCAGCGCGACCTTGAAGTCGATCACCGGGAAGCCCGCCAGCGGACCCGAGTCCATGACCGACTTGATGCCCTTTTCGACGCCCGGAATGTATTCCTTGGGCACCGCGCCGCCGACGATCTTGGATTCGAAGGAATACCCCTCGCCCGGCTCGGTCGGGTTGATCGCCAGCTTGACGCGGGCGAACTGGCCGGTGCCGCCGGTCTGTTTCTTGTGCGTATAGTCGATCTCGGCCGGCTGGCTGATGGTTTCGCGATAGGCCACCTGCGGGGCGCCGATATTCGCCTCGACCTTGAACTCGCGCTTCATGCGGTCGACCAGGATATCGAGGTGAAGTTCGCCCATGCCCTTCATGATGGTCTGGCCCGATTCCAGATCGGTCTCGACGCGGAAGGACGGATCCTCGGCGGACAGGCGCTGAAGGGCAAGGCCCATCTTCTCCTGGTCTGCCTTGGACTTGGGCTCCACGGCGATCTCGATCACCGGTTCCGGGAAGGTCATGGTTTCCAGAACCACCGGCTTGGCGGGATCGCACAGCGTATCGCCCGTGGTGGTGTCCTTCAGGCCCGCCAGCGCGATGATGTCGCCCGCAAAGGCTTCCTCGATCTCTTCGCGGTTGATGGCGTGCATCATCATCATCCGGCCGACGCGCTCGCGCTTGCCCTTGGTCGAGTTCAGCATCTGGTCGCCCTTCTTGAGCTGACCGGAATAGAGACGCGTGAAGGTCAGCGAGCCGACGAAGGGGTCGTTCATGATCTTGAACGCCAGGGCCGAGAAGGGCTGCGCATCATCGGCCGAACGCTCGATATTGCGGGTCTCGGTCTCGTCGTCGGGGGCAAAGCCCATCAGCGCCGGAACGTCGATCGGCGACGGCAGGAAGTCGATCACCGCGTTCAGCAGCGGCTGCACGCCCTTGTTCTTGAACGCCGAACCGGCCATCACCGGGAAGAAGGACAGCGACAGCGTGCCCTTGCGGATCAGCTTGCGCAGGGTCGCCTCGTCGGGCTCGTTGCCCTCCAGATAGGCTTCCATGGCATCGTCGTCCTGTTCGACGGCCAGTTCGATCATGTTGGCGCGCCATTCCTCGGCAACGCCCTTCAGGTCGTCGCGGACCGGCTGGCGGATCCAGTTGGCGCCCAGATCCTCGCCCTTCCAGACCCATTCTTCCATCTTGATCAGGTCGACGATGCCTTCCAGCGTGTCCTCGGCGCCGATCGGCAGGGCGATCGGGCACGGGGTGCCGCCGGTGCGGTCCTTGATCATGCGGACGCAGTTGAAGAAATCCGCGCCGATCTTGTCCATCTTGTTGACGAAGACGATCCGCGGAACCTTGTAACGGTCGGCCTGGCGCCACACGGTCTCGGTCTGCGGCTCGACACCGGCGTTGCCGTCCAGCAGGCAGATCGCGCCGTCCAGCACGGCCAGCGAACGCTCGACCTCGATGGTGAAGTCCACGTGGCCCGGCGTGTCGATGATGTTGAAGCGGTATTTGGTCTCCGAGGTGCCCTCGGTGGTCGGGTCTTCCTGGCGCTGCCAGAACGTGGTGGTCGCGGCAGACGTGATCGTGATGCCGCGCTCCTGCTCTTGCTCCATCCAGTCCATGGTGGACGCACCCTCGTGGGTTTCGCCCATCTTGTGGTTCTTACCCGTGTAGAAAAGGATACGCTCGGTCGTTGTCGTCTTGCCGGCGTCGATATGGGCCATGATGCCGAAGTTACGGTAACGCTGCAGCGGATATTCGCGTGCCATGGTCTGGATCCTTTCGCCTTACCAGCGGTAGTGGCTGAACGCCTTGTTCGCGTCGGCCATCTTGTGCGTGTCTTCGCGTTTCTTCACGGCAGTGCCGCGGCCGTTCACGGCATCGGCCAGTTCGCCCGCAAGACGTTCTTCCATGGTGTGTTCGTTGCGCTTGGCGGCGGCGGTGATCAGCCAGCGGATCGCCAGCGCCTCGCGGCGGATCGGACGGACCTCGACCGGCACCTGATAGGTGGCGCCGCCGACGCGGCGCGACCGCACCTCGACGGACGGTTTCACGTTTTCCAGCGCCTCGTGAAAGACTTCGATCGGTTCGCGCTTCAGGCGGGTCTGGACGCGGTCCAGGGCCGAATAGACGATGCGCTCGGCAACCGATTTCTTGCCGTCAACCATCAGGTTGTTCATGAATTTGGTCAGCACGCGATCGCCGAATTTGGCGTCGGGCAGGACTTCGCGCTTTTCAGCGGCGTGACGACGGGACATCGATGTCTCTCCTTATTTCGGACGCTTGGCGCCGTATTTCGAACGGCGCTGGCGACGATCCTTGACGCCCTGGGTATCCAGCACACCGCGCAGTATGTGGTAGCGGACACCCGGAAGGTCTTTCACGCGGCCGCCGCGGATCAGCACGACGCTGTGTTCCTGGAGGTTGTGCTTTTCGCCCGGAATATAGGAAATGACCTCGAACCCGTTGGTCAGCCGCACCTTGGCGACCTTCCGCATGGCGGAGTTCGGTTTCTTCGGCGTCGTGGTATAGACGCGCGTGCAGACGCCGCGTTTCTGCGGACAGCCTTGCAGGTGCTGCGACTTCGAGCGCTGCACCTTGGGCTGCCGCGGCTTGCGGATCAGCTGTTGGATCGTCGGCATTCGGTTCCCCGTCTTGCTCTGTCAATACTCGCAACCGGCTGGTTGCGCCGCTTCTCGACGGCATGTCGCGCGAATCGCGAAATGCCAAACCCATCCTGCCCCGGTAACCGGGGTGGACGGGAAAAATTCCAGAGGATCGAGGCAGTTACGGCCAGGATCGTGACCACGAAAGGTTCTGGTCCCCGGCCGGTTTCCCGGCGGGTGTGGGGCGTATAAGGGGAATCGCCTGGGCTGTCAACATGACGGCCCGACGCCGACCCCCTTGCCCAGGCGCCGCCCAAGGCCGTCCAGGACCGCGCGATCCAGGCCGAAGCGCAGGGCCGGCTGCCCCGGTCCGGGGCCTCGGGCGCGATGTCCCAAGGCAGGCCCGGCATCGGCACCCGCATCAGCGGACCATGCCCGGCCGCGCCTCGCGCAGGATGGTATAGATCCCGGCCGCGACCACCAGGGCCGACCCGGCCCAGGTCCACAGGTCGGGCCATTCGCCGAACACGATCAGCCCCATCGCGATCGCCACGAGCAGCGAGGTATAGCGGAACGGCGCGACATAGGAGATTTCCCCCACCCGCATCGACGCCACCGCGCTGACATAGCCCACCGTCAGAAACACGCTGCCGAGGATCAGCAGCAGCACCTGCGCGCCGCTGGGCATCACCCATTCGCGGGCCAGGCTGACGGCGAAGCCCGTCGCGGTCACGCCGGTCGCCGCGTAAAAGGCGATGGTGGCGGAACTGATCTCTTTCCCGAAGCCGCGCGTCGCCATGTCGCGCAGCACGATCATCGCCATGGCCGCAAGCGCGACGACGGCCCACAGGCCGAACACATTCCCCCCCGGCCGCAGGATCAGCAGCACACCCAGGAACCCCACGATCACGGCGCCGATCCGGCGCCAGCCCAGCGTCTCGTTGAAGAACAGCGCCGCCGTGACCATCACCGCCAGCGGCAGCGCCTGCATGATCGCCGACACGTCGCCCATCGCCATGTTCTGCAAGGCGTTCAGGAACAGGATGGTCGAGGCGATCTCTCCGACCAGCCGCCAGAACATCGGCCGGCGCGCTTGCGCGGGGATGCGCAGCGAAAGCCCGCCCATCCGGGGCGCCAGGGCGGCGATGAAGGCCATGGCGAACAGCCCGCGCAGGGCGATCGCCTGATACAGCGGCATGTCCTGCACGACGAACTTCATCACCGTGTCGTTCAGGCCGAAAGCCACCATGCACAGCGTCATCAGCGCCGCGCCGTGCAGGTTGTCCCCCGGCTTGTGCGCCAGCGGACGAACCGAAGCAGGCCGGACGCGCCGGATCGGGGACAGGATGGGGGTGCGCATGGCCGGTTTCACCAGGGGAACGGTGCTTTCCCGTTAGGCATTGCCACCGGATCGGGCAAGAGGATTTTGCGGGATACGCAACCCCACGCAGCCTAGGCCCGCCGATAGCTTGCGACCAGATCGGCGGCCCTTTCGTCGCGCACCAGCCTTGCGGCCTCGACCGGAACCACGCGCCGCCCGACGGGCCAGAAGGATATCCCTGCCAGCTTGAAGCTTTGCAGCCCGAAGGGAATGCCGATGATGGTCAGGCAACACAGGATCCCGGCGAGAAGATAGGACAGGAACAGCAGGATGCCGAAGGTGCAGGCCCACAGGACGTTAAAGACGAAGCCTATCGTGCCGGTGGCGGCGGTCGTGGCCGAGAGGGTCTTGCGGTCCAGGTCGCGGATGTGGACGACCTCCTTGCCAAAAGGCCAGGCCGACATCTTCGCCATTTCGATGGCGGCGCGCGTCAGCGGCAGCCCCACGATGGAAACGGCGAATACGGCCGCCCCCGCCAGCCAGAACAGAGCGGTGTACCAGCCCCCCAACACGAACCAGATCACATTGCCCGCGAATCGCATCCACAAATCCTTTTTACTTCGGTTCTCTGCGGCATCTCATGAAATCGTTAAGAAGTCGTGAACCGCATCGGAGAGGGCGTCCGAAACGCAAAAGGCCCGGCATTGCCGCCGGGCCCTCGCATGTCATGCGGAAACGATCACTCGTCGCGGTCTTCGGGCAGGTCGACGACCATTTCCGGTGCCGTGGTCTCCATCGCCGGGGCGATCAGCGCCGCGGCGGCTTCGGCCTCGGCGCGGCGCGCCTCGATCACCTCGGCGTCGCGTTCGGTCGCGATGCGGCGGACGCGGGCGGTGGCGCCGCCCGTGCCTGCCGGGATCAGACGGCCGACGATGACGTTCTCCTTCAGGCCCAGCAGCTTGTCGCGCTTGCCCTGAACGGCGGCCTCGGTCAGCACGCGGGTCGTTTCCTGGAAGGACGCGGCCGAGATGAAGCTGCGGGTCTGCAAGCTGGCCTTGGTGATGCCCAGCAGCACGGGTTCCCCGGTGGCCGGGCGGCCCCCCTTGGCTTCGCTCTTGGCGTTTTCTTCCTCGAACTCGTCGCGCTCGACATGCTCGCCTTTCAGCAGGGTGGTGTCGCCGCTGTCGGTGATCTCGATCTTTTGCAGCATCTGGCGGACGATCACCTCGATATGCTTGTCGTTGATCTTCACACCTTGCAGCCGGTAGACGTCCTGCACCTCGTCGATCAGGTAATCCGCAAGCGCCTCGATCCCCATGATCCGCAGGATGTCGTGCGGGGCCGGGTTGCCGTCCATGATATAGTCACCCTTCTGCACGAAGTCGCCTTCCTGCACCGGGATGTGCTTGCCTTTCGGCACCATGTATTCGACGGGCGCGCGCCCTTCTTCCGACGGCTCGATGGTGATGCGGCGCTTGTTCTTGTAGTCCTTGCCAAAGCGCACATAGCCGTCGATCTCGGCGATGATCGCGTGATCCTTGGGACGACGGGCCTCGAACAGTTCGGCCACGCGGGGCAGACCCCCGGTGATGTCCTTGGTCCGGGCGCCTTCGCGCGGGATCCGCGCCACCACGTCGCCGGCGCGGATTTCCTGCTGGTCTTCGACCGACAGGATCGCGTCCACCGACATCGGATAGCTGATCGGGTTGCCCTGTTCGTTGCGCACCGGATCGCCGTTCTCATCCATGATGATGATTTCGGGCTTCAGATCGTTGCCTTTCGGCGCGGAACGCCAGTCGGTCACGATCTTCTGCGTCATGCCGGTCGCATCGTCCGTCTCGTCGCGGACCGAGATCCCCGACAGCAGGTCCACGAACTTCGTCACACCGGCCTTTTCGGCGATGATCGGCAGGGTATAGGGATCCCATTCGAACAGCTTGGCGCCACGGAGGACCCGCTCGCCTTCCTTCACGAACAGCTTCGAGCCGTAGAACAGCTTGTGGCTGGCGCGTTCCTGCCCCTGGTCGTCGACGACGACCAGCTGCATGTTGCGCGCCATCACGACCTGCTCGCCATTGGCGTTGGTCAGGATGTTCTCGTTGCGGAACTGGACCGTGCCCTCGTGCGAGGCGGCTTGGAAGGACTGCTGGCCGCCCTGCGCGATGCCGCCGATGTGGAAGGTCCGCATCGTCAGCTGCGTGCCCGGCTCGCCGATCGACTGCGCGGCGATGATGCCGACAGCCTCGCCGATATTGACCAGCGTGCCGCGCGCGAGATCCCGGCCATAGCAAAGCGCGCAGACCCCGTCCTCCGACTCGCAGGTCAGGGCAGACCGGATGCGGACCGACTGCACGCCCGCCTGTTCGATGGCATCGGCCTTGCGTTCGTCGATCAGCTCGTTCCTGCGGACGATGATCTCGTCAGCGCCCGGAACCAGCACGTCCTCGGCCGCGGTCCGGCCCAGCACGCGTTCGGACAGCGGGCTGATGACCTCGCCGTCGTTGACCGCCGCCGAAGCGGTGATCCCCTGCTCGGTCCCGCAGTCGTGTTCGCGGATGATGCAATCCTGCGCCACGTCCACCAGACGCCGCGTCAGATAGCCCGAGTTCGCCGTCTTCAACGCCGTGTCCGACAGGCCCTTCCGCGCGCCGTGGGTCGAGTTGAAGTATTCAAGAACGGTCAGACCTTCCTTGAAGTTCGAGATGATCGGCGTCTCGATGATCTCGCCCGAGGGCTTGGCCATCAGCCCGCGCATCCCACCCAGCTGCTTCATCTGGTTGGTCGAACCCCGCGCGCCGGAATGGGCCATCATATAGACGCTGTTCGGCTCCATCTCGGCGCCGTTCGCGTCCTTCTTGGTGGCCGAGATCGTCGCCATCATGGCCTCGGTCACGCGGTCGTTGCATTTCGACCAGGCGTCCACGACCTTGTTGTATTTCTCGCCCTGGGTGATCAGGCCGTCGAGATATTGCTGCTCGAACTCCTTCACCTGGTCCTGGACTTCCTCGACGATGGTCCATTTGTTGTCGGGCACCACCATGTCGTCCTTGCCGAAGCTGATGCCGGCGCGGAACGCCTCGCGGAAGCCCAGGCCCATGATCTGGTCGCAGAAGATCACCGATTCCTTCTGCCCGCAGTAGCGATAGACGGTGTCGATGACGACCTGCACGTCCTTCTTGCGCAGCAGCCGGTTGACCAGTTCGAAGGGCGCCTTGGCGTTCATCGGCAGCAGCGCGCCCAGCCGCACGCGGCCCGGCGTGGTCTCGAACCGCTTGACGACCTCGTTGCCGTTCTCGTCGATCTGCTTGATACGCGCGGTGATACGCGCGTGCAGATGCACCTCGCCAGCGGCAAGGGCATGTTCGACCTCGTTCACATTGGCGAAGGCCATGCCCTCGCCCTTCATGCCGTCGCGCTGCATCGAGACGTAATACAGGCCCAGAACCATGTCCTGCGAGGGCACGATGATCGGCGCGCCGTTGGCGGGCGACAGAACGTTGTTCGTCGACATCATCAGGACGCGCGCCTCAAGCTGGGCTTCCAGCGAGAGGGGGACGTGAACCGCCATCTGGTCGCCGTCGAAGTCGGCGTTGAAGGCCGAACAGACCAGCGGGTGAAGCTGGATCGCCTTGCCCTCGATCAGGATGGGTTCAAACGCCTGGATGCCCAGGCGGTGCAGCGTCGGCGCGCGGTTCAGCAGGACCGGATGTTCGCGGATCACCTCGTCCAGGATGTCCCAGACCTCGGGGCGTTCCTTCTCGACCAGTTTCTTGGCCTGCTTGACGGTGCTGCTGAGGCCCTTCGCCTCAAGCCGCGAATAGATGAACGGCTTGAACAGCTCCAGCGCCATCTTCTTCGGCAGCCCGCACTGGTGCAGCTTCAGCTCCGGCCCGGTCACGATGACCGAACGGCCCGAGAAGTCCACGCGCTTGCCCAGAAGGTTCTGGCGGAACCGGCCCTGCTTGCCCTTCAGCATGTCCGACAGCGATTTCAGCGGGCGACGGTTGTTGCCCGTGATCACGCGGCCGCGACGGCCGTTGTCGAACAGCGCATCGACCGATTCCTGCAACATCCGCTTTTCGTTGCGCACGATGATGTCGGGCGCGCGAAGCTCGATCAGGCGCTTCAGGCGGTTGTTGCGGTTGATGACGCGGCGATAGAGGTCGTTCAGGTCGGACGTGGCGAACCGGCCGCCATCCAGCGGCACCAGCGGACGCAGTTCCGGCGGGATGACCGGGATCACGGTCAGCACCATCCATTCCGGGCGGTTGCCGGATTCCAGGAAGCTCTCGACGATCTTCAGGCGCTTGATGATCTTCTTCGGCTTCAACTCGCCGGTGGCTTCCTTCAGATCCTCGCGCAACTGGTCGGCGGTCGCGGCCAGGTCGATATTGGCCAGCATCGCCCGGATCGCCTCGGCGCCGATATCGGCCTGGAAGGCGTCGGCGCCATAGTTGTCCTGCGCGTCGAGGAATTCCTCCTCGGACAGCAACTGGCCATAGGTCAGATCGGTCAGGCCCGGCTCGATCACCACATAGTTCTCGAAATACAGGATCCGTTCCAGATCGCGCAGCGTCATGTCCAGCATCAGCCCGATGCGGCTGGGCAGCGATTTCAGGAACCAGATATGGGCGACGGGCGCGGCCAGTTCGATATGGCCCATGCGCTCGCGGCGGACCTTTTGCAGGGTCACCTCGACGCCGCATTTCTCGCAGACCAGGCCGCGATATTTCATCCGTTTGTATTTGCCGCACAGGCATTCATAGTCCTTGATCGGACCGAAGATGCGCGCGCAGAACAGACCGTCACGTTCCGGCTTGAACGTGCGATAGTTGATGGTCTCGGGCTTCTTCACCTCGCCATAGGACCAGGCGAGGATTTCCTCGGGCGAGGCCAGCGAGATCTTGATTTCGTCGAACTGCCGCGGCGGGGCCAGCGGGTTCAGGGGATTGGTGGCAAGTTCCTGGTTCATTCTCAATTCCTAATGAAGGGCACGGGGAAGGTGGTGAGAGCCGTGGCCCTCACTCCTCCTCCTCCGCATCCAGGAGTTCCATGTTGAGGCCCAGACCCCGGACCTCCTTGACCAGCACGTTGAAGGATTCCGGCACGCCGGCCTCGAAGTTGTCGTCGCCCTTGACGATGGATTCATAGACCTTGGTCCGGCCCGCCACGTCGTCCGACTTGACCGTCAGCATTTCCTGCAAGGTATAGGCGGCGCCATAGGCTTCCAGCGCCCAGACCTCCATCTCACCCAGGCGCTGCCCGCCGAACTGCGCCTTGCCGCCCAGCGGCTGCTGGGTGACCAGGCTGTAGGGGCCGGTTGACCGCGCGTGCATCTTGTCGTCGACAAGGTGATGCAGCTTCAGGATATACTTCATGCCGACGGTGACCTTGCGGGCGAACTGTTCGCCCGAACGGCCATCGAAGACCACCGACTGCCCCGAGGTGTCGAATCCGGCGCGGGTCAGCGCGTCGTTCACGTCGGCTTCCTTGGCGCCGTCGAAGACCGGGGTGGCGATCGGAATGCCGGTGCGCACGGTGTTGGCGTGTTCGACCAGCAGATCGTCGTCCATGCCGTCGAAGGTTTCGGCATACATCTCGTCGCCATAGCCGATGCGCATCGCCTCGCGGACCGGGGTCATGTCGCCATTGCGGCGATACTCTTCCAGCGCCTCGTCGATCTTGAGGCCGAGGCCACGCGCCGCCCAACCCATATGGGTTTCCAGGATCTGCCCGACATTCATGCGCGAGGGCACGCCCAGCGGGTTCAGCACCAGGTCGACCGGGGTGCCGTCGGCCAGGAACGGCATGTCCTCGATGGGCACCACCTTGGACACGACGCCCTTGTTGCCGTGACGCCCGGCCATCTTGTCGCCCGCCTGCAGCTTGCGCTTCACGGCGACAAAGACCTTGACCATCTTCATCACGCCCGGCGGCAGGTCGTCGCCCTGGCGGACCTTTTCGACCTTGTCCTCGAAGCGGGCTTCGAGGGCCTTCTTTTGCAGGTCGTATTGATGGTTCAGCGCCTCGACTTCCTTGGCGGTGTCTTCCTCGCTGACGGCAAGCTGCCACCACTGGCCGCGCGACAGCGTGCCCAGCAGATCCTCGGTGATCTCGGAATTGGCCTTGATGCCCTTGGGGCCTTTCACGGCGGTCTTGCCCAGGATCAGCGATTTCAGGCGCGCATAGATGTTGCGGTCCAGGATCGCCTGTTCGTCGTCGCGGTCGCGGGCCAGTCGCTCGACTTCCTCGCGCTCGATCTGAAGCGCGCGTTCGTCCTTGTCCACACCGTGGCGGTTGAAGACGCGGACTTCCACGATGGTCCCGTAAGCCCCCGGCGGCAGGCGCAAGGACGTGTCGCGCACGTCGGACGCCTTTTCGCCGAAGATGGCGCGCAGAAGCTTTTCTTCCGGCGTCATCGGGCTTTCGCCCTTGGGGGTGATCTTGCCCACCAGGATGTCACCCGGCCCGACCTCGGCGCCGATATAGACGATGCCGGCCTCGTCGAGGTTGCGCAGCGCCTCCTCGCCGACGTTCGGGATGTCGCGGGTGATCTCCTCGGGCCCCAGCTTCGTGTCGCGGGCCGCAACCTCGTATTCATCGATATGGATCGAGGTGAACACGTCGTCGCGGTGGATCCGCTCGGAAATCAGGATCGAGTCCTCGTAGTTGTAGCCGTTCCAAGGCATGAAGGCCACGACCACGTTCCGGCCGATGGCAAGCTCGCCCTGGTCGGTCGAGGGACCGTCCGCGATCACCTGGCCGCCCACGACCTTGTCGCCCACCTTGACCAGCGGACGCTGGTTGATGGTCGAGGACTGGTTGGACCGCTTGAACTTGCGCAGACGATAGATGTCCACGCCCGCATCGCCGGATTCCAGCCCTTCGGTCGCCCGCACAACGATCCGCTGCGCATCGACCTGGTCGATCACGCCGCCGCGGCGGGCCATGATGGCCGCGCCGGAATCGCGGGCGACGGTGCCCTCCATGCCGGTGCCGACGAAGGGCGCCTCGGCCCGCAGCAGCGGCACCGCCTGACGCTGCATGTTCGACCCCATCAACGCACGGTTGGCGTCGTCGTTTTCCAAGAACGGAATCAGCGCGGCGGCGACCGAGACAAGCTGTTTCGGCGACACGTCGATCAGGTCGATGGCATCGACCGGGTTCAGCGTGAAATCGCCCGCCTGACGGGTCGAGATCAGTTCATCGACAAAGCGGCCATCCGCATCCAGCGTCGCGTTGGCCTGGGCCACGGTGTGACGCATCTCCTCGGTCGCGGACATATAGACCACGTCATCGGTGACCTGGCCGTCGATGACCTTGCGATAGGGGGTTTCGATGAAGCCGTATTTGTTCACGCGGGCAAAGGTCGCCAGGCTGTTGATCAGGCCGATGTTCTGGCCTTCCGGCGTCTCGATCGGGCACATCCGGCCGTAATGGGTCGGGTGAACGTCGCGCACCTCGAAGCCCGCGCGTTCGCGGGTCAGACCGCCCGGCCCAAGCGCCGACAGGCGGCGCTTGTGCGTCACCTCGGACAGCGGGTTGGTCTGGTCCATGAACTGCGACAGCTGGCTGGAGCCGAAGAATTCGCGCACCGCAGCCGCCGCCGGCTTGGCGTTGATCAGATCCTGCGGCATCACCGTGTCGATTTCCACGCCCGACATGCGCTCGCGGATCGCGCGTTCCATGCGCAGCAGGCCGACGCGATACTGGTTCTCCATCAGCTCGCCCACCGAACGCACCCGGCGGTTGCCCAGGTGGTCGATGTCGTCGATCTCGCCCTTGCCGTCGCGCAGTTCGACCAGCCCGCGCACGCAGGCCACGATATCGTCGGAACGCAGGGTGCGTTGGGTGTCGGGCGCGTCCAGATCCAGGCGCATGTTCATCTTGACCCGGCCCACCGCGGACAGGTCATAGCGTTCGCTGTCGAAGAACAGGCTGTTGAACAGGTTCTGCGCGGCCTCGACGGTGGGCGGCTCGCCCGGACGCATGACGCGATAGATGTCCATCAGCGCGCCTTCGCGGCCCATGTTCTTGTCGGCGGCCATGGTGTTGCGGATATAGGGGCCGACGTTCACGTGGTCGATGTCCAGCACCGGGATCTCCGTGATGCCGTTGTCCAGCAGCACCTTGAGCAGGCCGCCGTTCAGCTCGCCGTCGCGGTCGTATTCCGCCGTGATCTCGTCGCCCGCCTCGGCATAGATGAAGCCGGTGGTGTCGTTCACGATATCCTTGGCCACGAAGCGGCCGATGATCCGCTCGAACGGGACCAGCAGGTTCAGGGCCTCGCCCGATTCCTGCAATTTCTTGACCAGGCGCGGCGTGACCTTGTCCCCGGCCTGGGCGATGATCTCGCCGGTTTCGGCATTCACCAGGTCATAGGCCGGACGGGTGCCGCGCACGCGTTCGGGGAAGAAGCGCGTGACCCAGCCCTGCGACCGGCCCTCGCGGCGCAGGGTATAGTCCACGGTCTCGTAGAAGGCGTCCATGATGCCTTCCTGGTCCATGCCGAGCGCGTAAAGCAGCGTCGTCACCGGCAGTTTGCGGCGGCGGTCGATGCGCGCGAAGACCAGATCCTTGGCGTCGAATTCGAAATCCAGCCACGACCCGCGATAGGGGATGATCCGGCAGGCGAACAGCAATTTCCCCGAGGAATGGGTCTTGCCGCGATCGTGATCGAAGAACACGCCGGGCGACCGGTGCATCTGCGACACGACGACGCGTTCGGTGCCGTTCACGATGAACGTCCCGTTCGTGGTCATCAGGGGCATGTCGCCCATGAACACGTCCTGTTCCTTGATGTCCTTGACCGACTTGGCGCCGGTGTTTTCATCGACATCGAACACGATCAGGCGCAGCGTCACCTTCAGCGGCGCGGCATAGGTCATGTCGCGTTGCTGGCATTCGTCCACGTCGTATTTCGGGCGCTCAAGCTCGTATTTCACGAATTCCAGCGTCGCGGTCTCGTTGAAGTCCTTGATCGGGAAGACCGACTGGAACACGCCCTGGATGCCTTCGCCGTCGTGATGGCCCTCGCCCTCACCCGAGTTCAGGAACAGGTCGTAGGAGGATTTCTGAACCTCGATCAGGTTCGGCATCTCCAGCACTTCGCGGATGTTGCCGTAATAGCGCCGGATACGCTTCTGGCCGACATAGGATTGCGCCATGGGGTCTTGTCACCTTTCGTCTTCGCGCGCGGTCCAGGTCGGGGCACCCAGGACACGGGCCTACGAATGCAGGGGGATAAGGTTCCATTCGTGCCGCGCGTCCCACCGCGCCGCTCCCGAACCTCGAACATGCCCTGAAGGATTGTCTGATCCAGACCGCCCTTCAAGACAGGTTCGGCAGGGACCGGGAAACCCCGAACCCTGCCCTTTTTCAACCAGCCAGCAGGCCGATTACTTCAGCTCGACCTTGGCGCCAGCCGCTTCGAGCTTCTTCTTCATCTCTTCGGCGTCGGCCTTGGAAGCGCCTTCCTTGACCTTGCCGCCGGCTTCGACCAGATCCTTGGCTTCTTTCAGGCCCAGGCCGGTGATGCCGCGCACTTCCTTGATCACGTTGATCTTGTTCGGGCCGGCTTCGGTCAGAACCACGTCGAATTCGGTCTTTTCTTCGGCGGCTTCAGCCGGGCCAGCAGCCGGGCCGGCCATCATGACGGCGCCACCGGCGGCCGGCTCGATGCCGTATTCGTCTTTCAGGATGGTTTTCAGTTCCTGAGCTTGCAGCAGCGTCAGGCCCACGATTTGTTCGGCGAGTTGTTTCAGATCAGCCATTTTTCCGTTCTCTCAGTTAATGTTCCAACGTCGGGTTTTCAACCACACGCGGGGATCGGGTTGCTTACGCAGCCTCACGTTCCTCAAGGGTCGTCAGGATGCTCGCGATGTTGCTTGCAGGCGCGCCAATGGCACCGGCGATGCTGGAAGCAGGCGCACCGAGGCAGGACACGATCTGAGCGATAAGCTCCTCACGCGACGGCATCGAGGCGACGGCTTTCACACCGGCCGGATCCAGGGCCGAATCACCCATTGCACCGCCCAGGATCACGAAACGATCGTTGTCCTTGGCGTATTTATCGGCGATCCGGGCCGCAGCGGTCGGATCTTCCGAATAGGTGATCACGGTCATGCCCGTCAGGTAGTCGGCGATGCTTGCGCAAGGCTTACCTTCCAGGGCGATCTTGGCGAGCTTGTTCTTGGCCACGCGAACCGAACCGCCGGCTTCGCGCATGCGCGAGCGGAGATCCTGCATATGTGCAACCGTCATCCCCTCGTAGTGGGCAACCACCACGACGCCAGAGCTTTCAAAGATCTGGCCGAGTTCTTCGACCACCTGTTCTTTTTGCGCTCTATCCACGGTTTCACTCCAAGTTGGGGGTTTCCCCCCGGCTCTCACTTTTCCCGCCCCGCATGGGGCAGGTCGGGTCCGCTAGGGCAAGATCACCCGAAGAAGAACCTTCGGAAAAATGCTTCCCCATCTCAGGAAGGACATTAAGCCAGGTCGCCCCGGCACCCTCCGTCTCGGACAGGGCGGGGCGGCTTTCGCCCCGCCATTCCCAGCCCGAAGGCTGGCAATTCTCAGTTGGCCGTCGCCGAGGCCACGTCCACCGACACGCCCGGCCCCATGGTCGAGCTGATCGAGACCTTCTTCATGTAAGTCCCCTTCGCGCCCGAGGGCTTGGCCCGGCTGACCGCGTCCACGAAGGCGCGCAGGTTCTGGGCCAGCTTGTCGGCGTCGAAGGACACCTTGCCGATCCCGGCATGGACGACGCCCGCCTTCTCGGCCTTGAACTGGACCTCGCCGCCCTTGGCGGCTTCCACGGCGGATTTCACGTCGACCGTCACGGTGCCGACCTTGGGGTTCGGCATCAGGTTGCGCGGGCCCAGGATCTTGCCCAGGCGGCCGACCAGCGGCATCATGTCCGGCGTCGCGATGCACCGGTCGAACTCGATCTTGCCGGACTGGATCGTCTCCATCAGGTCTTCGGCGCCGACGATATCCGCCCCGGCGGCCTTGGCTTCTTCAGCCTTGGGGCCGCGGGCGAAGACGGCGACGCGAACGTCCTTGCCGGTGCCTGCGGGCAGCGTCACGACGCCGCGAACCATCTGGTCGGCATGGCGCGGATCGACGCCCAGGTTCAGCGCGATCTCGACGGTTTCGTCGAACTTGGCCGACGCCGCGCCCTTCACCAGGGTGATGGCGTCCTCGACGGTCAGATTGGCCTTGCCTTCGAACTGCGCACGGGCGGCGGCTTTTTTCTTGGAAATCTGTGCCATGGCTTAGCCTTTCACCTCGATACCGATCGACCGGGCGGAACCCAGGATGATCTTCATCGCCTGATCGACATCATTGGCCGACAGATCCTTCATCTTGGCTTCGGCGATCTCGCGCACCTGCTTGACCGTGACCGAACCGGCGACCGCGCGGCCCGGCTTGTCCGACCCCTTGGCGCGGTTGCGCTTGCCCACCGGCTTCAGGCCGGCGGCCTTTTTCAGCAGGAAGGACGCGGGCGCGGTCTTCGTCTCGAAGCTGAACGACTTGTCGGCGTAATAGGTGATCACGACCGGAACCGGGGAGCCCTGCTCCATCTCCTGCGTCTTGGCGTTGAATTCCTTGCAGAAGGCCATGATGTTGATGCCGCGCTGACCCAAAGCCGGGCCGACGGGGGGCGACGGGTTGGCTTGGCCCGCCTTGATTTGCAGCTTGAGGCTGCCGACAACTTTCTTGGCCATCTGGCCTTCTCCTTTATCATCACGCCCGGCTTGCGGGCCGACTTAGCGGTGCGGCGTCACGCCTCCCGCGCACGATCACGAGGCCTTGGAGACCTGCGTGAATTCCAGTTCGACCGGCGTCGGCCGGCCGAAGATCGACACCGTGACCTTGAGGCGGGACGAGATCTCGTCCACTTCCTCGACCATGCCGGAAAAGCCGTCGAACGGCCCGTCGGTCACGTTGACCTTTTCCCCGATCTCGAAGCGGATCAGGTTGCGCGGCGCGGCCTTTTCGCCCTCGCCGCTGCGGTTCAGCATCGCGTTCACCTCGTCGTCGCGCATCGGCATCGGCTTGCCCTGCGCGCCCAGAAAACCCGTGACGCGGTTGATCGAGTTCACCAAGTGATAGCTGCGGTCCGACATGTCCATGTGAACCAGCACATAGCCCGGCATGAAGCGGCGTTCAGAGGTGACCTTCTTGCCGCGCCTGATCTCGATCACTTCCTCGGTCGGGACCAGCACCTCGTCGATCTGGTCTTCCAAACCCTTTTCGGCGACGGCCTGCCGGATCGCCTCGGCGACCTTCTTTTCGAAGTTCGACAGGACGCTGACCGAATACCAACGCTTTGCCATGTTTCGACCAATCCCTGTTCGTCAAAAGGGAATCACCCGGCACGCCGCGCAACCCCTTGAATTTTCGCCTATCCGTCAAAATTGAAATCGGCGCGCAACCGCATTCGATGCACGCCGTTTGCCGGACAGTCGGGGGCAGATACCCCCGCAGGCCAGGAAATGCAAGCCCGATCAGTTGGCGATCAGCCGCAGCCCTTCGGTGATGCCGAAGCGGATCGTCAGGTCCACCAGCGAAAAGAACACGCTGAACAGCGCCGCCAGGATCAGCACCATGATGGTCGTCGTGATCACCTCGCGCCGCGTCGGCCAGCTGATCTTGGCGGCCTCGGCGCGGACCTGGTTGATGAACTGGACGGGATTGGTGGCCACTGACAGGCTCCTTGACAGATGCAGGGGGCATGTAGCGGGATGCGCCCGCCGTTTCAAGCCCGCAAAGGTCGCAGGATCGGCGCCGGCATCTTGCAGCCGCCGCCCCTTCTTCCTAGGGATCGTCGCGCCAGAAGGAAGGGGCCAGTCTTGCGGATCCTTGTTGACCGGACGGGCCATTCCCGTCTTCGCGCGCTTGGGCCGTCCCTGGCCGCCGTGCCCGCCGCCGAGGCGCTGCGGGCGGGGATCGGCGCGCTGATCGGGCTGACGGCGGCGGCGGGGCTGGCGCTGCTGGCCTCGCCCGACCTGTGGCTGGGCGTCTATCTGATCGCGCCCTTCGGGGCGACCGCGGTGCTGATCTTCGCGGCGCCGAACAGCCCGCTGGCCCAGCCCTGGCCCGCGATCCTGGGCAATACCCTGTCGGCCTTCGTCGCCCTGCTGGTCTGCCGCCTGGTCGCCGACCCGATGGCCGCGGTGCCGCTGTCGGTGGGCGCGGCGATCATCGCCATGGCGCTGTGCCGGGCCACCCATCCACCGGGCGGCGCGGTAGCGATGACGGTGGCGATCGGCGCGGGCAAGATCGCCCCGCTGGGCCTGGGCTTCGCGCTGATGCCGGTGGCAGTGGGCACGGTGCTGCTGGTGGTGATCGCCGCGATCTATGCCCATGCGACCGGGCGGCGCTATCCCTTCCGCCAGTTCGGAGAGGTCAATCCCAGCGGCACCACCGACCCCGCCCCGCCCGAGCGCCTGGGCCTGACCGAGGACGAGCTGGCCGCGATCCTGGTCCGCTACAACCAGGCGCTGAACCTGGGGGTCGAGGATCTGGCCCGGCTGATCGCCGCGGCCGAGATGCAGGCCGCCAGCCATCGCACCAGGGCCCAGGTGACAGGCGACATCATGTCCCGCGACCTGGTGACGGTCGCGCCCGACACGCCGCTTCTGGACATCGCGGCGCTGTTTTCGCGCCACGGCTTCACCTCGCTGCCGGTGGTGGAGCCGGACGGGCGCTATCTGGGGGTGATCTTCCAGCTGCACCTGATCGCCCGCGCCCATGCCCGGTTCCGCCCCGACGGACGGCTGTCGCGGACGGGCCACGACCTGCGCGCCGCCGATGTGATGGGCGAGGGCCTGCCCACCGCGACGCCCGACACGCCGATCGCCGCGCTGCTTCCGAAGCTGGCTTCCAGCGACACCGACGCCGTGCCGGTGCTGGAGGGCGACCGGATCGTCGGCATCGTCACGCGCACCGACCTGATCGCGGCCCTGGCGCGCGAGAGCCTGCGTCGGGATGACTGATGTGTGGGAACCTGGCAGGGGTTGGGGGACTCGAACCCACGACCCTCGGTTTTGGAGACCGATGCTCTACCAACTGAGCTAAACCCCTGCGGTGCGCGTGTGATAGGGTCTGCGGCAGGGGCCGTCAAGCCGGGAAACGCCGCGCAAGCCGGCCGTCATGCGTCGGCGTCGACCAGGAACCCGCCCGACTGCCGCGCCCACAGCCGGGCATACAGCCCGCCTTGCGCCAACAGATCCTCATGGCTGCCCTGTTCGATGATCCGACCGCCGTCCATGACGATCAGCCGGTCCATCGCGGCGATGGTGGACAGGCGATGCGCGATGGCGATCACCGTCTTGCCCGCCATCAGCGCGTCCAGCCGCGACTGGATCGCGGCCTCGGCCTCGCTGTCTAGGGCGCTTGTCGCCTCGTCCAGAATCAGGATCGGCGCGTCCTTCAGCGCCACGCGGGCGATGGCGATGCGCTGGCGCTGCCCGCCCGACAGCTTGACGCCGCGTTCGCCGACATGGGCGTCCAGGCCCCGGCGGCCGTGACTGTCCGACAGCAGCGGCACGAAATCCTGCGCCTCGGCCATGCGCAGGGCTTGGGCGATGTCGGCCTCGGTCGCGTCGGGGCGGCCATAGGCGATGTTGTCGCGCACCGACCGATGCAGAAGCGAGCTGTCCTGCGTCACCACCCCGATGGCCGCGCGCAGGCTGTCCTGCGTGACCTGGGACACGTCCTGCCCGTCGATGGTGATACGGCCCCGTTCGATGTCGTGGAATCGCAGCAGCAGGTTGATCAGCGTCGATTTCCCGGCTCCCGACCGGCCGACCAGGCCGACGCGTTCGCCGGGCGCCACATGCAGCGTCAGGTCGTCCAGCACCGCCATCGGCCGCGCGCCTTCCACCCCGCGATAGCGGAAGGTGACGTTGTCGAAGCGCACCGCCCCCGGACCCCGGACCAGCGGCCTGGCATCGGGCGTATCCTTCACCTCTCTCGGCAGCGCCAGGGTGGAGATCCCGTCGCGCACCGTGCCGATATTCTCGAACAGGGCCGCGAATTCCCACATGATCCAATGCGCCATGTTGTTCAGCCGCATCGCCAGCGGCACGGCGACCGCGACCGCGCCGACCTCGATCAGGCCGTGCGTCCACAGCCACAGCCCGACCCCGGCCACGGATCCCACCAGGGCCACGTTGATCGAATTCAGCGCGATGTCCTGGATGCTGGACAGCCGCATCTGCGCATGGACGGTGCGCAGGAACGCATCCATCCCATCGCGCATCCACGCCTCTTCCCGCGAGGAATGAGAGAACAGCTTGACGGTGGCGATGTTGGTATAGCTGTCCACGACCCGGCCCGTCATGCCCGCGCGCGCATCGGCCTGCGCCTCGGCCACGCGGCCCAGGCGCGGCACGATCCGCCACAGCATGATCCCATAGGCCGCCGCCCAGGCCAGGAAGGGCAGCGCCAGACGCCAGTCCTGGCTGGCCGCCAGAAACAGCGCGCCCAGGAAATAGATCACCACATAGCTGCCAACATCCATCGCCTTCATGGCGACCTCGCGCACCGCAAGCGCGGTCTGCATCAGCCGCTGGGCGATCCGGCCCGCGAATTCGTCCTGGAAATAGCCGACCGACTGGCGCATCAGATAGCGGTGCGCGCGCCAGCGGATGCGCTGCGGGAAATTGCCCATCAGCCCCTGATACAGCACCAGCGATCCCAGCAGGTTCAGCGCCGGCAGCACGATCAGCAGGACCGCCGCCATGAAGCCCAGCCGCCCGCCATGCTGCGCCCAGAACTGGTCGCGCGGGGTCTGCGACAACTGGTCGATCAGTTCGCCCAGCCAGCCGAACAACGCGACCTCGACGATGGCGATCAGCGACGAGGTGACGGCAACGATCGCCAGCCATGGCAGCGCGCCCTGGCTGTAATACAGGACGAACCGGATCAGCGACCGGGGCGGCATGTCCGGGGTCTCGGTGGGATAGGGATCTATGCGTCGTTCGAACCACGCAAACATGGCGTCACCGGACTGTCGTAAACGGAATGGGGCAAGGGTGCGTTTGCTGGACCGATCCGCAGCCGCTGTCAAGCGGCGCCCGCTGGAACGATGCGACAGGCCGCACGTTGCACCGGCTGAAACGGCCTGCCACCCGAAAGGACACCCTCATGGCGATCAAGAACCTGAACGACCTTTACCTTCACCAGCTGAAGGATCTGTATTCCGCCTGCAAGCAATCCATGGCGGTCGTCACCGAAATGGGCCGCGTCGCCAAGTCGCGCGAACTGTCCGAGGCGCTGATCGCGGGCAACCAGGGCATCGCGCACGGGATGGAGGTGCTGGCCAGCATCTGCAACCGGCACGATACCGACCCGACCGGCGAGCATTGCCGGGGTATGGAGGGGCTGGTGAACGAGGCTCGCAAGCACGCCATCGAAACCGATTTCGGCGACGAGGATACCCAGGACGCCGCGATCATCACCCAGTATCAGCGGCTGACGCATTACGCCATCGCGGGCTATGGCTGCGTGCGCACCTTCGCCAACCGGCTGGGCCATGACGATGACGGCGCCGAGCTTCAGGAATGCCTTGACAACACGCGGGAAGGCGACGAACACATGACCCGCATCGCCGAGGGCGGGGTCAACCAGGCCGCCGTGGACGGCCAGTAAGGACCGACGCGGCCGCGGCCCCGGCGGCAGGGCTGCGGCGCGGGCGTCACAGATGGCGCGTCTCGACCGCCGAGTTTTCCCAGTCGTCCTGCGCGCCATCGGCGTAAAAGACCGGCGCGGCGACCAGTTCCGCCGGGGCCACGTCATCCAGGGCCGGGACGAAGACCGCCGTGAAGCGCCCGCCCATCTCGGCGATATTCCCCTGGGTCCACAGCCGCGTCCCGCAACGGCGGCAAAAGAGGTGGTGCATGTCGATGCCGTCATCCTCGGCCCTGGGGGTTTCCGCCAGCATGTCGGCCCCGCGCAGGATGCGCAGGCCGTCCGCCTGGGGCAGCCGCATTTCCCAATAGCGCATCTTGCGGCAGAACCGGCAATTGCAGCGCATCGTGCCCTCGGCCAGATCGCCCTCGGCCTCGAAGGCGATAGCGCCGCAGAAGCAGCTTCCGCGATAGGTCTTCACGACGCATCCCCCCGGTGGCGGACGGCCTCGACAGTGTTGCAATAGGTCTCGATCATGGCGGCCTCCTTTTTCCGATGCCCTGTTATGGCATGGGGGTGCTGACAAATGGCGTCAGCACCCCAGGGGGCCCCGGATCAGACGTTGCCCGCCGCCATCTCCTTCGCGATATGGTCGGCCTGCCGGATCGCCAGCGCCACGATGGTCAGCGTCGGGTTTTCCGCCGCGCCGGTGGTGAACTGGCTGCCGTCCGAGACGAACAGGTTCGAGACCTCATGCGCGCGGCCGTCGCGGTTCACGACGCCGTCCTCGGGCCTTTCCGACATGCGGTTGGTGCCCAGGTTGTGCGTCGAGGGATAGGGCGGCGTCGGCAGGATCCGGGTGGCGCCCACCGCCTTGTAGATCGCCTGGCCCTGCCGATAGGCATGGTTGCGCATGGCGATGTCGTTCGGATGATCGCTGAAATTCACGTTCGCGACCTTCAGGCCGAACCTGTCCTCGGTGTCGGACAGGGTGACGCGGTTGTCCGCCTGGGGCATGTCCTCGCCCACGATCCACATCCCCGCCATGTTTTCATAGCTGTCCAGCGCGGTGGTGAATTCCCGCCCCCAGGCGCCGGGATCCAGGAAGGCCGCCATGAAGGGCAGGCCCAGCGACAGGGTTTCCAGTTCATATCCGCCGACGAAGCCGCGCGACGGGTCGTGCCGGGCCTCGTCGCGGATGATCCCGGCCATCGTCGTGCCGCGCCACATCCGCACCGGATGTTCGAAGGTCGCATAGACCGACCCGGTGGTATGGCGCATGTAGTTGCGCCCGACCTGGTCTGATCCGTTGGCCAGCCCGTTCGGGAACATGCTGCTGTGCGAATTCAGCAGCAGGCGCGGCGATTCGAAGCTGTTCCCGGCCACCGCGACGATGCGGGACTTTTGCAACTGAAGGTTGCCGTCCTTGTCGAAATATTCGACCCCCGTCACCTTGCCGCCGTCGTCGTGCAGGATCCGGGCGGCATGGGCGTTGTCGCGGACCTCGAGGTTGCCGGTCGCCTCGCCATTCGGGATGTCGGTATAGGCGGTCGACCATTTCGCGCCCCATTTGCAGCCCTGGAAGCAGAAGCCGGTCTGCTGGCAGGCCATGCGCCCGTCATAATCGGCGCTGTTGATCGCCATGTTGCCGGTATGGACATCCTTGTAGCCGATGGCATGGGCGCCCTTCTCGAACACCTTGTAATTGTTGTTGCCCGGCAGGCGGGCGCGGCCGCCGGTGCCGGTCACGCCCAGCTTGGCCTCGGCCTTGTCATACCAGGGCGCCATCTCGGCCGTGTCCAGCGGCCAGTCCAGCAGGTTCGCGCCCGGAACCTCGCCATAGGTGCTGCGCGCCTTCCATTCGTGGTCCTGGAACCGCAGCGAGGCGCCCGCCCAATGGATGCTGGTGCCCCCCACCGCCTTCACGATCCAGGCGGGCAGGCCGGAAAAGTCCCTGGCCACCCGCCAGTCGCCGCTGGTGGTGCGCGGATCGGTCCAGGCCAACTGGCCGAAGCTTTCCCATTCGTCGTTGACGTAATCCTCGGGCAGGTAACGCCCGCCCGCTTCCAGCGCGACGACCTTGACGCCCTTCTGCGCCAGCTCGTTGGCCAGCACCCCGCCGCCCGAGCCGGTGCCCACGATGACGACCACGCTGTCGTCGGTCAGGTCGAATTTGGCTGCCTTTGCCATGGTCGCTGCCCCCCTCACAACCAGTCGATGTCGTCGAAGCCGCGGTCGATATAGCCGCCCTTCGAGAAGGACTCGCCCTCATAGCCGAAGATCGGCCAGACGTCCTTCTGGTTATAAAGCCCCGTCACCAGCCCGCCGCGCACGGTCTGGAAGAAGGGCGTCTCCTGGATGCCGCGCAGGATCGCCACGCGCTCGTCCTCCCAGCCGGCGGCCAGATAGTTGTCGAAGCCCGCCTGCCTGGCGGCGGCGTCCAGGGCCGCGATGCCCTCGGTTATCAATTGCTTCTGTTCCGCCGTGTCATAGGATTTGACCGCCACCGCATAGAAGCGGTCGCCGACCCGGTCATGGGGATAGATGTCGCGGGCCATCTGCAACAGCGTCGCCATCTCGTGTTCGCCGATGGCCGTGACCTCGACGGCCCAGGCGGCGTCGGGCGCGGCGATGAAGCCCGGTCCGGCGACCGCCAGGGCCCCGGCCGCCACGGCGCGCGACAGCAGCGCACGCCGGGTCAAGCCCTGCTTGTTCAAACGGGTCATGTTTCCTCCTCCCTTGGTCTCGCGCGCCTCGGGGTCTCCCCTCCCCGGCGGCGCGCGCTATGTGTAGCGGCCGCCGCGCTGGATCACCTCGATCTGGTATCCGTCGGGATCGGCGATGAAGAAGAACCGCGCGATCACCTCGCCGGCGGGCGCGAAGTCGACCAGCTTGCGCGGCGCGAAGCCCTCGGATTCCAACCGGGCGTGCAGCGCGTCCAGGTCATCGACGGTGAAGGCGATGTGGCCATAGCCGTCGCCCAGGCTGTAAGGCTCGGTCCGGCCCTTGTTGACGGTCAGCTCCAGCTCGGTCTCGCTTTCGCCATTCGCCAGATAGATCAGGGTGAATTCCGGGAAATCCAGCCGCTCGGCGACCTTCAGCCCGAAGCAGCGGTCATAGAATTCGACCGAACGCGCCTCGTCCAGAACGCGGATCATCGAGTGGACGTATTTCGCCATGCCAAGCCTCCGGAGCCTTTTCTTCTCCTCAGGCTAGGCAATCGCGGAAGGGGTCGGGTAGTATCGGATTACTACAGGCGTTTTTATTCGGCAGCGATGGCCTGGGGCAGGTGCTGGTCCTCGCCCAGGTGGATCGTACAGGCGCAGCGCAGCAGCGAGGTGAAGTTGCGCGCCTCGCCATGCAGTTCCAGAACCTCGGCGTGCAGTTTGGAAATGAAGGCGGGCGTCGTCACCCCCTGCCGGGCGGCGATGTCGTCCAGGATGCGCCAGAAGGCCCGCTCCAGCCGGATCGAGGTCGATTGCCCGTTCAGCCGCAGGCGGCGGGTCACGGTTTCATAGCGGTCGGGGTCTTGGCCCGCGAAGATCTGGCACATCAGCTTGATCCGGCAACTCAGGTGATGCCCATTCTTGCGCCGGATGGTCCCGTGGGTCAACGCGCTTGCTGCGCGCCCGGCGCAAAGGACCAATCGAAAAAAGCCGCCCCCTTTCGGAGACGGCCCTTTGCATTGTCGCCCTGGCGTCGGATCACTTGATGATCTTGGAGACCACGCCTGCACCGACGGTGCGGCCGCCCTCGCGGATCGCGAAGCGCAGCTTTTCCTCCATCGCGATCGGCGCGATCAGCTCGACCTCGAACTTCAGGTTGTCGCCCGGCATCACCATCTCGGTGCCCTCGGGAAGCTTCACCGTCCCCGTCACGTCCGTCGTGCGGAAGTAGAACTGCGGGCGATAGTTCGCGAAGAACGGCGTGTGGCGGCCGCCCTCTTCCTTGGTCAGGATATAGGCCTCGGCCTCGAAGGTCGTGTGCGGGTTCACCGATTTCGGCTTGCACAGAACCTGGCCGCGCTCCACCCCGTCGCGGTCGATGCCGCGCAGCAGGACGCCCACGTTGTCGCCGGCTTCCCCGCGATCCAGCAGCTTGCGGAACATCTCGACGCCGGTGCAGGTGGTCTTCTTGGTGTCGCGGATGCCCACGATCTCAAGCTCGTCGCCCACGTTCACCGCGCCGCGCTCGATCCGGCCGGTGACAACCGTGCCCCGGCCCGAGATCGAGAACACGTCCTCGATCGGCATCAGGAACGGCTGGTCCACCGCGCGCTCGGGCGTCGGGATGTAGTCGTCCACCGCCGCGATCAGCGCCCGGATCGAATCCTCGCCGATCTCCTTGTCGCGGCCTTCCAGCGCCGCCAGCGCCGAGCCCTTGATGATCGGAATGTCGTCGCCCGGATAATCGTAGGAGGACAGCAGCTCGCGCACCTCCATCTCGACCAGTTCCAGCAGCTCCTCGTCGTCCACCTGGTCGACCTTGTTCAGATAGACGACCATATAGGGGATGCCCACCTGGCGGCCCAGCAGGATGTGTTCGCGCGTCTGCGGCATCGGGCCGTCGGCGGCGTTCACCACCAGGATCGCGCCGTCCATCTGCGCCGCGCCGGTGATCATGTTCTTCACATAGTCCGCGTGGCCGGGGCAGTCCACATGGGCATAGTGGCGGTTTTCCGATTCGTATTCCACATGCGCGGTCGAGATCGTGATCCCCCGCGCCCGCTCCTCGGGCGCGCCGTCGATCTGGTCATAGGCGCGGAACTCGCCGAAATACTTCGTGATCGCAGCCGTCAGCGTCGTCTTGCCGTGGTCAACGTGACCGATCGTCCCGATGTTGACATGCGGTTTCGTCCGTTCAAACTTTGCCTTTGCCATGATGGCCTCCTGATCGCGGGGCATGGCGAAGACGGCCCCGAATTAAACGTGCGCCGCGATGTATAAGCCTGCCTGGGAAAAATCAAGGGCGCCCGCGCGCCTGCGGACGGCCCCGCCCGCGCCCGATCCTGGCCCCCGATCCTGCCCCGATCCTGTTGCCCGAGGGAACCATTCCGGGCACAGTTCTGTTCGGGGCGAACCGGGGCGCGCCTTGTCTGTCGCCTCGCCAGAGAGGATGTATTCGATGAGCCTGATGAAAACCCTGGGTCGTGTGGCGGCCGGTGTCATTCTTGCCAAGGGCATTGGCGCGGCCATGCAGCATCGCGGGACGGGCCAGTCTGGCGGGCGGGTCACCCAGAACCGGACCGGCCAGGGGGGTCTGCTGGGCGAGCTGTTCGGCAACAACACCGCGCCCGGCGCGGGCGGCAGTCTGAACGACATGCTGGGCCAGGTTCTGGGCGGCGGCCGGGCGGGCGGCGGATCGCGCTATGGCGGGCCGAATTCGCGCGGCGCCCAGGGCGGGCTGGGCGGGCTGCTGGACAACCTGACCACCAAGGCCCGCGGCGGCGGCGCGGGCAGCGGCGGCCTTGGCGATCTGCTGGGGCAACTGAGCGGCGGTTCCAAGACGCGCAGCGCGGGCGCGGGCGGCGGCGGCCTGGGCGATCTGCTGGGCGGGCTTCTGGGCGGCGCGGCTGCGGGCGGAGTGGCGGGTGGCGCAACCGGGGGCGCGGCTGGGGGCCTGGCGCGCAAGGATTCGCAGCCCACCAACGACGCGAGCTTTGGCGAGCTGTTCAACGACGCCATCGTCAACCAGGGCGAGCCCGAGGTGACCCCGACCCCGGAACAGAACGCCGTGGCAGGGCTGATGCTGCGCGCGATGATCCAGGCTGCGAAATCCGACGGCACCATCGACGACGCGGAAAAGCAGCGTCTTCTGGGCAAGCTGGGCGACGATCTGGACGACGAGGAACGCCAGTTCATCCGCGACCAGATGGCCGCCCCCGTCGATCCCGAAGCCTTGGCGCGCGAGGTGCCGAAGGGTCTGGAATCTCAGGTCTATCTGATGTCGCTGATGGCCATCGACCTGGATCACGAGGACGAGGCCCGCTATCTGGACCGGCTGGCCCGCGCGATGAACCTGGACCGTCCGGCGGTCAACCAGATCCATGACGAGGTCGGCGTGACCCGGCTTTACAACTGATCCCCGTCGATTCCTTGCTGGGCGGCCCCTTCGGGGGCCGCTTTCGCAAATCCGTGATCGCCTTGCAGGCCGGTTGATCCAAACCCTTGGCTCTGCCATGGTTTTCCCGACAGTTCCGTCTTTATAGCCAGTCCTTTTCAGGAGCCAGCCCATGCCCCCCGTCAAAGCGATCGCCCTTGCCGTTGCCCTGTCCGCGCCAGCCCTCGCCGTCGCGCAATCCGCCGAGGAAGCGGCCGAAAGCGCCATCGAGGGGCGGCATGGCTTCATGACGATGCTGGGCATCAACATGGGCCAGCTTGCCGGCATGGCCAAGGGCGAGATCGCCTATGACGAGGCCCTGGCCAGCCGCGCGGCCGCCAATATCATCGCCCTGACCCAGTACGACGCGCCCGCGCTGTTCATCGAGGGAACCTCCTCGGCCGACACGAGCGATTCCGAGGCCCTGCCCGCGATCTGGGAAAATCCCGACGATTTCCGCGCCAAGTTCGCGGCCCTTTCCGAGGCCGCGGCAGGCAGCCCGGATGCCGTCAAGGGCGGCCAGGGCAACCTTGGTCCGGTCCTGCAAAAGCTGGGCGGCAGTTGCAAGGCCTGCCACGACGACTATCGCAAGGCCGACTGATGCCGGGCGACGGGGCGCGGCGCGAACGGCTCTGGGATCCGGCGCTGCGCGCGTTCCACTGGGCTCTGGCCCTGCTGGTCATCTCCAACTGGCTGCTGGGCAAGATCGGCCCCTCGGACATGACGCTGCATTTCTGGCTGGGCTATGGGATCATCGCCCTGCTGGCCTTCCGGCTGGTCTGGGGCTTCGTCGGCCCGCCGCCCGCCCGGTTCACCCGCTTCATCCGGGGGCCGCGCGCCGTGCTGGCCTATGTCCGGGACATGGTCCGGCCCCGGCCCAGCCATTGGCCCGGACACAGCCCGGTGGGCGCCCTGGCGGTGGTGGCCATGCTGGCGGTGCTGATCATGCAGGTCACGACCGGGCTGTTCGCCGATCCCGACGACTATATCAATGTCGGCCCGCTGGCCTCGCAGGTCAGTTCGGCGACCTCTCGGGCGGCGCTGCGATGGCATCACCGGGGCGCCGACCTGATCCTGATCCTGGTCCTGCTGCACTGGGCGGTGATCCTCTTCTATCGCCTGTGGAAGCGCGAGGATCTGGTGCGCCCGATGATCGACGGCTGGAAATGGGTGCGGCGGCGGTAAGCGGAACCCCTGGTGCCACCGCTTGTTGGGCAGGGCACACCGAAAGGAACGCTTATGTCCACCGACCAACCCTTCCGCAGCGGCGCGATCAGCGACCCGCGCCTGCCGAAACCCGATTTCCCGAAACAGCAACAGCCCTTCCCCGGCCTGGCCGGCCGCATGGACCCGCTGCCCGACCATGGCGAGACCAGCTATCGCGGCACCGGGCGGCTCTCGGGCAAGCGCGCGCTGATCACCGGCGGCGATAGCGGCATCGGTGCGGCCGCCGCCATCGCCTATGCCCGTGAGGGGGCCGATGTCGCGATCAACTATCTGCCGCAGGAACAGGAAGATGCCGACAAGGTGATCGCCCTGATCCGGGCCGAGGGCCGCAAGGCGGCCGCCATTCCCGGCGACCTGCGCGACGAGGATTTCTGCACCTCCCTGGTCGCCCAGGCGGTCGAGGCCCTGGACGGGCTGGACATCCTGGTCAACAACGCGGGGCGCCAGCAGTTCTGCGAAAAGCTGGAGGATCTGACGACCGAGGACTTCGACGCGACGATGAAGACCAACGTCTATGCGCCCTTCTGGGTCACGCGCGCCGCGCTGCCGCATCTGAAGCCCGGCGCGTCGATCATCATCACCTCGTCCGTACAGGCTTTCTCGGCCTCTGAACTGCTGTTCGACTATGCGCAATCCAAGGCCGCCAACGTGGCCTTCGCGCAGTCGCTGGCCAAGCAGCTTGCGCCGCGCGGCATCCGCGTGAACGCGGTCTGCCCCGGCCCGTTCTGGACCGCCTTGCAGGTTTCGGGCGGGCAGCCGACGCAGAAGGCGGTGGAACACGGCAAGAAGCAACCGCTGGGGCGCCCCGGCCAGCCGGTCGAACTGGCACCGATCTATGTGCTGCTGGCATCCGACGAGGCGAGTTATATCACCGGCGAATATTTCGGATCGGTCGGCGGCGGGGGGCTGTGAGGAAAGAAAAAGATTCATGCCTCCGGCGGGGATATTTTAACCAAGCTGAAAGAGTTTCGAGTCCATATTGGCTCCACGGTACAGGCGGGGACGCCGATGACCGTCCAAGGTGAAAGCTCCCTGCCGGTCCGCATCATGCCGGCGCGGCAGGGGGCCGCCTCTTTCATCTTGGCCTTAAATATCCTGGGGAGACCGCCGCTCGCGGCGGGCGGGGCGAAGCCCCGGACAACCGCCCCGCAAGACCGGCCCTTCGTCAGGTGAACCTGTTGGTCCTGGGGAAGCCGCGCGGAGCCATGCTGCCTGCGCTGGCGCGCTTGCCCAGCCAGGCGGTCAGGTCGGGCTCGGTCCGGGTGCGGCCGCCGCTTTCCTGCCAGCGAAGCCCCTCGGCCAGGGTCAGGAAGGCCGCGTCGGCCAACGTGTCGTCCGCGACCAGCCCGCCGCCGCTGCGGTATTTCTGCAAGCGCACGCCCTTGCCCCGCGCCATTTCCGGCAGTTCGGACAGCGGGAAGACCAGCATCTTGCGGTTGGTGCCGACCACCGCCAGGTGATCGCCGCCGACCGGGCGGCACAGCAGCGCATCGCCGTTCAGCACCTGCTTGCCGGTCTTGGTCTGCGCCAGGATGTCGCCCGCCGCGACGATGAAGCCGTCGCCCGCCTTCGAGGCCACCAGGTATTTTTCGCCCTCGCGCCAGGGGAACAGGGCGATCACCTCGGCCTCGTTCGGCAGGTCGATCATCAGGCGCAGCGGCTCGCCCATGCCGCGCCCGCCGGGCAGGCTGTTGGCGGGCAGGGTATAGAAGCGGCCGTTGCCGGCGAAGATCATCAGCTTGTCGGTCGTCTCGGCATGGATCGCCAGGCCGGGGCCGTCGCCGTCCTTGAACTTGACCTCGGCATCCAGCGGCTGATGGCCCTTCATGGCCCGGATCCAGCCCATCTTCGACAGGATCACGGTCAGCGGCTCCCGCTCGATCATCGCGTCCATGTCGAGGGGGGCGATGTCCTGCGCCTCGGCGATCAGGGTGCGCCGCTGGCCTTCGGGCCGGGACTTGCCGAACAGGTTGCGGACCTCTTTCAACTGGTCACTGATGCGCGCCCATTGCGCGCGGTCGTCGGCCAGCATCGCCTGCAAACCCTGCCGTTCCTCCAGCAGGGCGTCGCGTTCGGCGCGAAGCTCGATCTCTTCCAGCTTGCGCAGGGCGCGCAGGCGCATGTTCAGGATCGCCTCGACCTGCACCTCGGTCAGGGCGAATTCGGCCATCATCACGGCCTTCGGGTCGTCCTCGTGGCGGATGATCTCGATCACCCGGTCCAGGTTCAGATAGGCGATCAGATAGCCTTCCAGCACCTCCAGCCGGGCGGCGATCTTGTCCAGGCGGAAGGTGGCGCGGCGCACCAGCACCTCGCGGCGATGGTCCAGGAAGGCGCGCAGAACCTCTTTCAGGCTGCATACCTTGGGCACGCGGCCGTCGATCAGCACGTTCATGTTCATGCTGAAGCGAAGCTCCAGGTCGCTGACGCGGAACAGCGCGGCCATCAGCTGTTCGGGATCGACCGTACGCGCCCTGGGTTCCAGGACGATGCGGATGTCTTCGGCGGATTCGTCGCGGACATCGGCCAGGATCGGGATTTTGCGGGTCTGGATCAGCTCGGCCAGACGCTCGATCAGGCGGGACTTCTGGACCTGATAGGGAATCTCGGTCACGACGATCTGCCACAGGCCCCGGCCCAGATCCTCGACCGCCCACCGCGCGCGGACCCGGAACGCGCCGCGCCCGGTGCGATAGATTTCGGCGATGGTCTCGCGGTTTTCCACGATCACGCCGCCGGTCGGGAAATCCGGCCCTTGCAGGATGCCCGCCAGCGTGTCGTCGCGCGCATCCGGCGTCTTGATCAGATGCAGGCAGGCGTCGATCACCTCGTGCAGGTTATGGGGCGGAATGTTCGTGGCCATGCCCACGGCAATCCCCGAGGCCCCGTTCGCCAGCAGGTTCGGGAAGGCGGCAGGCAGGACCACGGGTTCCTGCAAGGTGCCGTCATAGTTCGGGCGGAAATCCACCGCGTCCTCGGCCAGGCCGTCCATCAGGCTTTCGGATGTCGCGGCCAGCCGCGCCTCGGTGTATCGGGCCGCGGCCGGGTTGTCGCCGTCGATATTGCCGAAGTTGCCCTGTCCGTCGACCAGCGGATAGCGCATGGCGAAATCCTGGGCCAACCGCGCCATCGCGTCATAGATCGCCGCGTCGCCATGCGGGTGATAGTTGCCCATCACGTCGCCGGTGATCTTGGCCGACTTGCGGAACGCACCCGTAGGCGCCAGCCGCAGCTCTCGCATGGCATAGAGAATGCGGCGATGCACCGGCTTCAGCCCGTCGCGGGCATCGGGCAGCGCCCGGTGCATGATCGTCGACAGCGCATAGGTCAGATAGCGTTCGCCGATGGCGCGGCTCAGCGGTTCGGTCTGGGTGTTGTCTTCGGGATCGATGGGCAGGCTGGACATGGCGCATCAGATAGGGCGCGGCGCGCGCGCGGTCCAGCGGGAATCCGTTGGAACAGCCGCGCGACGGTTGGCGTTGCGAACCGTCATAGGTTAACAAGGTTCGCAAGAAACCGTCGGGGGCGAGGCATGATCAGACTGGGCGCGCTGCTGCTGGCGACCTTGGCGGGCCTGTTCCTGATCCTGTCGGTCTGGGGCGAGGGCAACCCCCGCGCCGACCGCCGCCCTGCCCCCGTGCCCCGCCCCGCGGCCCAGGATGCAGGCGCCGAACGCCCTGCCGCGCCCGATCCCCAGCCCATTCCCGCCGCCGTGGTGCGGGCCGAATCGCAGACGCCCGAACGCATCCAGCGTTTTCCCGGACCGGCGCTGCGGCCGTCGCCCGAACATGCCGGGGAAACCCCGGACCCCGCGCCGGCGGCTGCGGAGGGGCCGGTTCTTTATGTCACCGCCGACCGGGTGAATGTCCGCGCCGGGCCGTCGACCGGCGACCGGGTCGTCGCCGCGCTTGGACGCGGCGCGGCGGTGCGGGCGCTTGGCCCACGGGATGCCGAATGGATCAATATCCGCGACGCCGATGGCCGCGTCGGCTATGTCGCGGGCCGCTTCCTGTCCGCAGCCGCGCCGTGAATCCTGCTGTGACCGGACGCGTGCTGATCACCGGCTGTTCGTCGGGCATCGGGCTGGACGCCGCGCGGCGGATGCAGTCGCTGGGCTGGCAGGTCGTCGCCACCTGCCGCAAGGACGAGGACATCGCCGCCCGCCGGGCCGAGGGGATGGAATGTCACCACCTGGACCTGTCCGACGACGGCAGCGTGGCGCGGCTGGCCGACCGGGTTCTGTCGGGCGGCCCGCTGGACGGGCTTGTCAACAACGCCGCCTTCGCCCTGCCCGGCGCGGTCGAGGACATGCCGCGCGGCGCCCTGCGCGCGATCTTCGAGACGAACCTGTTCGGCACCCACGACCTGACCGTCCGCCTGATCCCGCATTTCCGCAAGGGGGGCGGGCGGATCGTCAATATCAGCTCGGTCCTGGGGCTGATCGGGATCCGCTGGCGCGGCCCCTATGTGGCGACGAAATTTGCGCTGGAAGGGCTGACCGACGTGCTGCGGCTGGAAATGGCGGGCACGCCCGTCAGGGTGATCCTGATCGAGCCCGGCCCCATCGCCAGCCGCATCCGCGTGAATGCCATTCCGCATTTCGAGGCTTGGGTGAACTGGCAGGACAGCGCGCGGGCCGACGAATACCGCGCCAGCCTGTTGAAGCGGCTCTACGAACCCTCGGGCAAGGATCGCTTCGAACTGCCGCCCTCGGCCGTCAGCGACCGGATCGTCCACGCGCTGACGGCGGCCCGGCCGCGCCCGCGCTATTACGTCACGACGCCCACCTGGCTGTCCGGCACCGCGCGCAGGCTTTTGCCCACGCGCGCACTGGACTGGTTCGCGCGGCAGGGCTAGGGTCCAGGCCAACGAAAGGCGCGCGCGATGGCTCATGACCCGCTGTTCTATGTGATCGCCTTGGCGATGCTGGCCGTGCTGGCGATCCTGGCCACTGGCATCGGCGGCTTCGCCAAGGGCGGCGATTTCAACCGCAAGCACGGCAACCGGATGATGCGATGGCGGATCATCGCGCAGGCCATGGCGGTCGCGCTGATCATGCTGTTCGTCTGGCTTGGGGGGAAATGATGGTCGTCCTGAACAGGATCTATACCCGCACCGGCGACAAGGGCGACACCGCCCTGTCCGACGGCAGCCGCGTCGCCAAGCACGATCCCAGGGTCGAGGCCTATGGCACCGTCGACGAATTGAACGCGACGCTGGGTCTCTGCCGCCTGCACGCGGCGGGCGAACTGGCGGCGTGGCTGGGGGTGATCCAGAACGACCTGTTCGACCTGGGCGCGGATCTGGCGCGGCCGAACATGGCCGCCGACGACCAGGCGGGCTATCCGGTGCTGCGCATCATCGACGCCCAGGTGACGCGGCTGGAAACCCAGATCGACGCGATGAACGCCCATCTGGACCCGCTGCGCAGCTTCATCCTGCCGGGCGGTTCGGTGCTGTCGGCGCATCTGCACCTGTCGCGCACCGTGGCCCGCCGGGCCGAGCGGTGCGCGACGGATCTGGCGACCGGGGGCGACGTGAACGGGGCGGCGATCCGTTACCTGAACCGCCTGTCCGACTGGCTGTTCGTCGCGGCCCGCACGGCCAACAATGGCGGGACCGACGACATCCTGTGGGTTCCGGGGGCCAGCCGCTAGACGCCAACCCGATCGCGCGCCGATGCTGGCGCAAACGCAGCGTCGGGGGACGCTTTTATATTGTAAAGCCCGCCGATCCGTCGGTAACACTGCCCCCGACAATCAGAGACAAGGGAGCATAGCCCATGAAGATCCTGGTGCCCGTGAAGCGGGTGATTGACTACAACGTGAAGGCCCGTGTTCGGGCGGACGGGTCGGGCGTCGATCTTGCGAATGTGAAGATGTCGATGAACCCCTTCGACGAGATCGCGGTGGAGGAGGCGATCCGGCTGAAGGAGAAGGGGGTGGCCGAGGAGGTCATCGCCGTCAGCATCGGCGTGAAGCAGGCGGCGGAAACCCTGCGCACGGCGCTGGCGATGGGCGCGGACCGGGCGATCCTGGTGGTCGCGGCCGATGACGTGCATCAGGACATCGAGCCGCTGGCGGTGGCGAAGATCCTGAAAGCCGTGGTCGATCAGGAACAGCCGAAACTGGTGATCGCGGGCAAGCAGGCGATCGACAACGACATGAACGCCACCGGGCAGATGCTGGCGGCGCTCTTGGGCTGGGGCCAGGCGACATTCGCCAGCAAGCTCGAGATCGACGGCGACGCGGCCCGCGTCACCCGCGAAGTGGATGGCGGGTTGCAGACGATCAGCGTGGCCCTGCCCGCCATCGTCACCGCCGACCTGCGGCTGAACGAGCCGCGCTATGCCAGCCTGCCCAATATCATGAAGGCCAAGAAGAAGCCCTTGGAGGAGAAGACCGCCGGTGATTACGGCGTCGACGTGACGCCGCGGCTGGAGGTGGTTTCCACGCGCGAGCCCGAGGGGCGGCAGGCGGGGATCAAGGTCGGCTCGGTGGACGAGCTGGTCGGCAAACTGAAAGAAGCGGGGGTGATCTGATGGCGGTTCTTCTTCTGGGTGAGGTGACGAACGGGGTTCTGAACCGCGACGCCACCGCCAAGGCGGTCAGCGCCGTGCAGGCGCTTGGCGATGTGACGGTGCTCTGCGCCGGGGCGAGCGCCCGCGACGCGGCGGCCGAGGCCGCCACCATCGCCGGCGTGGCGCGCGTGCTGGTGGCCGAGGACGCCCGCTACGGCCACCGGCTGGCGGAACCCACCGCCGCGCTGATCGCGGGCTTGGCCACCGACTACGAGCATATCGCCGCCCCCGCCACCACGGATGCCAAGAACGTCATGCCGCGCGTCGCGGCGCTGCTGGACGCGATGGTGATCCCCGAGGTCTCGAAGGTGATCGACACCCAGACCTTCGAACGCCCGGTCTATGCCGGCAACGCCATCCAGACGGTGCGCTCGCGCGATGCGAAGAAGGTGCTGACGATCCGCACCGCCAGCTTCGATGCGGCGGGCGAGGGCGGGGCCGCGCCGGTCGGCGACGCGACGCTGGCCGAGGATCCGGGCCTGTCGCAATGGCTCGGCGACGAGGTGGCGGCCTCGGACCGCCCCGAACTCACCTCGGCGGGACGCGTCGTGTCTGGCGGCCGCGGCGTGGGCTCCAAGGAGCAGTTCGCGATCATCGAGGCCCTGGCCGACAAGCTGGGCGCGGCGGTCGGCGCCTCGCGCGCGGCGGTCGATTCGGGCTATGCCCCGAACGACTGGCAGGTCGGCCAGACCGGCAAGGTGGTCGCGCCCGAACTCTATGTCGCGGTGGGCATCTCGGGCGCGATCCAGCACCTTGCGGGGATGAAGGACAGCAAGGTGATCGTCGCCATCAACAAGGATGAGGAAGCCCCGATCTTCCAGATCGCAGACTATGGCCTGGTCGGCGATCTGTTCCAGGTCGTGCCGGAACTCACCGGGAAGCTGTAAGGCTTCTTCTTCACGCAAATATCCCACAGGGGGCCTGGGGGACGTGAAGTCCCCCAGCCTTCAACCGCCCCCACCGGGGGCGGTTTTGCATTGCAGCATCGCACCGCCCGTCCTATCGTCCCGGCCAACGGACATGAGAGGCGGCAATGACGGTTCAGACGGTTGGCATTATCGGCGCGGGGCAGATGGGAAACGGCATCGCCCATGTCTTTGCCCTGGCCGGATACGACGTGCTGATGACCGACATCAGCCAGGACGCGATGGACAAGGCCCTGGCCCTGATCGACCGCAACCTGGAACGCCAGGTCGGCCGCGGCAAGATCGCTGCCGATGACAGGAAGGCCGCGATGGGCCGCATCAGGACCACGCTCAACCTGGCCGACCTGGGCCAGACCGACCTGGTGATCGAGGCCGCGACCGAACGCGAAACCGTCAAGCAGGCGATCTTCGAGGATCTGGTTCCGCATCTGAAACCCGACACGATCCTGACCTCGAACACCTCGTCGATCTCGATCACGCGGCTGGCCTCGCGCACCGACCGGCCGGAAAAGTTCATGGGATTCCACTTCATGAATCCGGTCCCGGTGATGCAGCTGGTCGAGCTGATCCGCGGCATCGCCACCGACGAGGCCACTTACAAGACGCTCCACGAGGTCGTGGAACGCCTGGGCAAGACCGCCGCCAGCGCCGAGGATTTCCCGGCCTTCATCGTCAACCGCATCCTGATGCCGATGATCAACGAGGCGGTCTATACGCTGTATGAAGGCGTGGGGAACGTCAAATCCATCGACGAATCCATGAAACTGGGCGCCAATCACCCGATGGGACCGCTGGAACTGGCCGATTTCATCGGGCTGGACACCTGCCTTGCGATCATGAACGTCCTGCATGACGGGCTGGCGGACACCAAATACCGCCCCTGCCCCCTGCTGACCAAATATGTCGAGGCGGGCTGGCTGGGCCGCAAGACCGGGCGCGGCTTCTATGACTATCGCGGCGAGACGCCGGTTCCGACACGCTGAACGCGGGCGGATGTCGCATTCAGGCGCGACGGCCGCGGGAATCCGTCCTTGACTGTTCCGATAAGCAAGAACCACAGGAGTTGACGATGAAGGCCCTGACCATGACGGCCGCCCTGCTGGCGGCGACGGCCCTGCCCGCCCTGGCGGATGACCCGGCGACCTGCAGCACCGTGCGCTATTCCGATCCGGGCTGGACCGACATCACCGCCACCAATGGCGTGGCGGCGGTCCTGCTGGACTCGCTGGGCTATACCCCCGACATCGCCACCCTGTCGGTGCCGGTGGGCTATGAGGCGCTGAAGAACGGCCAGACGGACCTGTTCCTGGGCAACTGGATGCCCGCGCAACAGAAGTTCCGCGACGACCTGGATGCGGCGGGCACCATCCAGGTGCTGGCGCAGAACCTGGAAGGCGCCAAGTTCACGCTGGCCGTCAACAAGGCGGGCGCCGATGCGGGCGTCGCGGATTTCGCCGATCTGGACGCGCGGAGGGACGCCTTTGGCGGCAAGATCTATGGGATCGAACCGGGCGCGCCCGCGAACCAGTCGATCCAGGCGATGATCGAGGCCGACGAATTCGGCCTGGGCGACTGGGAACTGGTCGAATCCGGCGAACAGGCGATGCTGGCCCAGGTCAGCCGCAGCGGCGACACGCCGGTCGTGTTCCTGGCCTGGGCGCCCCATCCGATGAACGAGGCCATCGACATCACCTATCTGTCGGGCGGCGACAAGCAGTTCGGTCCCGATTTCGGCGGCGCGACCGTCCATACCCTGGCGCGCAAGGAATGGGTCGCGGCCTGCCCCAACGCGGCCAGGCTGTTCAGCCAACTGGTCTTCGACGTGCCGATGGAAAACGTGCTGATGGGCAAGATCCTGGACGACGGCGCCGATGCCAAGGACGCCGCGAAGGAATGGCTGGCCCAGAACCCCGAGGCCATCGACACATGGCTGGACGGCGTGACCACGCTGGACGGTCAGCCGGGCGCCGAGGCGGTCAAGGACGCCGTTGCCGGGTGACGCGTTGAAGCCGAATATCCTGATCCTGATGGCGGACCAGCTGTCGGGGGTGCTGTTCCCCGACGGCCCGGCCCCTTTCCTGCATACGCCGAACCTTCGCCGCCTGGCCGAACGCTCCACCCGCTTCGCCAACGCCTATACCGGCAGCCCGCTTTGCGCGCCCGCGCGGGCCAGCTTCATGTCGGGGCAGTTGCCGCGCCGCACGCGGGTTTATGACAACGCGGCGGAATTCGCCTCCGACATCCCCACCTATGCCCATCACCTGCGCCGGGCGGGATACCAGACCTGCCTGTCGGGCAAGATGCATTTCGTCGGCCCCGACCAGCTTCACGGCTTCGAGGAGCGGCTGACCACCGACATCTATCCCGCCGATTTCGGCTGGACGCCCGATTACCGCAAACCGGCTGAGCGGATCGACTGGTGGTATCACAACCTGGGTTCCGTCACCGGCGCGGGCGTGGCCGAGATCACCAACCAGTACGAATACGACGACGAGGTGGCCTTCAACGCCTGCCGCAAGCTCTATGACCTGTCGCGCGGGCGGGACGGCCGGCCTTGGTGCCTGACCGTCAGCTTCACCCATCCGCACGACCCCTTCGTGGCGCGGCGCCGGTATTGGGATCTCTACAAGGGCGCACCGGAGCTGGAGCCGCCCGCTGCGATCCCCTATGACGACATGGATCCCCATTCGCGGCGGCTGATGGATGCCTGCGACTGGCGGTCCTTCGACATCACCGCCGATCATGTCCGCCGCGCGCGGCAGGGCTATTTCGCCAATATCACCTATGTGGACGAAAAGATCGGCGAGATCCTGGACGTGCTGGACCGCACCCGGCAGGACGCCATCGTCCTGTTCCTGTCCGACCATGGCGAGATGCTGGGCGAACGCGGCCTGTGGTTCAAGATGAACTTCTTCGAAGGATCGGCCCGCGTGCCGCTGATGATCGCGGCGCCCGGCATGGCGCCGGGCCGCGTCGACCGGCCGGTCAGCACCATCGACGTGCTGCCGACGCTCTGCGACCTGGCGGGCCTGCCGATGGACGAGATCGCGCCCTGGACGGATGGCCGGTCGCTGGCGCGGGGGACCGGGCGCGGCCCGGTGCCGATGGAATACGCGGCCGAGGGCAGCGTGGCGCCGATGGTGGCGATCCGCGACGGGCGGTGGAAATACATCGCCTGCAATGCCGATCCGGAAATGCTGTTCGACCTGGAAACCGACCCCGGCGAACGCGACAACGTGGCGGGCGATCCCGGCCATGCGGTGCCGCTGGCGCATCTGCGCGTCCTGGCGATGGAACGCTGGGATCTGGATGCCTATGACGACGAGGTGCGCCAGTCCCAGGCCCGCCGCTGGATCGTCTATGAGGCGCTGCGCAACGGGGCCTATTACCCCTGGGATTATCAGCCGTTGCAGCAGGCGTCGGAACGATACATGCGCAACCACATGGACCTGAACGTGCTGGAGGAAAACCAGCGGTTCCCGCGCGGGGAATAGGGAAAGGGCCGGTCCTCCCGGCCCTTTTCGTTCGTGTCAGGCGTCGGCCTTGTCGCCGCGGTTCTGCATGAACTGGTCGAATTCGGCCTTGTCCTTGGCCTCGCGCAGCTTTTGCAGGAAATCCACGAATTCGCGGTGCTCGTCCTCAAGCCGCTTCAGCGTTTCCTCGCGATAGGCGTCGAAGGCGCTGTTGCCGGTGGACGGGGCGTGATAGCGGGCGCGGGTGCGGGCGCTGCAACCAAACATGCGTTTGCTCCAGATCATATAGGCCAGAAGGGCAAGGCCGAGCGGCCAGAAGAACACGAAACCAAGGATCATGGCGACAAGCCAGGCCGGCTTGCCGCGTTCGTCCAGCCAGTCGCGGGCGCGGGTCAGCGCGCCAGAGACGCGCGAGGTCGCGGGATAGGCGGGCATTCGAAAGGATGCGCTGTGCATCTGCGGGGAACCTCCCATGTTAATGTTAATCACATTTACATAGATAGGGGATAGGCGATGCGGATCAAGACGGATCCGGAAAAATTATTCGCCGATCAGGCCCAGCCCGCGCAGATAGATCAGGGCGCCGCTTTCCAGCATCTCGGACGGGCTGACGGGACTGCGCCCGCCGGGCTTGCCGCGGGAAAACAGTTCGACCACGCCATGGCTCAGCGCCCAGATATGGTTGGCGACCATGCGCGCGGGCGGGCGGCGGTCGGCGGGCAGGCGGCGGGCCATGATCTCGGCCGCGTCGATCAGCGCCCGCTGCGCCCGTTCGGACGCCGCCGACAGATCGGCATTCCCGGCGATCGACAGGCCGGATTCGAACATCGCCATGTAATGGCCCGGTTTTTCGGCGGCGAAATCCAGATAGGCCTGCCCCATCCGCATGAAGGCGGCCAAGGGCCGGGGCCGGCCGCCGTCGAACGCCCGTTCCAGCCGGTCCGCGAAATCCAGGAAACCCTGCCGCGCCACCTCCTCCAGCAGGTCCTCGCGGCCCTTGAAATGGCGATAGGGGGCGGCGGGCGATACGCCGGCGCGGCGCGCGGCCTCGGACAGGGTGAAGGCCAGGGGGCCGGTTTCCTGAATCAGCGCGGCGGTCGCATCGACAAGCGCCTGGCGCAGGTTGCCGTGGTGATAGGTCTTGCGGTCGGGCACCTACATGCCTTCGCCGAAATAATCCGACACCAGGGATTCAAGCGCATCGGCCAGGGCCGCGGCATCGGGACCGCTGGTCGTCACCGTGATCTGGCTGCCGCGCGGCGCGGTCAGCATCAGAAGGCCCATGATCGAATCGCCCGACACGGTCATACCGTCCTTTTCGACCTGCGCCTGGGCGTCGAACCGTTCGACAAGGTCCACGAACTTGGCGCTGGCGCGGGCGTGAAGGCCCTTTTCGTTGATGATCGCCAGCCGGCGCGTGACCGGGCCTGTCATCCGAAGCGCGAACCCGTGTCGAACGCCGCCTCGACCGGGACATTGTACGAGTTGATGTATTTCCGCCCCGCCTCCTTGGCGAAGGCCACGGCGTCGGGAACCGGCAGGTGGCGCGACTTGGCCAGCTTGACCAGCATCGGCAGGTTGGCGCCATAGAGGATCGTGCGGTCGCGCACGGCGCAGGCGGGCAGCGACAGGTTCGAGGGCGATCCGCCGAACAGATCCGTCACCACCACCACGCCATTGCCGTCGTCCACCGCATTGGCCGCCGCCTGAATTTCCGCCGTCTTGGCCGCGCGGTCGTGATCGTCCTCGATCGCGACGGCGGCGATGCCGCTTTGCGGACCCACCACATGTTCGACGGCCAGAAGATATTCCTTGGCCAGGCCGCCATGCGCCACGATCACGATTCCAATCAACGCGTTCCACCACGTTCAACAGCGCGCAGCCGGGCCGTTTCCTGGGGAACGCCCGCGGCATCCCCCAAGGAAGACGGCGCCGGGATGCGACGTTCAAGTTCCCTGTGCCTTATTGACACCCGCCAGCCCGCCTTCGCAAGCGCGGGGGCCACCTTTTCCACCAAAGTGACGGAACGATGTTGCCCGCCCGTGCACCCGAATCCGACCGCCAGATGGGATTTTCCTTCCTCGACATAGGCCGGAAGCAGAAACAGGATCATCTCGCACACGCGGCGAAGGAACTCCGCAAAGCGCGAATCATCCTCGACATAGGCCTGGACCTGGGGATCGCGGCCGGTCAGCGGGCGCAGCGCCGGTTCCCAATGCGGGTTGGTCAGAAAGCGGCAGTCGAACATCATGTCGATGCCGCGCGGCACCCCGCGCTTGTAGCTGAAGGAATGCAGCGACACGCTGAGCCTGCCGTCCTGGCGGATGTCGAACCACCGCGTCAGTTCCGCCTTCAGATCGTGGGGCGACAGATCCGAAGTGTCCACCAGCACATCGGCCCGCACCCGGATCGGCTGCAACAGGTCGATTTCCGCCGTCACCCCCGCTGCGGGCGCGCTGTCGGGCGACAGCGGATGGCGGCGGCGGGTCTCGTTATAGCGCCGCTCCAGCACCTCGGGGGCGCAGTCCAGGAACAGAACCTCGGGGGCATAGCGGGGGTCGCGGGTCAGCTTGTCGATCAGTTCGATCACGTTGCTGGCCGAAAAATCGCGGTTGCGCACGTCCAGGCCAAGCGCCAGCGGTTCGGGACGGCTTGGCCCGTCCAGCAGGCGCGGGATCAGCGACAGGGGCAGGTTGTCGATCGCCTCGAACCCCAGATCCTCCAGCACGTTGATGGCGGTGGACCGACCCGCGCCGGACGGACCCGTGACCAGGACCAGCCGCTGCGCCCCGTCCGGGGGGGCGGCGGGATCATGGGTCTTGATGGGGTCATCGTCCAAGGCGACCATCTTTCCTGTCCGAAGGGGATGCGGTCCGTCCGTCATGCAACGCGCCCGCCCAGCAACAGCTGCCGCAGCGCAGCATGAAGATGCGGACGATAGGGGCCTGTGACAAGAGGCAAGCCCACCCCGAGCACATCATAGCTGCGCGACTGTGGCAGCCGATCCCCAGCCGCCGCGCCCAGATCGACCACCTGCGCGACCCTGACCGGCCCGGCGGGGTCGGCGCGCAGGATGCCGATGCCCCGCGCCTCGATCCGGCCCGACAGCGCGGGCGGGCAACTGGCGATGATGTCCGGCCCCTCGCGGCGCAGGTCGGTGCGGTCGTCGGCCACCAGCATCGCCCCCACCGCCATCAGATCCAGGGCGAGGGTCGACTTGCCCGCGCCCGATGGTCCCAGGATCACCAGACCGGCGCCGTCCATGGCAATGGTGGATGCGTGAAGTTGCACTTTCGAATCACCCCTTTGGTCCGATCATCCACAAATTCCGCTAACATCGGGTTGAGAACGGCGCCTCAGGCAGCCTGTTGGCGATAACATTTCCTGTTTACGCTAACTGTTCGCGCCAACTTCTTTTTTGCCCTTCGACCCGTGTTATAGGCCCCCCATACTGCTTCACGAAAGTGTTGCAAGCCCATCTGACTGAGGAGCGTCGAGATCATGGCCACCCGCGTAAACCCGAATTGCAAGCTTGAGGACCAGGGGTTCGAGGGCCTCGGCCGGGTTTATTACAACCTGCTGGAACCCGCCCTGATGACCGAGGCCGTCGCGCGCGGCGAAGGCACGCTGGGCCTGGGCGGCACCTTCCTGGTGTCCACCGGCGCCCATACCGGCCGTTCGCCCAAGGACAAGTTCGTGGTCCGCACGCCCGAGGTCGAAGACACGATCTGGTGGGAAAACAACAAGCCGATGGCGCCCGAGGCGTTCGATCGCCTGTATGCCGACATGCTGGCGCATATGAAGGGCCGCGATTACTTCGTGCAGGATCTGTTCGGCGGCGCCGATGCCGACAACCGCCTGGACGTGCGCGTCGTGACGGAACTGGCCTGGCACGGCCTGTTCATCCGCCACCTGCTGCGCCGCCCCGCGGCCGAGGAACTGGCAACCTTCGCCCCCGACTTCACCATCATCAACTGCCCCGGCTTCAAGGCCGATCCCGAACGCCACGGCTGCCGGTCGGAAACGGTGATCGCGCTGAACTTCGCCAAGAAGCTGATCCTGATCGGCAACACCGCCTATGCCGGCGAGAACAAGAAGTCGGTCTTCACGCTGCTGAACTATCTGCTGCCCGCCAAGGGCATCATGCCGATGCACTGTTCCGCCAACCACGCCATCGGCGATCCCGATGACAGCGCGATCTTCTTCGGCCTGTCGGGCACCGGCAAGACCACCCTGTCGGCCGATCCGTCGCGGATCCTGATCGGCGACGACGAACATGGCTGGTCGGACAAGGGCATCTTCAACTTCGAAGGCGGCTGCTACGCCAAGACCATCAACCTGTCGGCCAAGGCCGAGCCGGAGATCTATGCCACCTGCTCGCGCTTCGGCACGGTGATCGAGAACATGGTCGCCGATCCCGACACGCTGGAACTGGATTTCGAGGACAACTCGATCACCGACAACATGCGCTGCGCCTATCCGCTGGAAGCGATCAGCAATGCCTCGCCCACCAGCCTGGGCGGGCATCCGAAGAACGTCATCATGCTGACCTGCGACGCCTATGGCGTGCTGCCGCCGATCGCGCGGCTGACCCCGGCGCAGGCGATGTATCACTTCCTGTCGGGCTTCACCTCCAAGACGCCGGGCACCGAGGTCGGCGTGACCGAGCCGATCCCGACCTTCTCGACCTGCTTCGGCGCGCCCTTCATGCCGCGCCGACCCGAGGTTTACGGAAAGCTGCTTCAGGAAAAGATCGCCCAGCACGGCGCAAGCTGCTGGCTGGTCAATACCGGCTGGACCGGCGGGGCGTTTGGTGTCGGCAAGCGGATGCCCATCGCCGCGACCCGCGCCCTGCTGGCGGCCGCCCTGGACGGCAGCCTGAACGATGTGGAGTTCCGCAAGGATCCGAATTTCGGCTTCGAGGTTCCGGTGTCGGTGCCGGGGGTCGAGGACAAGCTGCTGGATCCGCGCCAGACCTGGGCCGATCCCGCCGCCTATGACGCGCAGGCCGCGAAGCTGGTGCAGATGTTCAGCGACAACTTCGCGCAATATCTGGACGGCATCGATGACGAGGTTCGCGCGGCGGCCATCGGCTGAACCGGACAGCGCAGAACAAAAAAGGCCGCGCAATCTGCGCGGCCTTTCCTTTTGGCGCCGGCGATCTCAGCCGATCCGGCCGCCGCCCTGCTTGGTGATCGCCACGACCGCCGGGCGCACCGGCATCGCGTCGTCGAAATCCGGCCAGCGGGTCGACAGATCCTCGTAATAGGACGCGCGGCCATGGCCTTCCCAGTCGTCGCCGCCATCGCCCGGATGCTGGACGGCCACGAAGAAGGTGCTCATGTCGCCGATGATGCAGGGGCCGCACATCTCGGCCCCGACCGGGACGCGATAGAACAGCCGCGAGGTGCCGCGCGCCGTCCCTTCGGTATCCACCGCCCACAGCCCGTCCGTCCGGCCCGTGTCGGACATCGAGTTGCCGTCGGTCGACACCCACAGCCGCCCGTCGCTGTCCACGGCGGCGTTGTCGGGCATCCCGAACCAGCCGTTCACCGTGGTTTCGGTCGAGAAGGTCGCTCCGACGTCGGCAATCGAGGGGTCGCCGCATTTCACCAGGATTTCCCAGCTGCCTTCCGTCGCGGTGAAGTCGCTGTCCTTTTCGATGATCTCGATGATATGGCCGAAGACGTTTTCCACGCGCGGGTTGGCGGCGTCCGCTTCCTTGCGCTTGGTGTTGTTGGTCAGCATCACATAGGCGCGGCCGGTGACCGGGTTCGGCTGGATGTCCTCGGGGCGGTCCATCGGCGTCGCTTCCAGCAGGTCGGCGGCGCGGCGGGCCTCGATCAGGACATCGGCCTGGCTTTCGAAGCCGTTCTCGGCCGTCAGCGGGCCTTCGCCCTGGACCAGCGGCAGCCATTCGACCCGGCCATCGTCGTGGAACCGCGCGACATACAGGGTGCCCTCGTCCAACAGGTCCATGTTCGCGGCACGGTCGTCGGGGTTGAACTTGCCCGCCGTCACGAACTTGTAGACGTAATCGAAGCGTTCGTCGTCGCCCAGATAGAAGACCACGCGGCCGTCCTTGGCCACCACGCTTTCGGCGCCCTCGTGCTTGAAGCGGCCAAGCGCGGTGCGTTTCTTGGGCGTCGAGTTCGGATCCCGCACATCAACCTCGACGATCCAGCCGAAGCGGTTGGGTTCGTTCGGATCCTTGGACAGGTCGAAGCGGTCGTGGAAGTTGCCCCAGGCATAGGTCGATTCCGGGATGCCCAGGCGTTCGTAGTTCGCGGCTTCCCGATGGCCCTCGGGCAGGGTGCCCAGGAAATAGCCGTGGATGTTCTCCTCGGCCATGATGTAGGTGCCCCAGGGCGTCACGCCGCCCGCGCAGTTGTTGATGGTGCCGAAGACCTTGCGGCCCGAGGGATCGGCCACGGTTTGCAGGCGCGCGTGACCCGCCGCCGGGCCGGACAGCTGCATTTCCGTCTTGGCGGTGATGCGGCGGTTCAGGGCGCCGTCCAGCACCGGCTGCCATTTGCCGTCCACCTTGCGGATCTCGATGATCGTGCCGCCATGGGCCGCCATCTCGACGTTGACGCGGGTCTCGTCGGCCTCGGACACCTCGATCTCGCCATCCTTGATGGTGACGATGCCGGGGAACATCAGGTGTTCGTTGGTGTATTCGTGGTTCACGACCAGCAGGCCCCGGTCGTTCGCGCCGTCCAGCGGGATGAAGCCCACGAAGTCGTTGTTATAGCCGAACTGGCGTTCCTGCGCGGCTTCGGACTGGTTCGTCGGATCGAATTCCGGCGCGTCGGCGAACACCTTGTCGCCCCAACGCAGCAGGACGTCGGCGTCATAGCCCTCGGCGACATGGTGGTTGGCATCGACGCCCGCGGTGACCTCGGGGAAGTCGAAGGCCGAGCCTTCGACGCGGCCCTGGGCCTGGGCGTCGGTCGCGGACAGCAATGCGATGGGACTGACCGTGGCCGAGATCGCCGTCACCGCCATCGAGCCTTTCAGGAAGCCGCGGCGGGAAAAGCGGGCGGCGATGATTTCGCCCATCGTGCGGTTCTTGGTGGGGTTCAGGCCGGGGCCGTCGGCCTCTTCAAGCTTGCTGGTGCGGAAGATGTTTCGGGTTTGCTGGTCACGCATCGCGCTCTCCTGGCTGGTCTTGAGGCCCCGCAGGGCCGGTTGGGACAGCGATTAGGGTAGGCTTGCGACAGTGATGTGTCAGCAGTGTTAAGGTTTTTCGAAACGGCGGGGGGATGCGAAACGCCCGCCCGGCGGCGGGCGTTCGGCCCCTTGCATCAGACGCCCAGGCACCACCGCATCACGGCCTTCTGGGCGTGCAGGCGGTTCTCGGCCTCGTCCCAGATCACCGAATGCGGGCCGTCCATGACGGCGCTTGTCACCTCGTCCTCGCGATGGGCGGGCAGGCAGTGCATGAACAGCGATTCCGGCCGGGCCTGGGCCATCAGCGCCTCGTTCACCTGATAGCCGCGCAGCTGGTTGTGGCGGCGCTCCTTGGCCGATTGCGGGTCGTGCATCGACACCCAGGTATCGGCGATCACCAGGTCCGCGCCCTCGACGGCCTTCGCGGGGTCGCGCACGATCTCGGCCCGGACGCCCTGGGCGCGGGCGAAGTCCAGCGCCTGGGGTTCGGGATCCAGCGTGGGCGGGCCGCTGAAGGTGAAGTCATAGCCGAACTGGCCCGCGCCGTGGATCACGCTGGCGCAGACATTGTTGCCATCGCCGATCCAGACCACCTTCTTGCCCGCGATGGGACCGCGATGTTCCTCGAAGGTCATCACGTCGGCCATGATCTGGCAGGGATGGGTGCGGTTGGTCAGCCCGTTGATGACCGGGACGGTGGCGTATTCCGCCATCTCCAGCAGGGTCGCTTCCTCGAAGGTGCGGATCATGATCAGGTCGACATAGCGCGACAGCACGCGGGCGGTGTCGGCGATGGTCTCGCCATGGCCCAGCTGCATTTCCTTGCCCGACAGGACCATGGTCTGCCCGCCCATCTGGCGCACGCCCACGTCGAAGCTGACGCGGGTGCGGGTCGAGGGTTTCTCGAAGATCAGCGCGACCATCCGGCCCGCCAGCGGCTGGTGGTCGTCGGGCGCGCCCTTGGGGCGGTCGTGGCGGGCGGTCTTCATGGCAAGCGCCTGGTCGATGATCGACCGCAGTTCCGCCTTGCCGGTGGTATGGATGTCCAGAAAATGCTTCATCTTGTGGCTTTCGCGATTTGGGCAAGGAAGCCCGCTTGGCTGGCCGGGGTCAAGAGGGGGGCGCCGCCCCCAACGCGCCTGCCGCGCGTTCCCCCGAGATATTCAAGGCACAGAAGATGCAGCTATCGTCGGCGCGTCATCAGGCGGCAGGGATGGGCCCCGCCGCCGATGCCGTGTCTGGAAGCAACGTCAGCCAAGGCTGGCCGCCGCGCGGTCCAGCCGGGTCACCGCCTCGGCGATCTCGTCGTCGGTGATGTTCAGCGGCGGCAGCAGGCGCAGGGTGTTGTCGGCGGCGGGCACCGTCAGCAGGTGCTGGGCATAGCCCGCCTTGACCAGATCGGCGGGCACCACCTTGCATTTCAGGCCCAGCATCAGGCCCTGGCCGCGCACGGCTTCGAACACGGTCGGGTGGGCGGCGACCAGCCCTTCCAGCTTCTGGCGGAACAGGGCGGCCTTGCGGTTCACCTCGGCCAGGAAGGCGTCGGTGGCGACGATCTCCATCACCCGCGCGCCGACCGCGCAGGCCAGCGGGTTGCCGCCATAGGTCGATCCGTGCGTGCCCACGACCATCCCGGTGGCGGCCTTTTCGGTGGCCAGCACCGCGCCCAGGGGGAAGCCGCCGCCGATGCCCTTGGCGACCATCATGATATCCGGCGCGATGCCCGCATATTCATGCGCGAACAGCCGCCCAGTCCGGCCCATGCCGCATTGCACCTCGTCCAGGACCAGCAGCGCGCCGTGCCTGTCGCAAAGCGCGCGGATTTCGCGCAGGTCGGCATCGGGCAGCGGGCGGATGCCGCCCTCGCCCTGCACGGGCTCCAGCATCACCGCCGCCGTCCGGTCGCTGATGGCCGCTTTCAGAGCGTCCAGATCGCCCCAGGGCAATTGCCGGAAGCCCGGCATCAGCGGGCCGAAGCCCTTGACCATCTTTTCCGATCCCGCCGCCGCGATGGCGCCGGTCGAGCGGCCGTGGAACGCCCCCTCGAAGGTCAGGATCTCGATGCGGTCCTCGCCCCGGTCGGACCAGTATTTGCGGACCATCTTGATCGCCAGTTCGGCGGCCTCGGTCCCGGAATTGGTGATGAAGGCGGTGTCGGCGAAGGTGTGTTCGACCAGCAGGTCGGCCAGCCGTTCCTGCTGCGGGATCTGGTAGAGGTTCGAGACATGCCAGATCCGGCCCGCCTGTTCGGTCAGCGCGGCGACCAGATCGGGATTGGCATGGCCCAGCACGTTGACCGCGATTCCCGACCCCAAATCCAGGTATCGCGTGCCGTCCGTGGCGATGGCCCAGGCCCCCTCGCCCCGTTCAAAGGCGATGGGGGCGCGGTTATAGGTCGGCAGGACGTGCGAAATCATAGGGGACTCCCCGATTGGCAGGACGGATTGTGAAAGGCAGGCGGGATCGGACGGTGACGAAACGTCAACGTCGGGGACGGGCGGTGATGGCGGTCCGAACGATCATGGCATCGGCCATAGCGCCGATTCGCGGATCGCGCAATCACGCTTTCATCCGATAGCCGGTTTTCAGCCAGCGCCAGGCCAGCCCCAGCACGACGGCCACGGCCGCGGCGCAGATCAGCGCCCCGCGCCAGACCGGCGCGTCGCTGACCCCCGTGACGCCGTATCGCGCGCCGTCGATCAGATAGAAGACCGGGTTCCAGTGCGACAGGGTGCGGAAGGGTTCCGGCAGGGCCTGGACGGAATAGAAGGTGCCCGACAGGAAGGACAGCGGCGTGATGATGAAATTGCTGATCGCCGCCATCTGGTCGAACTTCTGAGCCAGGATCCCGGCCAGGATCCCCAGGCCGCCCAGCAGCAGCGCGGCCAGCAGCACAAAGGCCAGCGTCCACAGGGGATGGACGATTCCCCGGCCCGTGACGATCACCATGCCGGTGCCGATGACCAGGGCCACCAGCCCCGCGCGGGCGACCGATCCGGCCAGATAGCCCGCCAGCAGCTCGCCCGCCGACAGGGGCGGCATCAGCGTGTCGACGATGTTGCCCTGCACCTTGGCCGAGGTGATCGAGCTGGAGGTGTTGGCGAAGGCGTTCTGGATCACCGTCATCATCAGGATCCCCGGCCCCAGAAAGACAAGATAGGGCAGCCCCATCACCTGCCCGCGCCCCTGCCCCATCGCCAGCGCGAAGATCAGCACGAACAGCGCCGCCGTCATCAGCGGCGCGAAGATCGTCTGCTGCCAGACGGCCATGAAGCGCATCACCTCTCGGGTGGCCAGGGTTTGCAGGCCCAGCCAGTTCACGCGGCCGAAACGGCGCACGCCCAGGGCCGGAAGGTCGGGGGCGGGTCGGTCGGTGGGAATCATGGGCGGCATCCGGCGGTCCTTGAATTTCTGGCGCTAGGCGGCTAAATCTCGGCATCCCGTTTCTGACGGGGGCAATCGCAGGTTTCAAGATGGGGCGGCGCAGGGGCGCGCCCGGAAAGGCAGTCATGTCCTGGACGGATGAACGCGTCGAGACGCTGAAGCGGATGTGGTCCGAAGGCCAGTCGGCAAGCGCCATCGCCAAGGAACTGGGCGGCGTGACCCGCAACGCGGTGATCGGCAAGGTCCACCGCCTGGGCCTGTCGAACCGCAGCGAGGAAGCCGAACCGGCGCCCGCGCCCGCCGCCCCCGAACCCGTGACTGAGAAGAAGGCGGACCGCAAGCCCGCCCCCACCGCCGCCCAGGCCCCCCGCCCCGAGCCGCAGCCCGAGCCTGCCGCCCCCGTGCGCGAGGAGCCTGCCGAGGAAGAACCCGTGTCCCAGCCCGTCTTCACCCCCGTCCCGCGCCGCCCCATCGTGCCTGCGGGCCAGCCGCTGCCGCCGCAGCCCTCGGCCAACGAGATCAGCCCGGAAGCCCTGGCCTCGGTCCGCGAGGTGGAAAAGCGCGCCCGCAAGCTGACCCTGATGGAGCTGACCGAGCGCACCTGCAAATGGCCGATCGGCGATCCGGCGACCGACAAGTTCTGGTTCTGCGGCTTGCCCAGCCAGCCGGGTAAACCCTATTGCGAGGCCCATGTCAGCGTGGCGTTCCAGCCGATGAGCTCGCGCCGCGACCGGCGGCGTTGAGGCAGCGGGGATCCGGCCATGATGCGTCTGTCCTGCCTTGCCCTGTTCCTGGCCGCCGCCCTGGCCGGTCCCGTCCGGGCGCAGACCACCCTGTCGTTGCCGCTGGAGGGCGCGACGCTGGAAAACCTGACCTATTTCTGCGATGGCGGCGCCTTGGTCGAGGTGCGCTATCTGAATGCCGGGCCGAACAGTCTTGCCTTGCTGCCCCTGAACGGCGAACAGCGGATCTTCGTCGGCGTCATCGCGGCCTCGGGCGTCCGCTATGTGTCGGGCGAATACGAATGGTGGACCAAGGGCCGCAACGCGACCCTGACCAACGCCATGGATGACGCCAAGACCCGGACCTGCGTGGAGACCGACTAGATCGCGGGCACCCGGCCGTCGAGCCAGGCGCGCAGGATCGCCTGGGCGATGGCGCCCTTGCGCGCGGGCCGGATGCGGTCGTGACGCCCCTCCAGGGCTTCGGCGACCTCGGCCCTGCTGGCCCACAGGGCGTCTTCCAGTTCGGCAGGATCCAGGACGATGGCGCGGGATTCCGCCCGCGCCACGCAGCCGAGCATCAGCGACGCCGGAAACGGCCAGGGCTGCGAGGTCAGATAGCGCACCGGTCCCACCCGGATCGCCGTTTCCTCGTGAACCTCGCGGCGCACGGCCTCCTCGACCGTTTCGCCCGGTTCGACGAAACCGGCCAGCAGGGAATACATCCGGTCGTCCCAGCCCGCCTGGCGGCCCAGCAGCACCCGGTCGTCGCTGTCCAGCACCAGCATGATGACCACCGGATCGGTGCGCGGGAAATGCGGCCGCCGGCAGGCCGGGCAGTCGAACCGCCAGCCGGCATGGGCGACGCTGTTGCGTGCGCCGCAATTCGAACAGAACCCGTGGCTGCGGCGCCATTCGAAGATCCCCTTGGCAGGGGCGGCCATGGCGGCGTCCCGATGATCCAGATCGCCCAGGACGGCGCGCAGATCGGCGAAGCCTTGCGTCGGGGCCAGGTCCAGGATCGCGGCGGGATCGCCCTCGGGCGGGGCCGGCCCCGACAGATCGACGGCGAAATGCGCGGTGCCGCCATCGTCCAGCCCCAGAAACAGCGTCCCGTCCGCCTGTCCGGCCACCATCCGGTCGGTCGCGGCCAGCCAGACCAGCCGGGGACCGCCGCCGCCGGTATCGAACAGAGGCTTTCCCTGCCAGAACGGCAGCACGCGGCTGGCGGGATCGGCCAGGAACCGCGCCATGGCCCCGGCATCGCCGCGCAACCGGTCGGCCCGGTCCAGGTAGCTGCCGCCAAAGGTGATCTCGGATTCGTCGATCATGGCCGCGACGCTGCACCGTCCGGCGGGCGCCGGCAAGTCCCGGCACTTTCCATCGGCCGCCATCGCGGCTACAAACCGCGCGACCCAAAGGACGCGACCCATGGCCCGCCATCTCATCACCTCTGCCCTGCCCTATATCAACGGCATCAAGCATCTGGGGAACCTCGTCGGATCCCAGCTTCCCGCCGATCTTTACGCGCGATACCTGCGCGCACGGGGGCACGAGGTCATGTTCATCTGCGCCACCGACGAACACGGCACCCCGGCCGAGCTTGCCGCCGCCAAGACCGGCGAGGTGGTCGCGGATTACTGCGCGCGGATGCACGCCGAACAATCGGCGCTGGCGGCGGGGTTTGGCCTGTCCTTCGACCATTACGGCCGCTCCTCCAGCGACCGCAACCGGGTGCTGACCCAGCATTTCGCGGGGCGTCTGGCCGATAACGGCTATATCGCCGAGGTGAGCGAGAAGCAGATCTATTCCGTCGATGACGGCCGCTTCCTGCCCGACCGCTATATCGAGGGCACCTGCCCCAATTGCGGCTATGACAAGGCGCGCGGCGACCAGTGCGAGAACTGCACCAAGCAGCTTGATCCGACCGACCTGATCAACCCGCACAGCGCGATTTCCGGCAGCACCAACCTGGAGGTGCGCGAGACCAAGCACCTGTATCTGCGCCAGTCGGCACTGAAGGGCCAGATCAGCGACTGGATCGACAGCAAGACCGACTGGCCGATCCTGACCACATCCATCGCGCGCAAATGGCTGGACGACGGCGAGGGCTTGCAGGACCGGGGCATCACCCGCGACCTGCATTGGGGCGTGCCGGTGAAGCGCGGCGACCAGCCCTGGCCGGGGATGGAGGGCAAGGTCTTCTATGTCTGGTTCGACGCGCCCATCGAATATATCGCCGCGACCGCGGAATGGGCGGATGCCAACGGCCAGCCCGACTGCGCCTGGCGCCGCTGGTGGCGCCGCGACGAAGGGGCCGAGGACGTGACCTATACCCAGTTCATGGGCAAGGACAACGTCCCCTTCCACACCCTGTCCTTCCCCGCCACGCTGATCGGCTCGGGCGAGCCGTGGCGGATGGTCGATTACATCAAGTCCTTCAACTATCTGACCTATGATGGCGGGCAGTTCAGCACCTCGCAGGGGCGGGGCGTGTTCATGGACCAGGCGCTGGAAATCCTGCCCGCCGATTACTGGCGGTGGTGGCTTCTGTCCCACGCCCCGGAATCCGGCGACAGCGAATTCACCTGGGACAATTTCCAGCAATCGGTGAACAAGGATCTGGCCGATGTGCTGGGCAATTTCGTCAGCCGGATCACCAAATTCTGCCGCTCGAAATTCGGCGAGACCGTTCCCCAGGGCGGCGAATACGGCCCCGAGGAAACCGCGCTGATCCTTGCCCTGACCGCGCGGATCCGCGCCTATGAAGGTCTGATGGCCGCGACCGAGGTCCGCAAGTCCGCCGCTGAACTGCGCGCCATCTGGGTGCTGGGCAACGAATACCTGCAATCGGCCGCGCCTTGGTCCACGCACAAGACCGACCCGGAAAAGGCCGCGATGCAGGTGCGCCTGGGCCTGAACCTGATCCGCCTTTACGCGGTGCTGTCGGCGCCCTTCATCCCCTTTGCCGCCGAGGCGATGCTGGCCGCGATGCAGACCGACGACCGCAGCTGGCCCGACGACGTGGCGGCCGCGCTGACCGCCCTGCCGCCGGGCCATGGCTTTGCCGTCCCGGACGTGCTGTTCGCCAAGATCACCGACGAACAGCGCGCCGAATGGGAAGAGCGCTTCAAGGGTGTGCGCCAGTAACACCGCGCGGGCGGTGGACATTCCGGCCCTGCCTGCCTTTAGTTGCGCCGAACGCCCTCAACCGAAAGGCTGGACATGACCCATTGCATTCTGCTGGGCGCCCCCATCGACGAAGGCCAGCGCCGGCCCGGCTGCCTGATGGGGCCTGCCGCCTATCGCGTCGCCGGACTGGCGCAGACCCTGGCCGCGCTGAACCACCAGGTCGAGGATCGCGGCGACGTGGTTCCCGCCCCGCCGCCTGCCGTCGCCTGCGCCAATCCCGCCGTCCACCACCTGCCGCAGATGATCGCCTGGACCGAGGCGCTGCGCGACGCCACCGTTCTGGCCTTGCAGGACGGGCTGCCCATCGTCATGGGCGGCGATCACGCCCTGGCGCTTGGCACCGTGGCGGGGGCGGCGATCCATGCCCGGCGGCAGGACCGCCCGCTGTTCGTGATCTGGCTGGACGCCCACAGCGACATCCATACTGTCGAGACCACCACCTCGGGCAACCTGCACGGCACGCCCATCGCCTATGCGCTGGGACTGCCGGGGTTCGGTCCCTTTCCGCCCTTTCCCCATCCGGTGCCGGGCCAGAACATCTGCATGTTCGGCATCCGCAGCGTCGATCCGGCGGAACATGCCGCGATGCTGGCTGTCGACATCACCGTGAACGACATGCGGGTGCTGGACGAACAAGGGATCGTCGCGCCGTTGCGCGCCTTCCTGGACCGGGTCCGGGCGGCGAACGGAATGCTGCATGTCTCGCTGGACGTGGATTTCCTGGACCCCTCCATCGCCCCCGCCGTGGGCACCACCGTCCCCGGCGGCGCGACGTTCCGAGAGGCGCATCTGGTCATGGAACTGCTGCACGAATCCGGCCTGGTGACCTCGCTGGACCTGGTCGAGCTGAACCCGTTCCTGGACGACCGTGGCCGCACGGCAAAGCTGATGGTCGATCTGGTCGGCAGCCTGATGGGCCGCAAGGTGTTCGACCGCCCCACTCGCAGCTTCTAGGGCCGCAGCTTCCAGGGCCGCAGCTTCTGAACCGCTTGCCAATCCGCCCCGCGCCCGCTAGCAAAACGACGGCGCGGGCGTGGCGGAATGGCAGACGCATGGGACTTAATAAGTATTTTTTTTACCAATCCGCAAAAAAGTTTGCGGCGAAGAAAAGATAGGTTATGCAACGTCTTAGGCGGCGGTGTCATTCAAAGGTGAAAACGAGCGATTCGGTGCTAGGTGCAAAGAGCTAGGGTTAGAATCGGCGACAAAAGGCGGACGTGGCGAAATCGGTAGACGCAGCAGACTTTAGAATTGGAGTGCCCGCAGGGAAATCTGCGGAGTAGAACCGCTCAAAGTCGGGGAACGCTAACGGGCACATGCTCCAGGCCAATCCCGAGCCAAGCCCTCTTCAGAGGGAAGGTGTAGAGACTGGACGGGCGGCGCCTAAAGCCTTTGGCCATGGCGAAGGGACAGTCCAGACCACGAACGCCGAACGGCGGCGGCGAAAGCCGAAGTGGTACGAAAATCTGCTTCTCAGTGAGAGTACGGGTTCGAGTCCCGTCGTCCGCACCAATCTTTTATGACGTGCCGCTACTGGCGACTGTACTTTAAATCGCATCCGGCCGGTATTTATCCGGACGAAAACCACAGCCATGCCGCAGCATTGCGAATTTGCGGTCCTCCTTGGCGATTGAAGTCCTTCGGACCAATGGGAAAGTTGCCCTAGCTGATGCCTTTGCTAGGCCATCTCATACAGCTTTGGGTTCGTCTTTAGAGCGTCCACGAATAAAATCTGGCTATATAGGTCATGTTGACAAATGGCGGAGCCAGATGCGGATCGAGGTGATGTCGATGAAGCCCAGGAAGCTCTCTGCGGTTTTGTCGTAGCGGGTGGCGACGCGGCGGGCATTCTTGAGCTTGTTGAAGCAGCGCTCGACGAGGTTGCGCAGCCGGTAAAGGGTTCGGTCCACGGCCACGCGCAGCTTGCGGGACTTTCGCATCGGGATCACCGGCACGACGTTGCGCGCCTCCATGGTTTCTCGAACCCTGTCAGAGTCATAGCCGCGATCCGCCAGCAGGACGGAGGGCTCTGGCAGGTTGTCGTCCATGATGAGGTCAAAGCCCAGATAGTCCGATGTCTGGCCCGGCGTGATGTCCGACCTCATGGGCAGGCCTGCGCCATTGACGCGGAGGTGGATCTTTGTCGTGAAGCCACCTCGCGAACGGCCAAAACCCTGTCGCGGAGTCCCCCTTTAGCGCCCGCTGCCTGATGATGGGCGCGGACCACGGTGCTGTCGATCATCTGCAAGGCCGCTGGAACCACCCCGCTCTCGTTCAGGGCCTCCAGTATCCCTTCCCACAGCCCGGCCAGGGTCCAGCGCCGGAACTGGCGGTAGACCGACGACCACTTGCCGAACTCTTCCGGCAGGTCACGCCACGGCGAACCTGTGCGGGCTATCCAGAAAATCCCATCCAGAACAAGACGATGGTTCATGGGTTTGCGCCCGTTCGGTGCGCGGACGGCCAGAATGAAGCGTTCGTGAAACGCCCATTCCTCGTCAGACATCAGGTCTCGTGCCAAGCTGGTCTCCATCGCAGATACCAGCTTGAATCACGTTCAGCACGTCCTGTGAATCCCTTTTGTCAACACGGCCTAGCTTGAAGGTTAGCCTGGAACGATCGCGGCAATTTACGCAGGTGCGGCGATTCATTTCGCCTGCTAGGAAAGCAACAATGTGCCAGGCGCGGTGATCTGCATGAGCGACAACCAGCGCCTGAGCCTTGACCCACTGTTTGGGCACCGCGCGGCCGCTTAGCCAGTGCGCGCCACGTTGCCCCGCATTGCTCGCCCCGTGGTGTTGCGATAGCGGGCTAATCAAGCTTCAATAACAACGTCTCGAAACGAACGATGTAAAGTCCGCCGACTCGGCCGAGTCGGCGGGCCTTTTACTTGCCAACGGGCTTCTAGCGAAAAATTCCTATGGAATTTTTATGAGCGAGGCCCAAAATACTATTAGATTCCTATTTTTTGAGGCCCCGTCCTCTCTCGAACCTATATGCGGTTCGCGTCCATATTTCCGCCAAATTCCTCCTCCGGCACCCGTGCGTACGCAAGGGCGCGCTGGAAGAATTCAACCTGTGGCCCGTCAGGACAATCCATCCCGGGCGGCCATTTGTACCAACAGCGGCGCCGGAGGCGAAAGCAATGGATGTTCTTGTACTAGCGATAGGGTTCGGATTTTTCGCGTTGATGTTTGGCTACATCAAGCTTTGCGAAAATCTCTGACCCAGGAGGCGGCAACATGATCTTGGAATATTTCCTTGGGGCGGCAGTCGCGGTGTTTATCACCGGCTATCTGCTCTATGCTCTCGCTCGTCCCGAGCGGTTCTGATCAAGGCAACAGCTCGGAAAGAAACCACCGATGACAATAAATGGATGGATACAGATCCTGGTGTTTCTCGGGATCGTCATCGCGCTGGTGAAGCCGCTCGGCGGCTACATCACGCGCGTCATGAACGGAGAACGGACCCTTCTTTCGCCGGTTCTCGGGCCGGTGGAGCGCGGCCTGTACGGCATGGCCGGGACCAGCGAGAAGGAGGAGCAGCACTGGACGACCTATCTCGGCGCCATGCTGCTGTTCAATCTGGCCGGCTTCGCGCTGCTCTATCTCATGCAGCGCATCCAGGGCGGGTTGCCGTTCAACCCCGCCGGAATGGGGGCGGTGAGCGCGGATTCGTCGTTCAACACGGCGGTCAGCTTCATGACCAACACCAACTGGCAGGGCTATGGCGGCGAGACCACCATGAGCTACCTGACACAGATGGCCGGCATCACGGTGCAGAACTTCGTTTCGGCCGCGGTCGGCGTGGCGGGTGCGATGGCGATCATTCGCGGCTTTTCGCGCGCTTCGGCTAAGACCGTCGGCAACTTCTGGGTCGATCTGACACGGGCGACGCTCTACATCCTGTTGCCGATCTGCATCGTCGGCAGCCTCGTGCTGGTGTGGCAGGGCGTTCCGCAGAACCTGAACCCCTACACCGTCGCCACGACCGTCGAAGGCGCGCAGCAGACGATCGCGCAGGGCCCTGTCGCTTCGCAGATGATCATCAAGCATCTGGGCACGAATGGCGGCGGCTTCTTCAACGCCAACTCCGCCCATCCGTTCGAGAACCCGACGGCGCTGACCAATCTGATCCACATTCTGGCGATCTACTCGATTTCCTTCGCGATGCTGAACGTGTTCGGCCGGATGATCGGCAACCCGAAACAGGGCTGGGCGCTGCTGGGCGCGGTCCTCACCATCGTCGTGGCCGGCATCGGCGTCATCTACTGGGCGGAATCCGCCGGCAACCCCATCCTGCATGCGCTCGGCCTCGAGGGCGGCAACATGGAAGGCAAGGAGACGCGCTTCGGTATCGCGCTGTCCTCGCTCTTCGCCGTGGTAACGACCTCGGCCTCGACGGGTGCGGTGAACACGATGCATGACAGCCTGATGCCGCTGGGCGGCCTGGTGCCTCTGTTCAACATGCAGATCCCGCCGCTCGGTGGTATCGGCGCCGGTGTGTACGGCACCTTGATCTTCGCGATCCTGGCCGTCTTCATCGCCGGCCTGATGGTCGGTCGGACGCCGGAATACATCGGCAAGAAGATCGAGGCCAAGGAAGTGAAGATGAGCATCCTCGCGATGCTTGGGCCGTCGCTTGCCATTCTGGGCCTGACCGCGATCGCCGTCGTTCTTCCGGTCGGCCTGTCCAGCATTCAGGACGCCGGCCCGCATGGACTGAGCGAGGTGCTCTACGCCTTCACGTCCGGCGCCAACAACAACGGCAGCGCCTTTGCCGGGCTGAGCGCGAACACGCCCTTCTACAACATCACCATCGGTCTCGCGATGCTGATGGGGCGCTTCCTGCTCATCGTGCCGGTGCTGGCGATCGCGGGGTCGCTCGCGGCCAAGAAGAGCGTGCCGGCATCGACGGGCACGCTGCCCACGACGGGTCCGCTGTTCATCGGCCTTGTCGTCGGCGTCACGCTGATCGTCGGCGGGCTGACCTTCTTCCCGGTTCTGGCGCTGGGTCCGATCGTCGAGCACTTCGCCATGCTGGCGGGTCAGACCTTCTGAGGGACCCGATGACGGCCGGATGGCTGAGATCGATCCGATGTGTCGTGAGCCCTCGCTCCTGGTTCCGGGAGCGAGGGCCGGCGAGGCCGCCGACGGCATCGGCCATCATCCTCGGCATGACACTGGCGTTGGGGGGCGTGGTGCTCCTCGCCCGACTTATCACTGAACTGCTCGCGGCGGCGTGACCGAGCGGTCGGCCCTCGAGAACAAACTCGCTGGAGTTTCTCATGAACCAGTCCAAATCCGCGAGCATACTGGACGCTCGCATCCTCGTGCCGGCCATCGGCGACGCTTTCCGGAAGCTCAATCCGAAGAGCCTCGCCAAGAACCCGGTCATGTTCGTCGTTGCGGTCGTATCGGTCCTGACGACGGTGCTGTTGCTGAAGGACATCGTGACCGGGGCCGAAAATGTCGGCTTCTCGCTGCAGATCGTGCTGTGGCTGTGGTTCACGGTGCTCTTCGCCAACTTCGCCGAAGCCGTGGCCGAAGGGCGCGGCAAGGCGCAGGCCGAATCGCTCCGGCGCACGCGCAGCGAGACGCAGGCCAAGCTGCTTCCCAACGGCGGCTCCGACTACAAGATGGTGCCTGGCGCCACGCTGAAGGTCGGTGACGTCGTGCTGGTCGAGCCCGGCGACATCATCCCTTCCGACGGCGAGGTCATCGAGGGCGTCGCCTCGGTGAACGAAGCCGCCATCACCGGCGAATCGGCCCCTGTTATCCGCGAGTCGGGCGGCGACCGCTCGGCGGTCACCGGCGGCACGCAGGTGCTTTCCGACTGGATCAAGGTCCGGATCACGGCGGCAGCCGGCTCCACCTTCATCGACAAGATGATCGCGCTCGTCGAGGGCGCCGAGCGCCAGAAGACACCGAACGAAATCGCGCTCAACATCCTGCTCGCGGGCATGACGCTGATCTTCGTGCTCGCCGTCGTCACCATTCCGAGCTTCGCGGCCTATTCCGGCGGCGTGGTCCCGGTGATCGTGCTGGTCGCCCTGTTCGTCACCCTCATCCCCACGACCATCGGTGCGCTCCTGTCGGCCATCGGCATCGCTGGCATGGATCGGCTGGTGCGCTTCAATGTCTTGGCCATGTCCGGCCGGGCCGTGGAAGCCGCCGGCGATGTCGACACGCTGCTGCTCGACAAGACCGGCACCATCACGCTCGGCAACCGCCAGGCCAGCGAGTTCCGGCCGATCCGGGGCGTCACCGAGAAGGAACTGGCCGATGCGGCGCAGCTTGCCTCGCTGGCTGACGAGACGCCGGAAGGCCGCTCGATCGTGGTGCTCGCCAAGGAAAAATACGGCATTCGCGCCCGCGACATGGCCAGCCTGAACGCCACCTTCGTGCCGTTCACGGCCCAGACCCGCATGAGTGGCGTCGACTTGGACGGCTCGACCATCCGCAAGGGTGCGGTCGACGCAGTCCTGAAGCATATCGAGCATGCCACGGTTGCAACCGGCAGCCCGCGTGCTTCCGCTGAAAGCATCCGCGAACTGAAGGGCATCGCCGACGAGATCGCCAAGGCAGGCGGCACGCCGCTCGCCGTGGTGAAGGATGGCCGCCTGCTCGGCGTCATCTACCTCAAGGACATCGTCAAGGGCGGCATCAAGGAACGGTTCGCCGAGCTGCGCCGCATGGGCATCCGCACGGTGATGATCACCGGCGACAACCCGATGACCGCGGCGGCCATCGCCGCCGAAGCCGGCGTCGACGACTTTCTGGCCCAGGCGACGCCGGAGAACAAGCTGGCGCTGATCCGCGAGGAACAGGCCAAGGGCAAGCTCGTCGCCATGTGCGGCGACGGCACCAACGACGCGCCGGCACTTGCCCAAGCGGATGTGGGTGTGGCCATGAACACCGGTACGGTCGCGGCCCGCGAGGCCGGCAACATGGTGGACCTCGACAGCGATCCGACCAAGCTCATCGAGATCGTGGAAATCGGCAAGCAGTTGCTGATGACCCGCGGCGCGTTGACGACGTTCTCGATCGCCAATGACATTGCCAAGTATTTCGCGATCATCCCGGCGATGTTCCTCGTCTTCTATCCGCAGCTCGGGGCGCTCAACATCATGGGCCTCGCCTCGCCGCAGAGCGCGATCCTGTCGGCGATCATCTTCAACGCTCTCATCATCGTCGCGCTGATCCCGTTGTCGCTGAAGGGCGTGAAGTACCGTGCGATCGGGGCGGGTTCGCTGTTGTCGCGAAACCTGCTGATCTATGGGCTCGGCGGCATCCTCGTCCCCTTCGCCGGGATCAAGCTCATCGACATGGCGATCACCGCTGCCGGTCTCGCGTGAGGCGAGAACGGCCATCAGGAAATCATTCCGCGTCCTTGCTGTCGTTCAGCGGCGGATCATTCGGGGCAAACACGATGCTCAAGCAAATCCGACCTGCGATCTTCATGATCGTAGCCTTCACCATCATCACCGGGCTGCTCTATCCGATCGGTATCACCGGGATCGCGCAAGCGATCCTTCCCTTCCAGGCCAATGGCAGCCTGATCGAGCGCAACGGCACGGTCATCGGCTCCGAGCTGATCGGCCAGCGATTTGTCGGCGAGCGCTACTTCCATCCGCGCCCGTCAGCGGCCGGCTCGGACGGCTATGACGCCGGGGCATCCAGCGGCTCGAACTACGGCCCCACCAGCCAGGCGCTTCGCGATCGCGTCGCCGCCGATACCCAGGCCCAGCGCGCGGCGAACGGTGATCAGGCGGTTCCGATGAACCTCGTGACGGCCTCGGGCAGCGGACTTGATCCGCACATCACGCCCGAAGCCGCCTACTTCCAGTTGGGTCGTGTCGCCAAAGCGCGCGGTGTCGACGAGGCTGTGGTGCGCGCTTTGGTCGATGAGCATGTCGAGCCGCGCATGCTCGGCTTCCTGGGAGAACCCGTGGTCAATGTTCTCAAGCTGAACCTGGCGCTCGACAGCGCCAATAGAGGCTGAATGAAGTTGTCAGGACGGCTATAATCGCCGTCCTGACCGTTGATCCGGAGCCATTAAGTGTCTGACGACCCAATACGAGAGCAGAGCCGACCATCGCCTGACGCATTGCTGGAAAGTGCGCAGCGGGAGACGCGCGGCCACCTCAAGATCTTTCTTGGGGCGGCGCCGGGTGTGGGCAAGACCTATGAGATGCTCATGTCGGGTCGGGCTCAGCGGGCCGATGGTGTCGACGTGGTCATCGGGGTGGTCGAGACTCACGGTCGGGCTGAGACCGAGGCTCTGGTTGAAGGGTTCGAGATCGTTCCGCGTCGCACCGTGCCCTATCGAGGGCATGTGCTCGATGAGATGGATATCGACGCGATTCTGGCGCGCAAACCGGCGCTGGTCCTGGTGGACGAGCTCGCTCACACCAATGCGCCGGGCAGCCGCCATCCCAAGCGCTATCTCGATGTCGAGGAACTGCTTGCCAACGGCATAGACGTCTACACCACCCTCAATATCCAGCATGTCGAGAGCCTCAACGACGTGGTGGCGCAGATCACGCGGATCCGGGTGCGCGAGACCGTTCCGGACTCGATCATCGACCGCGCCGACGACATAGAGATCATCGACATTACGCCGGGCGACCTGATCAAGCGCCTGAACGAGGGCAAGGTCTATCTGCCGAGGACGGCCAAGCGCGCGACACAGAACTATTTCTCGCCCAGCAACCTGACGGCGCTGCGGGAACTTGCGCTGCGGCGGACAGCGCAGCGTGTTGACGACCAGCTCGTGACGCACATGCAGGCGCATGCGATCACCGGCCCCTGGTCGGCCGGCGAACGGGTTCTCGTCTGCATCAACGAACGTCCCGGCGCGATGGCGCTCGTGCGCTATGGCCGCCGCCAGGCGGACCGGCTTCGCGCGCCATGGGCTGCGGTCCATGTGGAGACGAGCAAGGACGCCCGGCTCTCCGAGCAGCACAAGGACAAGATCGCGAGCGCATTGCGGCTTGCCGAGCAACTCGGGGCCGAAGCGGTCACCTTGCCCGGCGAGAATGTTGCGCAGGAGATTCTGGCCTACGCCTCCACGAACAACTACAGCCACGTCATCGTCGGCATGCCGACCTCGCCCCGGTGGCGGGAGATCTTCGCAGGCTCCGTTTCTCATGATCTGATCCGCGCCAAGGCGGACGTGAGCGTGCACGTCATCTCGCCGGGCAAGAGTGAGGCAACGCCGCCTTCGCCGACACTGAGCGCGCGGCCGAAGCGACGGCTCGACGTCGGCCACTATGTCTGGAGTTCCCTCTACGTCGCCGTGGCGTTGGGCATCGGGACAGCGCTCGCACGGTTTCTCGATGTGCGGAACATCGCCCTCGTCTTTCTGATGGCCGTGCTGGCCTCGGCGATGGGCGGCGGCCTTTGGCCGGCGCTGTTCGCCTCCGTGGTGAGCGCGTTCGTCTTCAACTTCTTCTTCCTCGAGCCCCGCTACACGCTCGATATCGGCGACCCGGAAAGCGTCGTGGCGTTCGCGTTCTTTCTCGGCGTCGCGGTGATTGCCAGCAATCTCGCCGGCCGGGTCCAGCGGCAAGCCGTGACTGCGCGCCAGCGGGCGCGAATGACCGAGGGCCTGTATCTCTTCAGCAAGAAGCTTGCCGGCGCCGGTACGCTGGACGACGTTCTCTGGGCGACGGTCTATCAGATCGCCTCGATGCTGCAGGTCAGGGTCGTCGCCCTGTTGCCGGAGAATGGCCACATCGCGGTCCAGGCGGGCTTTCCGCCCGATGATACGCTTGACGATGCCGACATTGCGGCGGCCCAGTGGGCCTGGGAGCATGACAAGCCTGCCGGGCGTGGCGCGGACACGCTGCCGGGGGCGAAGCGCCTCTACCTTCCCCTGAAGACCGGGAGGACACGGGTCGGCGTGATCGGGCTCGACAACGACAAGCAAGGGCCGGTCCTGACACCCGCGGAGCAACGGCTCTTCGACTCGCTGGCGGATCAGGCAGCTCTGGCGATCGAGCGGATCCAGCTGGTCGCCGATGTCGACAACGCCCGTCTGGCGGCCGAAGCGGACAAGCTGCGCTCTGCGCTCCTGACGTCGCTGTCGCATGATCTCAAGACGCCCATGGCATCGATACTGGGGGCTGCTGGAACGCTGAGGGACTATTCGACGTCCCTGTCCGAGTCCGGCCGGGTCGAACTGCTGACGACGATCGTCGAAGAGGCCGAGCGGCTGAACCGCTTCATCGCCAACCTTCTGGACATGACGCGGCTGGAATCCGGCGCCGCGGCCGTATCGCTGACGCCGCTCTTCATTGGCGATAGTGTCGGAAGCGCCCTGCGGCGGGCCGAGAAGATACTGGCTCTCCACAAGCTGAACCTTGCGGTGCCGTCCGATCTGCCGATGGTCCGGCTCGATCCGGTCCTGTTCGAGCAGGTGCTGTTCAATCTGCTCGACAACGCGCGCAAGTACGCCCCGGCGGGCTCGCTGATCTCGATCCGGGCATGGGCGGAAGAGGGCCACGTCGTGCTGCAGATCGTCGACGAGGGGCCAGGCATCCCCTCTGATGACCTGACGAGAGTTTTCGACAGCTTCTATCGCGTCCGGAAGAAGGACCATGTCCCAGCCGGGACGGGGCTCGGTCTGTCCATCTGCAAGGGATTTGTCGAGGCGATGGGCGGGACGATTTCCGCAACCAACCGGACTGACAGGCCCGGCGCCATCTTCACGCTGCGGTTCCCGATCGGACCGGAACCCTCGACCTTGGAAGGCAGGATATGAATACGTCCGTCGTCAAGATCCTCGTCGTCGATGACGAGCCGCCGATCAGGAAGCTCCTGCGCGTCGGGCTGACGGCCGAGGGCTACGCCATGGTCGAGGCCGCAAGCGGCGAGGAAGCCAACGCGCTTCTCGCCGAGGAGAAGCCCGATCTCATTCTGCTCGATCTCGGGCTGCCGGACATCTCCGGCCATGACCTGCTTGAAAGATGGCGCGCCGAACTCGTCGAGGTGCCGATCGTCATCCTGTCGAGCCGGACCGACGAAACGGGCATCGTCAAGGCGCTGGAACTGGGCGCGGACGACTATCTCACCAAACCATTCGGGATGCGCGAGCTGGCGGCGCGCATTCGGGTGGCGCTCAGGCACAGGCTTCAGCAACAGGGCGAACGCCCGATATTCCAGGTCGGCGATCTCTCGGTCGACCTGGTGAAGCGGATCGTCAAGATCGCAGACAAGGAGGTGAAGCTATCGCCCAAGGAATACGACATTCTGCGCGTCCTCGTGCAGCACGCGGGCAAGGTCATCACGCACCAGCACATCCTGAAGCATGTGTGGGGCGGGGCTACCGATGTCCAGTATCTGCGGGTTTATGTCCGCCAGTTGCGGCAGAAGATCGAAGACACGCCCGATCAGCCGCAATATATCCTGACTGAAACAGGTGTCGGTTACCGCCTCCGCGAGCCGGAGCAGTGACTGCGCGCGCTCGTCTACTGGCGGGCGACTTAACGTGAGTATCCCTATGAACTTGTCATCTGCTATCGCACCAGAGGACGTGATCCTTGATCTATCCATCCCGACAAAAGCTGACCTGATCAGGAAGCTGGCTGCGCATGCGGCCGCTCGCACAGGCCTGACCGAGGACTCGATACACACAGCTCTGCTTGGCCGGGAGCGGCTTGGGTCGACCGGCATCGGACATGGCGTCGCCATGCCTCATGCGCCAGTTCCGGGGCTCGAGACATCCTTTGCGGCGCTGATGGTGCTGAAGAAGCCGATCGATTTCGAGGCAGTGGACGACCTTCCGGTCGACGTTGTCTTTTTGCTTCTGTCGTCCCCCGAAAGCAGTAACGAGTATCTGAAGATACTCGCGGCAGTTGCCCGTAGGATGCGCGATGAGCAGGTCATGAAAATGCTGCGCGGCGCCAAGTCGGAGCATGCCGCTTATTCCATACTAGTTGAGCAGCCGGGATGACGGGCCTCGTACGAGCGGCTGCAGAAGTCGTGGAGGCTAGATGCATTGCTGGGATGGGATTGGCCGGGCTGACCATCCCAGCATCACGCCAATTCTGTAATTGCCAGAACGTATTGATCTGGAGGCAATTATCACTTCCTCCGGCGATTGATTGAGGCGAGCGGATGGATGAGGAGAATTTGCACTGTGAGGACCCAACCTCTCCTCCAGGGCCCACGAAGATCCCTTTTGATCTGAGTTCGCTCCAGTTTTGTCGTAGCGGCGGCTGAGCATCGCAGTTTTCGACGTGCTGCAGATGCCCTCGGTCAGTATCCGGCGACCGTGAGCCGAGCCTGATCGCGAGAAGGATGAAGGGATGCTCCAGGCCTTCCGCGTCGGCGCGATCGAGATACTCGAAAAGCTTGCGCATTTCCGCATCGGTGATGAGGCGGGTCTTGCCGCGTTCGGGATATTTCGGGACATGGCGGCAAGGGTTGGAGCCGTCGGGGCGAAGCCCCCAAACCTCGGCGACGTTGAACATCTTCCGGCACATCGCGAGCATCCGGTTCGCGCTGACGGGTGATTTCGCCATCTTCTTCATGAGATCGGCGATGTCGGCGCGCGTCACCTCAGGCACCTTCAGATGGCCGAGCTTCGGAATGAGATGGCGCTTGGCCCGGTCCCGATTCGACTTGACGGTCGATCCGGGCATTCGGAAAATAAGCTAACGGCCCTCGGGCCATGGTGGGGTCGCCTGGGGCAACTTGGTGCCGGTGAAGGGACTCGAACCCCCGACCCCATCATTACGAATGACGTGCTCTACCAGCTGAGCTACACCGGCATCTGGTGGGGGGCCGGATAACAGGTTCCCCGGCGGGGGAAAAGGGGGCGCAGGATTTTTTCTGCGCCCCCTTTTCCGTCAGGGCCGGGTCTTGCCCTCGGTCCAGTCGGCATCCTCGGGCGGCAGGACATCGGGCCGGATCAGCGTCGGTTCGGGATCCGCCGCGGGCATGGGGCGGTCCGACGGCTGCGGCGCCGCGCGAACCTGGACCGGAACCGTGGCCGGGACGGGATCGGGGGTGGTGATGGTGCTGGCGGGTTCGACGGTGACGTAATCGGTCTCGCGCGGGACCATGCCGGGGGCGACATCGGCGATCTCGACCGCGCGCGCCTTGGGGGCGGGCCTAGCGGCCGGGTCCGGCAGCGGGCTGGAGGCGGGCGGCGCGTCCTCGACCTTGGGGGCGACGACGGGCGGCTGGGGCTTCGGCGCGCCGACCAGCAGGGGCAGCATCTCGGCGCCGGGGGCGGCCATGGCGGCGGTGGCGCGCGTCTCGGGTTCGCGCCAGGTCAGGGTGTCGAAACCGCCGCAACTATCGCAGACCGGCGCCCAGTTGCCCATCACGTTGTGGCACTTGTCGCAAACCCATTGCGGGCCGCGCGATGCCGTCAGCGCGCGTGTCAGATAACCGCGCACCACGCTGTCGTCGGCACCCTCGCCCCGTTCCACCGCCGCCATGATCGACAGGGTGCGCACGGTCGGATGCTTTTCGGCCAGATCGCCAAGCGCGCGGCGGGCGCCGGGGAAATCCTCGGCCGCCAGCAGCAGTTCGGCGCGCAGCAGGCGCGATTCCTCGTCATTGGGGTTCTTCGAGATCAGGCGGTCGAAGCGCGTCAGGCGGGCGGCGGGCGATTCGTCCGGGACGATCTCGGCATAGGCGGCGGCGATGTCAGGATGGGGCCGCACCGACCAGGTTTTCTCCAGCACGCGCGAGGCGTTGCGGAAATCCTTTTGCGCGACATAGCTGCGCGCGGCCAGCACCGCCGCCGGGATCAGATCCGGGGACGCCTTGTTGGCGGAAATCGCGGCCTCGCGGGCGCTGATGGAATTGCCATGGGCCAGCACCTCGGCCGCTTCCTGCAAGGCCAGCACCGCGTCGCGGCGGATATGCACGTCCTGGGGCAGGTCGCCCTGGCGGCGCTTGTCCTTGAGCAGCTGGCGCGCGCCTTTCCAGTCATGCTCTCGCATCTCCAGCTCCAGCAGCGTGTCCTGCAGATCGCGGTGCCGGGGCTTCAGGGCATAGGCCTTTTGCGCCAGCAGCAATGCGGTCGCGGTGTCGCCCTCGTCGATCTTCTGGCGCATCAGGCCGCGGATGCCGACAAAGCGGGTGCGGTCGTCTTCGAGCAGCTTGCGATAGATCTGGCCCGCGCGGGCCTTGTCGCCAGCAACCTCGGCCGCCTGGGCGGACAGCAGGTTGGTGAGATGCGGCATGTGCAGGTATTTCTCGGCGCGGGTGGCCTTGTCCTGCGCCAGCTTGCCTTCGCCGGAGGCGACGGCCAGCATCCCTTCGCCCAGGGCCTCATAGCCCTTGCGTTCGCGGGACCGGGCGAAATAGCGGTCGATGGCGGTTTCGTCCCCCGCGATGAAGCGGATGAAGGCCAGGGCCAGGCCCAGGGCCTTGAAGACCAGCCAGGCCAGCACCATCAGGGCCAGCAGCGCCACGACCGCCTTGACCGGGGTCAGCGCGTATTCGGTGCCCGCATATTCCACGCGCAGCATCTGGCCGGTTTCCGACAGATGCACCGCGCCAAGCGCGACCACCAGGACGACCGCGAAGAAGAACAGGATTTTCAAAAGGGACAGCAACATGCCCGGACCTCAGTTTGCAGGGGCCGACAGGTCGGACAAGGCCGCCTGCGCATCGCGATAGGCGGTGGCGCCCGCCAGCCATTCCGCCATGGCGGGGGCGGCGCGGGCGTCGTCGGGCAGCGCGCCGATCTCGGTCACGGCATCGGCGATGCGCCCCTCTTGGACGGCGGCGTCGGCGCGCGACAGGACCGCATCGGGATCCGTCCCTTCGCGCGGGACGATGGACCGGGCGCCGGTCTGGGCGCGGATGAAGTTCCCGAACAGGCTGCCGTTGCCGGTGGCGCTGTCCTGACGCAGCGATGTGCGCAGGGCGGCCCGCGCGGCTTCGGGGAAACCGGCTTGCAGGCTGTCCAGGCTGGGAACCTCGCGCGTCAGCGCCTCGGGCGCCTGAAGCCCCGCGCCTTCCAGGGTCTGGCGCGCCTCGTCCGGGGCGATGCCGCGATCCAGGGCGGATTGCAACGCGGCGATCGCGGCCACGGCCTCGGCCCGGCGGGTGCTTTCGGCGGCGGCCTGCTGCAACTGCTGCGCCTCGGCCTGGGCGGCGTTGATCTGCGCCTGCGCGGCCTGGGCGGCGGTCTGCAACTGCTGTTCCAGCGTATCGGCCTGCTCGGCCAGGGTCTGGACGCGGGCGGCCAGGTCGGGGTCGATCTGCGGGCGGGCGCTCAGGTCGCGGATCTGGGCGCCCTGATCCTCGATCTGCTGGCGCAGCGCCGCCAGATCCTCGACCGAGGGTCCGGCGGGCGCATCGGGGGCCGCAACCGGGGGCGCGGCCGCAAGTTCGGCGCGCAGGGCGTCGATCCGTTCGGCGGTCGCGGCCTCGGCCGCGCTGACGGCCTCGCTGCGAATCGCGGCGATATCGACATCGGGCGCGGGGGCGGCTGCGGCGGGCGGTTCGGGCAGCCAGGCGGCGGGCAGATGCGGCAGCGCCCAGATCGTCGCCGCCGATCCCAGCCCGGCGGCGACCACGCCGCCCAGGACGACCGGCCAGAAGCCGGTCTTCTGCACCGTGACCTTCTGCGCGGGGGCCGGGGCCGCAGTCTCGCGCATCGGCGCGGGCGGCACGTCCTTCGGCGGGGCCTCTTTCGGCGCGTCCTTCGCCACGGCCGCGGCCTTGTCCTGGGCAGGCTGGTCGGCGGGCTTGGCGGCGGACTTGCGCGCGGCCGCAGGGTTCTGCCCGGTCTTGTCGCCCAGAAGGGTGGATTCGATCGGCTTGATCTCTCCGCCCGCCGGGGCAGCCGATGCGCCGTCGCCCGCGCCGATCCCGGACTGGGCGATCACGCCGGGTTCGGCGGCGTCCTTTTTCAGCATCAGGGGCGTCTTGTCCTGCGGGGTTTCGGAATGGCTGTCACTTTCGGTCTTGTCTGGCTTTTTCACGTCATGTCCCCGTCTCGCGGCGGCAGCATGGCCGCGCCTGGCCGCAGCCTAATAAGACGAGGGCCGCTTCTCAACCCGCCCTAAGCATCATTGTTCCGCCAAAGCCAGGGCGCGGATGGCCGCGGCCATCGCCTCCGCCTCGGGCCGTTCGGCCACCGCATGACCGGCGGCGGGGCCGTGCCAGGCGGCCCAGGCGGCGTCGCTGATCGCCGCCACCCACAGCGGCGCCCGCGCGCTCCGCGCCGCATCCGCGACCAGCCGGGCGCTGCGGGGCGAGAACAGCGGCAGCACCACCGGGCCGTCCCCCCACAGCAGCGCCCACGCCTCGGCCGTCAGGGGCATCGCCTGCTGGTCATAGACGACCATCCCCGGCACCGGCAGCCGCTTGGCCAGATGGCGGCCATGGGGGTGGATCAGCGGCACCCCGGCGGCCTGGATCAGCGGCAGCAGCCCTTCGGCGAAACCGTTGCCCGCGCGCACGTCGAACCCCGCCGCCTGCGCGACCCGCGCCGTATGCCCGCCCACGCACAGCGCCAGCCGCCCGCGCCCCGGCCCCGCCGCAGCCACCGCATGGGCCGAGGTGAAGACCAGCCCCGGCGCATCCCGCAGCGCCGCGCCGTCGTGATCCACCGCCACGATCCGCAGGATCGGAGAGATCACCGCCGGCCATTCCGGCAGCATCGCCGCGAAGCGCCGCGAATCCGCCTCGGGACGGGTCAGCAGCAGGACCGGCCGCTTGGCGCTGGACATTGGCATCCCCCCTGACCGATGCTAGGGCCATAGGCCTAAGCGCCATTCCCCCGCCCGGCAAGAGCATGGACGACACCCGGATTTTCCTTGGCATCGAAAGCAGTTGCGACGACACCGCTGCGGCCCTGGTGACCGGGGACCGGCGGATCCTGTCCTCGGTCGTCAGCAGCCAGACCCCGCTGCACGCCGATTTCGGCGGCGTCGTGCCGGAAATCGCCGCCCGCGCCCATGCCGAGCGGCTGGATCTGGTGGTGGAACAGGCGCTGGCGCAGGCGGGCATCGGCCTCGACAGGGTGACGGCGGTCGCGGTCACGGCGGGACCGGGGCTGATCGGCGGGGTGATGGCGGGGGTGATGTGCGCCAAGGGCATCGCTGCGGGCGCGGGCCTGCCGCTGGTCGGCGTGAACCACCTTGCCGGCCACGCGCTGACGCCGCGCCTGACCGACGGGATCGGCTTTCCCTATCTGATGCTGCTGGTGTCCGGCGGGCATTGCCAGTTCCTGCGCGTGGACGGGCCGCAGGATTTCGCCCGCCTGGGCGGCACCATCGACGACGCACCGGGCGAGGCTTTCGACAAGCTGGCCAAGCTGCTGGCCCTGCCCCAACCCGGCGGGCCATCCGTGGAAGCCGAGGCCGCGCATGGCGATTCCGACCGCTTCGCCCTGCCTCGCCCGCTGCTGGACCGGCCGGGCTGCGACATGTCCTTCTCGGGGCTGAAAACCGCCGCGCTGCGGCTGCGCGACCAGTTGATCGCCGATCAGGGCGGCTTGCGCCAGCAGGACCGCGCCGATCTCTGCGCCGCCTTCCAGCAGGCCGTGGCCGAGGTTCTGGCCGAGAAATCCCGCCGCGCCCTGGCGACTCATCCCGTGCCGGTGCTGGCCGTCGCAGGCGGTGTCGCCGCCAACCGCACCATCCGCGCGGCCTTGCAGCAGGTGGCGCAGGACGCGGGCGCGCGGTTTCTCGCCCCGCCGCTGGCGCTGTGCACCGACAACGGCGCAATGATCGCCTGGGCGGGGGCGGAACGCTTTGCCCTGGGCCAGCGCGACGGCATGGATCTTGCCGCCCGCCCCCGCTGGCCGCTGGACCAGGGCGCCGCGCCGATGCTGGGCGGCGGCAAGAAGGGGGCCAAGGCATGAGCGTGGCGATCCTGGGCGCGGGGGCCTTCGGCACGGCTCTGGCGGTGGCCCTGTCGGCCAATGGCCCGGTGACACTCTGGGCGCGCGACATCGGCTGGGGGCGCGACAACCCGCGCCTGCCGGGCGTGACCTTGCCCCACGCCGTCCGCGTCACCGACGATCTGCAAGCGGCGACCCAGGCCGAAACCCTGCTGCTGGCGCTGCCCGCGCAGGCGCTTGGGGGCTTCCTGGCTGATCACGCGGCCCTGCTGGACGGCAGGACACTGGTCAGCACCGCCAAGGGCATCGACCTGTCGCGCCTGACCGGCCCGTCCACCCTGCTGGCGGGGGCCTGCCCGCGGGCGACGGTGGCGGTCCTGACCGGCCCGTCCTTCGCCGCCGACATCGCGCGCGGCCTGCCCACCGCGCTGACCTTGGCCTGCGCCGACCCCGAGGCAGGCCGCGCCCTGCAACACGCGCTGTCCACCCCGGTCCTGCGGCTTTACCGCACGACCGACGTGACCGGCGCCGAACTGGGCGGCGCGCTGAAGAACGTCATCGCCATCGCGGCGGGCGTGGTGATCGGCGCGGGCCTGGGCGACAGCGCCCGCGCCGCCATCGTCACGCGCGGCTTCGCCGAGATGACCCGCCTCGCCGCCCGGCTTGGAGCGCGGCCGGAAACGCTGACCGGGTTGTCCGGCCTGGGCGATCTGACGCTGACCTGCACCTCCGTCCAGTCGCGCAACTTCCGCTATGGCCAGGCGCTTGGCGCGCGCCAGCCCTTCGACGGCACCACGACCGTCGAAGGCGCCGCCACCGCCCGCGCGGTGGCCGCCCTGTCCGCCCGGATCGGCTGCGACATGCCCATCGCCGCGATGGTGGCGGCCCTTGCCGAAGGCCGGGTTTCCGTCGAAAACGCGTCCGAGATGCTGATGACCCGCCCCCTGAAGGAGGAATGATGCCCCTGTTCGCCCTGATCTGCCGCGACAAGCCCGGCGCCCTGGAAACCCGCATGGCCAACCGCGACGCGCATCTGGCCTATGTCCGCGACACCGGCGCGGTGCTGTTCGGCGGCCCGATGCTGACCGACGGCGCAATGCGCGGCTCGCTGCTGGTGCTGGAAGCCGACAGCCTCGACGCGGCGAAGGCCTGGTCGGACCGCGATCCCTACGCCCTTGCCGGGCTGTTCGATTCGGTCGAGATCACCGAATGGAAGAAGGTGATCGGCTGATGGCCTATTGGCTGTTCAAGTCCGAACCGGACGTGTTCGGCTGGGACGATCTTGTTGCAAAGGGCGACAAGGGCGAGGAATGGGACGGGGTGCGCAACTATCAGGCCCGCAACGTCATGCGCGCCATGAAGGCGGGCGAGCTGGGCCTGTTCTACCACTCCAACATCGGCAAAGAGGCCGTGGGCATCGTCCAGGTCATCGCCGAGGCCCATCCCGACAGCACCACCGACGATCCGCGATGGGAATGCGTGGACGTGAAGGCCGTCAAGCCCCTGCCCCGACCCGTTTCGCTGGACCAGGCCAAGCGGGAACCGGCGCTGAAGGACATGGTGCTGGTCAACAACTCGCGCCTGTCCGTGCAGCCCGTAACCGATGCCGAATGGGCGACGATCATGAAACTGGCGGGGCTGTGACGGCCGCCCCTTCACTTTGGGCCAAATATCCCACGGGGGTCCGGGGGTGTGAAACCCCCGGCTTGCCGCTTCATCTCGCCGCGCCGCTGCATTAGCATCCGCGCGGCACAACCACAGGAAACAGCCATGAGCCAGCGTCTGCATCTTGTCTTCGGCGGCGAATTGACCGACCCGCAGGGCACCCAGTTCCGCGACACGGGCAATATCCACATCGTCGGCATCTTCCCCACCTACCAGACCGCCTATGACGCCTGGAAGGCCGAGGCGCAGAGGACCGTGGACAGCGCCCATACCCGCTATTTCATCGCCCACCTGCATCGCCTGCGGGACGAGGAAACCGCCGCCAGCCCGACCGAGGAACTGGAGGTCAGGGGCTGATCGCCCGCGCCGGGCGCGCGCGGGGCGCCATCATGGCGGGAACCGGGATCGGGCGGCTTGCCCTGTGGATGCAGCGCGCCCGGATCCCCCCGCGGGACGACGCGGAGGCGCCCGAAATCCCCTCGGGCACCGGCCCGCTGTTGCTGGTCCAGGTCGCCCCCGAGGCCCGCGCGGCCTTTGCCCAGGTGCAGCGCCGCCTGATGCGCAGCAGGCCCGACCTGCGCATCCTCGACGCGGGCGACCCGCCCCCGACCCAGGCCGAATCGCTGATGCAGGCCGGTCCCGCCGCCGTCCTGCTGATGGGCACGGACCTGCCCGCCGCGCTGATTCAGGCGGCCAGCCGCCGGAGCCTGCCGATCGTGCTGGCCGAAGGACGCTTTTCCCCCGAGGATACGGGCTGGACGCTGAAGGCCAGCGCGCGGCGCGAATTGCTGCGCCAGATCCGGGCGATCCTCGTCACCGACCCGGCCAGCCGGGCGATTGCCCTGCGCATGGGCGCGGACCGCAGGCGCGTGACCCTGACCGGCCCGGTCGCCGAGATCCGCGACCCGCTGCCCTGTTCCGAATCCGAGCGCAGCGTCATCGCCCAGCTTCTGCGCGGCCGCCATGCCTGGCTTGCCGCATCGGTCCCCCCGGACGAGGAACAGGCCGTCCTGACCGCCCATCACGCCGCACTGGCCCAGTCCCACCGGGCGCTGCTGTTCCTGGCCCCCCGCGATCCCGACCGCATCGCCCCCCTGGCCGAGGCGATCGAGGCCAGCGGCCTGGCCGTCGCCCGCCGGTCCCTGGACGAGGATCCGACCAACGACGTGCATGTCATGCTGACCGACGGCCCGACCGAGATGGGCCTGTGGTATCGCCTGGCCCCCGTCACCTATCTCGGCGGCACGCTGGGGGGCGACGACGCCGCCGCGCGCCACCCGTTCGAACCCGCCGCCCTGGGATCGGCCATCGTCCACGGTCCCCATACCGACCGTTTCGCGGCCGAATGGCAGCAGTTGCGCGATGCGGGGGCGGCGCGGCAGGTCGCCGATGCCGACGACCTGGCGGCCGCCATCGCCGAACTGTCCCAGCCCGACCTGATCGCGACGCTGGCCAGCAACGCCTGGACCGTCAGCACCGGCGGCGCGGACGTGACGCTGCGCATCTGCGCCCCGGTCCTGGACGCCATCGGAAAGACCGCGCCATGAGACGCGCCCCGGCCTTCTGGTATCGGCGCCCGCCCAGCCTGGCCGCGCGCCTGCTGTCGCCGCTGGGCGCCGCTTACGCCCGCGCCACCGCGCGCCGCCTGGCGGGCGGGGCGCGGGCGGCGGTCGGCGTGCCCGTGATCTGCGTGGGCAACCTCAATGCCGGGGGCACCGGCAAGACGCCAACGGTGATCCACCTGCAACAGGCGCTGCAAGCGCGCGGCATCGCGGCGCATGTCGTCTCGCGCGGCTATGGCGGCAGCGCGGCCGGCCCGCTGCGGGTGGTCGAATCCCGCCACGACGCCGCCCTGACCGGGGACGAGCCGCTGCTGATGGCGGCCTTCGGCCCGGTCTGGGTCGCCAGGGACCGTCTGGCGGGCGCGCGGGCGGCGGTGGCCGAGGGCGCGGGGGCGATCATCCTGGACGACGGCTTTCAGGATCCGGCGCTGGCCCATGACCTGTCGGTGGTCGTGGTCGACGCCGCCAAGGGCTTCGGCAACGGGCTGTGCATCCCTGCCGGTCCCCTGCGCGAACCCGTGGCGGCGGGCCTGGCGCGCGCCGACCTGCTGCTGTCCATCGGCCCCGAGGACGCCCAGGCCCGCTTCGCCGCCCCGCCGGGCCCGCCGCAACATCTGCGCGGCGCCCTGGCCCCCCTGGCCATGGGCATGGACTGGCAGGGCCACCGCGTCCTGGCCTTCGCGGGGATCGGCCACCCCGAGAAATTCTTCGCCACCCTGGCCGGGCTGGGCGCCGACCTGGTCCGGGCCGAGGCGTTGGAGGATCACCAGCCCTTCACCCCCGCCCTGCTGACCCGGCTGGAAACGGAATCGCGGCTGCTGGGCGCGCAGCTTGTCACCACCGAAAAGGACGCGGCGCGCCTGCCCCGGTCCTTCCGGCCCAGGGTGATGACCCTGCCTGTGCGGCTTGCCATCGACGACCCCGCGCCGCTGGATGAGGCGGTGGACCGGCTGTTTCCGCGCAGCTGATCTTTGCAATCCGCCCCGCAATCCCGATATAGGGCAGGACCGGGCCACCACGGCCCACAGGGAAAGACACAGGCATGTCGCAGAACGCCATTCAACGGCTGGGCTTCTATCTGCTGGTCCTGGTGACGCTCTATGCCGCGTTCGGGGCGGGGTAAGGACATGGCGCAACGCTTTGGCGGACGGTATTCGCCCGGCTTGGGACCGCAGGACGGCAACCGCAACCCCCCGCCTGCGGCGCCGATCCGGCACCCGCTGGCGTCCCGGCCCAAATATGTGACCATCGCGGCGCTGCCGTTCCTGTTCGGGGCCTTCTTCCAGGATCCGGCGGGCATGGCGGCCAACCTGGCGGCCTTCGGCGTGATCGCCAGCGGCATGTGGATGACCAGCGAGGGCCTCGCCGCCGAGGCCGCCTATCAGGTGCGCCGCGTCGCCCGCCGCCCGGCGATCCCGCGCAAGCTGTTCGGCAGCGTCCTGACCGGCCTCGGCCTGGGCCTGGGGATGGCCGAACCGGGCAGCCTGGCCGGCGCGGGCATCGTCGGCGCGACCGGGATGGTGCTGCACTGGCTGGCCTTCGGCGCCGATCCGATGCGCGACAAGGGCATGGCGGGCGTGGACGATTTCCAGGGGGAACGCGCCCAGAAGATGATCGACGAGGCCGAGGGCCATCTGGCCCAGATGCGCGAGGCGGTCCGCGGCACCGGCGACCGCCTGCTGGAGGCGCGGGTGGACCGGTTCGCCGCCACGGTCGGCGATCTGTTCGACCGCGTGCGCAGCAATCCGGGCGATCTGTCGGCGGCGCGGCGATACCTGGGCGTCTACCTGATGGGCGCACGCGACGCGACGGTCAAGTTCGCGGACCTCTATCGCCAGACCCAGGATCCGGCGGTGCGGGCCTCCTACGAGACGTTCCTGGACGATCTGGAAAAAGATTTCAGCGCCAAGTCGCGCCGCCTTCTGGAAGGCGACCGGACCGACTTGGAAATCGAGATCTCGGTCCTGCGCGACAGGCTGGCGCGAGAAGGGGTGCGCGCCGCCGAGGCAACGGGCGAGCCCGCGCAGCTGGACGCGCCGCGCACGGAAACCGCGCGGTTCCTGGACGGCCTGCTTTCCCCCGGCCGGGACAAGGCCCGCTGACCCGCCGATGCCGCGCTTTGCGTTGAAGATCGACTATGACGGCCGCCCCTTCGCCGGATGGCAGGCCCAGGCCGACCAGCCCTCGGTCCAGGGCGCGGTCGAGGCGGCCCTGGCCGGACTGGACCCCGGCTTTGCGGCGGGCGCGCGGATCGCGGCGGCGGGGCGGACCGATGCGGGCGTCCATGCCACGGCGCAGGTCGCCCATGCCGATCTGGCGCGCGACTGGGATCCGTTCCGGCTGGCCGAGGCGCTGAACTTCCACCTGAAGCCCGCGCCGGTCGCCGTGCTGGCCGCCGCCCGCGTGCCCGAGGATTTCCACGCCCGCTTTTCCGCCACCGAGCGGCGCTATCTGTTCCGCCTGCAAGCCCGCCGCGCACCCGCCACCCATGATCGCGGGCTGGTCTGGCAGGTGCTGCATCCGCTGGACGCGGACGCCATGCGGCAGGCGGCGGCGCATCTGGTCGGGCGGCACGATTTCACGACCTTCCGATCCGCGATGTGCCAGTCGGCCAGCCCGGTCAAGACGCTGGACGAGATCCGGATCGAGGAAAGCCCGATCCCCCATGGCCGGGAATACCGCTTTCACCTGCGCGCCCGGTCGTTCCTGCACAACCAGGTCCGCTCCATCGTCGGCACGCTGGAACGCGTCGGGGCGGGGTCGTGGCACCCGGATCGCGTGGCCCAGGCGCTGTCGTCGCGCGACCGCGCCGAATGCGGCCCGGTCTGTCCGCCGCATGGTCTGTATCTGTGCGGCGTCGGATACCCGCGCGATCCGTTCGCGTCCTAGGACCGGCCCCGCTTTCCGGGCCGGTCGTCCTTGTATCCGGGGACGATCCCGAGAGTGTTCCACATGACTTGCGCCACCATGGCAAAGGGGTCACTGTCGGCACGGAAAAGAACCACACGAAAGCGGATGATGCGGAAATTTCTTGTCATGCTGGACGACAGCCGGGAATGCCTGAACGCGATGCGCTTTGCGGCCATGCGGGCGTCGAATTCCGGCGGCGCGGTGACGGTGCTGGCGGTCATCCCCCCCAACGAGATCCAGCACGGCTTCGGCGTCGCCGACGTGATGCGCGCCGAGGCCTATGAACGGATCGAGGCGCATTTCGAAGTTTACGCCAAGTGGATGAGAATGCGCCCGAAAGTCGAGCCGGAACTGGTCATCCGCGAGGGCGATCCGGCCGAACAGCTGCTGGCCTATCTGAACGAAGACCCGGAAGTGGGCATCGTCGCCATGGGGCTGGGGTCGGACCGTTCGGCCCAGAATCCGGTTCTGACGCGGCTGATGCGCGACGCCGCGACCCTGCCCTGCCCGATCACCCTGGTGCCCGCCGACATCTCGAAGGAGCGGCTGGAGGCGATCACCTGACCCCCGCCCTGCTTGACCCGCAGGCCCGCCATAGCCATATCCGGTCCAAAGGAGCCTTGGCCAATGTTCATCCAGACGGAAACCACACCGAACCCCGCCACGTTGAAGTTTCTTCCCGGCGAAATCGTGATGGAGGACGGCACCGCCGATTTCCCTGCGCCCGACAATGCCGCCGGCTCGCCCCTGGCGCGGCGCATCTTTGCCGTGGGCGGCGTGACCGGCGTGTTCCTGGGCCGCGATTTCGTGACCGTGACCAAGGAAGACGACCAGCCCTGGGACCACCTCAAGCCCTCGATCCTGGGCGCCATCATGGAACATTTCCAGTCCGGCGCCCCCGCCGTCGAGGGCAAGGCGGAACAGTCGGGCCATGCCAGCCATGACGGGCCTGACGCCGAAATCGTCACCCAGATCAAGGAACTGCTGGACACGCGCGTCCGCCCGGCGGTGGCCCAGGACGGCGGCGACATCACCTTCCACGGCTTCGACCGGGGCGTGGTCTATCTGCACATGCAGGGGGCCTGCGCGGGCTGCCCGTCCTCGACCCTGACGCTGAAGATGGGGATCGAGAACCTGCTGCGCCATTACATCCCCGAGGTGGTCGAGGTCCGGCCGGTTGCCTGATCCGATCGCCCTTGGCTTCGACACATCGGCCGCGCATTGCGCGGCCGCTTTGCTGCGGGGCGACGCCGTTCTGGCCCAGATGTCCGAGGCGATGGCCAAGGGCCAGGCCGAACGGCTGTTCCCGCTGCTGGAAGGCCTGCTGGCCCAGGCGGGGCTGGCCTGGCGCGACCTAAACGTGATCGGCGTGGGCATCGGGCCGGGCAATTTCACCGGCATCCGCATCGCCGTCGCGGCGGCGCGCGGGCTGGCGCTGTCGCTGGGCATCCCGGCGGTGGGCGTCACCGCGACCGAGGCGGCGGCCGTGGATCTGCCCCGTCCCTGCCGCGTGGTGCTGCCCTTGCGCGCGGAACAGGTGGTCTGGCAGGATTTCGGCACCGGCGGGGGGGACCGTCCGCAGCAAGCTGCGGCCGGTTCGCTGCCGCCCGGCCCCGCGCAGGCTGCGCCTGCGGTCCCGCCCGCCGTGGCCATCGCCCGCCTCGCCCTGGCCCGCCGCGCCCATCCCGGCCCCCGCCCCGCCCCGCTGTATCTGCGCCCCGCCGACGCCGCACCCGCCCGCGACGCAGCCCCGCTGATCCTCCCGTGACGCCCGACGACCTGGCCGCGATCCACGCGCGCTGCTTCACCCGCCCGCGCCCTTGGGCCGCCGCCGAGTTCGCCGCCCTTCTGGACAGCCCCCGCGCCTTCCTGCTGGTCCGCCCCCAGGGCTTCCTGCTGGGCCAGACCGTCGCGGACGAGGCCGAACTGCTGACCCTGGCCGTCGCCCCCGACGCGCGCCGCCGGGGCATCGCCCGCGATCTGGTCGCCGGATTTGCCGCCACGTCACGGGCGCGCGGCGCGGCCCGCGCCTTCCTGGAGGTGGCGGCCGACAACGCCGCCGCGCAGGCGCTCTATCATGCGGCGGGGTGGCGGGAATCGGGGCGCAGGCGGCGTTACTACGGCCCGGATCTGGACGCCGTCGTGATGTCCCTGCCGCTGGCGCCCGGCCAAGAAGGCGGTTGACCGGCTGCGGGGGATGCGCCCTAATCGGGCCATCACGCGGGCGGCTTGAATCGCCTGCGAACAACAGGATGAGGTTTCCTTATGTCCCTGACGACATCGCTGCTTGCAGGGGTCGCGCTGACGGCATTGGCGGGCGGCGCGGCCTTGGCCGATCCGGCGCTGATCTTCGATCTTGGCGGCAAGTTCGACAAATCCTTCAACGAGGCCGCCTTCGCCGGCGCGCAACGCTGGGTCGAGGAAACCGGCGGCAGCTACAAGGAACTGGAGATGCAGTCCGAGGCGCAGCGCGAACAGGCCCTGCGCCGCCTGGCCGAGACCGGGGCCAATCCCATCGTGATGACCGGCTTTGCCTTCGGCGACGTGCTGAACCAGGTGGCCCCCGATTACCCCGACACCCAGTTCGCGATCATCGACACGGTGGTGGAACAGCCGAACGTCCAGTCGGTCGTCTTCACCGAGGAACAGGGCAGCTATCTGGCCGGGATCATGGCGGCGCAGGCGTCGAAATCGGGCACCGTGGGCTTTGTCGGCGGCATGGACATCCCGCTGATCCATAAATTCGAATGCGGCTTCGCCCAGGGCTTCAAGGCCGCCAGGCCCGACGGGACGGTGCTGATCAACTATACCGGCACCACCCCCGCCGCCTGGAACGACCCGGTCAAGGGCGGAGAGCTTGCCAAGGCCCAGATCAGCCAGGGCGCCGACGTGATCTATGCGGCGGCGGGCGGCACCGGCATCGGCGTGCTGCAAGCGGCGGCGGATGGCGGCATCCTGTCGGTGGGCGTGGACAGCAACCAGAACCACCTGCATCCGGGCAAGGTGCTGACCTCGATGGTCAAGCGGGTGGACAACGCGGTCTACGACGCCTTCAAGAACGGCGTCCAGCCCGGCGTCAAGGTCATGGACCTGAAGGCCGAGGGCGTGGACGTGGCCATCGACGACAACAACAAGGCCCTGATCACGCCCGAGATCCAGGCCGCCGTGGACGAGGCCCGCGCCGCGATCACCGGCGGCCAGATCGCGGTCCACGACTACATGACCGACAACGCCTGCCCGGTCCGGTAAATGGCGGCGACGGTGGAACCACGGGGGCGGCTGGAAACGGCCGCCCCTGCGGCGATCGAACTGCGCGGCATCTCCAAGGCTTTCGGGCCGGTTCAGGCCAACCGCGACATCGACCTGCGCGTCGAACGCGGCACGATCCACGGCATCATCGGCGAGAACGGCGCGGGCAAATCGACGCTGATGTCGATCCTGTATGGATTCTACAAGCCCGACAGCGGCGAAATCCTGGTGGGTGGCCGCGCCCTGACCATCGCCGATAGCCAGACCGCGATCCGCGCGGGCATCGGCATGGTCTTCCAGCATTTCAAGCTGGTCCCGAATTTCACCGTGCTGGAAAACATCATCCTGGGGGCCGAGGACGGGCGGCTGCTGCGCCCCTCGCTGGCCAAGGCGCGCGGCGTGCTGAAACGGCTGGCGCAGGAATACGAGTTGAACGTCGATCCCGACGAGAGGGTCGAGAACCTGTCTGTCGGCCACCAGCAGCGCGTCGAGATCCTCAAGGCGCTGTATCGCCAGGCCGACATCCTGATCCTGGACGAACCGACCGGCGTGCTGACCCCGGCCGAGGCCGACCACCTGTTCCGCATCCTGGAAAGCCTGCGGGCCGAGGGCAAGACGATCATCCTGATCACCCACAAGCTGCGCGAGATCATGGCGATCACCGACAGCGTGTCGGTCATGCGGCGGGGCGAGATGGTGGCCTCGGTCAAGACGGCGGACACCAGCCCCGAGGAACTGGCCGAACTGATGGTCGGGCGCAAGGTGCTGCTGAACGTCCAGAAGGCCCCGGCGACGCCTGGCGCCCCGGTGCTGGAAATCCGCAACCTGCGCCTGGTCGATGCGGCCGGGGTGGAGCGTCTGCGCGGCATCGACATGGAGATCCGCGCGGGCGAGATCCTGGGGATCGCGGGCGTCAGCGGCAACGGCCAGACGCAGCTTCTGGAAATCCTGGGCGGCTACCCGGAAAAGGGCAGCCGCCTGTCGGGCGAGATCCGCATAAACGGCGCCCCCCTGCCCCTGTCGGGCGGCGCCTGCAACGCCGCCGAGCGCCGCCACCGGGGCATCGGACACATCCCCGAGGACCGGCAGGCCGAGGGGCTGATCATGGATTTCGCCGCCTGGGAAAACATCGCCTTCGGCTATCACGACGCGCCGGAATACGGGCGCAGCCTGCTGATGGACCGCGACGCGATTCGCCGCGATGCTCAGGGCAAGATCGCGCGCTTCGACGTGCGCCCGCCGACCTGCGACCTGGCCGCGCGGAACTTTTCCGGCGGCAACCAGCAAAAGATCGTCGTCGCCCGAGAGATCGAGCATAATCCCGACCTGCTGCTGATCGGCCAGCCCACGCGCGGCGTGGACATCGGCGCGATCGAATTCATCCACAAGCGCATCGTGGACCTGCGCGACGCGGGCAAGGCGATCCTGCTGGTCTCGGTCGAACTGGACGAGATCCTGTCCCTGTCGGACCGCATCGCCGTGATGTTCGACGGGCGCATCATGGGCGAACGCCTGCCCGGCCAGGCCACCACGGGCGAGCTGGGCCTGCTGATGGCGGGAATCGATCCGGCCGCCGCCCCGCCGCAGGACGGGATCGCCCCCGCCCGGCACCTTTCAGAAGACCCCCAGACCCCCCGAGTATCCTGAATGACCCCGAAAGCGACCTGCCTTCTTTCCGTTCTGCTTCTGACCGCCTGCGCCGCCATGCCCGCGCCCCGGATGCCCAAGATGGACATCTGGCCCGACGGGGACGCGCCCGACCGCCTGGTGATGGCGGCCGAGGCCCGCGCCCAGACCCGCGCCCGCAATCCCGACGGGACATGGGCGGTGGCCGATCCGGTCCGGGATTCCGATTACGAGGACGATTTTCCGGGCAGTTGCACCAGCGACGCGCGCGGCACCGCCTGCGCCGACCAGGCCCCGGTTCAGGCCCCGGCGGGCGCGGCAACGGCGCCCCAGACCGCCGGCCGTGTCGCCATCGCCTTCGCCACCCTCTCCGACAACAGCCGCTGCACCGGCGAGGCGCGGCAGGGCCTGACGCGGGCCGAGGAAAACCTGCTGATCGTGCGCGGCTTTCCCGGCGCGGGCGGCGCCGTCCCCCGCGCCCGCAGCCTGGCGCGGATGGCGGGCAACGGCGACGCGATCACCTGGGACCAGATCGCCGATCCGCGCGCCTTCCTGGCCCTGTGCCACGGCATGAAAGGCTGAGCATGGAGAAGATGCCGAAATGGGCCGATATTCTGCTGACACCGCTGATCTCGCTGGTGCTGGCGATGGCGATTTCGGCGCTTGTGATCCTGGCCATCGGCGAAAGCCCGTGGGTGGCGCTGACCACGATGATCGACGGCGCGTTGGGGTCCAGCTATGGCTGGGGCTTCACGCTGTATTATGCGACGAACTTCATCTTCACCGGGCTGGCGGTGATGGTCGCCTATCACGCCAGCCTGTTCAACATCGGCGGCGAGGGCCAGGCGGCGATGGGCGGGCTGGGCGTGGCCCTGGTGCTGCTGTCGCTGCCCCTGCCGCATTGGGCGCTGGCCCTGCCCGCCGCGATGATCGGCGCGGCGCTGTTCGGCGCGGCCTGGGCGCTGATCCCCGCGTGGCTTCAGGCGAAGCGCGGCAGCCATATTGTGATCACCACGATCATGTTCAACTTCATCGCCGCCGCCCTGCTGAATTATGTGCTGGTGAACCTGCTGCGCCCGGTGGGCAGCATGGACCCGGCATCCGCCCGCTTCCCGAATGAAACGCATCTGCCCAAGCTGACCGACATGGCGCTGTCGCTGGGCATCGAATGGGGCAAGAACACCCCCGCCAATATCAGCTTCTTCGTGGCGGTCGCGGCCTGCATCCTGGTCTGGCTGCTGATCTGGCGCAGCCGCCTGGGATTCGAGATCCGCGCCTTCGGCAAATCCGAACCCGCAGCCCTTTACGCGGGCATCAGCCCGGTGCGCATCACCGTGATCGCCATGCTGATTTCCGGCGCCCTCGCCGGGCTGATGGCCATCAACAATGTCATGGGCGAGGCCGAGCGCCTGGTCCTGAACGCGGTCGAGGGCGCGGGCTTCATCGGCATCGCCGTGGCGCTGATGGGGCGCAACCATCCGCTGGGCGTGTTCCTGGCGGCGCTCTTGTTCGGGTTCCTCTATCAGGGCGGGGGCGAACTGGCGCTGTGGACCAGCATTCCGCGCGAACTGATCATCGTCATCCAGGCGCTTGTCATCCTGTTCACCGGCGCGTTGGACAACATGGTCCGCAGGCCGTTGGAGCGGATGTTCATGGCGATGCGGAAAAGGGGCGCGTGATGATCGACGCGCTTGCCCCCTATCTTCCGGCGTTCCTGGCCGCCTATGCCGTCCAGACCGTCGGCGCGCTGTCGCCGGGACCGGCCGTTGCCCTGCTGCTCGGCACCGGCGCGGACCAGGGCCGCCGCGCGGCGCTGGCGGTGACGGCCGGCATCGCCCTCGGATCGGGAATCCTTGCATTGGGCACTGCCCTGGGGCTGGGCCTGCTGCTGGAGCGGGTGGCGTGGTCGGGCACCGCGCTGCGTTATCTGGGCGCGGGCTATCTGGCCTGGCTGGCGCTGAAGGCGTGGCGCAAGGCGCTGCACCCGCCGCGCATCGCCGTGGCCACGGTGCGCAGACGCCCCACGGCCCGGCTGTTCCTGACCGGGCTGATCCTGCCATTGACGAATGTCAGCGCCATGGTCTTCTGGCTGGCCGCCGTCAGCGTCGGGCCCGCCCAGGTGGCGCCCTTCTGGGTGCATCTTCTGTTCGGTCTGGGCGGCGCGACCATCTTGGAGACGATCCATGGTGCCTATGCGGTCATGCTGTCCAGCCGCCTGGTCCGCCAAGCCTATAACGGCGCCCGCCGCTGGATCGAGGGGCTGCTGGGCACGGTCCTGGCCTTCATGGCATTTCGCATCGCGATGGAGCGCGCGTGATGGATCTGAACACCGTCCTGCAAATCCTGGACAGCGCGGTGCGGCTGATGACGCCCTTGCTGCTGGCCTGCCTGGCCGGGCTTTATTCCGAACGCGCCGGGGTCTTCGACATCGGGCTGGAGGGCAAGATGCTGATGGCGGCCTTTACCGCCGCCGCCGTCGCCGCGCTGACCGGCAATGTCTGGCTGGGGCTGATCGCCGGGCTGGCCGGATCGCTGGCGCTCGCGGCGGTCCATGGCACGGCCTCGATCACCTTCCGGGGCAACCAGTTGATTTCCGGCGTGGCGATCAACTTCCTGGCCTCGGGGCTGACGGTGCTGCTGGGCCAGAAGATCTTCGGCCTGGGCGGGCGCACGCCGAGCCTGACGCCAGGCGCGGAACTGGAGGCGCAGGTGACGCCCTTCCGCGCCTGGCTGTCGGGGATGACGGGGCCGGACACTGCGGCGGCGCTGACCGCCACGCCCCGCTTCGGCGACATCGCCCTGCCGCTGGCCGAGACCCTGCGCGGTGTGCCGGTGATCGGCCCGCTCTATGCCGAGGTGATCTCGGGCCACACGATCCTGGTCTATGTGGCGTTCCTGATGGTGCCGTTGACCTGGTGGGTGCTGTATCGCACCCGCTTCGGGCTGCGGCTGCGGGCGGTGGGGGAAAACCCGGCCTCGGTCGATACGGCGGGCGTGTCGGTCACGCGGCTGCGCTTTGCCGCCGTGGCGATTGCCGGGGTGCTCTGCGGGCTGGCGGGGGCCTATCTTGCGACCGGGCTGTCGGCGGGCTTCGTCAAGGAAATGACCGCCGGGCGCGGCTTCATCGCCTTGGCCGCGCTGATCTTCGCCAAGTGGCGGCCCTGGGGCGCGCTTGGCGCGACGTTCCTGTTCGGCCTCCTGGAGGCCATCGCCAACCGCTATCCGAACCTGGATCTGGGCATCGTCACCATCCCCTCGATGTTCATGAACGCCCTGCCCTATATCCTGACCGTGATCATCCTTGCCGGTTTCGTCGGCCGCGCCATCCCGCCCCGCGCCGGAGGAGAGCCCTATGTCAAAGAGCGGTGAGCTTGCCCGCCTGATCCGCGACCGCGCGGGCGATCGGGCGCCGGAATACGGGCTGATCCTGGGATCCGGCCTGGGGCCTCTGTCGGGCACCGTCGATGGCGTGGCGATCCCCTATGACAACCTGCCGGGCTTCCCCCATGCGGGGGTGTCCGGCCATGTCCCGCAACTGGTGATCGGCCAGTTGGAGGGCCGCCGGGTGGCGGTCTTCGGCGGACGGTCGCATTACTACGAATCGGGCCGCGCCGATGCGATGCGGCTGCCTTTGGAAACGCTTGTCGCGCTTGGCACCCGCAAGCTGATCCTGACCAACGCGGCCGGTTCGCTGCGCCCCGACATCCCGCCCGGCGGGCTGATGCTTCTGAACGACCACATCGCCTTCGCTGGCACCAACCCCCTGATCGGCGAGGAAACCGACGCCCGCTTCGTCCCGATGACCGACGCCCATGACGCGGACCTGCGCGCGGCCCTGACCGCCGCCGCGCAGGCCGAGGGGATCGAGTTGCCGCAGGGCGTCTATTGCTGGTTCTCGGGCCCCAGCTTCGAAACCCCGGCCGAGATCCGCGCCGCCCGGATCCTGGGCGCGGACGCCGTGGGCATGTCCACCGTGCCGGAAATCATCCTGGCCCGGTTCCTGGGGCTGCGCTGCGCCGCCGTCTCGGTCATCACCAACATGGGCGCGGGCCTGTCGGACGAATCCATCAGCCACGACCACACCAAGGCCATGGCCCCGCTGGGCGCCGCGAAACTGGAACGCATCCTGCGCCGCTTTCTGCGGGACACCTGACGCTTCTTCTTCACGCAAATATCCCCGCCGGAGGCTCCTGCCCGCGCAGCCCGCGCAGGCGGTTCACGTCAGGCGCGCCAAAGCCGCCTCGACCCTCGCCGCCGCCGCATCCAGGTCGCGCAAATCGTCCAGCACGACGACCGCCCTTTCGCCCGCCGCATAGCGCAGCCGATGCTTCAGATAGCGCGGGTCGTAATGGTCGCGCAGCAGCCCCTCGGCCAGGCCGCGCCAGTCGCCTGCCGCGACCGCCGCGCGCCAGCCCTCGATCCGCTGCGCCGGATGCAGCGGCGACAGCGCGGTCACGATCGCCTGCACCCGCGCGGGATCGTCCACCATGTCGCCATAGCGGGCAGCGGTATAGGCGGCGCGCGCGCCGACCGGCACCTCCAGCCGCAGCCGGGGCGCGGCGCACAGCGCCTGCCACATCGACTTGGGCAGCACAATGTTGCCGATCCGGCTGCTCTCGGCCTCGACCGCCACGGGGCGTGCGGGGTCCAGCCCCTCCAGCGCGACCGCCAGACGGCCCTCGAACAGCTTCTGGCCGGGCTGGGGATCGGCGCGCCCGCCGAACAGGCTGCCGCGATGGTTGGCCAGCCCCTCCAGGTCGATCACCTGCCAGCCGCGCGCGGCCAGCCGCGCCAGGATCGCGGTCTTGGCGCTGCCGGTATTGCCGTCCAGCACGATGACCGGCGCGGGCACCGGCCGGTTCTGCACCCGATCCACGACAAGGGCGCGCCAGGACTTGTAGCCGCCCTCGATCCGGTCCACCCGCCAGCCGATCTGCGACAGGATCGTCGTGAAGCTGCCCGACCGCTGCCCGCCGCGCCAGCAATAGATCAGCCCCCGCCAGCCGCCGTCGCGATCCGACAGCGGCCCGGCGATATGGCGCGCGGCATTGGCGGCGACCAGAGCGCCGCCCAGCTTGCGCGCGTCGAACGGGGAAACCCGCTTGTAGATGGTGCCCACCTGCGCGCGTTCGGCATCGTCCAGAACCGGCAGGTTGATCGCGCCGGGCAGGTGATCCTCGGCATATTCCGCGGGCGAGCGCACGTCGATGATGTCGTCGAACCCCGCAAGCGCGGGGTCCGCGATGCGCGTCAGCCTCAGCGCCACATCAATAGACGTAGACCGGCGTCCCGATCGGCACCTGGTCGTACAGCGCCATCACCGCCTCGTTGCGCATCCGCAGGCAGCCGTTCGACACGGCCCGGCCGATCGAGTTCGGCTCGGTCGTGCCGTGGATGCGGATCGCGGTGTCCTGGCCCTTGTCGTTGTACAGATACAGCGCCCGCGCGCCCAGCGGGTTGGTCGGGCCGCCCGGCATCCCGTTGGCCCATTTGCCGTATTGCTGGGGCTTGCGCTTGATCATCTCCGGGGTGGGGGTCCAGGACGGCCATTCGACCTTGCGCCCGACCGTGGCGCGGCCCTTCCAGACCAGTTCGGCGGCGCCCACGGCCACGCCGTAACGCACCGCCCGGCCCGGCGCGATGACGTGGTAGAGGAAGAAATCCTTGCTGACGACGACGATGCTGCCGACCTCGAAATCGTTGCGGATGGCGACTTCGATGGGCGCATAGGGGTCGCGCGGGGCCTGCTGACTGGCGGCCTGCTGATTGGCGGCCCCCTGCGCGAAGACCAGCGGGGGGGCGAGATAGGCGGCCGCCATCAGCGGCACGGCCAGCAACATCATTTCACGGCGGTTCATGGCGATCCTGCGTTCTTCTGCTCTGATCCCGCCCATAGCAAGGGAGGGGGCCCTGTTGCAACTCACGACGGCGTAACGCGGGCGTATCGCGGCCGATTTGCCCTTGACCGGGGCAGGTCCAGCGCACATCTGCTGGGCATGGACCCCGCATCTCGCCCCTGCTGCCATGCCCGACGCCCGCTGCGGCGGCCCGCGCATCTGTGCCGGGGCCGGGGCGACCGCGCCTGCCGCTGCCATCAGGATGCGCGCCACGCCATTGCCCGTCCCCGCCGCCGCCTGCTGCGGCCGGACCCGCGCGCGCTGATCGCCGCGCTGTTCCCGCGACGGCCGCCCATGCGGCCGCAGGCGCCGCCCCGTTTCCTGAACCCGTCCCGCATCCTTGGCACGATTTCAGGAAACCACCATGACCGTTCAATCCGCTGACCTGCCCGTTCCGGGCGATCCGTCCGACCTGATCACCACCCGCCTCTCGATCGAGGGGATGAGCTGCGCCGCCTGTTCGGGCCGCGTCACCCGCGCGCTGTCGGCCCAGCCCGGCGTCCGCGATGCGCAGGTCAATCTGATGACGGGTTCCGCCCGCATCCGCCACAGCCCCGCCCTGCCCCCCGCCGATCTGGCGGCGGTGGTGACGAAGCTGGGCTATCCGGCGACCGTTCCCGCCGATGCCGCCCCCGCCGCTGCCCCCCGCACCGACGAATCCGCCGCGCTGAAGCGCGCCTTCCTGACCGCCCTGGCGCTGACCCTGCCGGTTTTCCTGGCCGAGATGGGCGGCCATCTTGTCCCGGCCTTCCACCACGGGCTGCACGCGGCGGTGGGCACCGCGCCGCTGACGTGGGCGCAGATGATCCTGACCGCGCTTGTCCTGGCCGGGCCGGGGCGGCGCTTCTTCGCGACCGGCATCCCCGCCCTGCTGCGCGGCGCGCCCGAGATGAACAGCCTTGTCGCGCTTGGATCCGGGGCGGCGTTCCTGTTCTCGGCCGTGGTGGTGGTGCTGCCGGGCCTCATCCCGCCCGCCTCGCGCCATGTCTATTTCGAGGCCGCGGCGGTCATCGTCACCCTGATCCTGATGGGCCGCTGGCTGGAGGCCCGCGCCAAGGGCCAGGCGGGCGCCGCGATCCGCGCCCTGATCGACCTGGCCCCGGACCAGGCGACCATCCTTCAGGACGGCAAGCCCGCGCGCATCGCGGTGGCGGATCTGCAACCCGGCGATCTGGTGCTGCTGGCGCCGGGTGAGCGGGTCGCGGTCGACGGGGTCGTGACCGAAGGGCGCGGCCATGTCGACGAAGCCATGCTGACCGGCGAGCCCGTCCCGGCCGAGAAATCGCCCGGCGATCCGGTCACCGGCGGCACCGTCAACGGCAGCACCGCCCTGACCTTCCGCGTCACCGCCACCGGCGCCGACACGACCCTGTCGCGCATCGTCGCCATGGTCGAAAACGCGCAGAACGCCCGCCTGCCGGTGCAGGCCCTGGTGGACCGGATCACCCGCGTCTTCGTGCCGTTGGTGATCGGGCTGGCGGTCCTGACCTTCCTGCTGTGGCTGGTCTTCGGTCCCGACCTGGCCCATGCGGTCGTCGCGGGCGTGGCGGTGCTGATCATCGCCTGCCCCTGCGCGATGGGGCTGGCGGTCCCGGTCTCGATCATGGTCGGCACCGGGCGCGGCGCGCAGCTGGGCGTGCTGTTCCGGCGGGGCGAGGCGTTGCAGCGGCTGGCGGGCGCCCGGCTGATCGGCTTCGACAAGACCGGCACCCTGACGCGCGGACATCCCGAACTGGTCGCCGTCCAGACCGACGGCATCGACGAGGCCCAGGCCCTGCGCCTTGCCGCCGCGGCCGAGGCGCGGTCCGAACATCCCCTGGCCGCCGCCATCGTCGCGGGGGCCGCCGCGCGCGGGCTGGATCTGCCGCCCGCGGCCGACGTCCAGGCCAATGCCGGGCGCGGCCTGTCCGCCACGGTCGAGGGGCGGCGCCTGCTGATCGGCAACCTGGCCGCCCTGACCGAAGGCGGGACAGCCCCCTCGGCCAGCCTTCGCGATCAGGCCGAACAGGCCGCGGCGCAGGGGGCCACGCCGGTTCACCTGGCCGTGGACGGCCGCCATGTCGCCAGCTTCGCCCTGGCCGACAGGATCCGCCCCGAGGCCGCGCAGACCATCGCCGCGCTGCACGGCATGGGGCTGAAGACGGCGATGCTGTCGGGCGACGTCCCCGCGACCGCGCAGGCGGTCGGCGGGCAGTTGGGCATCGACCGGATCCAAGGCGGCCTGATGCCCGGCGACAAGCTTGAGGCGATCCGGGCGATGGGCGCGGGCTCGGTCTTCGTGGGCGACGGCATCAACGACGCCCCGGCCCTGGCGGCGGCCGAAACCGGCATCGCCGTCGGCACGGGCACCGGCATCGCTATCGAATCGGCGGATCTGGTGCTGATGTCGGGGGATCTGGGCGGGGTGCCGCGGGCGATCCGTCTGTCGCGCGCGGTGATGCGCAACATCCGGCAGAACCTGTTCTGGGCCTTCGCCTATAACGCCGCGCTGATCCCGATCGCCATGGGCGTGCTGGTGCCCTTTGGCGGGCCGCAGCTGTCGCCGATGCTGGGGGCGGGGGCGATGGCGCTGTCCTCGGTCTGCGTGGTGGGCAACGCGCTGCGGCTGCGGACGGCGGGCTGAGGGGGACAGGCCGCAGCCATCAGGCCGCTGATGGCTGCGGCATTCATTTCACGGCAGTCAGTGGCTCTTGTGGCCGTGCTGCGCGGCTTCGGGCGCGCGGTCATTGTCCAGCGTGACCTCCACCTGCTGCGTGCCGCAGGGGCCGAAATCCAGCGTCAGCGGGACGCTGTCGCCGTCGGCCAGCGGCTTTTTCAGCCCCATCAGCATCACATGATCGCCGCCCCGCGCCAGCGCATGTTCGCCGCCCGCCGGGATCGCGATCCCGCCGTCGATCCTGTGCATCTTCATCACCCCGTCCTGTTCGGAATGGGTGTGCAGTTCGACCATCTCTGCCGCGTCCGAGGACACGCCGGTCAACTGGCAGTCCATGTCGCGGTGGTTTTCCACCACCATGAAGGCGGCGGCGGTCTGCGGGTTCGCGCTGCGCATATAGGCGTCGCGGATCGCCAGCCCGTCATGGGCAAGGGCGGCGGCAGGGGTCATGACGGCCAGAACGGCCAGGGTCTTGCGGATCATCGTCTTGTCCTCGGTTCAAACAGGTTTCAGTGCGGAACCCTGTCGGATCGGAGGATCGCGCGCCGCAGGCCGGGGCGATTCGCGCCCCTTGGGAACCGCCGGGACGGCCTGCGGATCAAGCCGCGCCACCGTCGCGTCGGGACCGAAGGCGGGCGGCATGACGGCCGGCGCCGCCAGCAGCGACAGGGCCATGTCGGGGCACAGATGCGGGGGCTGGGGCGCGCCGGGATGGTCGACGACCACGATGCCCGTGCCGGTGCACAGCACGACCTGCCCGTCCAGCATCACGGTGCCGCGCGCGGCGCCCAGACCGATCCCGGTCAGGGCGAGGCACAGGATCAGCGCAAGGGAAAGCGGGCGTCGCATGGTGGCGCGACCATCACCGAAGCGCCGGGCGAAGGCAACAGAAACGCGAAAGCCCCGCCGTGGGAACGACGGGGCATATTGCCGCAGTCAGGTCCGGATCAGGCCTGGGGCGCGTCGGCCTTGGCGATCTCGCGCTTGATCTTCAGGGCGCGGTCCGACAGTTCCGTGTCCTTGGCCTTCGCCAGGAAGGCGTCCAGCCCGCCACGGTGATCGACCGACCGCAGCGCCGCGGCCGAGATGCGCAGCGAATAGCCGCGGCCCAGCCTGTCGGACAGCAGCGTGACCTCGTTCAGGTTCGGCAGGAACCGGCGACGGGTCTTGTTGTTGGCGTGGCTGACATTGTTGCCGGTCATCGGGCCTTTGCCGGTCAGTTCGCAGACGCGCGACATGGTGTTGATCCTTCGTCTTTGCTATGCGGGCGGTCCCGGCGGGGGTGCCGTCCCAAAGTGAAAGGGCGCCGCGAGGCAGCGCCCGGAATTCCGTTTGCGCGTCCCTAATGGAACCGGCCGCGCCCGTCAACCGGGAATCACCCTTTCTCCCCCTTTGCCTTGGTTCAAATATCCTCGGGGGGTGAGACGGGCCGGGGAAAAGGTTCGGTGGGGGCTGTTTGAAGAACCTCGATCAGAGGGTTGCCTGTGGCTCTCGCATGGCGCTGGCCTGGAAGGGCAGGCCGACGACGGGAAGGACCGCAGCGGCTAGCTTCTTGAGGTTCATGGCGACGGCGGTGAGCAGGGCCTGGATTTTCATGTTGTCGAGGCCGCGTCGAATGGCTCTGTCCAATCCGTTGAGCGTCTTGGCGGTGCCGTGCGCGCCTTCGACGCGCCAGCGATGCCGGGTGTAGATCGCATGGTCATCCTCGCCCGATGCCAAGCGTTTGCGCCGGGCGCGCAGGATGGCCGCATGGTTGTCACCCTATGCACCCGGCGGGAAGGGGCGCCCTTCGGCAAGCACTGTGCCTTGAGAGGACAGCCTGCGCAGTCGCGACGATCTGCACGACACCATTGCCCGGCTTTGGTGACGTTTCTCGCGGTCAGCCGCCTCCTCGTCGGACACCGGACCCCATCATGCTGGGGATCGAACGTGAACCGCTCGGTCGGAAAGCCCTGCGCCCCCTTGCGGCGGGGGCACGAAGAGGCGGGATGACGGCGTCGATCTGGCGGTCTTCAAGGGCGGCGTAAACCCGGCCCACGCCAGGGATCCTGTCCGCCGTGATCCGGCCCGGGGAAACCACCGAGGACATTTTCGATGGCGTTCAAGCGCTCCTCGAACCGGCCCGTGTCGTGCTCCTCGCCGGTGACGATCTCGACATCGACCATGACGCCCGCAAGGTCAACCATTGCCGAGCTGGGCAGAGCTTCTTGAACTTGCCGCTTGCGCGCGCCTCTCGCTCGGCGTCGTTGGTATCCTCGAGCGCATCGAGATGGCGCGCGACCAGTGCGTCCATGCTGGCATCGGCCCGGATCAGGCTGGCGTCGACATGCACCGTCTCGGCCGTCACCAGTCCAGTCGCCTGACACTGCTGCATGACGCGGGTGAAGACGGTGCGGAACACCGCCTCGCCCCAACGCTGCCGGATGCGCGTCAAGGAGGAATGGTCCGGCAGCGCCTCGTGAAGCCCGTAACCGATGAACCCGCGGATCGCGAGATTGACCTGCGCCTCTCGCATCAGCCGCCGGTCATGCACGATGCCGCGCAGGTTTGGGCCAAAGTGAAAAGCGGGAATCGCTTTCCACCCTCTCCTTCCCCTGCTAGATTTGGGGGCATGAACAGTCACGCCCCCCATATCCGGCCCGTCATCCGGCAGTTGGACGAGGCCACCGCCAACCGCATCGCGGCGGGCGAGGTGGTGGAGCGTCCGGCCTCGGCGGTCAAGGAACTGGTGGAGAACGCTCTGGATGCCGGGGCCACGCGCATCGACATCGCCATCGAGGACGGCGGCAAGCGGCTGATCCGGGTCTGCGACGACGGCTGCGGGATGCTGCCCGAGGATCTGCCGCTGGCCCTGTCGCGCCACGCCACCAGCAAGATCGACGGCAGCGACCTGCTGGCCATCCGCAGCTTCGGCTTCCGGGGCGAGGCGCTGCCGTCGCTGGGCGCGGTGGGGCGGCTGACGATCACCTCGCGGGTGCGGGGGGCGGACGGGGCGATGATCGCGGTCAGCGGCGGCAAGGTGACGCCGCCGCGCCCGGCCGCCGCCAATCCCGGCACCGTTGTCGAACTGCGCGACCTGTTCTTCGCCACCCCCGCGCGGCTGAAATTCCTGCGCGGCGACCGGGCCGAGACCATGGCGGTGGCCGAATGCGTCCGCCGCCTGGCCATGGCCGAGCCGCATGTCGGCTTCACCCTGACCGCCGACGGGAAGGAAATCTTTCGCACCGATGCCGAACAGGGCGATCTGTTCGACGCCTTCCATGCCCGGCTGTCCCGCGTCATGGGCCGCGATTTCATCGACAACGCGATCGCCCTGGACGCCCGGCGCGACGAGATCGGCCTGACCGGCTTTGCCGCCCTGCCCACCTATTCGCGCGGTGCGGCGGTGGCGCAGCATGTCTATGTCAACGGCCGTCCGGTGCGCGACAAGCTGCTGACCGGGGCCTTGCGGGCGGGATATATGGACGTGCTGGCATCCGGGCGGCATCCGGCGGCGGTGCTGTATCTGTCCTGCGATCCGCAGCGTGTCGATGTGAACGTCCACCCCGCCAAGGCCGAGGTGCGGTTCCGCGACCCGCAGGCCGCGCGCGGGCTGGTGGTCAGCGCGCTGCGGCACGGGCTGGCGGGGGCGGGGCATCGCGCGTCCTCGACGCTGGGCGATGCGACGCTGGCGGCCTTTACCGCCGAACCCGCGTCGCGGCGCGCCTATCAGATGGATTACCGCCCCTCGGCCCCGGCGATCCGCGCCAGCCTGGATTTGCAGGCCCCCATGACCGACCTTTCGCCGGGCTTTGCCGAGGCGCCCTCAGCCCGCGCCGAGGAACCGCTGGCCGCGCCCATCGACGCCCCCCTTGGCGCGGCGCGGGCGCAGATCCATGAAAACTATATCATCGCCCAGACCGGGGACGGGCTGGTCATCGTCGATCAGCACGCGGCGCATGAGCGGCTGGTCTATGAACGGCTGAAGGCGCAGGCGGCCGGCGGCATCGTCCGGCAGGCGCTGCTGATCCCCGAGATCGTCGACCTGCCCCCCGCCGACGCCGCCCGCATCCTGGCCATCGCCGACGATCTGGCGAACCTGGGCCTGGTGATCGAACCCTTCGGCGGCGGCGCCGTCGCCGTGCGCGAGACGCCGGCCATGCTGGCAAGGCTGGATAGCGCCGCGCTGATCCGCGACATCCTGGACGATCTGGCCGACCAGGGGGCGTCGGACCGGCTGCGCGGGCGGATCGACGCGGTCCTGTCCAGCATGGCCTGTCATGGCTCGGTCCGGTCGGGCCGCCGCATGACGGCCGAGGAAATGAACGCCCTGCTGCGCGACATGGAGCGCACGCCGAAATCCGGCCAGTGCAACCACGGCCGCCCGACCTGGGTCAAGCTGCGGCTGTCGGATATCGAGCGGCTGTTCGGCCGCAGCGGATGACGACGGCCGATTGACCCGCGCGTCAAAGGGCGCGACAGTCAGCGCCAGTCAAGGAGCCATGCCATGCTGCAAATCAGCCCCGACAAGATCGCCCATATCGTTATTCGCGCCCGCGAATATGACAGCGGCGTCAACCCTTGGGCGCATTCGGGCAGCCGGGCGCAGCACGGGGTGCAGAGCGAGTTGCGCGACTTCATCGCCACCCTGAACGAGGACGAGCAGGCGTCCCTCGTCGCCGTCATGTGGATCGGGCGCGAGAGTTTCGAGCCCGAAGAACTGGAAGACGCCATCGAGACCGCCCGGATCGAGCGCACCACCCCGACCGAGGATTACCTGATGGGCGAGCCGCGCCTGGCGGACCTGCTGGAGGCGGGGCTGGAAGCCCTGGGCATCTCGCCCGAGGATGCCGAGGACGACCTCAACCGGCCCGTCTGAGGTACCGCGAAGGGTTACGGCGCGGGGTTACGGCGCGGGCGTGACGCGGATCAGCTTGCCGTTGTCCTCGTCCGTCAGCAGCATGATCGCGCCGTCGCGGGCGACCTCGACCTCGCGGACGCGGCCGATGCCTTGCAGGTGGCGGGCCTCGCCGGTCACGCGGTTGCCGTCCAGTTCCAGCCGGACAAGCGCGCCCGCCCGCAACCCGCCGATCAGCAGGTCGCCCCGCCAGTCGGGGAACAGGTCGCCGTCATAGAAGGTCATCTGGCCCGGCGCGATCACCGGATCCCAGTAATAGATCGGCTGTTCGGTGCCCTCGACCTGGGTATCGCCCTTGCCGATGGGGCCGCCGCTGTATTCGATGCCATAGGCCGCGATGGGCCAGCCATAGTTGCGGCCCGCCTGGGGACGGTTCAACTCGTCGCCGCCCTTGGCCCCGTGTTCAACGGTCCACAATGCGCCGTCGGGGCCGATCTCCGCGCCCTGGACGTTGCGGTGGCCCCAGGACCAGATCTCGGGCAGCGCGCCCTCGACGCCGGGATCGCCCATCGGCGCGCCGGTTTCGGGGTCGATGCGGACGATCTTGCCCAGCGTGGTGGTGGCGTTCTGCGCCAGGGGCCGGGCGTCGATGACCGAGCGTTCGCCGGTCGTGACGAACAGCCCTCCCTTGCCGTCGAAAACCAGCACCGAGCCGTAATGCAGCGTCGAATCCCAGGCGGGCTGCTGCTGCCAGATGACCTTGGTGTCCTCCAGCGTGCCGCCGTCGGCCGACAGGGTGCCGGTGGCGACGGCGGTGGCGGTCTTGCCGCCTTCGCGCGGCTGGGCGAAGCTGATCCAGACGCGGCGGGTCTGGGGGAAATCATCGGCCACGGCGACGTCCAGCAGGCCGCCCTGGTCGCGGGTGTCGACCTGGGGCAGGCCGCCGATGGGGTCCGACAGCGCGCCGTCCGCGCCGACCAGCCGCAGGTTGCCCGCGCGTTCCGTCAGAAGCCAGCTTCCATCCGGCAGTTCGGCCAGGCCCCAGGGGTGATCCAGCCCCTCGGCGATCACGGTCTGGTTCAGGGCGACATCGTCCGCCAGCACCGGGGCGCGGGTCTGGCCCTGGAACGCGGGCTGCTGGTCGGGGGCGTTGGGGGCCGCGGCGTTGAAATCCTGGGCGGATGCGGTCCCGGCGATCAGCGCGGCGGCGGCGGTCAAGCGGATGGCGGGACGGAACGGACTCATCGGTGCCTCTTTGCAGGGATGGATCGGTGCTGACCGAACACGCCCGGACCGGCGCCGTTCCGCCTTGCGCCTTCACGTCTGTGTCAGCCGGTCCCGATGCGCCTGGAACAGCGCCCCGGCCCGGGCCCAGGGACCATCGTCGATCCGGTCAAGCCGCGCCAGAACCGGCAGCAACTGCCCGGCATAATCCAGCGAGCTTTCGCGCGGCAGCATCGCGGGCAGGTTGTCGATGGCCATCACGTCCAGCGACGGCCTGTCTGCCACGCGCCGCACCGGCCGGTCCCAGTTGGTCGTGCGGTCATAGACCTTGATCGGGGAAAAATCGCTGGTCGGATCGCAGGCCACGTCGCCGATCACGGTCAGCGCGCGGCCCGGCGCCACGGCCGAGGCGGGCACGAAGACCGGCGCGCCCGGCTGGGCCAGGATCGCGTTGACGAAGATGTCATGGGCCAGCACCTCGGGGAAGGGACCGCCATGCGCGGTCTCGGCCATGTCCCAGCGGGTGACGGGCGCGCCCATCGCCGCCAGCAGGTCGGCAGCACCCGTGCCCACGCGGCCCTTGGCGCCGATCACCAGGGCGCGCGGGCGGGCGCGGCCCGTGGCGTCCAGTTGGGCGCGCAATTCGTCCAGCAGCAGATCCTTGTCGGCATAGGCATGGACCGGCCCGCAGATGCCGCCGCGCTGCTGGGCCGCCCAGGCCCTCAGGCTGACCGCCGCCCCGGCATAGCCCGCCCAATAGCCGAAGGCGGCCAGGCGGCGACCATCTTCGTCCGTCAGGTATTCCAGGTCATACAGCGCCCCGCCACCGGCCTTGAGACGGCGCAGCAGAACCTGCCCGGCGGGCTGGCCCTTGAAGGCATGGCCGAACATGACGTGGCGGTGGCGCAGCGGCGTCCCGTCATCAGGCAGTTCCTTCAGGCCGAAGACGATGGCGTCGTCGGGCCCGGTGGGCCAGCTTCCCTCGGGCGCGATGGCGGCGCCCGCGCGGGCATAGGTCTCGGTCGGCAGGACGCGGCGGCGGCTGTCCTCGACGGTGACGGTGAAGCCGCGCGCGATCAGGTCGGCCACGCCCGCGGGGGTGATGCCCACCCGACCCTCGTTCGGGCGGCTTTCGGCCCGCACCCACAGATGTGTCATCGCCACCTCCTCGGCTGTCCGTCGCCATCCATGCCGGGGAACCCGTCCGGCGCAAGGGGTGTTCCCTGTCATCCCCACGATCCTGTCACGGAGACTCCGCGATGATCTTCAGCCGCCGCGCCAGCCTGATGCTGGGCCTTGCAGCCGCCTTCGCCGCCGTCCTGCCCCGCATCGCCCGCCGACCTCGTTCTCGTTTCCGGTCGAGGGCGGGCAGGTCGTCTTTTACCCGGTCGATCACGCCTCAATGGTGGTCGAGACGCCGGGCGGGGCGATCTATGTCGATCCGGTCGGGGGCGCCGATCTGTATCGCGGGATGCCGCAGCCCTCGCTGATCCTGATCACCCACGAACATGGCGACCATTTCGACCTGCCGACGCTGCGGGGCCTGCCCGCCGTGGCGATCATCGCCAATCCGGCCGTCCATGCGATGCTGCCCGCCGAGATGCGGTCCCGCGCCACCGCCATGGCGAATGGCGATCAGGCGCAGGTGATCGGCATCGGGGTCGAGGCCGTGCCCGCCTATAACACGACGCCCGACCGCCAGCAGTATCACCCGCAGGGGCGCGACAACGGCTATGTCCTGACCATCGGCGGCAAGCGGTTCTATATCGCGGGCGACACCGAGGACACGCCCGAGATGCGCGCCCTGAAAGACATCGAGGTCGCCTTCCTGCCGATGAACCTGCCCTATACGATGACCGTCCAGCAGGCGGCGGATGCGGTGGCGGATTTCCGGCCGGTGACCGTCTTTCCCTATCACCACCGGGGCAGCGACGTGCAGGAATTCGCCCGCCTGGTCGAGGCATCCGAGGCGGGCAGCCTGGTCGTGATCGCCAACTGGTATCCGCGCGGCCAGGGCTGACGCGCCTTTACCGTTCCGGCGGGCCGCGCTAGCAATGCTGCCATGCTGCGATACGTCTTGCGCCAAACGACCGTGATGGGGCTGAGCCTGCTTGTGGCCTCGGCCCTGATCTTTTCGGTCGTGGAACTGGTGCCGGGCGATCCGGCCAGCTTCATGCTGGGTACCGGGGCGCAGCCCGAAACGCTGGCCGCGCTGCGCCGGCAGATGGGATTGGACCAGCCCCTGCCGCTGCGTTACGCGGCATGGCTGGGCGCGATGCTGCACGGCGATTTCGGCACCAGCTTCACCTATAAGACGCCCATCGACGGGATGATCCTGGACCGCTTGCAGGTGTCTCTGCCGCTGGCGCTGCTGGCGCTGTGGCTGGCGGTGGCGATCGCGCTGCCGGTCGGGCTTTACGCGGCGGCGCGCCGGGGGCGCGCGGGCGGCGGGCTGGCGATGGGGGCCGCGCATGTGGGAATCGCGCTGCCGAATTTCTGGCTGGCGATGCTTCTGGTCCTGGTCTTCGCGGTCAGGCTGCGCTGGCTGCCTGCGGGCGGCTTTCCCGGCTGGTCGGACCCCGGCGCGGCGCTGACATCGCTGATCCTGCCCGCCGTGGCGCTGGCCCTGCCGCAGGCCGCGATCCTGGCCCGCGTGCTGCGATCCGCCCTGATCGAAACGATGGGCCAGGACTATATCCGCACCGCCCGCGGCAAGGGGCTGACGGCGGGCCAGGCCCTGCGCCGCCACGGTCTGCGCAACGCGCTGATCCCGGTGCTGACGATCCTGGGGATGCAGTTCAGCTTCCTGCTGGCGGGCGCGATCATCATCGAGAACGTCTTCTCTCTGCCGGGTTTGGGCCGGATGATCTTCCAGGCGATCACGCAGCGCGACCTGATCGTGGTGCAATCGGCGGTGCTGGTGCTGGTCGGGGCCGTGATCGCCGTGACCTTCCTGGTCGACCTGGCCTATGCCGCCGTGGACCCCAGGCTGCGCCGCGGATGAGGGCGGGGCTGATCCTGGGCGCCGCGCTGGCCGGGCTGGCGCTGGCCCTGGCCGCCCTGTCGGCCGTCTGGACGCCCCATGACGTGACGCAGATGGCCATCGCCGACAAGTTGCAGCCGCCATCGGGCGCGCATTGGCTGGGCACCGATCATTTCGGGCGCGACATCCTGTCGATGGTCATGCTGGGGGCGCGGACCTCGATGGCGGTGGCCCTGGTCGCGGTGGCGATCGGCATGGGCCTGGGCGTGCCGCTGGGCCTTCTGGCGGCGGCGCGGCGCGGCGGCTGGGTCGATGAGATCGTGATGCGCGGCAACGACCTGATCTTCGCCTTTCCGTCGCTGGTGATCGCGATCCTGATCACGGCGGTCGCCGGGCCGTCGGCGCTGAACGCCATCGTCGCCATCGGCATCTTCAACATCCCGGTCTTTGCCCGCGTCACGCGCGGGGCCGCCCTGCCGATCTGGGTGCTGGATTATATCCGCGCGGCGCGGGTGGCGGGCAAGGGCGCGGCGCTGATCAGCCTGCACCATGTCCTGCCCAACATCGCCAGCCTGCTGATCGTGCAGGCCACCATCCAGTTCAGCCTTGGCATCCTGGCCGAGGCCGGGCTGTCCTATGTCGGTCTCGGCGCGCAGCCGCCGACGCCAAGCTGGGGCCGGATGCTGGCCGAGGCGCAGACCATGATCGCCCTGGCCCCGCATGTGGCGGTCATCCCCGGCCTGTGCATCGTGCTGACGGTACTGGGGCTGAACCTGCTGGGCGACGGCTTGCGCGACGCCTTGGACCCGCGCCTGCGGGTGCTGCGGTGATCGCGGTCGAAGACCTGTCGGTCGCCATCGGCGGGCGTCCGGTCGTGGCCGGTGTCTCGTTTGATCTTGCGCCGGGAACGGTGACGGGGCTGGTCGGCGAATCCGGCAGCGGCAAGTCGATGACCGCCCTTGCCGTCATGGGTCTGCTGCCCGGCCGGGCGCGGGCCTCGGGCCGGGTGGTTCTGGACGGCCAGAACCTGCTGGCCCTGCCGGAACGCGACCTGTGCCGGATCCGGGGCCGCCGCATCGGCATGATCTTCCAGGAGCCGATGACCGCGCTGAACCCGCTGATGACCATCGGCGACCAGGTGGCCGAGGTGCTGCGCATCCACCAGTCGCTCGACCGCCGGACGGCGCTGCGGCAGGCGCGCGACAGGCTGGACCGGGTCGGCCTGCCCGCCGCGCGCTTTCCGCTGACGCTCTATCCGCACGAGCTGTCGGGCGGGCAGCGCCAGCGGGTCGCCATCGCCCTGGCCATCGCGCTGCGCCCCGGCCTGCTTATCGCGGACGAGCCGACGACCGCGCTGGACGTGACCACGCAGGCGCGGATCCTGTCGCTGCTGAAGGATCTGGTCCGGGACGAGGGCATGGCCCTGCTGCTGATCACCCACGATCTGGCCGTGGTGGCGGACATGGCCGACCGGGTGGCGGTGATGCAGGCGGGCCGGATCGTCGAAAGCGGCCCGACCGAGACGGTGTTCCGCCGCCGCAGCCACCCCTATACCCGGCAGCTTTTCGCGGCGTCCCGCCATGCGCCCGCGCGCGGTCCCCGCCCCGCCGCCGCCCCGCTGGTGCGAGTGACGGGGGCGGTGCGCGACTATCGCCTGGGGGATGGCAGCCTGCGCGCCCTGGATCGCGTCGGCCTGACCATCGGGCGCGGCGAAAGCGTCGGGCTGGTGGGCGAATCGGGCTGCGGGAAATCGACGCTGGCCCGCGCGATCCTGGGGTTGGAGCCGTTGCAGGCCGGGCGCATCACGCTGGACGGCCAAGACATCGCCGCCGGGCAGCGGATGGGCCGCGCGCTGCGGGCGCGGATGCAGGCGGTGTTCCAGGATCCCTTCGGCAGCTTCGATCCCCGCTGGCGGGTGGACCGCCTGCTGGCCGAGCCGTTCCACCTGACCCGCCGCCCGCCCGACTGGCGCGACCGCGTCGCCGCCGCCCTGGCCGAGGTGGGGCTGGATCCCACGGACGCCTGCAAGTTCATCCACGAATTTTCCGGCGGCCAGCGGCAGCGCCTGGCCATCGCCCGCGCCCTGATCATCCGCCCCGCCCTGATCGTCCTGGACGAGGCGGTCAGCGCCCTGGACGTGCGGGTCCGCGCGCAGATCCTGGACCTGCTGGCCCATCTGCAACAGGCGCATGGGCTGTCCTATCTGTTCATCAGCCACGACCTGTCCGTGCTGCGCGGCATCACCGACCGCATCTTGGTCATGCAGTCGGGCCGCATCGTCGAGGAAGGCCCGACGGGTCGCATCATCGACGCCCCCCGCCACGCCCAGACGCAGGCCCTGGTCGCGGCGATCCCGCGCATCCCCGCGAACTGGACCTAGCTCAGATAACCGCCGTCGGAATCGTCGCCCGATTCCTCGACCAGGCGGGCGAAGTCGGGCAGGACGATGGCGCGCTTGCCCACCAGCTCGATCACCCCATCGCGCTTCAGCGCGCTGATCTGGCGGCTGACGGTTTCCAGCGTCAGGCCCAGGTAATCGGCCATCGCCTCTCGGGTCAGAGGCAGTTCGATCCGCATCCGTCCGCCGGGATCGCGCTTCTGCAAGGCGGCCTCGCGCCGGGCGATGATGGCGATGAAGGACGCGATCTTTTCCCGCGCCGTCTTGCGGCCCAGCAGCAGCATCCATTCGCGCGCCGCGTCCAGTTCGTCCAGCGTCATCTCCAGCAGTCGGTGCGCGACATGGGGCGTGGTCCGCATCAACTCCTCGAACGGCTTGCGGCGGAAGCAGCACAGCACGACCTTGGTCGCCGCGACGGCGTTATAGGCGGCGATCTCCCGTTTCGGGCGGCCCAGGAAATCGCTGGGCAGCAGCAGGCCCACCATCTGCGTGCGCCCGTCCTCCAGCGTCTGGGTCAGGGCCGCGACTCCGGTCACGACGGAACCCACGAATTCCATCCGCTCGCCTTCCCAGACGATCGGCTGGCCGGGTTCGAAGCTGCGATAGAATTTCAGGTCTTCCAGCAGCGCAAGCTCGTCCGTTTCGCAATGCGCGCAGACGGCGCGATAGCGGATCGGGCAGTCGCCACAGCGTTCGCCGCCGTCGTGACTGGCGGATTTTTGGTTGATCTGGGTCAAGGCAATCTCGCGCGTTATCATCTAATCCTAGCCATATGAGCAATGTTTCGCAACTGAAGCGGCTGGGTTTGTTTGATTCGCGCGTTCCGCGCTACACGAGCTATCCCCCCGCAACGCAATTCAAAAACGGCGTAAACGCCAATATGGTCGCGGGCTGGCTGGATTCCATCCCCGAGGGCGCGGCGATTTCGCTGTATCTTCATGTGCCGTTTTGCCGCAGGCTCTGCTGGTTCTGCGCCTGCCGTACGCAGGGCACCAAGACGCTGGACCCGGTCATCGCCTATGTGGACACGGTTCTGGCCGAACTGGACCTTCTGCGCCGCCACCTGCCGCGCGGCGTGCGGCTGTCGCGGCTGCATTGGGGCGGCGGCACGCCCACCCTGCTGCCGCCCGACCAGATGCGCCGCGTGGCCGACGCGATCTTCGCCGTGGTGCCGATGGCCGAGGGGGCCGAATTCTCGGTCGAGATCGACCCGTCGGAAATCGACGCGCCCCGGATGGCGGCGCTGGCGGCGGCGGGGATGAACCGCGCCTCCATCGGGGTGCAGGATTTCGACCCCAAGATCCAGGACGCGATCGGCCGCCGGCAGTCGTTCGAACTGACCGGCCAGGCGGTCGACCTGATCCGCGGCCACGACATCGCCAGCCTGAATGCCGACATCCTCTATGGCCTGCCGCATCAGGACCGGCCCCGCATTTCCGAAACCGTGCAGAAGCTCTTGGCCCTGTCGCCCGACCGGGTGGCGCTGTACGGCTATGCCCATGTGCCCTGGATGTCCAAGCGCCAGGTGATGATCCCCGAGGACGCCCTGCCCGGCAACGAGGATCGGCTGTCGCTGTTCAACACCGCGCGCGACCTGTTCGTGGCCGACGGCTATGCCGAAATCGGCATCGACCATTTCGCCCGGCCCGGCGACGGGCTGGCCTTGGCGCAGAAGGCGGGCCGGTTGCGCCGCAACTTCCAGGGCTATACCGACGACCGGGCCGAGGTTCTGCTGGGCCTGGGCGCATCGTCGATTTCCCGCTTTCCGCAGGGTTACGCCCAGAACGCGCCCGCGACCGGCGCCTATACCGGCCATGTCCGCGAGGGGCGGCTGCCCTATACCAAGGGCCATGCCTTCACCCCCGAGGATCATTGGCGCGGCCGCATGATCGAACAGGTGATGTGCGATTTCCGGGTCGACGCGGCCGAGATGACGGTGCGTTACGGCCTGACGCCCGCGCAATTGCAGCAGGTCTTCGACCCGGTGATCGCGCAATTCGGCGGCATGGTGGAAATCGGCCCCTGGGGCCTGCGGATCACGCCCGAGGGGCGCCCGCTGGCGCGCATGGTCGCCAATATGCTGGACGCCTATATGGCGGCGCCGACCAGCCATTCGTCGGCGGTGTGACGACCGGGCGCGGCTTGCGGGCGCGCGCCTAGGGGTGGTGATGCCCGATGGGGTCGGCGCAGGCTTCGGGCGGCTCGGTCTCGATGGTGGCGTGGGCTATGCCGTGGTCATGGGCCAGCATCTCCTTGGCGGCACGGGTGACGGCGAAGTGATCCCCCGCGCCGACGACCAGATGGACCGATGCCGCGTTGCGCCTTTCGTCGATCTGCCACAGGTGCAGGTGATGGGCGTCGTTGACGCCCGGCAGCGCGCGCAGGGCCGACAGGACCGCGCCGGGATCGCTGCCCGGCGGCGCGGCCAGCATCAACATCCGAAAGACCGGGCCGATCTCGGTCCCGATATGCCACAGGATCACGGCGGCAATCGCCAAGGTCAGGACCGGGTCGGCCAGGTTCCAGCCGAAGGCCCAGATCAGCGCGCCGCCAAGGATGACCGCGACCGAGACGCCCGCATCGGCCAGATTGTGCAAAAAGGCCGCGCGAATGTTTGCGCTGTCCTTCGACGCCCGCCAGACAAGCGCCGCCGTTGCCAGATCGACGATCAGCGCGAAGGCAGCCAGACCCATGACCAGCCCGCCCGCCACCTGCGGCGGGGCGGCCAGGCGGCCGAGCGCCGCAATGGCCAGCCACAGGGATATGGCGATCAGCGCCAGATAGTTGACGAAGGCCGCGACGATTTCGGCCCGGCCCCAGCCATAGGACCAGTCGGGCGTAGCCGGGCGCCTCGCCAGCCGCCGCGCCCCGAAGGCCAGCACCAGCGCCAGGGCATCGGACAGGTTGTGGATGCCGTCCGCGATCAGCGCGGTGGAATCCGCCGCATAGCCGCCCGCGATCTGCGCCGCGGTCAAGGCGATGTTGACGACAATCGCCCAGCCGATCGCCGCATCGCCCTGTTGGCCTTGGTCGGCGGAATGGCCCATCAATGCGCCTCGGCCCAGTTCAGCCCTTGGCCGGCATCGACGACCAGCGGCACCGACAGCTTGACCGCCGGATCGGCGGCGCCCTCCATCACCGCGCGGGCGGCGGCGATCAGGTCGTCCACGGCATCCTCGCGCACCTCGAAGACCAGTTCGTCATGGACCTGCAACAGCATCCGCGCGGGCAGATGGGCGATGGCGGCGGGCATCCGGACCATGGCGCGGCGGATGATGTCGGCGGCCGCCCCCTGGATCGGCGCGTTGATCGCCGCGCGCCGCGCGCCCCCCGCCGCCGGGCCGCTGGCGTTGATGCCGGGCGTGTTGATGCGCCGCCCGAACAGCGTGCGAACGCTGCCATCGGATTTCGCATCCGCGATGGTGCGGTCCATATAGGCGCGGATTTCCGGGAAGCGCTGGAAATAGGTGTCGATGAAGTCCTGCGCTTCGGCCCGCGGGATGCGCAGGTTGCGCGACAGGCCAAAGCTGGAAATGCCGTAGATCACCCCGAAGTTGATCGCCTTGGCACGGCGGCGGATCATGGGATCCATGCCCTCGACCGGGACGCCGAACATCTGGCTGGCGGTCATGGCGTGGATGTCGATGCCGTCGCGGAAGGCCTGTTTCAGCGCCGGAATGTCGGCCACATGGGCAAGGATCCGCAGCTCGATCTGGCTGTAGTCGAGGCTGACGAGGCGGTGCCCCTCGGCGGCGATGAAGGCTTCGCGGATGCGGCGGCCTTCCTCGGTCCGCACGGGGATGTTTTGCAGGTTCGGATCGGTGGATGCCAGCCGCCCGGTCTGCGCGCCAGCGATGGAGTAGCTGGTATGGACGCGGCCCGTGTCGGGGTTCACGAAGGTCGGCAGGGCGTCGGTATAGGTCGATTTCAGCTTGGCGATCTGCCGCCAGTCGAGGATCCGCGACGGCAGGTCATGGCCTTCCGCCGCCAGATCCTCCAGCACGTCGGCGCTTGTGGAAAAGGCGCCGGTCTTGCCGGTCTTGCCGCCCGCAAGGCCCATCTTGTCGAACAGGATCTCGCCCAATTGCTTGGGGGAACCGACATTGAACCGCTGGCCGGCGAGGGCGAAGATCTCGTCCTCCAGCCCCGCCATGGTCTGCGCGAAGCTGCCCGACATGCGGCGCAACACGTCGCTGTCGATGCGGATGCCCGCCATCTCCATCTCGGCCAGGACCGGGACGATGGGGCGTTCGGTCGTCTCATAGACGGCGGTGACGCGTTCCACCGGCAGAAGCGGCGCGAAATGCCGGTAAAGACGCAGCGTGACATCCGCATCCTCGGCGGCATAGGGCGCGGCCTTGTCGAGGGGCACCTGCGCGAAATTGATCTGCGCCTTGCCGGTGCCGATCAAGTCCTTGATGGGGATGCATTTATGGGCCAGATAACGCTCGGCCAACTCATCCATGCCGTGGTTATGCGTGCCCGCGTTCAGGGCATAGGACATCAGCATCGTATCGGCCAGCGGCGCCATGCGGATGCCGTGGCGGGCGAGGATCTTCCAGTCGTATTTCAGGTTCTGGCCGATCTTCAGGATCGCGTCGTCTTCCAGGACGGGCTTCAGCGCGGCCAGCACCTCGGCCAGCGGCAACTGGCCCGGCACAAGGGCGGACTGGCCGAACAGGTCGTCGCCCCCCCCTGCATCGCCCCCCGCGACATGACCGACGGGGATATAGCAGGCCACGCCCGGCGCCACGGCCAGGCAGATGCCCGCCAGACCGGCCTGCATCTCGTCCAGGCCGGTGGTTTCCGTGTCGATGGCGACATGGCCGGTGTCGCGGATCACCTGGACCCAGCGGTCCAGAGCAGCGCGGTCCGTCACGGTTTCATAGGCGGCGCGGTCGATGGGGGCCATGTCCGGCGCGGCTGGCGCATCGCGCGACGGGGCCGAGACCACGGCGGGCGCCTCGGCCCCCAGCCGTTCGGCGACGCGGGCGGTGAGGGTGCGGAACTCCATTTCCGACAGGAAGGTCAGCAAGGCCGGGGCGTCGGGCGCGCGCACCTCCAGGCTTTCCAGCGTGAAGTCCAGGGGGGTGTTGCAATCCAGTTCGACCAGGCGCCTGGAAATGCGGATCTGGTCGGCATGGTCGATCAGGGTCTGGCGGCGCTTGGGCTGTTTGATCTCCTCGGCCCGCGCCAGCAGGGTTTCCAGGTCGCCATATTCGGTGATGAGCTGCGCGGCTGTCTTGATGCCGATGCCCGGCGCGCCGGGCACGTTGTCGATCGCATCGCCCGCCAGCGCCTGCACATCGACCACGCGGTCGGGCCAGACGCCGAACTTGGCGAACACCTCGTCGCGGTCGATGGGCTTGCCCTTGATCGGGTCCAGCATCTGCACGCCGTCGCCGACAAGCTGCATCAGATCCTTGTCGCTGCTGACGATGGTGACGCGCCCGCCCGCGTCGCGCGCCTTGCAGGACAGCGCGGCGATGATGTCGTCGGCCTCATAGCCCTCGGTCTCGATGCAGGCGATGTTGAAGGCGCGGGTGGCGTCGCGGGTCAGCGGGAATTGCGGGCGCAGATCCTCGGGCGGTTCGGGGCGGTTGGCCTTGTAGGCGTTGTAGATCTGGTTGCGGAAGGTCTTGGCCGAATGGTCGAAGATCACCGCCGCATGGGTCGGCGCGTCGCCGCCGCGCTCGTCGGTGACGTATTTCCACAGCATGTTGCAGAACCCCGCGACCGCGCCCACCGGCAGGCCGTCGGATTTGCGCGTCAAGGGCGGCAGGGCGTGATAGGCCCGGAAGATGAAGGCCGATCCGTCGATCAGGTGCAGGTGGTGGCCCTTGCCGAAGCTGTCCATGAAGGCGGTCCTTTCGAGTCTTGGACCGTTTTGGCAGAAAGCGGCGGGGGGCGCAAAGGGGGTGGGGCAGGACCGGGGGCGCTTCGCCCCCCGGACCCCCCGAGGATATTTTCACACAGGTGAACAGAGAAACGGCGCCTAATGGTCGCCGTGGGCGCGGTCGCGGTCGATCACGAAGCGCTTGTCGCAATAGCCGCAATCGACGAAGCCGGTTTCCGGCGAGATCGCCAGCCAGACGCGCGGATGGCCCATGCCCGCAGCATCGTTGCCCTCGCAGGCGACCTTCCATCGGGTGACGATCTGCGTCTCGGGCGGCGGCAGCTTCAGTTCCGCCGCGCTCTGTTCGGTGGACAGCGAGTTTTCCGGGATCACGTATTGCGTCATGGCTGGCCTTCTTGTGGCGGCGGGCGTCATCTGGTCTAACGCCTGATACCGCAGCGCCGCCTGCCTTCGCAAGCCTGCCAGGGATGCCACCATGCCGAACGCCATCGAGATCGCCGGGCTGCGCAAGACCTATGCCGCCCAGGGAACCGCCCCCGCCAAGGACGCGCTGAAGGGCATCGACCTGGCGATCCCGGCGGGCAGCATCTTCGGACTGCTGGGGCCGAACGGCGCGGGCAAGTCGACGCTGATCAACATCCTGGCCGGGCTGGTCAACAAGACGGCGGGCAAGGTGACGATCTGGGGATTCGATCAGGACGTGAACCCGCGCCAGTCGCGCGCGGCCATCGGGGTGATGCCGCAGGAACTGAACATGGATCCGTTCTTTACCCCGCGCGCCAGCCTTGAGGTGCAGGCGGGCCTCTATGGCGTGCCGAAGCGCGAACGCTGGACGGATGAGCTGCTGGAGCTGGTGGGGCTGACCGATCAGGCCAATGCCTATGCCCGCAACCTGTCGGGCGGGATGCGGCGGCGGCTGCTGCTGGCCAAGGCCCTGGTTCACCGCCCGCAGATCCTGGTGCTGGACGAACCCACGGCGGGCGTCGACATCACCCTGCGCGAGATGCTGTGGGCCAATGTCCGCGCGCTGAACCGGCAGGGCATGACCATCATCCTGACCACCCATTACCTGGAAGAGGCCGAGCAGATGTGCGACGAGATCGCCATCATCAACCATGGCGCCCTGGTAGTGCGGCAGGACACGCGCAGCCTGCTGTCGCGCGCGGACGGCAAGACGCTGGTGCTGGATACGGGCGGGCGCGTCCCCCTGCCGCCGCTGCCCGACGGCGCGCATCCCGAATGGCGGGGCGACGGGCGGCTTGCCATCGGCTATCCCCCGTCGCGGGTCCGCGCGGATCAGGTGCTGGACGCGCTGCGCGGCGCGGGCATCCCCATCCTGGATGTCGCGACCGAACAGCCCGACCTCGAGGACGTGTTCGTGGAGATGACCCGACCCTAGTCGCGACGGGACAGCATCGGCCCCAGCACTCGCCCGCCCAGGATGTGCAGGTGGTAATGGGGAACCTCTTGCACGCCATGGGGGCCGGTGTTGGCGATGGCGCGGAAACCCCCGTTGCCATCTGCCAGCCCCACCCCCTCGGACGCGCAGACCTTGGCGCAAAGCCGGGTGAAATCCACGATTTCCGCGTCGGACGCATTGGCCGCGAAATCGTCGAGGCTGACATAGCGGCCCTTGGGGATCACCAGAACATGCACCGGGGCCTGGGGCCGGATGTCGCGGAAGGCCAGGGCATGATCGCTTTCGGCGATCTTGTCGCAAGGGATTTCCCCCCGCAGGATCCGCGCGAAGATGTTGGTGTCGTCATAGGCAAGGGTCATGGGGGTTCCTGTCGTCAATGGGTGAAGAGATGCGGCGTCTGCGCCAGATCATGCGCGACCTTGGGGGGAAACATCCAGAAACCCCGCAAGGGCGTCGGCATTGGCGGCGCCCAGCGGTCGTAAGGGATCGCCACATCATCGCCCGAGGCCGTCAGCCGCCGCGCTTGATCCACTACGCCCTGCGGACCCTTGGGCGGCGGAAGGATGAAGGCGATGCGGGCCATGGACACGGAAACTTAACGGATGCTGCGGTAAACGGACAGGCGATGAATCGCGCGCCGGATCCTGTTCCTGTGTGTAAACCGCCTTTCATCCGTGCCGGCAAGCCGCGCTGCGATAGGGCGCCATCACTCCAGATGGCTTTCCATGAACCACAGATCCTTGTCCGCGCTGCGCGAGGCGGCGGTGAAGATGTCGGCGGTGTCGGCATCGCCCGCCTCGTCCGTAGCGTCGATGGCGGCGCGCAGCTTTTCGCCATGGTCGCGATAGCGTTCGCACAGCGCCTTGATGTGATCCTCGGCCTTGGTCAGGTCGGTCGGATATTCCCTGAGGGCGCTGCCCTGCGCGACCTTTTCCGCCGTCCCGACGGCCACGCCGTCCAGCTGCTGCACGCGTTCGGCGAGGATGTCGATATGGGCGCGCAGGTTGTCGTGGACGGTGTCGAACAGTTCGTGGACGGCGATGAAGTTGCGGCCCTTCACGTTCCAATGCGCCTGCTTGACGGCCAGCGCCAGGGCAATTGAATCGGCCAGACGCGCGTTCAGTTCGGAAATCGAGGTCTTGCGGGCATTGTCGGTCAGCCCTTTCAGTGCAACGGCCATGATCGGCTCCTTTCCGGTGGTTCCCCCGGTCAACGGCCTCGCGTCAGGCCCGGTTCCGGGCGCATGGCGGCCATGAAGAAACGGCGCCCCCGCCTGCGCAGGGACGCCGTCAGGAATGCCGTTCGCGGCAGGAATGCGGATCAGACCGCGCCCTTGATGAAGGTCACGGCGTCGCCGACCGTCTGGATGGTTTCGGCGGCGTCGTCCGGGATCTCGATCCCGAATTCTTCCTCGAACGCCATGACCAGTTCCACGGTGTCAAGGCTGTCGGCGCCCAGGTCGTCGATGAACGAGGCGGATTCGACCACCTTGTCTTCCTCGACGCCCAGATGCTCGACCACGATCTTCTTCACGCGATCAGCGATATCGCTCATGTCATATCCTCATTCTCGCGGGCATCCGCCCAGTTTTGCACGGACACGACGGCCCGGTTCAGCCCAGGGCGGTTCCCCTGCTGCTAAAGGCGGGGATATAGCACCCGTGAACCCTCTTGCAACCGCTTTCGGTTGAAAGGGTTTCGTCAGACCATCGCCATGCCGCCGTTCACATGCAGCGTGGCGCCGGTGACATATCCCGCCTCGGGGCTGGCCAGATACAGGACCGCCGCCGCGATTTCCTGGGGCGCGCCCATCCGCCCGACGGGGATCTGGGACAGGATCCTGCCCTTCTGGTCGTCGGTCAGGCTGTCGGTCATGGGAGTGGCGATAAAGCCCGGCGCCACGCAGTTCACGGTGATGCCGCGCGAGGCGACCTCATGGGCCAGCGACTTCGACATGCCGACCAGACCGGCCTTGGCGGCGGCATAGTTGCCCTGCCCCGGATTGCCGGTGGTCCCCACGACCGAGGTGATGGTGACGATCCGCCCCCAGCGGGCCTTCATCATGCCGCGCAGCGCTGCGCGCGACAGCCGGAACACGCTGGTCAGGTTCACGTCGATGACCTGCTGCCATTCCTCGTCGGACATGCGCATGAACAGGTTGTCGCGGGCGATCCCGGCATTGTTGATCAGGATGTCGACCGACCCCATCGCTTCGCCCGCCGCCTTGATGAGCCCGGCGGGCGCGTCGGGGTCCGACAGGTTCGCGGGCACCACATGCGCCCGCTCGCCCAGCGTCGCCGCCAGTTCCCGCAACGGCCCCTCGCGCGTGCCCGACAGCGCGACCGTCGCGCCCGCCGCGTGCAGCGCCTGCGCGATGGCCCCGCCGATGCCGCCCGATGCGCCCGTCACCAATGCCGTCTTCCCGGTCAGATCGAACATGGCTGATCCTTCTTTTTCATCCAAGTATCCTCGGGGGTGAGAAGCGCCCGGAAAAAGGTCCGGTGGACCTTTTTCAGCGACGAACGCCTGCCGCCCCGCCGGCAGGCTGGGGGCAGCGCCCCGGTCCGCCCTCAGCCCTTCAGCGCCACGATATCCGCCGGGGCGCCGATATTGCGCACCGCCGCGTCCCTGGCGATCCGCTTGATCATCCCCGACAGCGCCTTGCCCGCGCCGATCTCCCAGAACTCGGTCACGCCCGCGCCCGCCATGTTGGCGATGGATTCACGCCAGCGAACGGTGCCCGTCACCTGCTCGACCAGCAGCCGCCGGATCGCGCCGGGTTCGGTCACCGCCTCGGCCCGGACATTGGCGATCAGCGGCACGGCGGGGGGATGGATGTCCACCCCCGCCAGCGCATCGGCCATCACCGCCGCCGCGGGCTGCATCAGCACCGAATGGAACGGGGCCGAGACCGGCAGCATCAGCGCCCGCTTGGCCCCGGCCGCCTTCATCGCCTCGGCCGCGCGTTCGACCGCATCCTTGTGGCCCGAGATGACCACCTGCGCCGGATCGTTGTCGTTGGCGGCCTGCACCACCTCGTCCCCCGCCACCTCGCGCGCGATGTGATCGACGGTGGCGAAATCCAGCCCAAGGATCGCCGCCATCGCCCCCTGGCCGACCGGCACCGCCTCTTGCATGGCCTGCCCGCGCATCCGCAGCAGCCGCGCCGTATCCTCCAGCGTCAGCGATCCCGCCGCGCACAGCGCCGAGTATTCCCCAAGCGAATGCCCGGCCACGAAATTCGCATCCTGGATGGTGAACCCCTCGGACTCCATCGCCCGGAACGCCGCCATCGAGGCCGCCATCAGCGCCGGCTGCGCGTTCTGCGTCAGCGTCAGCGTGTCGATATCGCCGTTCCAGATCAGGTCCGAGAGCTTTTCCCCCAGCGCCTCGTCCACCTGGCTGAACACGTCGCGCGCCGCCGGATAGACCTCGGCCAGCTCGCGCCCCATGCCGACGGCCTGCGCCCCCTGACCGGGAAAGACGAATGCGCGCATGGGGGCCTCCTTGTGGTGTGGGTTCAGGAGGGGATAGCGCGGATGGGGGTGGGGGCGCAATGGCGGGGCGGGAAGATGACTTCCATTGCGCCATGCAACGCTCGACTCACGTTCCTGAAAGAAAAAAGGGGCCACCCGGCCCCTTCCCCTTTGTCATCGCGGCACTGAACCGATCACCCGACCAGTTCAAGCCCCGAGAAGAAGAACGCGATCTCCTCCTTGGCCGTTTCGGGCGCGTCGGACCCGTGGACCGAGTTCTCGCCCACCGACAGCGCGAAGTCCTTGCGGATGGTGCCTTCGTCGGCCTGGGCGGGGTTGGTCGCGCCCATCACTTCGCGGTTCTTGGCAATCGCGCCCTCGCCTTCGAGCACCTGCACGACCACCGGTTCCGAGGCCATGAACTCGACCAGTTCGCCATAGAAGGGGCGGTCCTTGTGGACTTCGTAGAACTTGCCCGCCTGCTCGGCCGACAGCTTGATGCGCTTTTGCGCGACGATGCGCAGGCCCGCCTCCTCGAACTTGGCGTTGATCTTGCCGGTCAGGTTGCGGCGGGTGGCGTCGGGCTTGATGATGGAAAGCGTGCGTTCGATGGCCATGGGCGTCCCTTTGCTGTGGCAGGCGGGCCAGCCCCGCCCGAAGATGAAATCCGCGCCCGGTTATCAGGGATGGCATCTCGCGGCAAGCCGGGGGCATGATGGGCGCGAACCACCGAAAGGCGCGCGCATGACCGACACCCCCCCGTCCCCCCTGTCCCCCCGGCTGCGGCCCGGTCCCATCGCGGCGGTCTTTGCCACGGTGCTGTTGCTGGCGGCGGCCTGGCAGTGGTCGACCGTGCTGCTGCTGGGCTTCGCCGCGATCCTGATCGCCATCGCCCTGCGCGGCGGCGCGGCGGCGCTGAACCGGCTGACCGGCATCGGCTTCAAGCCGGGGGTGCTGCTGACGGCCCTGGCGGCGGTGCTGGCGGTGGCGGGGGTGGTGGCCTGGGCGGGGCCGTCGATCTCTCAGCAGTTCCGCCAGCTGATCGGCAGCCTGCCCGCCGCCTGGGACCAGATCAGCGGCTGGCTGTCGGACAGTTCGGTCGGGCAGTTCCTGGAACGGCGGATGGAGAACGCCTCGCAATCGGGCGGGAGGGCGCCGACGGACAACCTGCCCACCCTTTTCAGCTATGTCACCGGCACGCTGAACACGGTCATGGGCAGCGCCGCCAACGGGGTGCTGATGCTGACGGTGGCGATCTTCCTGGCGCTGGACGCGCCGCTGTATCGCGGCGGCGCGCTGCGGCTGGTGCCGCTGTCCTATCGGGGGCGGGCGCGGGCCATCGCGGACGAGCTGGGCCGCGCGTTGGGCCGCTGGATGGGCGGGCAGGCGCTGGACATGGCGGCGGTGGCGCTGGCGACGGGGCTGGGGCTGTGGCTGCTGGGGGTGCCGCTGGCCCTGGTGCTGGGGCTGATCGCGGGGCTGACCAACATCATCCCGGTGGTCGGCCCGTTCCTGTCGGGGATCCCGGCGGTGCTGTTCGCGCTGACCCAGGGCTTCGACATGGCGATCTATGTGGCGCTGCTGTTCGTCGTCGTCCAACAGGTCGAGGGCAACCTGCTGATGCCCCTGATCCAGCGCTTCGCCGCCGACCTGCCGCCCGCGCTGACGGTGCTGGCGATCCTGGCCTTCGGCAGCCTGTTCGGCTTCGCGGGCATCGTGCTGGCGACGCCCCTGCTGCTGGTGGCGATCATCCTGATCAAGCGCATCTATATCGAGGACGTGCTGGGCGACCGGCAGGACGACTGAACCTTTCACAGGGCGTTTACGAAGTTGCGCTATAAGGCGGTCGTCGCTGATCCGGGGCTGCATCATGACGCCATTCCGCAAGGGCCGCTATCTGGTGCGCCTGGCCGATTCGCCGGACGACCTGCGCGCCGCGCAGCGGCTGCGGTGGCTGTGCTTCATCGCCCGCAGCGCCGAGGGCGGCGACGGCACGCAGCTGGAATCCGACGCCCTGGACGCCGAGTGCAGCCACATCCTGATCACCGACGCGGCGACCGGCCGGCTTGTCTGCTGCCTCCGCTTCCTGCCCCTGGCGGGCGGGCACGAGATCGGGCGCAGCTATTCCGCGCAGTTCTACGATCTGGCCGCGCTGGAATCCTTTGACGCGCCCATGATCGAGGTCGGGCGGTTCTGCATCCACCCCTCGGTCCGCGATCCCAACATCGTCCGCCTGGCCTGGGCGGCGCTGACGCGCATCGTCGACGACGGGGGCGTGCAGATGCTGTTCGGCTGTTCCAGCTTCGTCGGGACCGAGCCTGCGGATCATGCCGACGCCTTCGCCATGCTTCAGGCGCGCCATCTGGCGCCGCGCCGCTGGTGGCCGCGCATCAAGGCGCCCCATGTGTTCCGCCTGGCCCGCGCGCTGCTGCCCGGCCAGCCCGATCCCCGGCGCGCCATGGCCGCCATGCCGCCGCTGCTGCGCAGCTATCTGGCGCTTGGCGGCTGGGTCAGCGACCACGCGGTCGTCGATTCCGCCCTGCGCACCATGCACGTCTTTACCGGGGTCGAGATCGGGGCGATCCCGCCCGCCCGTCGCCGGTTGCTGCGAACGGCGGCACTTTGATCCCCAGACTGCCCGACTTTTTGGCGATCCGCCTGCGCCTTGGGCAGACCGATCCCTGAAACGGGACTGCCGGGGTCTGCCCCGCTGGCTGCGATTGACCTTTCCGGCGGCGGGACGCCCCTTCGGGTCATGTTCGACGCAACCGCCCCCATGCCCGTCCTTCAGCGCAGCGCAGGCGCCGCGCATGTGGTCATGGGGCCGCGCGGGCTGATCGACCTGGCGCAATCGGGATCGGCCAAGGCGATTCTGCCCCGCATGACGCAGGGGCTGCCGCAGATCGTGTTCCTGAACACCTCGGGCGGGCTGGCATCCGGGGACCGGCTGTCCTTCGCGATGACTTTGCGTCCGGACGCGCGCGCCCTGGCGACGACGCAGACGGCCGAACGGGCCTATCGCGCCGAAGGCGATCCGGCGCGGGCGCGGGTCGGCCTGGCGGTCGGCGAAAACGCCTGGCTGGACTGGCTGCCGCAGGAGACCATCCTGTTCGAGGGCGCCCGGCTGGACCGCGAAACGGTCGTGGATCTGGCCCCCGGCGCGGGCTGCCTGCTGCTGGAGATGGTCGTGCTGGGGCGGCTGGCGATGGGCGAACATCCCCGCCGCCTGCATCTGCGCGACCGCCGGGTGGTGCGGCGGGCGGGCCGGATCGTCCATCACGACGCCATGGCGCTTGACGATTCGACGGTGGCGCGACTGGACGGCCCGGCGCTGCTGAGAGGCGCGCGCGCGATGGCGACGCTGGCGATGATCGCGCCGCAGGCGCCCGACCTGCTGGCCGCTGCCCGCGCCGCGCTGGACGAACCCGGTGTCATCGGCGCCGCCAGCGCCCCGCCGGGGCGGCTGGTGATCCGGCTGCTGGCGCGGGACGACTGGCCGCTGCGGCGTCAGATCCACCGGCTGCTGGCCGTCCTGCGCCCCGATCCCCTTCCCCGTATCTGGCAGGTCTGACGATGAACCTTACCCCGCGAGAGCGCGAAAAGCTGCTGGTCTCGGTCGCCGCGATGGTCGCGCGCAACCGGCTGGCGCGCGGCGTCAGGCTGAACCACCCCGAGGCCATCGCGCTCATCACCGATTTCGTGGTCGAGGGCGCGCGCGACGGCCGCACCGTCGCCGACCTGATGCAGGCGGGCGCGCATGTGATCACGGCCGGTCAATGCATGCCCGGCATCCCCGAGATGATCGACTCGGTCCAGGTCGAGGCCACCTTCCCCGACGGCACCAAGCTGGTCACCGTCCACCACCCGATCCGCCACGAGGCCCCCGCATGAAACGACTTGCCCTTGCCGCCCTTCTTCTGCCGCAGGCCGCCCTGGCCCATCCCGGCCATCACGATCAGGGCCAGTTCCTGTCCGGCCTGCTCCATCCCCTGGGCGGCGCCGATCACCTGCTGGCGATGGTCGCGCTTGGCCTGCTGGCGGCGCAGATCGGCGGCCGCGCGCTCTGGGCGCTGCCCCTGGCCTTCGTCGGCGGCATGATCGCGGGCGGGCTGGCCGGTTATGCCGGGATGGCCTTTCCGGGGGTCGAGCCGATGATCCTGGCATCCGTCATCATCCTGGGCGCGCTTGTCGCGATGGCTGCCCGCCTGCCGCTGGCGGTGCTGCTGCCGGGCGTGGCGGTCTTCGGCTTCGCCCATGGCTGGGCGCATGGGGCCGAAGGCCCGGCGCAGGGGCTGGCCCTCTATGCGGTCGGCTTCGCCGTGGCGACGATGGCGCTGCATCTGGCGGGGATCGCCCTGGGCAAGGCCGCCTCACACGGCGCGCTGCTGCGGGGTCTGGGCGGCGGCACCGCCGCGGCGGGCCTTGTGCTGGCGATGGGGGGCTGAATGATCCCCTTTGTTCTCATTCCGGGCGAAATCCTTCCCGCGGACGGCGAGATCACCCTGAACGCGGGCCGCCAGCCGATCACGCTGATGGTCGCCAATACCGGCGACCGCCCGATCCAGGTCGGCAGCCATTATCATTTCACCGAGGCCAATCCCGCCCTGCGCTTCGACCGCGCGGCGGCGCGCGGAATGCGCCTGTCGATCCCCGCCGGCACCGCCGTCCGGTTCGAGCCGGGCCAGTCGAGGGAGGTGCGCCTGATCCCCTATGCCGGCGACCGGGTGGTGCAGGGCTTCCGCAAGGATGTGATGGGGGCGCTGTGATTGAACGCTTCCACGATGCACCCGCCCCGAATCAAGCTGCCGCAGGCACCGCCGGGCAGCGCCCGACCGCCCCACCGGGCGGCCGCTGCCCTGTGCGCTCAGCCCCCAGCCCCCAGCCAAAGACGCTGACATGACCCAACTCTCCCGCGCCGACTATGCCGCCCTTTACGGCCCGACCACCGGCGACCGCATCCGCCTGGCCGATACCGAATTGCTGATCGAGGTCGAGCGCGACCTGACCATCCCCGGCGAAGAGGTGAAGTTCGGCGGCGGCAAGGTCGTCCGCGACGGCATGGGCCAGTCGCAGGCGACGCGCGCGGACGGGGCCATGGATACCGTAATCACCGGCGTCGTGGTCTTCGACCATCAGGGGATCACCAAGGCCGATGTGGGCCTTCGCGACGGCCGCATCGCCGGCATCGGCAAGGCGGGCAATCCCGATACGCAACCCGGCGTCACCCTTGTCATCGGACCGGGGACCGAGATCATCGCCGGCGAGGGGCGCATCCTCACCCCCGGCGGCTTCGACTGCCATATCCATTACATCTGCCCGCAGCAGGTGGACCATGCGATCCATTCCGGCGTCACCACGCTGCTGGGCGGCGGCACCGGCCCCGCGCATGGGACGCTGGCCACCACCTGCACCCCCGGCCCCTGGCACATCGCCCGGATGATGGAGGCCTGCGCGGACCTGCCCGTCAACATCGGCATCGCGGGCAAGGGCAATGCCTCGCGCCCCGAGGCGCTGCTGGAACAGGTCCGCGCCGGTGCCTGCGCGCTGAAGCTGCACGAGGACTGGGGCACCACCCCCGCCGCCATCGACTGCTGCCTGACCGTGGCCGACGCGATGGACGTGCAGGTGATGATCCATACCGACACGCTGAACGAATCCGGTTTCGTCGAGGACACGATGGCCGCCATCGCCGGCCGCACCATCCACGCCTATCACACCGAGGGCGCGGGCGGCGGCCATGCCCCCGACATCATCCGCATGGTCGGCATGGCGAACGTGCTGCCCTCATCGACCAACCCGACCCGCCCCTATACCGGCAACACCATCGAGGAACATCTCGACATGCTGATGGTGTGCCACCATCTCGACCGGCGCGTCCCCGAGGATGTGGCCTTCGCCGAATCGCGCATCCGGCGGGAAACCATCGCGGCCGAGGATATCCTGCACGACCTGGGCGCGTTTTCGGTGATTTCCTCGGACAGCCAGGCGATGGGCCGGATCGGAGAGGTCATCATCCGCACCTGGCAGACGGCCCACAAGATGCGCCGCCAGCGGGGCCGGTTGCCCGATGAACAAGGAGAAAACGACAACCTGCGCGCCCGGCGATACATCGCGAAATACACCATCAACCCGGCCATCGCCCATGGCGTCAGCGCCCATATCGGCAGCGTCACCCCCGGCAAGCGCGCCGACCTGGTCCTGTGGTCGCCCGCCTTCTTCGGCGTCAAGCCGGAAATGGTGCTGGTCGGCGGCCAGATCAGCGTGGCGCAGATGGGCGATCCGAACGGCTCGATCCCCGTCCAGCCGATCTTCTCGCGCCCGATGTGGGGCCATACCGGCCGCGCCTCGGCGCTGTTCGTCTCGAAGGCGGGGCTGGAAGACGGCGCGGGGGACGGCCTGAACAAGACCCTGGTCGCCGTCGAAAACACCCGGAATATCGGCAAATCCGACATGGTTCTGAACGCCGCCATGCCCGCGATCGAGGTCGATCCCGAGACCTACGAGGTCCGCGCCGATGGAGAACTGCTGACCTGCGAGCCTGCGACGGAACTGCCGATGGCCCAACGCTATTTCCTTTTCTAAGAGGGAGGACCAAATCATGATCATCGCCACCAGCATCATCCGCAACGCCCCCGCGCCTTTCGACGGAGAGGTCTCGCTGGATTACGAAGGCCGCCTGCTGCGGCGCAGGAAGCTGGCCAGCAGCGCCGGCGACTTCCTGGTGGACCTGCCGGAAACCACCAGCCTGGAAGACGGCGACGCGTTCGAGCTGTCGGACGGCCGCCAGATCGTCGTGCGCGCCAAGCCCGAGCCGGTGATGGTCATTCGCGGCCACCTGGCCCGCCTCGCCTGGCATATCGGCAACCGCCACACCCCCTGCCGGATCGAGGCCGACCGCCTGGTCATCCGCCAGGACCACGTGCTGGAGGCGATGCTGCGCAAGCTGGGCGCCGAGATCTGCCACAAGGATCTGCCCTTCCGGCCCGAAGGCGGCGCCTATGGCCATGGCCGGACCTTCGGCCACGATCACGGGCATGACCACGGGCACGACCATGACCATGACCATGGGCACGCCAGCCCCGCGCCCCCGCTTGTCGCCAAGAATGACCTGCCCGACAATCACGCCGCCTGAGATCGCGCGGCTGCGGCTGACGCAATACCTGTCGCCGGCCTTTCCGGTCGGCGGCTTCGCCTGGTCGCAGGGTCTGGAATCCGCGATGGAGGCGGGCCTCGTCACCCGCGCCACCCTGCCGCGATGGCTGGCCGACTGGCTGGATCACGGCGCGGGCTGGACCGATGCCGTGCTGCTGTCCCTGTCCCTGCGCGCCGCCGATCACGCGGCGCTTGACGATCTGGCCCGCGCCGCCTGCCTGACCTCGCAGCGTCTGGCGGAAACCGTGGAACAGGGCACGGCCTTCGCCGCCAATATCGCCGCGCTGACGGACAGCGCGCAGCCCGCCGCCGCGCTGCCGGTGGCCCTCGGCCGGGCCTGCGCCGACATGGCCCTGCCACGCCCGGACATCATCGCGGCCTTCCTGCAAGCCCAGGCCGCCGCCCTGATCAGCGCCGCGGTCCGCTTCCTGCCGCTTGGCCCGGTCGAGGGACAGCGGATGCTGGCCACCCTGCAACCGGCGATCCTGGCCGCCGCCGCCCGCGCCGCCGCCGCCACCCAGGACGACCTTGCCAGCGCCGCCTGGGGCGCGGATATCGCCGCCATGCGCCACGAAACCATGACCACGAGGATTTTCCGATCATGACCAGCAACGGACCCTTGCGCGTCGGCATCGGCGGCCCGGTCGGCGCGGGCAAGACCACGCTGACCGAACAGCTGGCCCGCGCCCTGGCCCCGCGCCTGTCGATGGCGGTCGTCACCAACGACATCTATACCCGCGAGGATGCCGAGGCGCTGATGCGCGCCCAGGTGCTGCCCGCCGAACGGATCCGGGGGGTCGAGACCGGCGGCTGCCCCCATACCGCGATCCGCGAGGACGCCAGCATCAACCTGGCCGCCATCGCCGACCTGAACGCGGCCTTTCCGGACCTGGATCTGGTGCTGATCGAATCGGGCGGCGACAACCTGGCCGCGACCTTCTCGCCCGAACTGGCCGATCTGACGATCTATGTCATCGACACGGCGGCGGGCCAGGACATCCCCCGCAAGCGCGGGCCGGGGCTGGCGCGCTCGGATCTGCTGGTGGTGAACAAGACCGACCTTGCGCCGCATGTCGGCGTGGACGCGGCGCTGCTGGAAGGCGATGCGCGGGCCGCGCGCGGTGCCCGGCCGGTGGTCATGGCGCAACTGCGCCATGGCGGGGGCGTCGATCAGATCGTCGATTTCCTGATCGACCAGGGCGGCTTGCGGCCCCGCCCGGCCTGACTCTGCCCGCGTTGAAGGCAGGTGCCCGGCATCCTGCCCGCGCCGCAGCCACTTTCCGCATTCCCCTGCCCCCAACCTGCCCAAAACCTGTTCAGCCCGCCGAAAACCCGGCTTGCTGCACCTGCGAAGGCCCTCCGCCTTCACCGAACAACAGGGACATGGGCCGAACGGCCGGGGAAGGTGATGATGAGAAAACTCTCTGCGATGCTGGCGCTGACCACCGCCATGGCATTGGCAACGGGCGCGATGGCGCAGGAAGGCGAACCGATCAAGATCGGGGTGCTGCATTCGCTGTCGGGCACCATGGCGATTTCGGAAACCACGCTGAAGGACACGGTCCTGATGATGGTCGAACAGCAGAACGCCAAGGGCGGGCTGCTGGGCCGACCCATCGAGGCCGTGGTGGTGGACCCGGCATCCGACTGGCCGCTGTTCGCCGAAAAGGCGCGCGAATTGCTGACCGTCAGCGACGTGGACGCGATCTTCGGCTGCTGGACCAGCGTCAGCCGCAAATCCGTGCTGCCGGTGATCGAGGAACTGAACGGGCTGCTGTTCTATCCGGTCCAGTATGAAGGCGAGGAATCCTCGAAAAACGTCATCTATACCGGCGCCGCGCCGAACCAGCAGGCGATCCCGGCGGTGGATTACATGGCCGAGGAACTGGGCGTCGAGAAATGGGCGCTGCTGGGCACCGATTACGTCTATCCGCGCACCACGAACAACATCCTGGACGCCTATCTGAAGGGCAAGGGCGTCGCGGCAGGCGACATCTTCGTCAATTACACCCCTTTCGGCCATTCCGACTGGTCCAAGATCGTCGCCGATGTGGTGGCGCTTGGCGCGGACGGCAAGAAGGTCGGCGTGGTGTCGACCATCAACGGCGACGCCAATGTGGGCTTCTACAAGGAACTGGCGGCGGCGGGTGTCAGCGCCGACGACATCCCGGTGATGGCGTTTTCCGTGGGCGAAGAGGAACTGGCGGGCCTGGATACGACCAACCTGGTGGGGCATCTGGCCGCCTGGAACTATTTCCAAAGCGCCGAGTCCGACGCCAATACCGCCTTCATCGAGGAATGGAAGACGTTCATCGGCGACGACAAGCGCGTGACCAACGACCCGATGGAAGCCACGATGATCGGCTTCAACGCCTGGGTCTCGGCGGTCGAAAAGGCCGGCACCACCGATGTCGATCCGGTGCTGGACGCCATCGTCGGCGTCGAGGTGCCGAACCTGACCGGCGGCACCGCCACCATCCTGCCGAACCACCACCTGACCAAGCCTGTCCTGATCGGCGAGATCCGCGAGGACGGCCAGTTCGACATCGTCAGCCAGACCGAGCCGGTGCCCGGCGACGCCTGGACCGACTTCCTGCCCGAATCGGCCAAGCTGGACGCCGACTGGCCGGGCAAGGATTGCGGCATGTTCAACACCGAAACCAGCAGCTGCGTGCAGGTCCAGTCGAACTATTGATCCTTTCGGGGGCGGTTTCGCCGCCCCCCTTTTGCCGGGAACGTGCCCATGATCCGCCCGCTGATCGCCCTTGTCCTGACGCTGTGCCTGGCCCTTCCGGCCGCCGCCAATCCCGCGTTGGAGGCGGTGATCGCGCAGAACCTGGACCAGATCGAAAAACCCTCGCGCCGCACGGTCGGGCCGCTGGTGGCCGAGATCGCCGCCACCGGACCCGAGGGGCTGGCGCTGCTGTCTGCCTGGGCCAACCGCGCGCTTGGCGTGACCGATGACGGGCGGCTGCTGATCGTGGATGGCGACAGCGCCCGCGACGCCGCGACCGGCGCGGCGGTGCCGGGCGCCGATCCGAAGATGCTGCGCCCCAATTCCGGCGTGCGCGGCGTCATCGAATCGGCCCTGGTCGCGGGCGAGATTTCCAGCCCCGATCCGGCCCGCCGTGCCGCCGCCCTGGCCAGCATCGCCCGCGACGGCACCGCCGATCATCTGGAGGCGCTTCGTGCATCACCGCCCGAACAGGATCCGGCGCTTGCTGCGCAGCGCGACCGCGTGACCACCCTGCTGGCGATTCGCTTCGACCCCGACCCGGCGGCCCGAGTCGCGGCCATCGACAGCCTGGCGGGCGATGTGGGGCTGGATTTCCGCGCCGCGCTGAACCCGCTGCTGGCGACGACGCGCATCGCCTCGGCCACCGAACCGCAGGCCAATATCGCCCGCGAAATGACCATCGGCGGCGATTTCCCGCGAGAGGCCGCCATCGCCCTGCTGACCGCGAACGGCACGCTGCAACCCCGCCTGACCCCCGCCGATCAGCGCAACGCCCTGGCCGCCAATATCGTGGCCGGCGCGGTCGGCGGCGTCCCCGTCGCCGATCTGGACGACCCCGCGGCCCGCGACCGCGCCTATGAGGCGCTGGAGGCCGCAGGCGCCGCTCCCCCCGCCGCCACCGATGCCGAGGCCGAAGCCGCCCTGGCCGCGAACCGCTTCTTCGAGGTCTATGCCGAACCCGATCCCGCCGTGACGGATGCCGCCCGCGCCGCCGAACGGCGCGCGCAGGTGCGGCTGGCGGCGATGACCGGGATCGACCTGGGGCTGGACGCGCTGTCGCTGGCCTCGATCTATTTCCTGGCGGCGATCGGGCTGGCGATCACCTTCGGCGTGATGCGCGTCATCAACATGGCGCATGGCGAATTCATCATGATGGGCGCCTATACCGGCTATGTCACCCAGACGCTGATCGCCGACCGCACCCTGTCGCTGGTCGTCGCGCTGCCGCTGGCCTTCGCCGTGACCTTCGGGGCGGGGGTGCTGCTGTATCGCCTGGTCATCCGGCATCTGGCGAACCGCCCGCTGGAGACGCTGCTGGCGACCTTCGGCGTCTCCATCGCGCTGCAACAGCTGGCCAAGAACATCTTCGGCACCCAGGCCCGGCCGCTGACCGCGCCCGCCTGGCTGGAAGGCGCGATCACCGTGAACGACGTGATCTCGATCTCCTCGATCCGGGTGGCGATCTTCGTGCTGGCCCTGCTGTTCCTGGGCCTGTTCCTGTTCATCATGAAGCGCACCCGGCTGGGGCTGGAGGTTCGCGCCGTGACCCAGAACCCCGGCATGGCGGCATCGATGGGAATCAACCCCGACCGCATCGCCATGATGACCTTCGGCCTCGGGTCGGGCATCGCGGGGATCGCGGGCGTCGCCATCGGCCTCTTCGCGCAGGTCACCTCCGAACTGGGCCAGCAATACATCGTGCAGAGCTTCATGACCGTGGTCGTGGGCGGGGTCGGCACTATCTGGGGCACGCTGGCGGGCGCGGGGCTGATCGGCGTGGTGTCCAAGGTGATCGAGTCCTTCAACCCCTCGAACACGCTGGCGGCGCAGACCTTCATGATCCTGTTCATCGTGATCTTCATCCAGTTCCGTCCGCGCGGCATCATCCCGCAGCGCGGTCGCGCAGCCGAGGCGTGACATGACCCGCAAACCCTTCATCCTGAAGAATCCCTCGATCCTGATCGTGCTGGCGGTGCTGGCGGTGTTCACGGTCGCCGTCACGCTGCTTGGTCCTGCCCATGGCAGCGGGGCGGTGCCCACCTCGATGGTCAAGGTGCTGGGCAAGACGCTGTGCCTGGCGCTGGCGGCGGTGGCGATGGATCTGGTCTGGGGATACCTGGGCATCCTGTCGCTGGGGCAGATGGCCTTCTTCGCGCTTGGCGGCTATCTGATCGGGCAATGGCTGATGTATGCGCGCACCGAAGCCATCGTCGCCGCCAGCATGGCCCGGAACCCGATCCCGCCCACGCCTGCCGAATTGCAGGAGGGCGTCGCCAACCAGATCTTCGGCGTGGTCGGATCGTCGGACCTGCCGCTGGTCTGGTCCTTCGCCCATTCGCTGCCGCTGCAACTGCTGCTGGTCGTCGCGGTGCCGGGCCTGCTGGCCCTGGTCTTCGGCTGGCTGGCCTTCCGCAGCCGCGTCAACGGCGTCTACCTGTCGATCCTGACCCAGGCGATGACCCTGGCCCTGGCGCTGTGGCTGTTCCAGAACGACAGCGGCTTTCGCGGCAATAACGGTCTGTCGGGCTTGCAGAACATCCCCGGCCTGGACGGGGTCGATCAGGCCACGCTGTCGGTCTGGTTCCTGTGGGCCTCGGCCGCCGCGCTCGGGCTGGCCTATGTCCTGGCCGCCTGGGTGGTCAGCGGCAAGTTCGGCAGCGTGATCCGCGCCATCCGCGACGACGAGACCCGCGTCCGCTTCCTGGGCTATCCGGTCGAGCGCTTCAAGCTGGCCGTCTTCACCCTGGCCGCGATGCTGACCGCTGTTGCCGGGGCGCTGTATTATCCGCAGGCCGGGATCATCAACCCGGCGGAACTGATGCCCATCGCCTCGATCTATCTGGCGGTCTGGGTCGCCATCGGCGGGCGCGGCAGGCTGTATGGCGCGATCATCGGCGCGGTGGTCGTGTCGCTGCTGTCAAGCTGGTTCACCGGCGGGCGGGCGCCCGCGATCCGCCTGCCGGGATACACGGTCAACTGGGTGGACTGGTGGCAGGTGGCGCTTGGCCTGGGCTTCGTGCTGGTCACGCTGTTCGCGCCCCAGGGCATCGCGGGCCTCTTCGACCGCCTGTCCCCGCTACGCCGCGTCCCCGCCCCCGAACCGCAGGCCAAGGAGGCCCAGGCATGAGCGCGCTCTTGGAGGTGGACGGGATTTCCGTCAGCTTCGACGGCTTCCGGGCCATCGACAACCTGTCCTTCAACATCGGCGCGACGGAACTGCGCGCGGTGATCGGCCCGAACGGCGCGGGCAAGACCACCTTCATGGACATCGTGACCGGCAAGACCCGCCCCGACGCGGGCGACGTGACCTTCGGGACGCCGCCGAAATCCCTGCTGCGCATGAACGAGGCACAGATCGCCCGCGAGGGCATCGGCCGCAAGTTCCAGCGCCCCACCGTCTTCGAGGATCAGACCGTCGCGGACAACCTGACCATGGCGCTGAAGGCCAAGCGCAGCCCCTTTGCGGTGCTGGGCTGGCGGCCCTCGGCAGAGTCGCAGGCCCGCGTGGCCGAACTGGCCTCGGACGTGGGCCTTGCCCCGCAGATCGCGCGCAAGGCGGGCGAACTGTCGCACGGCCAGAAGCAATGGCTGGAGATCGGGATGCTGCTGGCCCAGGAACCCCGCCTGCTGCTGGTCGACGAACCCGCCGCCGGGATGACGCTGGCGGAACGCGAGCAGACCACGGCGCTGCTGGTCCGGCTGGCCGAGAGTCGCGCGGTGGTGGTGGTGGAACATGACATGGATTTCGTGCGCCGCCTGAACTGCAAGGTGACGGTGCTGCACCAGGGCGCCGTCCTGGCCGAGGGGTCGCTGGACCATGTGACCCGCAATCCCGACGTGATCGAAGTCTATCTGGGGCGCTGAGAAATGCTGGAAGCCACGAACCTGACCCTGCATTACGGCGGCAGCCAGATCCTGCACGGCATCGACATTACCGCCCGCGCCGGCAGCGTGACCTGCGTGATGGGCAACAACGGCGTGGGCAAGACCTCGCTGATGGCGCTGCTGGCCGGGCGCCATCCCCGCTCGGGCGGGACGATCCGGCTGGACGGGCGCGAACTGGGCCGGGTGACGGCGCAGCAGATGGCGCGGCTGGGGGTGGGCTATGTCCCGCAGGGCCGGGCGATCTTTCCGATGCTCACCGTTCGCGAGAACATGGAAACCGGATTCGCCTGCCTGCCCCGCGCCGAACGCCGCATCCCCGACGAGATCTTCGACAGCTTCCCCGTTCTGGCCCAGATGGCGCAGCGGCGCGGCGGCGACCTGTCCGGCGGACAACAGCAGCAGCTTGCAATCGCCCGCGCGCTGATCACCCGGCCGCGCATCCTGCTCCTGGACGAACCGACCGAGGGCATCCAGCCCAACATCATCGCCCAGATCGGCCGCGTCATCGCCGCGCTGCGCGACCGGGGCGACATGGCCATCGTGCTGGTCGAACAGTATTTCGACTTCGCCTGGGATCTGGGCGACGATTTCCTGGTTCTGGAACGCGGCCGCGCCGTCATGCAGGGCGCCAAGGCCAGCCTGCGCCGCGCCGACCTGCACGCCCGGCTGGCGGGTCACGCGGCGGCATAGCGCCTTACACCCGCCGCATCGCCCCGCCGCATCGCCCCTCTGTGGCCCCTGCCGACGGCATCGGCCCGCCACCGCGCGTCACCGCATCCGCGACCGCAGCAGATCCACGGCGACGAATCCCGCCAGGCTGACCCCCAGCACCGGCAGCGCCCAGCCCAGGCCGATGGCCGCCGCGACCCACAGGATCCGCTGGCCGGGCGACAGGCGGCGCCAGCTTGCCGACAACGGCTCGGCCGCGAAGGGGCGGCGGGACCACCACATCCGATAGCCACAGACGATCATCACCATCAGCCCCGCCGCGACCAGGGCCATCAGGATCTGGTTGGGCAGCCCGAACAGCACGCCCATATGCGCGTCGATGCCCCAGCGGATCAGCTTGGGAACCAGGGTGAAACTGGCGAAATCGGCGCGGCTGGTGATCTGCATGGTGTCGGGGTGGATCGCCACGGTATCGACCTGGGTGGGCCAGCTTCGGTCGTATTCGCGCACCACCCAGGCCTGTTGGGGCTTGGGCAGGCGGATCTCGAACCGGGGCGCGTCGATGCCGCCGGCCTGCGCGGCGGCGGCCACGGCGTCCAGCTGGTCCAGGCGATCCTCTCGGGCGGCGGGGTCGTGATGCAGGGGGGCGCCGTGATCGCCATGTTCGGATGCCGCGACCGGCGGTCCGGACAGGGCCGCGCTGGCCGAGGGCGTCTTCCAGCCAAGCCGGGTTTGCAGCGTCTCGAATCGGGCGCCCGCCTGCTGCGACCAGGTCAGGCCGGTGATCGACACGAACAGCAGCACGACCGACAGCACGGCGCCGATGGTCCCGTGCAAGGCAGGGTCGCAGGCGCCGGCGCAGGGCGACAGCGATGCCAGAAGCACCCGCCACCGCGCAAGCCGCATCTTGCCGCAGCAGCCTATCGCTTGCGTTCCCAGCGGCCCGATTCCTCGGACCAGTATTCGGCGGCGACGCCCGCGCCGGTCAGCGCGCGCCACTGGTCGCGCGCCCGCGCCGTGGCCGCCGCGTCGCCGCCGTCGAAGATGATGCAGGCGCGTTCCAGACCCTCGCATTCGGCGGGCGCGACCTCGGCCCCGTCAAGCGCCATCAGGCAGGCGGGGCGGTTCGCCGCCCCCTGCCCGGCCGCCCCCTGCCCGGCCGCCCCCTGTCCGGCCGCCCCCTGTCCGGTCACCGTGAGCAGCACCGGCTGGCGCGCGTCATGCGGCCCGCCCGCCAGCCCGTGCGGCAGGAAGCCGTCGCCCTGCCACAGATGCAGATCCAGCCGCTCCATCCGCGCCGGATCCGTGCCGCGCAGTTCCACATGCCAGCCCGCCGCCAGCGACTTGCCGATCAGCACCGGCAGCAGGCTTTCCGCCGGGGACCGGGTCAGGTGATAGAACAGCGCGTTGCCCACCGGGGCTATTTCGCCTCGTAGCGGTCGCGGATCAGGCGATCCAGCGTCATCACGCCCCAGCCGGTCGCGCCCTTGGGGGCCAGGTCGGTCGCGCCGGGCGGCAGGGCCACGCCCGCGATGTCGATATGCGCCCAGGGGGTATCCTTGCGGATGAAGCGTTGCAGGAACTGCGCCGCCGTGATCGACCCCGCCGCGCGGCCGCCGGTGTTCTTCATGTCGGCCAGCCGCGACTTGATCAGCTTGTCATAGGGCTGGCCCAGCGGCAGACGCCAGGCGCCCTCGCCCTCGGCCTTCGCGGCATCCAGGATGTGATCGGCCAGCCTGTCGTCATTGGCGAAGACGCCCGCATTGTCATGGCCAAGGGCGATGATGACGGCGCCGGTCAGCGTCGCCAGGTCGATCACGGCCGAGGGATCGAAGCGCGTCTGCGCATACCACAGCACGTCGGCCAGGACCAAACGGCCCTCGGCATCGGTGTTGATGACCTCGATCGTGTCGCCCTTCATGGAACGGACGATGTCGCCCGGACGCTGCGCCTTGCCGTCGGGCATGTTTTCCACCAGCCCCACCAGGCCCACGACATTGGCCCTGGCGCGGCGCAGCGCCAGCGTGCGCATCACGCCCGCCACCACGGCCGCGCCGCCCATGTCCATGGTCATCTCCTCCATCCCCGCGGCGGGCTTGATGGAGATGCCGCCGGTGTCGAAGACCACGCCCTTGCCCACCAGGGCCAGCGGCGCCTGATCGCCGCCGCCGTTCCAGCGCATCACCACGACCTTGGAGGGGCTTTCCGACCCCTGCCCCACGGCCAGCAGCGCGCGCATCCCCAGTTCGGCAAGCCGGTCCTCCTCCAGCACCTCGACGGTCAGGCCGATCTCCTCCATCGCCTTCAGGCGGTCGGCGAAATCGGTGGTGGTCAGGACATTGGCGGGTTCGTTGACCAGATCGCGGGTGAAGAACACGCCCTCGGCCACGGCCGCGGCGTCCTGGGCGGATTTCGCCAGGGCTTCGGGATCGGCGGCCATGAAGGTGACGCGGGCCTTTTCGCTGACCGGCTCGGACGGGGTTTCGGGCGCACTGTCGGCCTGGGCATCGGCCAGCACGGCATTGTCCGCCCCGCGCGTGATGCTTTGCGGGATCGGGTCGGCGCCCGTCTCCCCCTCGCCCTCGACGGGCTTGGTCTGATAGACGGAAAAGTCGTATCCGCGCAGCGCGATGCCCAGCGCCACCTCGTTCGCCAGCGGATGCCCGCCCGCCAGGACCAGCGTATGGGCGCGGCCCAGCTTGGCGCCGATGGCCGCGCCCGCCTTGCGCGCCTGGGCCACCGTCGCGTCGTCGGGCAGCGCGACCAGGGTCAGCGCATCGGCCTGCATTCCCGCCGGGAAGGCCAGTTCCAGCGCCGCGCCGGGCTTCAGCGCGCGGCCTGCCTTGGATTCCATCGCCCGCCGGGCCGCCGCCAGCGCCGCGTCGGGCAAGCCCGGCGGCAGGCCGGCGCCCGGCGCGACGATCATCGCCACCCGGCCCTGATGCCCGGCCAGCCGGTCGGCGGCGATTTCGGTGAAGGTGATTTCGACGGGGTGGGTCATGGCGTCCTCATCATTCTGCGCAAGAAAGCCTAGACGCCCCGCGCACCCTTTTCCAGAGCCGCCCTTGCCGCTAAGCAAGACGTGACCAGCGAAGGACAATTCCCGCCACATGCCCCGGATCGACCGCTATATCCTTGGCCAACTGCTGACCCTGTTCGGGTTCTTCGCCCTGGTGCTGGTGTCGGTCTATTGGATCAACCGGGCGGTCAGCCTGTTCGACGACTTGCTGGGCGACGGGCGGACCGCGCTTGTGGTGCTGGAATTCACGGCGCTGACGCTGCCCCTGGTGATCTCGGTCGTGCTGCCGGTCGCGGCCTTCGCGGCGACGGCCTATGGCACCAACCGCATGTCCGGGGAGTCGGAACTGGTGGCGATGCAGGCGGCGGGGCTGTCGCCCTGGCGGTTGGCGCGGCCGGTGCTGGTCTTCGGCGTCTTCGTGGGGCTGATGGTGGCGGTGCTGGTCCACGGGCTTGTGCCGATGGCCCGCGCCCGGCTGGCCGACCGGCAGGCCGAACTGGCCCAGGACGTGACCGAACAGTTCCTGCGCCCCGGCAGCTTCCAGTATCCGGCGGACGGCATCACCCTGTTCATCCGCGCCATCGCCGCTGACGGCCGCCTGCTGGATCTGTTCATCGAGGATGCACGCGATCCCGCCAACCAGATGATCTATACCTCCGAGGAAGCCCTGGTCGTGCGCGCCGAAACCGGGCCGGTGCTGATCCTGCTGCGCGGCATGTCGCAGAACCTGCGCCAGTCGGGCGACCGGCAGTCGCTGGCGGTCACGCGGTTCCAGGAATTCAGCTATGACATCGGCGCCCTGCTGACCGGCGGCGGCCAGAAGGGCCGCGACCTGCGCGACTATGGCACCCTGCGGCTGCTCAATCCCGATGCCGGGCTGCTGGCCGCGACCGGCGCCGCCGCCCCCGACGCCCGGCGCGAGGCGCACGAGCGGATCGCCCAGCCGCTGCTGTCGCCCATCGCCGCGATGATCGGCTTCGCCACGCTGCTGGTCGGCGGCTATTCGCGCTTCGGCGTCTGGCGGCAGATCCTGTGGGCGGTCCTGGGGCTGATCGTTGTGCAGTTCCTGACCAATGCCGCGGCCAACCAGGCGGGGCGCGACCCGACGCTGTGGCCGCTGCTGTATCTGCCGGCGGCGGTGGGCGCGGTGATGTGCTGCGGGCTTTTGTGGCTGGCCGGCAGGCCGCGCCCCCCGAGGGAACGGGGGGCGGCGGCATGATCCTGGCCCGCTATGTCGCGCGCCGCTTCCTGCGGTCCTTCGTCACCATCGCCGGGGTGTTCCTGCTGATCCTGCTGCTGATCGACATGATCGAGATGATCCGCCGCTTCTCGGACCGCGACATCGGCCTGGCGGGCGCCCTGGGGCTGGCGGGGCTGAACGTCGCCTCCAGCTTCTATTCGATCCTGCCGCTGCTGACGGTGCTGGCGGGGATCGCGCTGTTTTTGAACCTGGCGCGGACGTCGGAAATGGTGGCGATCCGCGCGTCCGGGCGGTCGGCGCTGAAGGTCGTGACCGCGCCCGCCGTCGCCGCCGTGCTGGTCGGCGCGCTGACGGTGGCCTTCCTGAACCCGCTGGTCGCGGTGACGGGCGCACGCTATGACGAGGCGGTGGCCCGCATCGAAAGCGACAGCCGCCAGACCGTCTCGGTCGGCGGCAGCGCCGTCTGGCTGCGCCAGGCCGTGATCGAGGATTCCCAGGAATCCGGCCAGATCGTGATCCGCGCCCGCCGCGCCAGCCCCGACGCGACGACGCTTTACGAGGCGACCTTCATGGTCTTCGACGAAGCCCAGGGTCCGGTCCGCCGGATCGAGGCGCGCGAGGCCCGGCTGGTGCCCGGCCATTGGGAATTGTCCGACATCCGCGACTATCCCCTGTCCGATCCCAACCCCCAGGCCGCCGCCACCTCGGCCCTTCGGCTGGATCTGGCCTCGGACCTGACCGCGCAGCGCATCCGCGAAGGCTTCGGCCGCCCCGAGGCGGTGCCGGTCTGGCAGTTGCCGGGTTTCATCGCGGGCCTGGAACGGGCGGGCTTTTCGGCGGCGCGCCACAAGGTCTGGTTGCAGATGGAACTGGCCCGGCCCTTCCTGATGGGCGCCATGGTGCTGATCGCCGCCGCCTTCACCATGCAGCATGTCCGGGGCCGCAACACCGGCGGCGCGGTGCTGCTGGCCTTCGGGGCGGGGATCGGGCTGTTCTTCCTGCGCAATCTGGCGCAGGTTCTGGGCGATAACGGGCAGGTGCCGCCATGGCTTGCCGGATGGACGCCGCCGCTGGTCGGCGGGCTTCTGGCCATGGCGCTGATCCTGGCCCGAGAGGATGGATGACCCCCGCCATGCGCCATAGCTTCGCCGCCCTGTTGATGCTGCTGCCGGGCATGGCGCTTGGCCAGACGATCCTGACCCAGGATCCGGGCCTGGGCGCGGGCAGCCTGAGCGGGCCAGGCACCTTCCGCTGGAATGACGAGGCCGCGCTGGCCCCCACCGCCGCCCCGCTGGGCAACAGCATCCTGGGCGACCGCACCCCCGACGCCGCGTCCCTGCAGGCCGAGTCCCCCGATGCCGACGTGACCCTGCCCGGCCGCCCGGCGGCGGACGGCCCCGCCGACGATGCGGCGACGGTGCTGGCCGACAGCATGGTCCTGCAAGGCGACCGGACGCTGATCGCGGCGGGGGGCGTCGTCGTCTGGTATCAGGGCGCCCGGCTGGTGGCGTCGCGCATCGTCGTGGACGGACCGTCCGGCAGCCTGACCATCGAAGGCCCGATCCACCTGTCCCGCCCCGGCGCGGCGGATCCCGACGCCGAGGCCGTGCTGATCGCCGACAGCGGCCAGCTTGACCGCGAATTGCAGGACGGCATCATCCGCGGCGCCCGGCTGGTGCTGGCCCGCGAATTGCAGCTGGCCGCGACGGAACTGACGCGGACCGGCAACGGCCGGACCACCACCCTGCGCCAGGTCGTCGCCTCAAGCTGCCAGGTCTGCGCCGGCGATCCGACCCCACTGTGGGAGATTCGCGCCCGGTCCATCACCCATGACGCCGAAACCCGGCTGCTGACCTTCGACCATCCGCAATTCCGCGCCTTCGGCGTGCCGCTGGCCGCCGCGCCCTTTGCCGTGACCGCGCCGGATCCGACGGTGGAACGGCGCAGCGGCGTCCTGCGGCCGGAATTCCGCACCACCTCGGGGCTGGGGTTCGGGATCAAGCTGCCCTATTTCATCACCCTGGGCGATCATGCCGATGTGACGGTCACGCCCTATCTCTCGGCCAGCCGGACGCGGACGCTGGAACTGCGCTATCGCCAGGCCTGGTCGAATGCCGTGACCGAATGGAACGGCGCGATCAGCCGCGACGACATCCGGCCGGACGAAACGCGCGGCTATCTGTTCGGCAACGCGCTGATCGGCCTGCCGCGCGGCTATCGCCTGGGCGTGCAGGTGCAGACCGCGTCCGACCGGGGCTATCTGCTGGATTACGACATCACCGAGGCCGACCGGCTGTGGAGCGGCTTCACCCTGGACCGCGTGACCCGCGACAAGCTGTTCTTCGGCCGGGTCGGCAACTACCATTCCCTGCGCGACGACGAAAACAACAGCACCTCGCCCGCGCAGGTGGCCGATGTGATCTGGCAGCGCCGCTTCACCCCCGGCTATATCGGCGGGCAGGCGCTGCTGGAATGGTCGGTCCATGCGCATCGCCGCCCCTCGGACGAGGACCGGGAGGGGCGCGACATGGCCCGCGCCTCGGTCGGGCTGGACTGGCGCCGCAGCGAGATCCTGCCCGGCGGCGTGGTGGGCGCGGCCCTGGCCGGGATCGACGCAGACATCTATCGCATCGCCCAGGACAGCGATTATGACGACCTGGTGGCCCGCGCCGACCCGATGCTGGGCGTGGAACTGCGCTGGCCCCTGATCGGCGGCAGCGACGGCGCGACCCATCTGGTCGAACCCGTCGCGCAGATCCTGTATTCCCCGTCCGGCACCGACGACGACATCCCGAACGAGGACAGCCGCCTGATCGAATTCGACGAAGGCAACCTGTTTTCCGACAACCGCTTTCCCGGCTGGGACGCGCGCGAGGGGGGACTGCGCGCCAACCTGGGCGTCACCTGGACGCGGATCGACCCGACCGGCTGGTCGCTGGCCCTGACCGGCGGCCGCGTGTTGCGCGCCGATCCCGAACGCGCATTTCCGCCCGGATCGGCGCTGTCGGCCACCCGGTCGGACTGGCTGGTCGCGGCGCAATACGACAGCGGCACCGGTCTTGCCCTGGCGAACCGGGCGCTGTTCGACGACGGCCTGGATCTGTCGCGCAACGAATTGCGGCTGGGCTGGCTGCGGCCCGACCTGCAACTGTCGGCGGGCCATCTGTGGCTGGACGGCGACGCGCAACAGCCGGAACGGCCCGAGATCAGCGAACTGGTCGCCAATATCGGCTGGCAGATCCGCGACGGCTGGTGGGGCAATGCCGAAACCCGCTATGATTTCGACGCCGACCAGGCGCAGCGGGCGTCGCTGGATCTGACCTATCGCAACGAATGCCTGACGGTCGAGATGGGCGTCTCGCGCCGGTTCACCAGTTCAGACAGCGTGCGCCCGGAAACCAGCCTGGGCCTGTCGGTCCGGCTGGGCGGGTTCGGAATGCAGGAAGACTTGCCGGGCACGGTGGCGCGCCGGTCCTGCTTGCGCTAATCTCGCGCCAAGAAACGAACCTATGGGGCAGCAGATGCGGCATTTCCTTTCCGGCCTCGCCTTGGCGGCGACCCTCGCGGCGCCCGCGCCGGTCCTGGCGCAGGGCCTGTTCGAGCCGGTGGTCTATATCAACAACGCCGCCGTCACCCGCTATGAGGTGCAGCAGCGCCAGAAGTTCATGCAGATCCTGGGCGCGCCGGGCACCACGGAACAGGACGCGCAGCAGGCGCTGATCGACGACCGGCTGCGCAATCATGCCGCCCGCCAACTGGGCATCGTCCCGACCGAGGAAGGGCTGCAAAACGGGCTGGAGGAATTCGCCAGCCGCGCCGGCCTGTCGGCCGCCGAATTCACCGCCGCCCTGGAAAACGCCGGGGTCGAGCCGCAGGCCTATCGCGATTTCGTCAGTGCGGGCCTGGTCTGGCGGTCGGTGGTCCGCGAACGCGTGGTGCCGCGCATCAAGGTCTCGGACGCCGAGGTGGACCAGGAATTGCGCCGCCAGGTCGAAACGCCGATCCTGTCGCGGGTGCTGATTTCCGAACTGATCATCCCCGCCCCGCCGGGCCAGGAACAGCAGGCCCTGAACCTGGGCCGCCAGATCGCCGGGGCGAACCTGTCCTCGGACCAGTTCGAGGATGCGGCGCGGCAATATTCCGCCGCCGACTCGGCCCGATCGGGCGGGCGGCTGGCCTGGGTCGACATCGACAACCTGCCCCCCAGCCTGCGCCCGGTCATCACCGCGCTGCAACCGGGCCAGACGACCCAGCCGCTGACGGTCGAGGGCGCGGTGGTGCTGTTTCACATGCGCGACAGCCAGGGCACGCTGCGCCCCGGCGCGACCGACCAGGTGATCGACTATGCGACCCTGCGCCTGCCCACGGCCACGGACGCGGCGACGCTGGGCGCGCGGACGCGGTCCTGCGACGACCTTTACATCCAGGCCGGCGCGCAGGCGGGGCAGGTGCAGCGCCAGACCGTGCCGCAAGGCGCGATCCCGACCCTGGTCGCGCAGCGCCTGGCGACCCTCGACCGCGACGAAACCGGCGTGGTCGATTACGGCAACGCCGCCGATCTGGTGATACTGTGTTCGCGTCAGCCCGCCCTGGTCGCCGACATGGCCGAGGTTCCCACCACCGCCCTGCCCGAAGACGGGGTCGAGGCCGCGGTGCCGGATGCGGACGCCCTGCCGAACCGCGAGGCCGTGCGCGACCAGATCTTCAACCGCAAGGCCAATGCCGCCGCCGAGGCCTATCTGGCCGAACTGCGCGCCGACGCCATCATCCGCCGCCCGTGACCGGCGCCATGGCTGCGGGCCGCATCATCCTGACCTGCGGCGAACCGGCGGGCGTCGGTCCCGAACTGGCCCCGCAGGCGCTGGCGTCCGGGGTGGATTTCGCCTGGCTGGGCGATCCGCGCCACCTGCCGCCCGGCACGGCCTTCACCGAAATCGCCGCGCCCGGCGATCCGGTGCCCGCAGGCCGCCTGCCGGTCCTGCGCCACGACTTCGCCGCCCCCGCCACGCCCGGCCGCCCCGATCCCGCCAATGCGGCGGGGGTGATCGCGGTGATCGCCCGCGCCGTCGATCTGGCGATGCGGGGGCAAGCGGCGGCGATCTGCACCCTGCCCATCAACAAGCAGGCCCTGAAGGAAGGCGCGGGCTTCGCCTTTCCCGGCCATACCGAATACCTCGCCCATCTGGCCGGGGATGTGCCGGTGGCGATGATGCTGGCCTCGACCACCGTGACCCCGCCCTGCCGCGTGGTCCCCGCGACGATCCACATCCCCTTGCAGGACGTGCCCGCCGCCCTGACCGACGACGTGCTGGAACAGGCGATCCGCATCACCCATGCCGCGCTGATCCGCGATTTCGGCATCCCCTCCCCCCGCATCGCCGTGGCGGGCCTGAACCCCCATGCGGGCGAGGGCGGCACCATGGGCCGCCAGGAAAGCCAACGCATCGCCCCCCTGCTGGCCCGCCTGAGGACCGAGGGGATGGACCTGACCGGCCCCCTGCCCGCCGACACGATGTTCCACGCCCCGGCGCGCGCCCGATACGACGCGGCGATCTGCGCCTATCACGACCAGGCGCTGATCCCGATCAAGACGTTGGATTTCGACGGCGGCGTGAACGTGACGCTGGGCCTGCCCTTCATCCGCACCTCGCCCGACCACGGCACCGCCTTCGACATCGCGGGCAAGGGCCTCGCCCGCCCCGCCTCGACCATCGCCGCCCTGCGCATGGCCCGCGACATGGCGGCGGCGCGCGCATGATCCTGCTTTGGACCTCAAATATCCTGCGGGGCTTCGACGCGCCCGGAAAAAGGTCCGGCGGACCTTTTTCGGCGGAGAAGAGGCCGGCAGGCCCGAGCGGGGGGCAGACGGCCCCCCGGTGGCCACGATGACCACCATCGACGACCTGCCCCCCCTGCGCGACGTGATTGCCCGCCACGACCTGCGCGCCAAGAAGCAGCTGGGCCAGAATTTCCTGCTGGACCTGAACCTGACCGCCAAGATCGCCCGTCAGGCCGGCGACATGAGCCAATGCGACGTGCTGGAGATCGGCCCCGGTCCCGGCGGGCTGACGCGCGGGCTGCTGGCCGAAGGCGCGCGCCATGTCCTTGCCATCGAAAAGGACGCCCGCGCCCTGCCGGCGCTTGGGGAAATCGCCGACCGTTATCCCGGCCGCCTGACGGTGATCCATGGCGACGCCTTGCAGATCGACCCGCTGGCGCATCTGACCCCGCCGATCCGCATCGCCGCGAACCTGCCCTATAATGTCGGCACGGAACTGCTGATCCGCTGGCTGACGCCGCCCGACTGGCCGCCCTTCTGGCAGTCGCTGACGCTGATGTTCCAGAAAGAGGTGGCCGAGCGGATCGTCGCCGCCCCCGGTTCCAAGGCTTACGGGCGCCTCGCGCTGCTGGCGCAATGGCGGGCCGATGCGCGGATCGTCATGACCCTGCCGCCCGAGGCTTTCGTGCCCGCGCCCAAGGTCCATTCCGCCGTGGTCCAGCTGAGCGCCCTGCCGGAGCCCCGCTTTCCCGCCGACCCGGCGGTGCTGTCGCAGGTCACGGCGGCGGCCTTCAACCAGCGGCGCAAGATGCTGCGCGCGTCGCTGCGGGGGCTGCATCCGCAGATCGAATCGCTGCTGGACCACGCGGGAATCCCTCCCACCGCGCGGGCCGAAGAGATCGACCTGGAACGGTTCTGCGCCCTGGCCCGCGCCGTGCAGCAGGCGCGGCAGGCGCAATGAAAAAGGCCGCCGGCTGAACGCCGCGGCCTTATCTCGTCATTCCTCGCCGACCGCGGGGGTTTCCTCGGCCTTCGCTTCGCCTTCCGGGGCCTTGCGGCGGCGGGGGCGGGGCGTGCCCGTCGCTGCTGCCGCCGGTTTCTCGGCGCGCGGCGCGCGTGGGGCGCGGCTGCGGGCGGGCTTGGGGGCTGCGGCCTCGGGCGTCTCGACCGGGCCAGCGGTCTCCTCCGACGCGGTGGCGACGGCATCCGGCAGCCCTTCGGACGGGGCGTCCATCACGGGTTCGGGCAGCGGCGGGGCCGGAATGTCTTCCTGAACCTCGGCCACGGGGTCCGGCCGGGGCTGTTCGCGATGGCTCTCGCGGGCGCCCCCGTCACGGCCGCCCGCGTCGCGATGACCCGCGTCACGGCTGCCCCCCTCGCGGTTGGCATGGTCGCGCTGCTGGTCGCGATGGCCGTTGTCGCGCCGGTTATGGTCGCGTCCGTTGCCGTTCTCGCGGGCATTGCCCTCGCCATTGCCGTTCGGCTGGGCCTCGCGGCCCTCATCCCCGTCCGGGCGGGGCTGGTGGAACTGCTGGCGCTCGGCCATTTCCTTCTGCGCCTCGCCCAGCATCCGGGTGTAATGCTCGGCATGTTGCAGGAACGACTGCTCGGCCACGCGGTCGCCGGACAATTGCGCGTCGCGGGCCAGGGCCAGGTATTTCTCGATGATCTGCTGGGGCGTTCCGCGCACCTTGCCCTCGGGGCCAGAGCTGTCGAAGACGCGGTTGACGATATTGCCCAGCGTACGCTGGCGGTTCGACTTGTTGCGCGAACGGGATTTCGATGATCTCATCAGTCTGTCTGTTTGTGGTTCCAGTAGTGATCTGGGTTTCCAGGAATCTGGACGGCTTCGGGGGCGGCAACGGCGGCGCAAGAAGGGCGCTTCGCCGTTCAGCCCGCGCCTCGCGCCCGAAGGGACGCGGAACGGGCGTCCATCAGGGAATCGGCTTTTTCAGGCTGACCCGTGCGTTGGCATCGCTGCCCCCGGCACAAGGGCGACTAATCATGCCCGCCCCCGCCTGACAAGCAAAATCGTCGCTCGGGCCGGGGATTCCCGGCATTCAGGCCGAAAACCGCCCCAGAACGACCCGATCCCGCCCATCCAGATCGCGGATCACCCGCGTTTCCGCGCCCTGGGCCGCAAAAAGCGCCGAGACCCCGGCCGCCTGCGTCGGCCCGATCTCGACCAGGACATGGCCCCCCGGCGACAGATGGTCGCAGGCACCCGCCGCGATGGCACGATAGGCGGTCAGCCCGTCCGCGCCGTCGGTCAGCGCGCCACGGGGTTCCCAGTCGCGCACATCGGGGGACAGGCCCGCCATTTCGGAAAGCGCGAGATAGGGCGGGTTCGACACGATCAGATCGAAGCGGCCCGTGACACCGTCATACCAATCGGCCCGCTGAAAGCGCGCCGTCACCCCGATCATCCGGGCATTGCCGCGCGCCACGTCAAGCGCGGCCTCGGATATGTCGGTCCCCACCCCCCGCGCGCGCGCCCGCGCCGCCAGAAGCGAGATCAGGATCGCCCCCGTCCCGGTCCCCAGATCCAGCACGCTGGCCCAAGGCAGATCCAGCGCGACCGCCACCAGCACCTCGGTTTCCGGGCGCGGATCCAGGGTGTCGCGGGTCACGCGGAAACGATGCGCATAAAAGTCGCGAAAGCCCGTGATCTGCGCGACCGGCTGGCGCGCGGCGCGGGCGGCAAGGCCCCTGTCCAACCGGGCCAGCTCATCACCGGTCAGGTCGCGGTCGATGATCCGCAGCCGCCCCGGCTCGACCCCCAGCACGGCGGCCAGGATCCGGTCGGCATCCCGCGCCGCGCCTTCGATTCCGGCCGCGCGCAACCGGGCGGCGGCCTCGGTCCTGACCTGGGGCAGCCTCATCCCTGCGCCGCCAGCCGCGCGGCCTGGTCATGGGCGGTCAGCGCGTCGATGATCTCGGTCAGGTCGCCCGCCATGATCCGGTCCAGGGCGTAAAGCGTCAGGTTGATCCGGTGATCCGTCATCCGCCCCTGCGGAAAGTTATAGGTGCGGATCCGTTCGCTGCGATCCCCCGACCCGACCTGAGACCTGCGGTCGGCGGCGCGCTCGGCATCGCTGCGGGCGCGCTCCATGTCGTAAAGCCGCGCGCGCAGGACGGCCATGGCATTGGCGCGGTTCTGGTGCTGCGACTTCTCGGAACTGGTGACGACGATCCCGGTCGGCAGATGGGTGATCCGCACCGCCGAATCGGTCGTGTTCACATGCTGGCCCCCGGCGCCGCTGGCCCGCATCGTGTCGATGCGGATATCGGCGGCCGGGATGTCGATATCGACCTCCTCCGCCTCGGGCAACACGGCCACGGTCGCGGCGCTGGTATGGATGCGCCCGCCCGATTCGGTCTCGGGCACCCGCTGCACGCGGTGGACGCCGGATTCGTATTTCAGCCGGGCAAAGACCCCCTCGCCCTCGATCCGGGCGACGGCTTCCTTGACGCCGCCCAACTCGGTCTCGGTCAGATCCAGCAACTGGAAGCTCCAGCCCTGCGCCTCGGCATGGCGGCGATACATGGCCAGCAGATCGCCCGCGAACAGCGCCGCCTCGTCCCCGCCGGTGCCGGGCCGGATCTCCAGGATCGCGGGGCGGGCATCGGCGGCATCCCTGGGCAGCAGCGCGATCCGCAGCCGCTGCTCCAGCGCGGGCAGGGCCTCGCGCAGCCGGGCCAGCTCATCCTCGGCCAGATCGCGCATCTCGGGATCGACCAGCATCGCCTGGGCCTCGGCCAGGCCGTCGCGGGCGGCGCGCCATTCGCCGATCTCCTCGACCACCGGCTTCAGCTCGGCATATTCGCGGCTGATCCGGGCGATCTGGTCGGGCGCTGCACCGGCATTCAGCTGCGCTTCGAGAAACTCGAACCGCTGGACGATCTGGACAAGGCGATCCTCGGGCACCATGGCGGGGGGATACCCGCGCCCAAAGGCACCGGCAAGGACTTCTTCTTCATCCAAATATCCCGCAGGGGGGCCGGGGGGACGCGAAGTCCCCCCGCCATCGCGGGACGCAATCAGCGTCGGGTCCAGCCATAAAGCGCGATCAGTTCCATCGCGACATGCGCCCCCGCCACCGCCGTCGCCCCGGTCGTGTCATAGGGGGGCGAGACCTCGACCACGTCGCCGCCGATCAGATCCACCCCCGCCAGCCCGCGCAGCAGCGCCGCCGCCTGCCAGCTTGCCAGCCCGCCCCAGACCGGCGTGCCGGTGCCGGGCGCGAAGGCCGGATCCAGCGCGTCGATGTCGAAGGTGACATAGACCGGCCGTTGGCCGATCACCTGCCGGATCCGGGTCAGAGTGGCCTCCACGCCGTCGCGATGCAGCCCCGGCGCGTCCAGGATGGTCACGCCCAGCGTGTCGGGGTTTTCGGTGCGGATGCCCAGGCTGACGCTGGCGGTCGGGTCCACCACCCCTTCGCGGATCGCCTTATAGAGGAACGTCCCGTGGTCGATCCGGTCGGGATCGTCGTCCACCCACGTGTCGGAATGGGCGTCGAACTGGATCAGCGCCACCGGCCCGCGCCGCGCGGCCGCCGCGCGCAGGATCGGCAGGGTGATCGAGTGATCGCCCCCCAATGTCACCGGCGCCGCGCCCGCGTCGAGGATCGCGCCGATATGCGCCTCGATCCGGGCCGGAACCTCGCGGGTATTGGCGTAATCGAACGCCATGTCGCCGTAATCGACCACGTTCAGCAGCAACAAGGGATCATAGCCCCAGCCATAGGGCGGATCGAAGGGTTGCAGGGCCGAGGCCTCGCGGATCGCGCGGGGGCCGAAGCGGGTGCCGGGCCGGTGGGTCACCGCCTGGTCGAAGGGAATTCCCGTCACGGCCAGATCCACGCCCGCCAGATCCTTGCTGTAACGCCGCCGCAAAAAGCTGGTCGCCCCGCCGAAGGCGTTCTCGAAAGACAGCCCGCGCGGGTCGGGCCGCGTGAAGGCGTGATCGACCTGCGTCTTTGCATCTTCCAAGGCCATTGCCGGTCCTTTCCCGCGTTCTTCGCCGCAATCGTGACGCAGCGGCGCGCCGATCTCAAGCGCCGGATCTTGATCTGCATCAGGGCGGCCGCCCCAGGATTGGTCCATCATGGGCAGGACGCGCGACGAACAAGACAAGAGAGACAGCCATGAAGACATCCCTTCTTGCCATCGCCGCGACCGCCGCTCTGGCGGCGCCCGCGCTTGCCCAGACCGACCTGCCCGCCGATGCCGACCTGCGGACCGCCGCGCTGGAATGGTTCGAACCGATCCCCGACACGCCGCAAATCCCCGCCGGCAACGTCCTGACGCCCCAGCGGGTGGACCTGGGCGCCATGCTGTTCTTCGATCCGCGCATGTCGCGGTCGGGCGTGTTTTCCTGTCAGTCCTGCCACAATGTCGGCCTGGGCGGGGTGGACGGGCTGACGACCTCGATCGGGCATGGCTGGCAGCAGGGGCCGCGCAACTCGCCCACGATGCTGAACGCGATCTTCAACATCGCCCAGTTCTGGGACGGCCGCGCGCCCGACCTGGCCGCCCAGGCCAAGGGTCCGGTCCAGGCCGGGGTCGAGATGAACAACACCCCCGAAAACCTGACCGGCACGCTGAATTCGATGCCAGGCTATGTCGATGCCTTCAAGGCGGCCTTCCCCGATGATCCGAATCCGGTCAGCTTCGACAACTTCGCCCGCGCCATCGAAGCCTTCGAGGCGACGCTGATCACCCCCGACAGCGCCTTCGACCGCTTCCTGAAAGGCGACGACGCCGCCATGACCGACCAGGAAAAACGCGGTCTCGCGGCCTTCATGGACACCGGCTGCACCGCCTGCCACGCGGGCCGCAACGTGGGCGGGCAGGATTACTATCCCTTCGGCGTGATCGAGCGGCCGGGCGGTTCGGTCCTGCCGGAAGGCGACCGGGGCCGCTTCGCCGTCACCCAGACGGCGGATGACGAATACGTCTTCCGCGCCGCGCCCCTGCGCAACGTGGCGCTGACCGCGCCCTATTTCCACTCGGGCGCCGTCTGGGATCTGCACGAGGCGGTCAGCATCATGTCGTCCTCGCAGCTTGGCACCGAACTGGCCGAACCCCAGGTGGACGAGATCGTGGCCTTCCTGGGCAGCCTGACCGGCAAGCAGCCGCAGATCGTCCACCCGATCCTGCCGGTCCGCAACGCGGAAACCCCGCAGCCGCAGCCGATGGTGAAGTGACGGCTGGCTCATGGTCCAGGTCGGCGAAGGCTATCGCCTTCGCCGCTTCACGACATATCCACCTGAACCGCCGGGCCTCAAGGGCCGGCCAGCGCCCGCCCCGCCCTCGGCGGGCGCTTCACGCCCACCGGGCCGGACGCCAGCCTCTGGTGGTCGTGGGATTGCACCGTCTCTTGCTGCGCCCTCCTCTTACCGCACCCTCGCGCACAGGGCGGGGGAAACGCATACGTTTCATGATCCCGCCCGGCACCGGCATCCTTGCCACCCCCCGAATCGCCTTGCATCCTGCGCCTTCGCCGCTATAAGGCCCCATCCTTCCGACCGGATATCATCACCGGCGCAGCCTCTCGTGACGGGTGCGGAAGGGGTCGCCCGTCGATGAAATGCGCCTGAAACGAAAGGGATGCCATGCCTCTGTACGAGCATGTGCTGATCGCCCGCCAGGATCTGTCGAACACGCAGGCCGAAGGGTTGATCGAACATTTCTCGACCGTGCTGGCCGATAACGGCGGCAAGGTGGTCGAAAACGAATACTGGGGTGTCCGCACCCTCGCCTACAAGATCAACAAGAACCGCAAGGGCCATTACGCCTTCCTGCGTTCGGACGCGCCCTCGGCCGCCGTGCAGGAAATGGAACGCCTGGCCCGCCTGCATGACGACGTGATGCGCGTCATGACCGTGCGCGTGGACAAGCACGAGGAAGGCCCCTCGGTCCAGATGCAGAAGCGCGAGGAACGCGGCGAGCGTGGGGATCGTGGCGACCGCGGTGATCGCGGCGACCGTCCGCGCGGCGACCGTGACCGTGGCGATCGGGACCGGGGCGATCGGGACCGGGGCGACCGTGGCCCCGACCGTGGTGATCGCGGCGACCGCCGCGAGCGGACTGAAAGGATCTGATCATGGCGAACAAACCGTTCTTCCGCCGCCGCAAGGTTTGCCCCTTCTCGGGTGAAAACGCCCCGGCCATCGACTACAAGGACACGCGCCTGCTGCAACGCTATATCAGCGAACGCGGCAAGATCGTGCCCTCGCGCATCACCGCCGTGTCGGCCAAGAAGCAGCGCGAGCTGGCCCGCGCCATCAAGCGTGCCCGCTTCCTGGCCCTGCTGCCCTATGTCGTGAAGTAAGGGGACAAGGACATGCAAGTCATCCTGCTGGAACGCGTGGCGAAACTTGGCCAGATGGGCGAAGTCGTCAACGTGAAAGAGGGCTTTGCCCGCAACTTCCTGCTGCCCCAGGGCAAGGCGCTGCGCGCCTCCGAGGCCAACATCAAGTCCTTCGAGAACCGGAAGGTCCAACTCGAAGCGCAGAACGCCGAAACCAAGTCCGAGGCGCAGAAGATCGCCGACAGGCTGGACGGCCAGACCTTCGTGATCATCCGGTCGGCCTCGGACGCCGGGGCGCTGTATGGGTCCGTGACCACCCGCGACGCGGCCGACGCCGCGACCGAGGCCGGCTTCACGCTGGACCGCAAGCAGGTGGTGCTGAACCACCCGATCAAGGAACTGGGCCTGCACAACGTCAACGTCGTGCTGCACCCCGAGGTCGACGCGACCATCGTGCTGAACGTCGCCCGTTCGCCCGAGGAAGCCGAGCTTCAGGCCCAGGGCAAGTCGATCCAGGATCTGGCCGCCGAGGCCGATGCCGCCGCCGAATTCGAGATCGCCGAACTGTTCGACGACATCGGCGCCGCGAACGACGACAGCGACGACCGCTGATCCGGCGTCACGCAAAGTTCAGGGCCGCGACGGGAAACCGCCGCGGCCCTTTTCCGTTCTGGTTCAAATTGTTTCCCCCCGGAACCAGACGTATCATGGACTTGATGATTGGCAGCCGTCCCTGGACGGCATTTTCGCATTCCACCGCAGGACATGCCATGCCCGACCCCCTTTCCCAGCTTCTTGCCGGCCGCGACTGGCTGATGGCCGACGGGGCGACGGGGACCAACCTGTTCAACATGGGCCTCGCGTCGAATGTCGCGCCGGAATTGTGGAACGCCGACCGACCCGACCTGGTGCGCCGTCTCTATCAAGACGCGGTGGATGCGGGGGCCGACCTGTTCCTGACCAACACCTTCGGCGGCAATGCCGGCCGCCTGCGCCTGCAAGGCGCGGGCCATCGGGTGCGGGAACTGAACCTGACCGGCGCCGCGATGGCGCGCGAGATCGCCGATGCCGCCGGGCGCAAGGTGGTAGTCGCGGGCAATATCGGCCCGACCGGAGAGATCATGACCCCCATGGGCAGCCTGTCCCAGGCCCGCGCGGTCGAGATGTTCCACGAACAGGCCGAGGCGCTCAAGGACGGCGGCGCCGATATTCTGTGGGTCGAGACCATCAGTTCCGAAGGCGAATTCCGCGCCGCAGCCGAGGCCGCGCGGCGGGCCGACATGCCCTGGTGCGGGATGATGAGCTTTGACACCGCGGGGCGCACGATCATGGGCGTCACCTCGGCGCAGTTGTCGGCCCTGGTCGAACGGCTGCCGAACCCGCCCATCGCCTATGGCGCGAATTGCGGCGTGGGGGCGGCGGATCTGCTGCGGACGGTGCGCGATTTCGTCGCATCGGGCAACGAACGGCCGATCATCGCCAAGGGCAATGCCGGGATCCCGCATCTGGAGGACGGGCATCTGCATTACGACGGCACGCCCGCGATCATGGCCGATTACGCCTGCCTGGCGCGCGACATGGGCGTGCGCATCATCGGCGGCTGCTGCGGCACGACGCCCCGGCATCTGCGCGCCATGCGCGAGGCCCTGGAGACCCGCGCCCCCGGTCCCCGCCCCTCGCTGGAGGAGATCGCGTCCCGGCTGGGCGGCTTCAGCGCGGTCGGCGATCACCAGGGCCGCATCTGACGGCTGACAGTCGACGCCGCGCGCGCTAGACCAGCCGTCATGGCAAGACGAAATCGCATGTCCCGACCCTTCGCGGCGGCCAGGGTTCTGGTCAGCCACCGCCGTTCTCAGGGCAGCGATTTCGTGCTGGCGGTGTTCCTGGCTGGGATCGCGGGGGCGTCGAACGCGGGCGGGTTCTTCGCCCTGGGGCAGTATACGTCGCACATGACCGGCTATCTGTCGCAGATCGCCGACAGCCTGGTGATCGGCAACCTGCTGGTCACGGCGACCGCGCTGCTGGCCATCGGCGCCTTCACCACCGGCGCCGCCTTCAGCACCTTTCTGGTGAACTGGGCGCGGCGGCGGATGGGACGGCGGCAATTCGCGCTGCCCCTGGCCGTGCAGGGCGCCTGCCTGGCCTGCTTCGCCTTCGGCGGCATCTTCACCACCGCGGCCGGCCGGCTGTTCGCCCTGGCCTGCCTGTGCTTCATCATGGGGATGCAGAACGCCACCATCACCAAGATCTCGGGCGCGCGGATCAGGACGACGCACGCCACCGGCATGATCACCGATATCGGCATCGAATGCGGCCGCGCGCTGTATCGGCTGGTCCATCCGCACAGCGCGGTCCGGGCTGACGGAGTGAAACTGCGCATCCTTTTGTCGCTGGTCGGAACCTATGTGCTGGGCGGGATCGTTGGTGCCCTGGGCTATGCGGTGGCGGGCTTCTATTTCTCGCTGCCGCTGGCGGCATTGCTGCTGGCCCTGGCGATGCCCGCCTTCGCGGCCCCGGCCCGGCGCCGCAGGCACGGCGTCCACCGACCAGGAATCGAACCGCAGAGGCCAGGACCATGACCGAGGAACGCGACAGCCTGACAGCCATCCGCCGGGGATTGCTGAACAAATGCCCCAATTGCGGCGAAGGGCGGCTGCTGCGCGGCTATCTGCGCGTCTCGGCCGAATGCGAGGTCTGCCACGCGCCGCTGGGCCGCTATCCCGCCGCCGACGGACCGGCCTTCTTCACCATGACGATCATGCTGCTTTTGCTGATCCCGCTGATCGGATTTACCTGGGTGCTGTTCCGGCCAAGCCCGGTCATGCTGCTGCTGATCACGGGCGTGATCACGACGATCCTGACCCTGGTCCTGCTGCGCTTCGTCAAGGGCGCCTTCATCGGCTATCTCTGGGCCCAGAACGAACAGGACCGGGGCGCCTAGAACAGCGGCAATTGATCGCCCGCCCTGGGCGGGGGACCGAAGCGGCTGCAATCCAGGGGGTCGCTTTCCATGCGATAGCCCAGCCGTTTGCGCGCCAGCCGGAACCGTTGCAGCGCCAGATCCGCCTCGGCCCCCTGGCCCTTGAAACGGTGGCCGAAGCGCGGATCGTTGTCCTTGCCGCCGCGCATGGCCTGCACCCGGTTCATGATATGCGCGGCCATGCCGGGGCGGTGGCGGTCCAGCCAGTCGCGGAACAGGGGCGCGACCTCATGCGGCAGACGCAGCGGGATCATGCTGGCGGTCGTGGCCCCTGCCTCGCGCGCAGCCGTCAGGATCGCCTCGATCTCGGGTTCGGTCAGGACCGGGATCACCGGGGCGACCATCACCCGCACCGGCACTCCGGCGGCCGCCAGTTCGCGGATCATCCGCAGCCGCGTGGCGGGGGCGGGGGCGCGCGGCTCCATCGAACGGGCAAGGGCGGGGTCCAGCGTGGTGATGCTGACGCCGACCGCCGCCATCCGCTTGGCCGCCAGGTCCGCCCACAGGGCGACATCGCGCAACACCGTCTGTCCGCGCGTGACCAGAGTCGCCGGATGGTTCCAGTCCGACAGCACCCGCAGGATCCCCGGCATGATCGCCAGCTTCGATTCCACCGGCTGGTAGGGATCGGTATTCGTGCCCAATGCGATCGGCGCCGGGCGATAGCGGGGTCGGCCCAGTTCGCGTGCCAGCAGGGCCGCCGCATCGGGCTTGGCCGTGATCCGGGTTTCGAAATCCAGTCCCGGCGACAGGCCCAGATAGGCATGGGTCGGCCGCGCATAGCAATAGATGCAGCCATGCTCGCAGCCGCGATAGGGATTGATCGAGCGGTCGAAGGAAATGTCGGGCGAGGTGTTGCGGGTGATGATGCTGCGCGGGCGTTCGGTGACGACCTCGGTCCGCAGCAGGCGCTCCTCCTCGGGGATGTCCCAGCCGTCGGATTCGCGCACCCGCCCATGGGGTTCGAACCGCCCGTCGGGGCGGGTATCGGTGCCTCTGGCCCTGAGGCGTTCGTCGGGATTGCGGGGCGGCAGCATTCCGCCAGGCTAGAACAATCCAAGAACAAACACCAGCGTTTTGGCGGTTGATGTTCGCCCCGCCCGCGCCCATCCTGCGCCCGAACGCATGTCAGGAGGCGTCATGTCCGACGATTACACCCCGCCCAGGATCTGGGCGCCGAAGGCCCCGACCGGCGGCCAGTTCGCCAGCATCAACCGGCCCGTGGCAGGCCCGACCCATGACAAGGATCTGCCGGTCGGCAGCCATCCCTTGCAGCTTTATTCGCTGGCCACGCCCAACGGGCAGAAGGTGACGATCCTGCTGGAAGAGTTGCTGGAGGCAGGCTTCGACGCCGAATACGACGCCTGGCTGATCCGCATCAACGAAGGCGACCAGTTCGGCAGCGGCTTCGTCGCGGTGAACCCGAATTCCAAGATCCCGGCGCTCATGGACCATTCGGTGACGCCGCCGCGCCGGGTGTTCGAATCGGGGTCGATCCTGGTCTATCTGGCCGAGAAATTCGGCGCCTTCCTGCCCGCCGATCCCGCGGCGCGGACCGAGGCGATGAACTGGCTGTTCTGGCAGATGGGCTCGGCCCCCTTCCTGGGCGGCGGCTTCGGGCATTTCTATGTCTATGCGCCCCAGAAGATCGAATACGCCATCGACCGCTATACCATGGAGGCCAAGCGCCAGCTGGACGTGCTGAACCGCCACCTGGCCGATCACCGCTTCATGGCGGGCGAGGACTATTCCATCGCCGACATGGCGATCTGGCCCTGGTACGGGCAGATCGTCGCGGGCAAGATCTATGGCGATGCGGCGACCTTCCTGGACGCCGAAACCTATGGCAATGTCCGCCGCTGGCATGACGAGATCGCCGCCCGTCCGGCGGTGCAGCGCGGGATCATGGTCAACAAGACCTCGGGCGAGTTGTCGCAGCAGTTGTGGGAACGCCACGACGCCAGCGATTTCCAGACGCGGACGCAGGACAAGATCGGCACGGAATGAAGAGGGGGGGCGTTGCCCCCCGTCCTTCGGACTCCCCCCAGGATATTTGTGGTCCGTCGCAGGCTTGCTTTGGACGTCAAATATCCCACGGGGGTGCGGGGGTGTGAAACCCCCGCTTTCCGACCGGTCAGTTCCGCGCGCGGTCCACCATCTTGCCCTTGGAGATCCAGGGCATCATCTCGCGCAGCTTGGCGCCCACCTTCTCGATCTGGTGTTCGTCGTTGATGCGGCGGGTCGCCTTGAAGGACGGCTGGCCGACGGCGTTTTCCTGCATGAAGTCGCGCACGAACTTGCCCGACTGGATGTCCTTCAGCACCGCCTTCATCCGCGCCTTGGTCTCATCATAGGGCAGGATGCGCGGGCCGCTGACATATTCGCCATATTCGGCGGTGTTGCTGATCGAATAGTTCATGTTGGCGATGCCGCCTTCATAGATCAGGTCGACGATCAGCTTGACCTCGTGCAGGCATTCGAAATAGGCCATCTCGGGTTCGTAGCCGGCTTCCACCAGCGTCTCGAAGCCCATGCGGATCAGTTCGACCAACCCGCCGCACAGCACCGCCTGTTCGCCGAACAGGTCGGTCTCGCATTCCTCGCGGAAATTGGTCTCGATGATGCCCGAACGCCCGCCGCCGATGGCCGAGCAATAGGACAGCGCCAGATCCAGCGCCTTGCCGGTGGCGTCGTTATGGACCGCGACCAGGCAGGGCACGCCGCCGCCCTTGACATATTCGCCGCGCACGGTGTGACCCGGACCCTTGGGCGCCATCATGATGACATCGACGCCCGGCTTCGGCTCGATCAGGCCGAAATGGATGTTCAGGCCGTGGGCGAAGGCGATCGCCGCGCCTTCGCGCAGGTTGTCATGGACGTATTTCCGGTAGGTCTCGGCCTGCAATTCGTCGGGCATGGTGAACATGATCAGGTCGGCCCAGCCGGCGGCCTCGGCCAGCCCCATGACCTTCAGGCCCTCGCCTTCGGCCTTCCTGGCCGAGGGGCTGCCCTCGCGCAGGGCGACGACGACGTTCTTGGTGCCCGAATCGCGCAGGTTCAGCGCATGGGCGTGGCCCTGGCTGCCATAGCCCAGGATCGCGACCTTCTTGTCCTTGATCAGGTTCACGTCGCAATCGCGGTCATAGTAAACGCGCATGGAATGGTTCCTTTCCTCTCCGATTGCGGCTGTTCTAGCGCCAGCTTTGGGCAAGATCGCATCTATTTTTCTCATCCGGCCACCAATGAGCGCGATAGACATTCCCCCTTTTGCGGAATAGTGAAAAATTCATGCCCGACAGCACCGATCACCGCATCCTGCGACACCTGATGGCCGACCCCGAGGCCCCGAACGCCGTCTTGGCCCAACGCGCGGGCGTGGCGTCGGCCAGCCTGTGGCGGCGTCTGGAAAAGCTGCGGGAAACGGGCGTCGTCGCCGCCATCCAGCACCGCATCGACTGGCGGGCCCTGGGATACGAGGTCCAGGTCAGCCTGCGCTTCACGCTGGACAAGACCAGCCCCCGCGCCCTCGACGAATTCATCGCCGCCGCCCGACAGGTGCCCGAGGTCACGGAAATCCAGACCTTTCTGGGCAGCGTGGACCTGCGCCTGTCGGTGATCGCACGGGACATGGCGCATTGGCAGCAGATCTATCGCGACCGGATCCTGACCCTGCCGCATGTCGCGGACAGCGACGCGCTGATGCTGGTCTCGACCATCAAGGACAGCGGGGAACTGGCGTTGTGAGCGGCCTTGACGCCACCGACCTGGCGATCCTGCGGATCCTGTCCGCCGACGCCACCCGAAGCGCGGCCCAGGTCGGGCGCGCCCTGGGCATCGGCCAGCCCGCCGCCTGGCGCCGCATCAGGCGGCTGACCGACAGCGGCATCCTGGCCGGGCGGCGCGTCATCGTGGACAATGCCGCCCTGGGCTTTGGCGTCACGGTCTTCCTGGGCATCCGCCTTGCCGCCAAGGGCCGCACCAGCCTTGAGGATTTCGAGCGCGCCGTGACCGCCATCCCCGAGGTGCAGACCGTCCAGCACGTGCTGGGCCAGTTCGACTATCGCCTGCGGATCATCGCGCGGGACATATCGGATTTCGAACGCATCCTGCGCCGCCGCATCATGACCCTGCCCGGCGTGGGGCAGGTCGAGGCGAACGTCATGCTATCCGAGGAACGCCGCCCCGGACCTCTTGGCGCGTGAAGCGCGTTTGATCTGGCCCCGCCCCTTGTCCCGCGCTACAGATTCGCCATGCAAAAGATCACCCTTCCCGAACGGCCCGACTGGCGCGACACCGCGCGCGAGGCGGGATTCACCTTTGCCGACATGCATGGCGAACCCTATTGGGACGAAACATCCGCATACCGGTTCACGCTGCGCGAGATCGAGGGTGACATCGAGGAGCCCTCGACCGACCTCCATGCCATGTGCCGCGACGCCGTGGCCGAGATCGTCGCCAGCGAACGGATGATGGAGCGGCTGGGCATCCCCGACCAGCATCGCGACTTGATCGCCGACAGCTGGCGCCGCAACGAGCCCGAGATCTATGGCCGCCTGGATCTTGCCTATGACGGCACCGGCCCCGCCAAGCTGCTGGAATACAACGCCGATACGCCGACCTCGCTTTACGAAAGCGCGGCCTTCCAGTGGCAATGGCTGGAGGACCAGCTTGCGGCGGGCGTTCTGCCGCACGGCGCCGACCAGTTCAACGGCATCCACGAGGCTCTGGTCGAGCGTTTCCGCGCGCTGTTCGACCCGAAGACCGACATCCATTTCACCGCGGTGGCGGACAACCCCGAGGATTACGCCACCGTCGAGGCGATGGCTTGGGCCGCGCGCGAAGCCGGGATGGGCGCGCATTACAGCGACCTGGACAAGCTGGGCGTCACGAAGGACGGCCAGTTCGTCGATGACCAGGACCGGGTGATCGGCACGCTGTTCAAGCTGTATCCGTGGGAGGATCTGCTGCGCGACGATTACGCGCGCCACATCAAGGGGTCCGGCTGCCTGTTCCTGGAACCGGCCTGGAAGGCGCTTGTATCGAACAAGGGGATTTTGCCCGTGCTGTGGCAGATGTTCGAGGACCATCCGAACCTGCTGCCCGCCTTCTTCGCCGATGACGTGGCCGATGCGCTTGTCGCCGGGGGCCGGGCGGTGCCGGACGTCGCCCCCGCCTTCGACAAGGTGGCGGACCAGTTCAGGCGCGGCCATGTGGTCAAGCCGATCTTCTCGCGCGAGGGCGCGGGGGTCAGCATCGTGGAAAACGGCGATGTGACCGAAGCCTCGGCCAATACGGATTACAATGACCATCCGCGCATCGTCCAGGCCTATGCGCCGCTGCCCGAATTCGACGGCTTCCGGCCCATCGTCGGCGCCTGGATCGTCGGCGATCAATGCGCGGGCATGGGCATCCGCGAGGATAGGTCTCGCATCACGCAGGATCTGTCGCGCTTCAAGCCGCATTTCATCGCGGACTAAAGGGGAAACGCCATGAGGAAACGTTCCAGAACCGTCGCGCTGACCATCCTGGGCGCCGCCAGCTTCGCCATCGCGGGCTGCCGCGAGGAACAGGTGGACGCCCAGGCCTTTCCCGACCTGAACGCCTGCCTTGCCGCAGCCGACGAAGGCGGGCTGTTCACCCCCGACGAATGCCGCCAGTCCTTTGCCGAGGCAGAACAGCTTCACGTCGAATCCGCCCCCCGCTATGACAGCCTGGCCGTCTGCGAGGAACAGCACGGCGTCGGCAATTGCGGGTCCGAGGCGCAGCAGACCGGCGGCGGGGCGGGCAGCATCTTCATGCCGCTGCTGGCGGGATACCTGATCGGGTCCATGCTGGGCGGCGGCGGGCTGTCGCGGTCCCAGCCGATGTATCGCACGCCGCAGGGCGGCTATACCAACGCCGCGCGGACCAGCACGTTTTCCAGCAACACGGGCCGTGCGGCGCTGAACAGCAGCCAGTTCACCCGCCCCGCCCCCACGGCGGGCCAGCCGCCCATGTCGCGCGCCACCGCCGCCTCGCGCGGCGGCTTCGGGTCGACCGGCGGCAGCCGGGGCTTCGGCGGCTGAGCCGGAACCTTTCGGGGGCCGGGGCGTCTTGCCTTGCCCCCCTTTTCCGCAGGAGTTTTCCCATGCCCCGTCTTGCCCCGCTTGCCGCCACCCTTCTGCTGGCGGCGACGCCGCTTGCCGCGCAGGACATCGTCGTCTCGTCGAAGATCGACACCGAGGGCGGGCTTCTGGGCAACATGATCCTGCTGGCGCTGAAGGATGCCGGGTTGCCGGTGCAGGACAAGCTGCAACTGGGCGGCACGCCGATCATGCGCGACGCCATCGTCGCGGGCCAGATCGACATCTATCCCGAATACACCGCCAACGGCGCCTTCTTCTTCAACGAGGGCGACAGCGAGGTGTGGAAGAACGCGGCCCAGGGCTATGCCCGCGTGGCCGAACTGGACAAGGCCCAGAACGACATCGTCTGGCTGAAGCCCGCGCCCGCCAACAACACCTGGGCCATCGCCCTGCGCCAGGACGTGGCCGAACCGAACGGGCTGGCCAGCATGTCGCAGATGGGCGCATGGATCGCGGATGGCGGCGCGGTCAAGCTGGCGGCGTCCAGCGAATTCGTGACCTCGCCCGCAGCCCTGCCCGCCTTCCAGCAGGCTTACGGCTTCACCCTGACGCCCGACCAGCTGGTCCAGCTTGCGGGCGGCGACACGGCGGCGACCATCGCGGCGGCGGCGCAGCATACGTCGGGCGTGAACGCGGCCATGGTCTATGGCACCGACGGGGCGATCGCCGAGGCGGGCCTTGTGGTGATGGAGGACGACAAATCCGTCCAGCCGGTCTATCAGCCCGCGCCGATCGTCCGGGCATCCGTCCTTGCGGCGCATCCCCGGATCGCCGAGGTGCTGGAGCCGATCTTCGCATCCCTGACGCTGGAGACGCTGCAAACGCTGAACGGGCGGATCCAGATCGGCGGCGAACCCGCGGCGGCGGTGGCCGAGGATTACCTGACCCAGGCGGGCCTTCTGGACTGACCGATGCGGCGGCTGTCGCCCCCGGCGGTGCTGTTCGCCCTGATCGGGGCGGCCGGGCTGGTCCTGCCGCTGGTCCAGTTCAAGGCGAACCGGATCGTGCCGGGCGCGGGGGTGGGGCTGGCCGACCTGCCGTCCGGCGGCGCTGTCATCGCGGCGATTGCCGCAGTTCTGGCGCTTGGCTGCCTTGACCTCTGGCCTGCCGCGCCGCGCCTGATCGCGTCCCTGGCGGGGCTGGTCGGGGTGACGCTGATGCTGGGCGCTGCCGCGACGCATCTGCCGCCGCCCGGCAACACGCTGGCGCGGGTCGCCCCGGCGGCGGGGTTCTGGCTGCTGGCGCTGTCCTTCGGGCTGATGCTTGCCGATGCCGTGAACCGCCTGCGCCCGTCGCTGGCCGCGCGATGGCTGTTGCTGGCGGCGGTGCTGGCGCTGGCGGCCGCGATCCTCGCCTCGGGCGCGCTGGACGGGGTGTCGGTGATGCGCGAATATGCCAGCCGCCGCGACCTGTTCCTGCGCGAGGCGCGGGCCCATCTGGCCCTGGCCTTCGGATCGCTGGGGCTTGCGCTGTTGACGGGCATTCCGGCGGGCATCGCGATCTTTCAGGCCCCCCGGTGGCGCGGGCCGGTGCTGGGAGTGCTGAACATCCTGCAAACCATTCCGTCGCTGGCGCTGTTCGGCATCATGATCCCGATTCTGGGCTGGATCGCCGCGACCGTGCCCGGCGCGGCCTGGGCCGGGCTGTCGGGGATCGGCGTGGTGCCCGCGCTGATCGCGCTGTTTCTGTATTCGCTGCTGCCGGTCGTGTCGAACACGCTGGCCGGGCTGTCGGGCGTTCCCGCCGCCGTCCGCGACGCCGCCCTGGGGCTGGGCATGACGCGGGGGCAGGTGCTGGCGCGGGTGCTGGTTCCGCTGGCCCTGCCGGTGCTGCTGGCGGCGGTGCGGATCGTGCTGGTCCAGAACATCGGCTTGGCGGTGATCGCCGGTCTGATCGGCGGCGGCGGCTTCGGCACCTTCGTCTTTCAGGGGCTGAACCAGACGGCCATGGATCTGGTCCTGCTGGGCGCGCTGCCGACCATCGCCCTGGCGCTTGTGGCGGGGATCGCGCTTGACCTGCTGGTCCAGGGCGCGCGCAGGGAGACCGCATGATCGAGATCCGACATCTGACCCGGTTCTATGACGGCGTGGCCGTGGTGAAGGATGTCAGCCTGACGGTGGACACCGGGCAGCTGGCGGTGCTGGTGGGCACCTCGGGGTCGGGCAAGACGACGCTGCTGCGGATGATCAACCGGCTGGTGCCGCCCTCGTCGGGTCAGGTGCTGATCGACGGCGTGGATACCGCGACCCTGCCCGCCCATCTGCTGCGCCGCCGGATCGGCTATGCCATCCAGGGAAACGGGCTGTTCCCGCACCGGACCGTGGCCCAGAACATCGCCGCCGTGCCGCGCCTGCTGGGCTGGTCCCGCGCCCGGATCGACGCCCGCGTGGACGAACTTCTGGCGCTGTTCCAGATGGATCCCGCCACATTCCGGGACCGGATGCCGCACCAGCTGTCGGGCGGACAGGCCCAGCGGGTGGGCGTGGCCCGCGCGCTTGCCGCGAAGCCCGACCTGCTGCTGATGGACGAGCCGTTCGGCGCGCTCGACCCGCTGATCCGGGCCAAGGCCCAGGACGACCTGCGCCAGATCCAGCGAAGGCTGGGCACCACGCTGATCCTTGTCACCCATGACATGGCCGAGGCCGTGGATCTGGCCGACCGCATCGCGGTCATGGACGGCGGCCGGTTGCTGCAATACGACCGGCCCGAACGGATCCTGACCGACCCGGCCACGCCCTTCGTGGCCGACCTGATCGGCCCCTCGGACCGGGCGCTGCGGCTGCTGTCGCTGGCGCGGGTGGCCGAGATCGCCGCGCCGGGCCAGGCCAGCGGCCCGCCCATACCGCCAGAATCCAGCCTGCGCGACGCCCTGGCCGAATGCCTGTGGAGCGGGCGGGACGCCCTGCCCGTCCGGGGCGGCGGGGTCGTGACGCTGGACGCCCTGCGCGCGCGGGCCGGGCGGCGACGATGATCGCGCGGATCCTGCCAGTCCTGGCGGGGCTGGCCCTGCTGGCCTTCCTGGTCTGGCCCGCCGGTTTCGCGCCGCTGTTCCGGCCCTTCACCCGCAACGACGCGCCAGCGATCTATACCCAGACCAGCCTGCTGTCGCTGACCCTGTCGCATCTGGCCATCGTCGCCCTGGCCGTCGCAGCCTCGACCCTGGTGGGGCTGCTGCTGGCGATCCTGGTCACCCGCCCGGCGGGACGCGAGTTCCTGCCCTTGGCGCGCACGGTGACGGCGGTCGGCCAAACCTTTCCGCCGGTCGCGGTGCTGGCGCTTGCGGTGCCGGTGATGGGCTTCGGCACCGGGCCGACGCTGGTGGCGCTGTTCCTCTATGGCCTGCTGCCGGTGTTCGAGAACGCCTTGGCCGGGCTGACCGGCCAGCCCCCGCCCGTGGCCGACGCCGCGCGGGCCATGGGCCTGACGCCCGCCCAGCGGCTGTGGCAGATCGACCTGCCGCTGGCCCTGCCGCTGCTGCTGGCGGGGATGCGGCTGACGGCGGTGATCTCGCTGGGGACGGCGACCATCGGATCGACGGTGGCCGCGCGCACCCTGGGCGAGGTGATCATCGCCGGGCTGCTGTCGTCGAACACCGCCTTCGTGCTGCAAGGCGGGCTGGTGGTCGGCATCCTGGCGGTGCTGATCCACCACGGGTTCCAGGCGGCCGAGCGTCGGGTCCGGGGGCGGATGGGGCTGGCGTGAGAACGCTTGACCGGCGAAGGCTTTGCCTTCCCGAACCGCCGGGCCTCAAGGGCCCGGCCAGCGTCCGCCCGCCCCCCGGCCTGTCGGGCGCCGGCCTTCCGTGGTCATGGGATTGCGCCGTCTCTGGCGGCAAGGTCGGGAAAAGGGCGGGGGAAACGTATGCGTTTCCTGATCCCGCCCCAACAGGTCGCTTTGCTTAAATCGCCACCGGCAGCACGTGCCAGATGTCGTTCATGTATCCCCGGATGGTGCGGTCCGACGAAAAGAACCCCGCCCGCGCGATGTTCAGGCAGGCCATCCGGTCCCAGGTCGCGCTGTCGCGATAGGCGGCGTCGATCCGACGCTGCGTGGCGAAGTAATCGTCGAAATCGCTGGCGACCAGGAAGGGATCGTCGTTCCAGGTCCGGTCCAGCAGCGTGTAATAGGATTCGGCCCGCCCGAACCGGCCTTCGGAAATCAGTTGCAGCGCGTCCCTCAGTTCCCGGCTTTTCTCGATCGCGCGGCGGGCATGGCCGGGGCGGGAGGCCTCGGCCGCGGCCTGGTCGGCCTTCAGCCCGAACAGGAAAAAATTCTCGGCCCCCACCAGGTCGCGGATTTCGACATTCGCCCCGTCCAGCGTGCCGATGGTCAGCGCGCCGTTCAGCGTGAACTTCATGTTGCCGGTCCCCGAAGCCTCTTTCCCGGCGGTGCTGATCTGTTCGGACAGATCCGCCGCCGGGATCAGATCCTCGGCCATCGAGACGTTGTAGTTCGGCGGATAGGCGATTTGCAGGTATCGCGCGGTGACCGGATCGCTGTTGATGGTCGCGGCCACGTCGTTGATCAGATGGATCACCGATTTCGCCAGCCAGTATCCGGGCGCCGCCTTGCCGCCGAAGATCTTGACCCGAGGCGTCCAGTCGCCGTTCGGATCGTCGTGGATGCGCTGCCACAGGGCGATGGCCTCCAGGATGTTCAGAAGCTGGCGCTTGTATTCGTGGATGCGCTTGACCTGGATGTCGAAGATCGCGTCCGGGTCGGCCTTGATCCCCAGGTCGGCCAGAAGGCCGTTCGACAGCCAGACCTTGTTGGCGCGCTTGACCTGGCCCAGCGCCTGGCAAAGGCCCGCGTCTTCGGCATGGGGCTCAAGCCCGCGCAACTGGTCCAGGTCGGTGGTCCAGCCTTCGCCGATGGTGTCGTCCAGAAGCCGCGCCAGGCCCGGATTGGACATGCGCATCCAGCGGCGCGGGGTGACGCCGTTCGTCTGGTTGACGATCCGGTCCGGGTGCAGCCGGTGCAGGTCGGCAAAGACCGTGTTCTTGACCAGTTCGGTATGCAGGGCCGAGACGCCGTTGACCTTGCTGGCCATGATGAAGGCCAGATCGCCCATCCGCACCTGGTCGTGCTGGACGATGCCCACCTGCGGCGGGCGGGCGGTGGCCCTGCGGTGGTCGTCGTCGATCATCTGGATGATCTGCATATGGCGCGGCAGCACCCCGCCCATCAGCCAGGTGGACCAGCGTTCCAGCGCCTCGGGCAGCAGGGTGTGGTTGGTATAGTTCAGCGTGCCCCGTGCCAGATCGCGGGCCTGGCCGAAGGGCAGCCCGTGATCGTCCATCAGCAGCCGCATCAGTTCCGGCCCGGCGATGGCGGGATGGGTGTCGTTCAGCTGCATCGCCACCTTGTCGGGCAGCAGGCTCAGGTCGCCATGTTCCTGCATGAAGCGGCGCAGGATGTCCTGCAAGGACGCCGAGGTCAGGAAATATTCCTGCTTCAGCCGCAGTTCCTTGCCCGATTCGGTGGTGTCGTCGGGGTAAAGGACGCGCGACAGGGTCCGCGCCAGCGCCTCGGGTTCGGCCGCCGCCGTATGGTCGCCCGCGTTGAAGCGGCGCAGATCCAGCAGCGTCGTCGGATGCGCCCCCCACAGCCGCAGGGTGTTGGCCCAGTTGCCGCCCCAGCCGATCACCGGCGTGTCATAGGCGCGCGCGATCACGCTTTCGCCCGGACGCCAGAGGGCGCGGCCATCGACCGTCTCGACATGGCCCTTGAAGCCCACGGTATAGCTGTAGTCGACCTTGACGAATTCCCAGGGATGGGGCTGGTTCAGCCAGTCCTCGGGCGTCTCGACCTGCTGGCCGCCTTCGAAGCGCTGGCGGAACAGCCCGTGTTCATAGCGGATGCCATAGCCGAAGGCCGGGCATTGCAGCGAGGACAGCGATTCCATGAAACAGGCCGCCAGCCGACCCAGCCCGCCATTGCCAAGCGCGGCGTCGGGTTCGTTGTCCAGGATCTGCTGCTGGTCCAGGCCCAGCATCCGCAACGCCTCGGCCATCGGCTTTTCCAGCCGCAGGTTGATGATCGCGTCGCCCAGCATCCGCCCGATCAGAAATTCCATCGACAGGTAACAGACCCGCTTGGCCCCCTGGTCGCGCGCGGCGCGGAAGGCATCGACCCAGGTGCCCGCCATCAGGTCGCGCACGGTATAGCTGACCGCCATCCGCCAGTCGAAGGGCGTGGCGAATTCCGCCCCGCGTCCCTGGCTGTGCGTCAGGTGGTGAAGGATCTGGTCGTGCAGGGCCTGGGCGGTGGGAACGTTCTGCAAATCAGCCTCTCGCAGGGGAATCACGTTGCGGCATCGGACGGCCAGACTACCGCCCGAGGGTTGATTTTTGTTGCCAGCTTTGCGGCCCGTTGGAAAGGGCTGCCGCGCGTTCATCACCCAGCGATGCCTGCCGCGCGGGCGGCCCGGTCAATCGCCCGCCAGATCGCACAGCACGAAGGCGACCACGCTTTCAGCGGCGATCCGTTCGACCGGGCCTGCGGGATCGTCCGGCTGGCGGTCGCGGGCGCTGTCCAGCCGCCTGCGCCAATGCCCGCCCTGGGTGGGATCGGGCAGGCGCACGGGCGTGTCGGGACCGTTGTTGAACACCACGAAGATCGCCCCCGGCAGCGCGGCATAAGGGGGCGTGCCCGATGCCATGCGCATTTCGGCGGCCAGCAGGCGCAGGCCGGGATCGGCCCAATCCTCGGGCGTCATGGGGGCGCCGTCGGCGCGGCGCCAGAACAGGTCGGGCAGCCCATCCTGTTCGCGCGGCTGGCTGTGCAGAAAGCGGCGCTGGCGCAGGATCGGATGGGCCTTGCGAAAGGCGATCGCCTGACGGCAGAATTCCAGAAAACCCGGATCCGCGCTCAGCCAGTCCACCCAGCCCAGCGGATTGTCCTGACAATAGGCGTTGTTGTTGCCGGCCTGGGAATTGCCCAGCTCGTCCCCGGCCAGGATCATCGGCGTGCCCTGGCTCAACATCAGCGTGGCGAACAGGTTGCGGCGGCGGCGGTCGCGGCGCGCGCGGATGGCGGGATCGCCCGCCGGGCCTTCCACGCCCATATTGTCCGACAGGTTGTGGTCGTGCCCGTCGCGATTGCCTTCGCGATTCGCCTGATTGTGCTTGTGGGAGTAGCTGACGGTATCCATCAGCGTGAAACCGTCATGGGCGGCGACGAAGTTCACGCTGGAGGTCGCCGCCCGCCCGTCATGGTCGAACCGCGCCGCCGATCCGGCAAGGCGCTTGGCCAGCTTGCCGACCATGCCGGGATCGCCGCGCCAGAAGCCGCGCACCTGGTCGCGATAGCGGTCGTTCCATTCGCAGAACGGCGCCGGATAGCTGCCCAGCCGATAGCCGTCCGGCCCCAGATCCCAGGGTTCCGCGATCAGCTTGACGCGGTTCAGGACCGGATCCTGCCGGATCGCCCGGAACAGCGGCGCGTCGCGGTCGAAGACGCCGCGCGTGCGGCCCAGCACGGAACACAGATCAAACCGGAAGCCGTCGACATGCATCGCCTCGACCCAGTAGCGCAGGCTGTCCATCACCAGCCGCAGCACGAAGGGATTGTCGAGGTTCAGGACATTGCCCGTCCCCGCGTCGTTGACATAGAAGCGCCGGTCCTCGGCCAGCCGGTAATAGGCGGCGTTGTCGATGCCGCGAAAGCTCAGCGTCGGGCCAAGCTGGTTGCCTTCGGCGGTGTGGTTGTAGACCACGTCCAGGATCACCTCGATCCCGGCCTGGTGGAACCGCGCGACCATCTGCTGGAATTCGGCGATGTCGCCGTCGCGCATATAGCGCGGCTCGGGCGCGAAGAAGCCATAGGACATATAGCCCCAGTAATTCACCAGCCCCCGGTCGGCCAGGAAGCGGTCGTCGGCGAAGGCATGGACCGGCAGTAGCTCCACCGCCGTGACGCCAAGCCGGTTCAGGTGGTCCAGGATCGGATCCGAGGCCATCGCCAGATAGCCGCCAGGCCGGTCCACGCCCGGATGCAGCATGGTCAGGCCCTTCACATGCGCCTCGTAGATGACCGTTTCGGTCAGCGGCCGGCGCGGAGGGCGGTCGCCGCCCCAGCTGAAGGCCGGGTCCACGACCACGCAGCGCGGCATCTGCGCGGCGCTGTCGCGGCGGTCGAAGGACAGGTCGGCATCCGCGTGCCCGGCGCGGTATCCGAACAGCGCGTCATGCGGGCGCGGGCTGCCGGTCAAGCGCTTGGCATAGGGGTCGATCAGCAGCTTGTTGGGGTTGAAGCGATGCCCGTCCATGGGGCGATAGGGACCAAGCACGCGGTATCCATACCGCTGTCCCGGCGCCAGACCGGCGATATATCCGTGCCGGACATGGCCCTCCCGCTCGGGCAGGGGGATGCGGGTCTCTCGGTCATGGTCGTCGAACAGGCACAGGTCCACCCGGTCCGCGTGCTGCGAGAAGATGGCGAAATTGACGCCCGCCCCGTCGAAACAGGCGCCAAGCGGGAAAGGATGTCCCGCCGTGATCGGATCAGTCATCGTTGCGTCGCAAGCCCTGCATAAAGCGCGGCATAGGCCCGTGCCGACTGATCCCAGCCAACCGGATGCGCCATCGCGTTCGCCACCAGCCGGGACCATGTTTCGGCGTCCTTGTAAAGCAGGCACAGCCGGGCCAGCGCGCCGCGCAGCGCATCCGCCGTCACCGGAGAAAACTGGATCCCCGTCGCCACCCCCCGCGCCAGCGCGGCGGGCGAGGCGTTGATGACCGTATCGGCCAGCCCCCCCGTCAGGCCCACCACCGGCACGGTGCCATAGCGCAGCCCGTACATCTGCGTCAGCCCGCAGGGTTCGAACCGCGAGGGCACCAGGATCGCGTCGGCCCCGGCGATCAGCCGGTGCGACAGCGCCTCGTCATAGCCGATGCGGACAGCGACATGGGGGTTCTGCTCGCCCAGGGTGCGGAAGGCGTATTCCAGCCCCGGATCGCCCGATCCCAGAAGCGCCAACTGCCCGCCATGGTCCAGCAGCGCGGGCAGGGCCTCGGGCACCAGGTCCAGGCCCTTCTGATGGGTCATGCGCGACACGATCACGCATAACGGGCCGTCGGCGTCGGGCAGGCCCATCTCGGACCGCAGGGCGGCCTTGTTCGCGGCCTTGCCCGCCAGGCTGTCATAGGGCTGGATCGCCGGATCCGTGGCGGGGTTCCAGGCGTCGGTGTCGATGCCGTTCAGGATCCCCGTCAGCGCCTCGCGCCGGTATCGCATCACCCCGTCCAGGCCCATGCCGTATTCGGGGGTCATCAGTTCCTCGGCATAGGTCGGCGACACGGTGGTCAGCGCGTCGGCCCCCATCAGCCCCGCCTTCAACGCCGAAATGCCACCCCAGAATTCATAGCCGTCGACCGTGAAGCGCCCCGGATCCAGCCGCAGCGAATGCATCCGCCCGGCATCGGTCCTGCCGATGAAGGCGATGTTGTGGATGGTCAGCACCGTGGCCGGGCCGCCGCCCATCTGGCGCAGGTATTCGGTGACGAAACCCGCCTGCCAGTCATGGCCGTGCAGCACCTGCGGATGCCAGCCGCCCGCGCCGTGGACGCCCAGATGCGCGCCGACCCAGGACAGGGCCGCGAAGCGTTCGGGATTGTCGGGCCAGTCGCGCCCATCCGGGCCAAGATAGGGGTTGCCCGGCCGGGCGAACAGATGCGGCGCGTCGATCACCAGCAGGTCCAGCCCCGCCGCCCGCCCCGCCGTCACGCGGGCGGGCGCGCCGAACAGGTCGTCGAAATGCGCCACCTCGGCCCCGTCCTGCAAGGCCGCCGTCACCGCCGGATAGCCCGGCAGCAGGATGCGCATGTCCACCCCCTGGGCGCGCAGGGCGGCGGGCAGCGCGCCCGCCACATCGGCCAGCCCGCCGGTCTTGACCAGAGGCGCGCATTCCGAGGCGATCGACAGAACCCGCATCACAGGGCTGCCGCCCGCCGGTCCAGCATGTCCTGGGTGATCAGGGTGATGCCGCCCTCGCTGACCCGGAACCAGCGGCCATCCTCGGCCGGATCCTCGCCCACGACCAAGCCCTCGGGGATGACGACGCCCCGGTCGATCACCGCGCGGGTCAGCCGGGCCCGGCGCTGCACGGTGACATAGGGCAGCGCCACGACGTGATCCAGCTGCGCATAGCTGTTGGTATGGACCTGCGTGAACAGCAGGGAATTGCGGATTTCCGTCCCCGAGACGATGCAGCCCCCCGACACCATCGACGACACCGCGATGCCGCGCCGGTCCTTTTCGTCATGGATGAACTTGGCGGGCGGCGTCGCCTCGGAATAGGTCCAGATCGGCCAGTCGCGGTCCCACAGGTTCAGTTCGGGCGTGAAATCCGTCAGGTCGATATTGGCCTGCCAGAAGGCATCGACCGTGCCCACGTCCTTCCAGTATGCGGGCGCGCCGGGATCGCGGACGCAGGACACGTCGAAGCGGTGCGCCATGGCCTTGCCGTTCTTCACGATGGCGGGGATCAGGTCATGGCCGAAATCATGGCTGGAATTCGGATCCTCGGCATCCTTTTGCAGCAGGTCGCGCAGGAACGGCCAGTTGAAGACATAGATCCCCATCGACGCCAGGGCGCTGTCGGGATCGTCCGGCATCCCCGGCGGATCGGCGGGCTTTTCCAGGAACGAGGTGATGCGCCCGCTGTCATCGACGGCCATCACGCCGAAGGCCGTGGCCTCCATCCGGGGCACGGTCAGGCAGCCGACGGTCACGTCCGCGCCGCTTTCGCAATGCTCGCGCAGCATGATCTCGTAATCCATCTTGTAGATATGATCGCCCGCCAGGATGATGATGTAATCGACATCATAGCTGTCCACGATGTCGATGTTCTGGGCCACCGCGTCGGCGGTGCCGCGATACCACATGGATTCGTCGTAACGCTGGCTGGCGGGCAGGATGTCCATGAATTCGTTGCGCTCGGCCCGGAAGAAGTTCCAGCCGCGCTGCACGTGCCGGATCAGGCTGTGGGCCTTGTATTGCGTGGCGATGGCGATCTTGCGGATGCCGGAATTCATCGCGTTCGACAGCGCGAAGTCGATGATGCGGGTCTTGCCGCCGAAATAGACGGCGGGCTTCACGCGGCGGTCGGTCAGTTCCCGCAACCGGCTGCCCCGCCCCCCGGCCAGCACGAAGGCCATCGCGCGCCGGGTCAATCGTTTCTCGGCCATTCAGACATCCTCCCCATGGTCTTCCTTGCCCGCGACGAAGATCACCACCGACAGGGGCGGCAGCATCACCGCCATCGAGGCGGGCTGCCCGTCCTGCGGCGCCTCGGTGGCCGTCACCCCGCCAAGGTTGCCCTTGCCGCTGCCGCCATAGAGTGCCGCGTCGGTGTTGATCGCCTCTCGCCAGGGTCCGGCCTGCGGCACGCCGATGCGGAAACCGGCGCGCGGGACGGGCGTGAAGTTGCAGGCGACCACCACCGGCGGATCGCCGGGATCGCCGCGCCTGATCCAGACATAGGTCGATTGCGCCGGATCGGTCGCGACCCACTGGAACCCGTCGGCCTCGGCGTCCTTTCGGTAAAGCGCGGGCGTGTCGCGATACAGCCGGTTCAGGTCGCGGACCAGGGCCTGCACGCCCTGATGCCGGGCTTCGGCCGCTGCGGGCCAGTTCAGTTCGCCATTGTGGTTCCATTCCTCGGGCTGGGCGAATTCGCAACCCATGAACAGAAGCTTCTTGCCCGGATGGCCCCACATGAAGCCGTAATAGGCGCGCAGATTGGCGAATTGCTGCCATTCGTCGCCCGGCATCTTGCGCAGCATCGACCCCTTGCCGTGGACCACCTCGTCATGGCTGATCGGCAGGATGAAGTTTTCCGAAAACGCATAGATCAGCCCGAAGGTCATCAGGTCGTGGTGATAGCGCCGATGCACCGGATCGCGGCTCATATAGCGCAGCGTGTCGTTCATCCAGCCCATGTTCCATTTGAACCCGAAGCCCAGCCCCCCCGCATCGACGGGGGCCGAGACCTTGGGGAATGACGTGCTCTCCTCGGCCACGGTCATGATGCCGGGCGATTCCGCATAGGCGGCGACGTTCATGTCGCGCAGGAAGTCGATGGCTTCCAGATTCTCGCGCCCGCCGTGCTTGTTGGGGATCCATTGCCCCTCGCGCCGGGAATAGTCGCGATACAGCATCGACGCCACCGCATCCACGCGCAGCCCGTCGATATGGTATTCCTCCAGCCAATACAGCGCGTTGGCGATCAGGTAATTGCGCACCTCGGTCCGGCCATAGTTGTAGATCAGGGTGTTCCAGTCCTGATGGAACCCTTCGCGCGGGTCGGCATGTTCGTAAAGCGCGGTCCCGTCAAAGCGCGCCAGCCCATGCGCGTCGGTCGGGAAATGGCCGGGCACCCAGTCCAGCAGCACGCCCAGCCCCGCCTCATGCGCGGCCTCGACCAGGTCGCGGAATTCATGCGGCGGGCCAAAGCGGATGGTCGGCGCGTAAAGCCCCACCGGCTGGTATCCCCAGGATCCGTCGAAGGGAAATTCGCTGACCGGCAGCAGTTCCAGATGGGTGAAGCCCATGTCGCGGGCATAGGCCACCAGATCGCGGGCCAGTTCCTTGTAAGACAAGGGCCGCCCGCCCTGATCAAGACGCCGCCGCCAGGATCCCAGATGCACCTCATAGATGCTGATCGGCGCGCGGCGGTCCTGCGCCTCGGCGCGGCCCGCCATCCAGGCCGCGTCCTTCCAGCCATAGCCGGAAATGTCGCGCACCACGCTGGCCTTTTCCGGCGGATGCTGGCTGCCGAAACCCACCGGATCGGCCTTCATCAGCAGCCCGCCATCGGCGCCCAGGATCTCGTATTTATAGAGCGCGCCTTCCGCCACTCCGGGCAGGAAAATCTCCCACACGCCGCTGCCGCCGATCCGGCGCATGGGATGGCGCCGCCCGTCCCAGGCGTTGAACGGCCCCACGACCGACACGCGCCGCGCATTGGGCGCCCAGACCGCGAAATGCGTCCCCGCGACGCCCTCATGCGTGATCACATGCGCCCCAAGCGCCTGCCACAATCGCCGATGCGTGCCCTCGCCCAGCAGGTGCAGGTCGATGTCCCCCAGCACGGGGGCAAAGCGATAGGGGTCGTCGAACACCCATTCCACCCCGCCCGCCGACCGCGCCTTCAGCCGATAGGCACCGTCCACCCGGCCCCGGAACAGGTCGCCGAACACGCGCTCCAGCGGAACCTCGCCCGCTTCGGTCACGGCCGAGAGGGCGGCGATGTCGGGATGGAAGACGGTCAGCCAGCCATCATGCGGCCCCAGGATGTCGAACGGCCGGTCGCAGCGCCCGCCGGACAGGGCGGCGATGTCGTCATTCGTCAGGCGCAAGCGTTCCGGCCTCTGTCCCATGCACCCACCTTAACCGGCCCATCAATCGGGGCAATCCGTCTCATAACGCCGAAACCGCCTTTCCGGTGCCACGTTGGTGGTGTTCTATCGGCGCGAAGCCGAACCTTGCAGGAGAGCGGAATGACCGAATGGTGGCGCGACGCGGTGATCTATCAGATCTATCCCCGCAGCTTTCAGGACAGCGACGGGAACGGCATCGGCGATCTGCCCGGCATCACCCGGCGGCTGGACCACGTCGCCTCCCTGGGGGTGGACGCGATCTGGCTGTCGCCGATCTTCACCAGCCCGATGAAGGACATGGGCTATGATGTCAGCGATTACTGCGACATCGACCCGCTGTTCGGCACGCTGGCGGATTTCGACGCGCTTGTGGCCCGCGCGCATGAGTTGGGGCTGAAGGTCATCATCGACCAGGTGATCAGCCATTCCAGCGACCGCCACCCCTGGTTCGCCGAAAGCCGCCACAGCCGCGACAACGACCGCGCCGACTGGTATGTCTGGGCCGATCCGAACCCCGACGGCACGCCCCCCAACAACTGGCCCTCGGTCTTCGGCGGCCCGGCCTGGGAATGGGAGCCGCGGCGGCGGCAATATTACCTGCACAACTTCCTGATCGAACAGCCCGACCTGAACCTGTGGAACCGCGACGTGCAGGACGCGCTGCTGGACACGATGCGCTTCTGGCTGGACCGGGGCGTGGACGGGTTCCGGCTGGATACGGTGAACTATTATTTCCACGATGCGCGGCTGCGCGACAACCCGCCCAACCCCGACCATGCGGGACCGGACACCTATAACCTGCAACGCCACATCTATTCCAAGAACCGCCCCGAAAACATTCCCTTCCTGAAGCGGATGCGCAAACTGACCGACGAATACGACGCCCGGATGATGGTGGGCGAGGTGGGCGACGGCGGCGACAGCGCGATCCGCATCATGGCCGAATACACGGCGGGCGGCGACCGGCTGCACATGTGCTACAGCTTCGAGATGCTCAGCCCGCAATTCACCGCCGAACATTTCCGCCACACGATCGAGGGCGTCCATAACAGCGCGCCCGACAGCCATGCCTGCTGGTCCTTTTCCAACCACGACGTGTTCCGCCACGTCACCCGCTGGCTGCCCCATGCGGAATCGCCCGAAGCGATCGCCCGGCAGGCGGCGGCGATGCTGCTGTCCTTCCCCGGCACCATCTGCCTGTATCAGGGCGAGGAGCTGGGCCAGACGGAAACCGAACTGACCTATGACGACCTGACCGACCCCCCGGCCCTGCGCTTCTGGCCCGAGGTCAAGGGCCGCGACGGCTGCCGCACGCCGATGGTCTGGGACGACGGCGCCAATGCCGGGTTTTCCGACGCCAGGCCGTGGCTGCCGGTCAAGGAACCCCAGGCCGCGCGCCATGTGGCGGGCCAGCAGGAAGGCAACGACAGCGTGCTGTCGGCCTATCGCGCGACCATCGCCTTTCGCAAGTCCCAGCCGCCGCTGCGGCGGGGCGAAACGTCCTTCCTGGACCTGCCCGAACCGATCCTGGCCTTCCATCGCGGCATCGGCGGGCAGGCGCTGACCTGCGTGTTCAACCTGTCCAAGACCCCGGCGACGCTGACGCTGTCGGACAAGGCGGATCTGACCGGCCCGTCGCAGGCCGCCCTGTCGGGCCGGGTGCTGAGCCTGCCGCCCAACGGCTTTGCCTGGCTGGACCGCGCGGTCGGCCTGCTGGCCTGACCTCAGCCGGGATCGCGGCGCAGGAACAGCTCATAGGCCAGATAAAGACCGGCGGCCCCCGACAGAAGCGCCCAGAAGGGGCTGCCGGCATAAATCTCGACCCCCGCCCAGGCCAGCGGCACGGCCACGCACAGGATCCGCACCCACAGGTGCCGGAAGAACGGCGCATTCGGATCAACCAGCATCTTTACGGCTCCTGCTTTTGCCTTGGTTCAAATATCCTCGGGGGGTCCGGGGGGCGAAGCTCCCCCGGCCTTTACAATCCCGCCAGCCACGGCGGCGCCCCGGCAAAGGCGTCGGCCACATGATCGACAAAGGCGCGGGTCTTCCTCGGCATCGGCCGGACCGGCGGCCAGACCACGCTGATCGGCAGGGACCGCTGCGGCAGGCCCGGCAGCAGCCGCACCAGCCGCCCGTCGCGCAGCGCGTCATGGACGATGAACATCGGCAGCAGCGCAAGCCCCAGCCCGCCGATCGCCAGGTCACGGATCGCATCGCCATTGTTCGCGGTGATCGGTCCCAACGGCGGCGGCGCGATGCCGTCGAAGGGCCAGATGTCGCCCAGCCGGGCGTTCAGATATCCGATGGCGCGGTGCCGAGCCAGGTCGGCGGGCGCGCGGATCGCGCCATGCACACCCAGGTAATCGGGGCTGGCCACCAGGACGCGCGGATCCTCGCAGACGCGGCGGGCCATCAGGCTGCTGTCCTTCAGCTCACCGATGCGCAGGCCCGCATCGAAACCCGCCCGGCCCAGGTCGGCCAGCTGGTCGTCGTAATCCAGCACGATCTCCAGCCCCGGATGGGCGCGGGCGAAACCGGCGATCACCGGGCCGAGATGGCGGATGCCAAAGCTCATCGGCGCGGCGATGGCCAGCCGGCCGCGCAGATCGTCCTGCGCGCCCACGCTTTCGGTGGCGGCAATCAGTTCGGCAAGCGCCGGGCGCAGCCGCTCGGCCAGGGTCAGCGCGGTGTCGGTGGGCGCGATCCGGCCCGCGTTGCGGACGAACAGGGCCACGCCCAAAGCGGCCTCGAAATCGCTGATGCGCTTGCTGACGACGGATTTCGACAGATCGGCCCGTGCCGCGGCGGCCGATATGCTGCCCGCGTCCAGAACGGACAGGAAGGTCTGGATGTCGCTGATCGACCAGTTCATGCCGCAACCATAACCGCCGCCCGCCCGTTCGCAAGAAGCGAACGCCGCTTTGCGCAGGGGGCGGCTGTTCCGAACGGGACCGCCGCGCCATATTGGCGTCGACCAAGGACAAGGAACCGCATCATGCAACTGACCGGCATCCATCACCTGACCGCCATCACCGCCGACGCGCCCGGCAACAACCGCTTCTATACCGAAACGCTGGGCCTGCGCCGGGTGAAGAAGACCGTGAACCAGGACGACACCTCGGCCTATCACCTGTTCTTCGCGGATGGCGCGGGCACGCCCGGCACCGACATCACCTTCTTCGACTGGCCCGCCGCCCGCGAACGGCGCGGCACCCATTCGATCAGCCGCACCGGGCTGCGGGTGGCGGAAGCCAGCCTGGAGTTCTGGGCCGCGCGCCTGGCCGACCTGGGCGTGTCGACCGGCAGGGTGGCCGCGCTGGACGGCCGCGCCAGCTTGGATGTCGAGGATCCCGAAGGCCAGCGCCTGCGCCTGGTCGCCGCCCCCGATCCGGCGGGCCAGCCCTGGGACCGAAGCCCGGTTCCGGCAGAACACCAGATCCGGGGCCTGGGGCCGGTCACCATCTCGGTCCCCGACCTGGCTCCGACCGAGGCCGTGCTGACCCAGGCGATGAACATGCGGAAGGTCCGCGACTATCCCAGCCCGGACGGCGAAGGCCAGATCCATGTCTTCCAGATGGGCGACGGCGGGGCGGCGGCGGAACTGCATGTCGCGGTCCAGCCCGGCCTGCCCGTGGCCCGGCAGGGCGCGGGCGGCGTCCATCACGTCGCCTTCCGCGTGCCCGACCCCACGGCCCTGACCGAATGGACCGCCCGCCTGCGCGGATTGCGGATCGCCAATTCGGGCGAGGTCGAACGGTATTACTTCCGCTCGCTCTATTTCCGCGAACCGGGCGGCAACCTGTTCGAACTGGCGACCGACGGTCCCGGCTTCGACGTGGACGAACCGCGCGAGACGATGGGCCAGGGCCTGTCGCTGCCCCCCTTCCTGGAGGGCCGCCGCGCCGCCATCGAGGCCGGGCTGAAACCGCTGGACTGACCCCGGCGCCGGGGGCACCCTGCCCCGGCATCGTCACAGGAGATCCCATCATGACCACCATCCTCGGCCTGTCGGGCAGCCTGCGCCGCGCCTCGTTCAACAGCGGGCTGCTGCGGGCCGCGCGCGACGGGGCGCCCGAAGGCGTCACCATCCGCATCGGCGACATTTCCCAAGTGCCGCTGTATAACGGCGATCTTGAGGCTGCGGACGGCACGCCCCCCGCCGTCGCGGCGCTGAACGATCAGCTTGCCCAGGCCGATGGGCTGCTGCTGGTGACGCCGGAATACAACAACGGCATCCCCGGCGTCTTCAAGAACGTCATCGACTGGATGTCGCGCGGCGACGGCCTGGCGCTGTTCGTGAACAAGCCCGTCGCGGTCATCGGCGCCTCGCCCGGCGGGTTCGGGACGACGCTGGCACAGACGCACTGGCTGCCGGTGCTGCGGACCCTGCGGACCCGGCCCTGGTGGGACGGGCGGCTGATGGTGTCGCGCGCGGGCGGGCTGTTCGACGCGGACGGCAGCCTGACCGACGACAAGACCCGGCAGCTGCTGGCCGATTTCATCGCGGGCTTCGCGGCCAGCCTGCGCACCGGAAAGGAAACCTCATGACCCCCGCCATCGACCACGTCGCCCTGACGGTGCGCGACCTGCCCGCCATGACGGCGTTCTATCGCGACGCTCTGGGCCTGAACCCGCTGGGCGGCGACGGCGAAACCGCGCGGCTGGGCGCGGGCGGGCGGACACTGCTGGAACTGCGCGGCGACCTCGCCGCCCGAACCCGCGATCCGCGCCAGGCGGGGCTGTTCCACACCGCCTTCCTGCTGCCGGAACGCGCCGATCTGGCCCGCTGGCTGCGCCATGCCGCCGAAACCCGCCTCCACCTGACCGGCGCCAGCGACCACGGCGTCAGCGAGGCGATCTATCTGGACGACCCCGAAGGCAACGGGATCGAGATCTATTGGGACCGCCCGCCATCCGAATGGCAGCGCGACGGCGACCGGATCCGGATGGTCACGCTGCGGCTGGATCCGGACGGCCTGCTGGCCCTGGCCGACCGGCCCTGGTCCGGCGCGCCCGACGGCAGCCGCATCGGCCATGTCCATTTGCAGGTGGGCGACCTGGACCGGGCCGAGGATTTCTTCGCGGGCGATCTGGGGCTGACGCGGACCTTCGACGGGCCGGGCGGGGCCTGGTATGGCTGGAACGGCTATCACCACCACCTGGCCGGGAACGTCTGGAACAGCCGGGGCGCGGGTCCGCGCGACCGCGGCACGACCGGTCTTGCCGAGATCGCCATCCGCGATCCTGCCCGCGCGGGCAGGACGATCGCCGACCCTTGGGGAACCCCGTTCCGCTTCCTGTGACGCCGCAGGGGGCGTGCCTGCACGCTCCTTATCCCAGATCCGCCCGTTCCCCCGGCGCCGTCGCGAAGGCATCCGCCCATTCCGGGTGCCGGGCATAGCGCGCCGCGACATAAGAACACAGCGGAACGATCCGAAAGCCCGTCTTGCGGGCATCGGCGACCATCGCATCCACCAGGGCGCCCGCCGCGCCGGTGCCGCGCAGGGCCTCGGGCGCGCCGGTATGATCGGCGCTGATCCGGTCCGGGCCGCGACGGGTGAAGGTCAGTTCGGCCTCGGCACCGATGCCCGCCACGCGCGCCACATAGCGGCCGTGGCGGGGGTCGATGTCTTCCCTGGAAATCGCGATCTCAGCCATCCTGCGGTCCTTTCATCCAATCCGCGGCCTCTGCCAGGTCGTCGGGCGACAGGTCATGCCCGCCCGCGACCACCCGCGCGTCCAAGGTCGCGCCGCGCGCCGCCAGCCAGTCGTTCAGGCGCGGCGCGTGCGGACCATAGGGATCGCGCGCCCCGGTCAGGGTCAGCACCGACAGGCCGGTCAGGTCGGCCTGCGGCAGATCCTCCAGCACCGCCATCGGCCGCATCAGGATCGCGCGGCGGATCAGGCCGGGAGAGAGGCCCATCACGGCGGCCGCGAAATTCGCGCCGTTGCTGTATCCCATCACCGTGATCCGCGCCGGATCCAAGTCATAGGCCGCCACCGCGCCCTGCCAGAAGGCCGCGAAAGCTTCGGCCTCGGCGCGGATGTCGTCCTGGTCGAAGCTGGTCATCGAGGTGCGGCGGAAGAATCGCGCCACGCCCTCCTCGGTCGATCTTCCGCGCACGCCCAGCAGGGTCGCGTGCGGCGCGATCCGGTGGGCCAGCGGCATCAGGTCGGCCTCGTTCCCGCCGGTGCCGTGCAGCAGCACCATGACCGAGCCGTCGGGCTGGTCGGGCTGGCGCAGCCGGTGAACGAAGGGAAGCTCTCTCATCCTTATCCTTTCCTCGCCCGGCCGGGCGAATTGAGGCAGTCGCAGGGGCAAATCCTCGGTCCCGGCAAGATGCGGCGGGATCATCAGGATCCGCCCCAGGCGATCCGCATCCTCGTCCACCGCCATGCCCGGCCCGTCGGTCGCAAGCTCGATCAGCGTATCGCCCGGTTCACGGACGTATAGGGACATGAAATAGGTGCGGTCGTGAACCGTCACATCGCCCGCGTGGCGGGCCTTCAAGGCATCGTGATGGCGCTGCAATGCCGCCGCATCGGGCACCCGCAGCGCCACATGGTCGACGACCCCGGTCCCCGGAATACCCGGCACGAAGCCCGAGGCGTCGCGAATGTCGATGGCGTCGGTGTCCGACAGCAGCCGCCGCAGCCCGCCGTCGGCGCCGCCGTCGCGATAGCCGAAGGGGCGCAGAAAGGCGGCGGTCTGATCGGGAACCTCGGACCACAGGGTCACGGCGCGCAGGGCGGCGGGGGCGGCGGGCCAGCCGGTATCGGGCAGCTCCAGGCCCACCAGCTTGACGATGATGCCATCAGGATCCTTCAGCCGCAGCACGGATTCGCCGAATTCGCGGACCGGGCCTTCGATGCGCAGGCCGCGCTGCATGGCGCGGGTCAGCCAGTCGCCGATCCGGGCGCGCGGGATCGCCAGCGCGATTTCCGCCACCCGGCCATGGCCGGTGCGGCCCGGCGCGCCGTCCTGCCAGACCAGGAAGCTGACCAGGCTGCCGGGCGTCCCGGCGGGATCGCCATAGAACAGGTGCAGCTGCTCGGCATCCTCGAACCCCGCCGTCTGCTTGACCAGAGACAGGCCCAGAAAGCCCATCCAGAAATCGACATTCGCCTGAACGTCGCGGGTGATCGCCGTCACATGATGGAGTCCGCTGGTCATCGCCCTTCCCCCGGCTTGAAAAACTATCGCGCCAAGATGCGGTTCCGCGCGCGGCCGCGCCACCGGCCTGCCCGCCAAACCGGCGTTCGGTCCCGCCGAACATGCGCGGGCTTGGCACCTTGCGGCAACCGACCATATCCTTGTGACGACAGGAGGAACGACATGAGCTGGAACCCCGCCCTGACCCCCGGCTGCCCCGACGAGATCGGCGCGGACGCCATCGAGACGCTGATCATCCCCCGCGCCCGCGACCTGGGCGGGTTCGAGGTCCGCCGCGCCCTGCCCGCGCCGAAACGCCAGATGGTCGGCCCGTTCATCTTCTTCGACCAGGCCGGCCCGGCCGAATTCCTGACCGGCAAGGGCATCGACATCCGCCCCCATCCCCATATCGGCCTGGGCACCGTCACCTATCTGTATCGCGGCGATTTCCACCACCGCGACAGCATCGGGTCCGACCAGATCATCACGCCGGGCGCGCTGAACTGGATGGTGGCGGGCCGGGGCGTGACCCATTCCGAACGCACGTCAAAGGCCGGGCGCGAGGGGCCGCACAGCCTGTTCGGCATCCAGACCTGGATCGCCCTGCCCGAGGCGCACGAGGATATCGCCCCCGCCTTCGAACATCACGGCCGCGACGCGCTGCCGGTGATTCGCGACGCGGGCATCGACGCCCGGCTGATCCTGGGCCGGGCCTATGGCGAGACGGCGCCCGCGACGATCTATTCCGACACCTTCTATCTGGACGTGACGCTGGATCCGCGCGCCCGCTTTCCGCTGCCCGGCGATCACGAGGATCGCGGCCTCTATGTCACCCAGGGCAGCATCCGCATCGCCGGGCAGGATTTCGAGGCTGGGCGGATGATGGTGTTCCGCCCCGGCGACGCGATCACCGTGCAGGCGGGCGACCGGGGCGCGCGGCTGATGGCCCTGGGCGGGGCGACGCTGAACGGGCCGCGCCATATCTGGTGGAACTTCGTGGCATCGTCGCGCGACCGCATCGAAGAGGCGAAACGCCAATGGCGGGCCGAGCGTTGGGGGGCGGGTCTGTTCGACCTGCCGCCCACCGACCGGGCCGAACATATTCCGCTGCCGGAAAGGAACTGACATGACCATCAAGACCGCCGCCGCCACGGCCCAGGACGTGCTGGATTTCTGGTTCTCGGACCGGATGGAGCCGAACTGGTTCGCCAAATCCGATCAGGTCGACGCGGCCATCCGCGACCGCTTCGCCGCCACCTACGAGGCCGCGCATCGGCGCGAACTGGACGACTGGGCCGCCGCGCCCGAGGGCGCGCTGGCCCTGGTGATCGTGCTGGACCAGTTTCCCCGCAATATCTTCCGGGGCGACGGCCGGGCCTTCGAATCGAACGACCTGGCCCTGGAACATGCCCGCGCCGCCATCGACGCGGGCTTCGACCAGCAGGTGGACGCCAGGCGGCGGCAGTTCTTCTATTTGCCCTTCATGCACAGCGAGGATTTGCCGGACCAGACCCGGTCGGTCGAGCTGTACGAGGCCCTGGGCGATCCGGGCGGGCTGGATTATGCCGTTCAGCACCGCGACATCATCCAGCAATTCGGCCGCTTCCCGCATCGCAACGCCGCCCTGGACCGCCCGAACACCCCGGACGAGGATGAATTCCTGAAGACCCATCAAGGCTTCTGACGGCTGGACGGCGGGCTTGGACCGGATTATCTATAATCCATGACCCAGGAACCCCTTGCCCATCGCATCAGCCGCGAACTGGCGGCCCGCATCGTGTCCGGCCGGATCGCCCCCGGCGAACGTTTGCGCCAGGATCACGTCGCCGCCGAATTCGGCGCCAGCCATGTCCCGGTGCGCGAGGCGTTCCGGCAGCTGGAAAGCCGGGGCCTTGCCGTCAGCGAGCCCCGGCGCGGCTTCCGTGTCGCGGGCTTTTCGCTGGCCGAGGTGCGCGAAGTGGCCGAGATGCGCGCCGCGCTTGAGGTTCTGGCCCTGCGCCACGCCGCGCCGCACCTGACCCGCGCCCTCCTGGACCGGGCCGAGGACGCCACACGGGCGGGCGATCATGCGGGCGACGTGGAAACCTGGGAACGGGCGAACCGGCAGTTCCACCGGCTGATCCTGGATCCCTGCGGGATGCCGCGCCTGCTGAAATCCATCGCCGACCTGCATACCGCAAGCGCGCGCTTCCTGTTTTCCGGCTGGCGCGCGGAATGGGAGGCGCCGACCGACCGCGACCACCGCGCCATCCTGCACGCCCTGCGGTCGGGCGACGTGGACCGGGCGGCATCCGTGCTGGCGCGGCATGTCCAGTTCAGCGGCCAGAGACCGCGTTCGGGAAGTAAAGGGAATCCTTTCTCTTGATCTGATAGATAATTCATGGAGTATCTGGTCACGACGACTCAACAATTATCTATAATACAGAAAGAGGGATAACCATGACCACATCCTCCGCCTTCAGCCCCGTGGACCTGCAATCCCGGTCCCTGCCCGTCCGCCTGCTGGCCGTCGCCTTGGGCACCGTGCTGCTGGCCGTCTCCTCTCGGATCGAGGTGCCGATGGTACCGGTGCCGGTCACCATGCAGACATTCGCCGTGGCGATGGTCGGCGCGCTGTATGGCTGGCGGCTAGGCACGATCACCGTGCTGGCCTGGCTGGGCCAGGCGGCTGCTGGCCTGCCGGTTCTGGCGGGCGGCGCCGCGGGGCTGGCGCATTTCGCGGGGCCGACCGGTGGCTATCTGGCTGCCTTCCCGATCATGGCGGCGCTGATCGGCTGGCTGGCGGAACGCGGCTGGAACGGCAACCGCGCCGGGCTGGCCTTCCTGTCGATGCTGGCCGGGAACCTGCTGTGCCTGGCCCTGGGCGGGGCTTGGCTGGCGCGCGGCATCGGCTGGGACGCGGCGATCACCCATGGCGTCACGCCCTTCCTGCTGGGGGCGGTGCTGAAATCCGCTGTGGGCGCGCTGGCGCTGCGCCAGGTGGGCCGTCCGCGCCGCGCATGACCATCCGCCTGCGCGCGCATCACCTGCTGTGCCTGCTGACCTGGGCGGGCAAGGGCTACAGCCCCGCCTTCACCGCGGGGTTCACCGCCATCGCCGCCCGCATCGCGGCGGGCGAGGCGGTGACGGTCGTGGACGGTCCCGACGATGTCTGCGCGCCGATGCTGGACGACCCCGGCTGCCATTGCCGGGGCGACAGCGTGGCGCGGCGCGACGCGCGGGCCGCGCGCGACGTGGCGGCCCTGCTGGGCCGTCCGGTCGCGCCCGGACAGCGCCTGGTGCTGGACCCGGCCGCCCTTGACCGGATGCGGCGCGCCTTTGCCCAGGGCCGCATCCGCAGCGCCTGCGCGGGCTGCGACTGGGCGGGCCTGTGCCGCGACATCGCCAAGGACGGCTTTGCCGCGACAGTGCTGCCCGCCCCTCAGCCCGACAGGCTGCGGGCCTGATCGCGCAGCACGAATTTCTGGATCTTGCCCGTCGAGGTCTTGGGCAGCGGCCCGAACAACACCGTCTTGGGCGCCTTGAAATGGGCCATGTGGTCGCGGCAGAAGGCGATGATGTCGGCCTCGGACGCCTGCTTGCCGGGCCGCAGATCGACGAAGGCACAGGGCGTCTCGCCCCATTTCGCGTCCGGCCGGGCGACCACGGCGGCCTCGTTCACGGCGGGGTGGCGATACAGCACATCCTCGATCTCGACCGAGGAGATGTTCTCGCCGCCCGAGATGATGATGTCCTTGCTGCGGTCCTTGATCTCGACATAGCCATCCGGGTGCATAACGCCCAGATCGCCGGTCGCGAACCAGCCGCCCCGGAACGCCTGGGCCGTGGCCTCGGGGTTCTTGAGGTATCCGCGCATGACATTGTTGCCGCGCATGAAGATCTCGCCGATCGTCTCGCCGTCATGGGGAACCGGGACCAGCGTGTCGGGATCGGCGACCATCAGCCCGGCAAGGGCCGCGTTGCGCACGCCCTGGCGCGCCTTCAGCCGGGCGCGGCGATCCGGCGGCAGGCCGTTCCATTCCGGCTTCCAGACGCAGACGACCGAGGGGCCATAGACTTCGGTCAGGCCATAGACATGCGTGACCTCGACGCCCATGTCCTCCATCGCCTGGATGACGGCGGCGGGGGGCGAGGCACCCGCGGTCATCGCCTTGACCGCATGGTCGAAGCGTTTCAGATGCGCGTTCTGCGCCAGCATGTTCAGCACGATGGGCGCGCCGCAGAAATGCGTGACGCCCTCGTCCGCGATCAGGTCGAAGATCGGTTCCGCCCGCACCGCGCGCAGGCAGACCGACACCCCGGCATTCGCGGCCATCGCCCAGGGGAAGCACCAGCCGTTGCAGTGAAACATCGGCAGCGTCCACAGATAGACCGAATGCGCGGGCATCCCCCAGTCCTGCAACTGCGAGATCGCGTTCAGCGCCGCGCCCCGGTGGTGATAGACGACGCCCTTGGGATTGCCGGTGGTGCCTGACGTATAGTTCAGCGCGATGGCGTCCCATTCGTCGGCGGGCGGCTGCCAGTCATAGGCGGGATCGCCCTGGGCCAGCAGCGCCTCGTAATCAAGGCTGCCCACGGGATCGCCATGCGCGATCGTCGGATCCAGGATATCCACCACCAGCCCGATGTCGCAGCCTTGCAGCGCCTCGGCCGCGAGGGGGGCGAATTCGCTGTCCACCAGCAGGGCCTTGGCCTCTCCATGTTGCAGGATGAAGCGGACGGCCTCGGCGTCCAGGCGGGTGTTGATGGCGTTCAGCACCGCGCCCAGCATCGGCACGCCGAAATGCGCCTCGTAGAGTTCGGGGATGTTGGGGGCGATCACCGCGACAGTGTCGCCGCGCCCGATGCCGCGCTCGGCCAGGGCGCTTGCCAGGCGGGCGGCCCGGTCACGGACCTGCGCCCAGGTCCGCCGGATCGGGCCATGGACCAGGGCCAGCCGGTCGGGATGGATCGCGGCGGTACGCGCCAGGAAATCCAGCGGCGTCAGCTGCGCGAAATTGGCCGCGCAGGCATCCAGCCCCCCGGTCATAGATGGTCTTGGTCATGTCCCCCTCTCCTTTTCGATCCTATCTATCCGGCGCGGCCGATGGCCTGGATGGCGGTGAAGCCTTCGAACCGGGGCGCGCCTTCGTGCAGTTTCTTCGTGTCGCCCGCGCGGGCATGGGCGTCGCGGAACTGCTGGCTGCGGGTCCAGCCCCGGAAATGTTCCTCGCTTTCCCACACGGTGTGCGAGGCATAAAGGCGCCGCCCGTCTTCCTCGGGGCCTTTCAGCATGTGGAATTCGACGAAGCCGGGAAGCTCGTTCAGCTTGCTGTCGCGCGACAGCCACAGGGCCTCGAACGCCTCGGCATTCTCGACCGGCACGGTAAAGCGGTTCATGGCGATGAACATCGTTCGTCCTTTCCAAAGGGTTCCGGCTGGCGATCCCGCAGGCTTCGGTGCCCCTGGATAGGCCCTTGTCCGCCCGCTGTCACGCGGTTGTAAAGAGGGCGATGCGATGCGGCGATCCGTCCCGGCCTTGACGGGGCGCGGCGGGCGCGGGACAGTCCGCCGCGAACCAGCAAAGGCCCGGCCCATGCCCGATTTCGTCATCCCGCCCGCCGCCATCCCGTCCCTGCCCGTGTCGGGCGACAGCCGCCGCTTTCCGGTGCGGCGGATTTTCTGCGTCGGCCGCAACTATGCCGACCACGCGCGGGAAATGGGTCACGACCCGGACCGAGAGCCGCCGTTCTTCTTCGGAAAGCCCGCCGATGCGCTGCTGACCGATGGCGGCGATCTGCCCTATCCGCCGCAGACCGGCGACCTGCATTTCGAGGCGGAACTGGTCGTCGCCCTGGCCGGCGGCGGCACCGGCATCGCGCCCGGCGATGCGCGGGGGCTGATCTGGGGTTATGCGGCGGGCAACGACTTCACCCGGCGCGATCTCCAGGCGGCGGCGAAGAAGGCCGGGCGGCCCTGGGATCTGGCCAAGGGCTTCGATCTGTCGGCGGCCTGCGGGCCGCTGCATCCGGCGGCGCAGACCGGCCCGCTGGATCGGGGCCGCATTGCGCTGACGGTCGATGGCGACCTGCGGCAGGACGGCGACCTGTCGCAGATGATCTGGCCGGTGGCCGACGTGATCGCGCATCTGTCGCAATCGGTGCGGCTGGCGGCGGGGGATCTGATCTTCACCGGCACGCCCTCGGGGGTGGGCGCGGTCACGCGCGGCCAGGTGGTGACGGTCGAGATCGAGGGGCTGACGCCGCTGGTCACGCGGATCGTTTAGGGCGATTCAGCAGTCTTTGGCTGAACCGTCCCTGATGGGGTAAAACCCCCACCCCACCAGGCTGCCGGGCGGGCCGGCGCCGTCAGAACTGCGCGGTCTGGCCCGGCCCCTGCCCGATCAGCCGGTTCAGGCTGGCGTCGCTACATCCCGACCAGAGGCCGCCGGGGGCGGGGATCGCCGCGCCAGGCGCCAGATCCGATCCCAGCGGCGCGCGGCGGCGCATTCCCCTCGTCATGCGGGTCGTCCCTTTCTTCTTCCGAGAAGCTCGACCGCCTTCAGCACGGCCACATAGAAGACCGGCACCAGGAAGATCCCGATCACGGCCGAGGACGCCATGCCGCCCAGAACCCCGATCCCGATCGAGTTCTGCGCCCCCGCCCCCGCGCCCGAGGCGATGGCCAGCGGCAGCACCCCCAGCATGAAGGCGAAGGTGGTCATCAGGATCGGGCGCAGGCGCATCTTCGACGCCTCGATGGCGGCCTCCAGCAGCGGACGCCCCTGGGCCACCAGCGATTGCGCGAATTCCACGATGAGGATGGCGTTCCGCGCGGCAAGGCCGATGGTCGTCAGCAGCCCGACCTTGAAGTAGACATCGTTGGTCTGGTCGAAGAACAGCGCCGCGGCCAGCGCGCCCAGGATGCCCACCGGCACGGTCAGCATCACCGCCAGCGGCACCGTCCAGCTTTCATAGAGCGCGGCCAGCGCCAGGAACACCACCAGCCCCGAAAGCGCGAACAGCAGGGGCGCCTGGTTGCCCGACAGCCGTTCCTGATAGGACAGGCCCGTCCAGGCGGCGCCATAGCCGCCGGGCATGTCGGCCACCATCTCCTCCATCGCATCCATCGCCGCGCCAGAGGACAGGCCCTGCGCCGCAGCCCCCGACAGTTCCAGCGCGCGGGTGCCGCCATAGCGGGCCAGGGCCTGCGGCTCCTGGTCCCAGACGCGGGTGGTGAAGGCGCCGAAATTCACCATGTCGCCGTCGGAATTGCGGGCGAACCAGCGGTCGATGTCTTCCGGCTGGGATCGGGCATAGGCCTCGCCCTGAACGATCACCGGGCGCAGTTCGGCGCCAAGCGCGAAATCGTTCACGTCCCGGCCCGAGAAGATGATCGACAGCATCGCGTTCACCTCGGAGATCGACAATCCGAAGGCGGCGGCCTTCTGCTGGTCGATGTCCAGCCGCAGCGAGGTCTGGAACGGCGCCTCGTTGCCGCGCAGGTTGGTGACGCGGCCATCGGTCTGGGCCGTGGCGACCAGCTGGTCGGCGGCCGCCGTCAGCGCCTCTTGCCCGCGCCCCGACTGGTCGACCAGATACATCGAAAAGCCCGAGGACGCGCCCATGCCGGGAATCGCCGGCGGTTGCAGGAAATAGGCCTGCCCCGCGCGGTTGTTCATGAAGAAATAGCCGTTGGCCCGCGTCACCAGCGAGGCCACGTCAAGGTCGGGGCGATCCTCGTATTCGCGCAGCTTGGCAAACAGCATGGCGTTGTTCTGGCCCGCGCCGCCGAAGCTGAAGCCCAGGACCGAGAAGGTGGATTCCACCGTGTCGGCTTCCTGGACGCGCAGATAGTCCTCGACCCTCTCGACCAGGGCCAGGGTCTGCGCGGTGGTCGATCCGTCGGGCGTCTCGATCATCACCATCATCACGCCCTGATCCTCGTCCGGCAGGAAGGAGCCGGGCAGGCGTTCATACAGGGCAAGCGCGCCAAAGCCGATGGCGGCCAGCACCACCAGCATCCTGAACGGACGGCGCACCAGCCGGGCCACGGCATGGCCATAGCCGTTCGTCGCGCGGTCCAGGTTGCGGTTGAACCAGCGGGCGGGCGCGATGCCGTCGCCATGCCCGCGCGGCTTCAGCAGGCTGGCGCACATGGCGGGCGTCAGGATCACCGCGACGCCCAGCGACAGCACCATGGCGGTGATGATCGTCAAGGAAAACTGGCGATAGATCACCCCGGTCGCGCCCGACATGAAGGCCATCGGCAGAAACACCGCCGACAGCACCATGACGATGCCGACCAGGGCCGAGGTGATCTCCTCCATGCTTTTCTGGGTGGCCTCGACGGGGCCGAGACCCTCTTCCTCCATCACCCGCTCGACGTTTTCGACGACGACGATGGCGTCATCGACCAGCAGGCCGATGGCCAGCACCAGCGCGAACATGGTCAGCGTGTTGATGGAAAAGCCCGCCGCCGCCAGCACCCCGAAGGTGCCCAGCAGCACCACCGGGATGGCGATCACCGGGATGATCGTGGCGCGCCAGCTTTGCAGGAAGGCCAGGATCACCAGAAAGACCAGCACCACGGCCTCGGCCAGGGTCTTGTAGACTTGGTGGATGGATTTTTCGACGAAGGGCGCGGTGTCATAGGGATAGACGACCTGCACGCCCGCGGGCAGCGACGGCGCGATACCGTCGATCACCGCGCGCACGGCATGGGCGGTGTCCACGGCATTGGCGCCCGTCGCCAGGTTGACGCCGAAACCCGCCGCCGGATTGCCGTTATAGCGCGCAGCCCCGCCATAGGATTCCTGGCCGATCTCGATCCGGGCCACGTCGCCTAGGAAGACCGTCGATCCGTCCGGGTCCACGCGCAGCAGGATGCGTTCGAATTCCGGCACGGAGCTGAATTGCGACTGCGCCGACAGGGTCATGGTCAGCCGCTGGCCTTCCGCCGACGGCTCGGCGCCCAGTTCACCCACGGTGACGTTGGTGTTCTGTTCGGATACGGCGGCGGTCACGTCGGCGGGCGTGACCTGGTATTGCGCCATCTTCATCGGATCCAGCCAGATGCGCATCGCATAGCCCGACCCGAAGGTGTTGATGGACCCGACTCCGGGGGTCCGCTTGACCGGATCCTCGATCATCTGCGCCACCAGATCGCCCAGTTCCACCGACGAAAAGCTGCCGTCCGTGCTGGTCAGCGCCCCCACCAGCAGGATCGACGAGGTGGAGCGCGACACGTTCACCCCCCGCTGCTGCACGATGTCGGGCAGCTGGCTGGTCACCAGTTGCAGCTTGTTCTGGACCTGGACCTGCGCGATGTCGGCATCGACCGTATCGTCGAAGGTCAGCGACACGGATGCCGATCCCGGCGTCGAATTCGAGGTCATGTAGATCAGCCCGTCGATCCCGGTCATGCCGTCCTCGATCACGGTGGTGACGGAATTCTCGACGATCTCGGCCGATGCGCCGGTATAGGTGGCGCTGATGCGGACGGTGGTGGGGGCGATCTGGGGATATTGCTCGATCGCAAGGGTTTGCAGACCAAGGGCGCCGACCAGCATGGTCACGAAGGCCAGAACCCAGGCGAAGACGGGGCGATGGATGAAAAAGCGTGCCATGGGTTACTCTGCCGCGGCCGGGGCGGGTTGGGCGTCGGCGGCGGCATCGGGGGCGGCGGCGGGCGCCGCTTCGCGGACCACGCCGTTGTCGTCCAGCGTGACGGGCACGGTCGTGACCGTCGCGCCTTCGGTCAGCGCGGCCAGGTTGTCGACCGCCAGCAGGTCGCCGGGTTCCAGCCCGTCCGTCACGATCCAGTGGTTCCGATAGCTGCCGTCGTCGGTCAGGTTCACCTCTGCGGCCCTGCCGTCGCGGATCACCCAGGCCGTCAGTCGCCCCGTCTTGTCGCGGGTCGCGGCGTTCTGCGTGACCAGGAAGGCCTCGGTCGTGCCCATCTCGATCTGGCCGCGCAGGAACATGCCGGGCAGGATCAGGCGGCGCGGGTTGTCGAAGCGGAACCGCGTATCCACCGCCCCGGTCGAGGTCGAGACGGTGACCCCCGGCGCGACCAGCCTGCCCGTGGCCTCATAGGTCTCGCCGGTTTCCAGCGTCAGCGTCGCTTGCAGCGTTTCGTTCAGCCGCAGCCGGCCCGCGCTGATATCCTCGCGCAGCGACAGCAGCCGGGCCGAGGGTTCGTACATGTCCACGTCGATCGGATCCAGGCTGGTGACGGTGGCCAGCGCATCGGCCTGCCCCGCCGTGACCAGATCGCCGACCGAGACCGCCGCGACGCTGGCCACGCCGTCGATCGGGCTGGTGACGGTGGTCCAGTCCAGTTCCGCCTGCGCAAGGGTCAGCGCGGCCTCGGCCGATTGCAGCGCGGCCTGGGCCTGTTCCAGCGTGGCGCGCGATGCGTCGACCTGCGCCTGGGTGGTGCCCGATCCCAGCAGCCGTTCGGTCCGCCCGAACGAGGTTTCCGCCTGGGTCAGTGCTGCGCGGGCGGAACTGACCTGCGCCTCGGCGCTGGACAGGTTGGCCCGATAGGTCGCCGGGTCGATCTGGAACATCGGCGCGCCCCGTTCCAGGGCGGTCCCCGGCTCATACAGGATTTCCGTCACCAGCCCGCCCACGCGCGGACGGATCGCGGCCTCGGACTGGGCCACGGCGCGGCCCGGCAGCGTCACGATGCGCGGCACCCGCTGAGGCTGCACCGTCACCACGCCGACCGCGGGCGGCGGCATGTCGTCCTGTTGGGCAAGGGCCGGCAGGGACGAAAACCAGACGGCGATCAGGACCACACAGGCCAGCAGGCGGAAAAGGGGCATCGGAATCGGTCCTTCGGACAGGCGGAGGGGCTTTGCCGCCTTGTTGCACATCAATGCACAGTGTGCAATGTTTGCCTGATATGAATATCCGGGGGAAATGCGCCATGGCCGTGAAATCATCGCTTCGTGATCGAAGGCGGTTGCAGACCTCGCGCGAGATCCAGCGCGCGGCGCTGACTCTGGCGCTGCGCCACGGCCATGACAGCGTGACGACCGAGGCGATCGCGGCCGAGGCGGGGATCAGCCAGCGCACGTTCTTCAACTATTACCTGAACAAGGATGCCGCGATCATCGGCACGGCGCCCAGTTTCGACGACGATACCGTGGCCCGGTTCCGCGACTCGTCGGGACCGCTGCTGGCGGATCTGTTGCAGGCGCTGCGGCAGCTGCTGTCGAACAGCGACCTTGACCGCGCCACCTCGCGCCTGATTGAGCGGCTGCTGGACCGTTCGCCCGATCTGCTGCCGATCTTCTACGGATCGCTGAAACGCCTGCGCGACCAGATCGCCGATCTGGCCGTCATGCGCCTGGGCGAGGATGCCCGTCCCGACGCCGAACTGCTGGCCGAGGCGATTTCCCACGCCCTGGCCGACACGTTCCGCATCTGGGCCAATGACGACGGCATGTCGGGGGACAGCATCGTCGACACCGCCGCCGCCAAGTTGCAGGTCTTGCGCGGTTTCCTGGCGCAGGCCTGACGCCCGGCGCTTAGCCCAGCGCCGCCGCCAGCACCGTCAGGCCGGACAGGCTGGCCAAGACCAGCAATGCCGCGGCCCCGATCCGGCCGTGATCGGCGGCCGGGGCGTCCTGGTCGAGGCGGCGCAGGTGCAGCTCGGTCTGGATCTCGAACATGAAGGGCACCCCGAAGTCGATGATCGGGCAGGGTTCCGCGCGGCGGTCAAAGCTGCGGGCGGGCATCATGCACCTGCCACCGGCACCCGGCGCGGGGCCGTTGCCTGGCTCAGCAACCTGCGCAGCATCGACGGCCGGGCGGTCCGGTCCAGCAGCCCGTCGCGGATCACCTTGCCCCCTGGCCACGGCCCAAAACCCGAGGCGACGTTGATATGCCCCGCATGGCCCAAGTCGATCAGATCCGCCCCCAGGTCGTCGGCCAGATCCTGACAGCGGCCGAAGGACATCCAGGGATCGTTGCGGCTGGCCACCACGACCGCAGGCACGTCCAGCGCCCGTTCCGGCAGCGGCCCGAAGCGGCGGATGCGCTTGCAATCCTCGAACCCCGCCAGCGGATCGGCGGGGGCCACCAGGACGGCGCCGCGCACCCGCAGCCCCGCCCAGCGGTCCAGCATCTGCGCGATCAGCACCGATCCCAGCGAATGGCCGACCAGGATGCTGCCCGGATGGCGCAGGACCATTTCGGCCAGCGTCGCCTCCCACGCCTCGCGCACGGGGCGGCGAGGGTCGGGCAGATCGACGATCATCGCGTTCGGATCGGTGCGCGCCCACCAGTCCTGCCAATGCGGCGCGGGCGATCCGTCAAGACCGGGAACGATCAGAGTCTTGGACATGGTGCGCTTCCTTTCATCCGTCCCGATAAGACTACAATCCTGGTCGTGATTTTGTTCCCAAAGATCCCGGCCCAAAGAGAACGGGGATCTCTGACGGTCGTCGCCAATCTGGACCGGATGGAGAACGCGGACGAGGATATCACGCGGTGAGCTGGGAACACCCAGGCGACCCGCAAGCTGCGCCTCGGCGGTTTCCGGCGCGGCCCCGCGCGCGGTCCCCGGCCTATCCCTGCCCGATCAGCAGGATGATCAGCGGAACCGTCACGATGCTGCCTGCGGTGGACATCAGGATCGCGGCCGACACGCGCTGCTGCGCCACGCCGAAATATTGCGCCAGGATATAGACGTTGCCTGCGACCGGCAGGGCGGCGGCGGCGACCATGACACCTGCGGCGAAGGGCTCGACGTGAAAGGCCCAGGCGGCCAGGCCCACGGCCAGGGGATGCAGGATCAGCTTGGCGACCGTCAGCCAGGCCGAGGCCGCAAGTCGGCCGATGCGCCGCCCCGCCAGGCTGGCGCCGATGGCGAACAGCGCGCCGGGGGTGGCGGCGGCGCCCAGCATCACCAGGAACTCGTCGAAAGGGCCGGGCACGGGCAGGCGCATCTGCGCCCAGGCCAGGCCCGCCAGCATCGACAGGACCATCGGATTGGCGACGATGCCGCGCAGGATCGGAACCGCCGTGGCAAGGCGCAGCCCGCCGCTGCGGCCCGCATGGATGATCAGGGTGATCAGCGTGGAAAACACCAGCATGTCGATGGTCAGGACCATCAGCACCGGCCCCACGGCGCGTTCGCCCAGCAGCGCGACCAGCATCGGCACGCCCAGAAATCCGGTATTGCCGATCATGCAGCACTGCGCCTCCATCGCGGCCTCGGGCAGGGACAGGCCCCGGCCGCGCGCCACGGCCATGCCGACCAGCCAAAGCCCGAAGGATCCCGCCAGATAGGCCAGCGCGAAGGACCGGTCGAACAGCGCCGCCAGATCCAGGCGCGCGGCAAAGCGGAACAGCATCGCCGACAGCGCGAAGTAAAAGACGAATTTGGTCAGCCAGGCCGCCCCCTCATGGGGAAAGAACCGCGTCCGCGCGGCCAGCCAGCCCAGGCCGATCATCCCGAAAAAGGGCAGGGTCTTCAGGAACACGGCCAGCATGGCTTCTTCTTCGCTCAAATATCCTCGGGGGTGAAGGCCGCCCTGGCGGCCGAGGGGGCGGAAAGCCCCCTTTCGACGATGAATTCCCGCACGCCGCCGCCGATGTCGCGCTGTTCGACCAGCCGGTGCCCCGAGCCTTCGCAGAAATGCGGCACATCGACCAGGGCCATGGCGTCGGTCGCCCACAGCCGCACCCGCGCGCCCGGCGGATGGTCGGGCAGCAGCTTGCGCAGCCGCAGGACCGGCAGCGGGCACAGCAGCCCGCGCGCGTCGATCAGCGGAAGGTCGGTCACCGGACGCCCGTCACTGAAGACCCGTCACCTGGTCCAGGCACCATTCGGCCAGCTGGCCCGGCGGAACGCGCTGGCCCAGCCCCTCGCAGAAGCGGTCGAAATCGGCGCGCTGTTCGGGGGGCACATGCAGCAGGATCGGCACGTCCTGGGCCACCGCCTGCGCGATCACGCTGCGAAAGCCCCGGCCGATGGCCTCTTGGCGGCCGAACTTGGGCAGGATCAGCAGTTCCGCCCCCGCCAGCCGGGCCGAGACCCGCGCCGCCGCCATTTCCAGCGCGCCGGGATCCAGGCGGCAGCCGGTCGATCCGCTGCCGAGGGACTGGGAAATGCGGATCGGCATGTCTTCCTCGCCCAGCACCAGCACGTCCATGTCGCAGGCGCAGTCGGCGCCCCGGTCGGTGTTGACCTGGATGGCGCCCGCCAGCCGCAGGCCCGCATCCGCCAGACCGGCCGACAGGCGCGCCAGGATCCGGTCGGCCTCGCCCGGTGCTGCGTCGTCGTCCAGACTGAACCATCCCAGCATCGCCGTCATATCCCGCTGTCCAGGGCGAATTTCATCAGCCCGTTGATGCCGTCCACGCCCAGCTTCTTCTTCAGCGCCGAGGAGGTGTTGGCCGCCGTCTTGTAGCTGACATCCAGGTGATCCGCGATGGCTTGCAGGCTGAGCCCCCGGCCGATCAGCGCCAGCACCTGCCGTTCCCGGTCCGACAGCGCCCCCAGCGGATCGGCCGAGGCCCCGGCCCGCAGCGTCGCCAGCGCCATCGCGTGGCGGGGCGACAGATAGAATTCGCCCGATTCCAGCATCCGCACCGCCTCGCGGAAATCGGCGGGGGGCGCGTTCTTCGACAGAAACCCCTGCGCGCCCGACTGCAAGGCGCGAGCGGCAAAGCCGGTCTGGTCGTTCATCGAAAAGATCAGGATCGGCGCATCCGGCGCCGCGTCGCGCAGCGGCGCCACCAGATCCAGCCCGCCCTGGCCCGGCAGGCTGATGTCCAGGACGATCAGGTCCGGCGCGTCGCCGCCCGCCAGTTGCGACAGCGCCTCCTCGCCCGACATGGCCTGGCCGATACGCTCGTATCCCAGTTCGCGCAGCAGGCGGTTCGCGCCCAGATGGGTGATCGGATGATCGTCGATGACAAGCGCGGACTTCATCTGCGGTCGGGCCTTCATTCAGGCTGTTGCAAGGGCAGGCTGGCGCCGATGGTGGTCCCCCCGCTGCCCGAGGACAAGGTCAAATCGCCCCCCAGCAGGGTGATGCGTTCGCGCATCCCGGTCAGGCCGGTGCCTTCGCGCGCGTCCGGCGCCATGCCCCGCCCGTCATCGGCCAGGACCACCCGCCAATGCGCCGGATCGGCCCACAGGCGCACCGTCACGCGGGACGCCGCGGCATGGCGCAGGGCGTTGGTGGTGCCTTCCTGGACGATGCGGAACAGCGTCAGGGCGGTCGCCTCGTCCGGTTCCGGCAGGCCGGGGGCCAGATCCAGGCCGATGTCCAGATCCGGGAAGCGCCGCTCCAGGTCGGCCAGGTAATCGCCCAGCACCGCTGCCCGCGGCAACTGCCCGATGGCGGCGGGGCGCAGGTCGCCCAGCAGGGCGCGGTTCACGCGGGCGATTTCCTCGGCGATGTCGGCGATGGCCTGGGCATGGGCCTCGACGGCGGGGGTGGGGGCGGCCTTGCGCAGGGCGTCGGCCTCGACCCGCAGGCCGAACAGGCAGGGGCCCATCTCGTCATGCAGGTCGCGGGCCACGGCCTTGCGTTCCTCGTCGCCGCGCGTGACGACGCGACGTTGCAGCCGGGCGCGGTCGGCCTGGGCCTGCCCAAGCGCCTGGGCCAGGTCGTCCACCCCGGCGGCGATGGGTGCCAGGTCGCGCTGCGCCACCGGCCCCACCCGCGCCGTCAGATCACCCCGGCGCAGGTCGCCCAAGCGGCTGGCGATGGCCGCCACGGGCCGCAGCGCCTGGCGCGTGGCCCACAGGATCAGCAGCCCCTGGGCAACCGCCGCCATCGCCGCCAGCCCCAGGAAGGCCGACAGGTCGCGCCAGGCCAGCGCGATTTCCGCCCCCGGATCGGTCGCGATGAAGACATAGCCGCGCGGCCGCCCCTCCAGCACCACGGGAAGGCGGGTTTCCAGCAGGTCGGGCGCGACCAGGGACGCGAACCAGGGCGGTGCCGGGGCCTGCGCCTGCACCGGCGCGCGGGCGCGGCGCACCACCCCGTCCAGGATGTCGACGGTCCCCAGCGTGACATGGCGCGGCACCACCAGCCGTTCGGGCAGAAGCTGCATGATCCGGTCGGGCGGGACCGCCCCCTGCATGGTTCCGATCGTCGCCAGCACCAGGGCGCGCGCGGTTTCCACCGCCAGCCGGGTCTCGGTCGCGATGTCGCGGCGCGCGCCCTCCAGGCTGGCCACGGCCAGGGCGGCGAACAGCGCCGCCTGCACGGCCAGGATCACCAGGAAGATGCGTTGCGTCAGGGTCAGGCGGGTCATGGCGCGCAGATTGGCCGAGAGGCGAGGCTGCGTAAATGGCAAGATCGCGGCTTTTCGCGCCGCATCGCCGGGCATAGAAGAGGCCATGACCGATTACGACGCCCTTGCCTCCCGCATCCGCGCCCTGACCGAAGGCGAGACCGACGAGGTCGCGCTGATGGCCACCCTGGCCTGCGAGATCCACCATGCCGACGACCGCTTCGACTGGACCGGCTTCTATCGGGTCGTGGCGCCCGATCTGCTGAAGATCGGTCCCTATCAGGGCGGCCATGGCTGCCTGGTGATCCCGTTTTCTCGCGGGGTCTGCGGGGCTGCGGCGCGCACCGGCCAGGTCCAGCTTGTGCCCGACGTGGACGCCTTTCCCGGCCATATCGCCTGCGCCAGTTCCACCCGGTCGGAAATCGTCCTGCCGGTTTGGGGAAACGGCGGGCGGCTGATCGGCGTTCTGGATATCGACAGCGACCGGCCCGATGCCTTCACCGAAACCGACGCCGCCCGGCTGGCCGCCATTCTGGAGGAGGTTTTCGGCCATGTCTGATTTCACCGGGCGCTGCCTGTGCGGCGCCGTCACCTTCAAGGGCAGCGGGGGGTCCGAGCCGCCGAGCGCCTGCCATTGCAGCCAGTGCCGCCGCTGGTCGGGGCATGTCTGGGCCTCTGCCTCGGCCAGCGACGTTTCCGTGGCCGGACCGGTGCGGTGGTATCGGTCCTCGGACAAGGCCGAACGCGGCTTCTGTCCCGAATGCGGCAGCAGCCTGTTCTGGCGGCAGATCGGCGTGACGAACCCCGAGATCGCGGCGGGTGCCATCGACAATCCCACCGGGCTGCGGCTGGCGGGCCATATCTACGTGGCCGACAAGGGCGATTACTATGACATCGCCGACGGCTTGCCGCAGGAACCGCAGGGATGATCTGGGACACAATCGCCGCCATTCCGCTGGCGCAGCTGACCGCCTTCGTCGCAGGCGGGCTGCTGCTGAACGTCGCGCCGGGCCAGGATGTGTTCTTCGCCAGTGCCTGCGGCATCCAGGGCGGGCCGCGCGCGGGCGCCCTGGCGGGCTTCGGCGTGGGCCTGGGCGTTCTGATGCATGTGACGCTGGCGACCCTGGGCCTGGGCGCGGTGGTCGCCGCCCACCCCGAGGCGCTGCGCGCGATCAAATACGCGGGCGCGGCCTATCTGCTGTGGCTGGCCTGGAAAAGCTGGCGGGCGGGGCCGGTCGATCCCTCCGCGCGCGGCAGCGTCAGACCCTGGACCATCGTCCGGCGCGGCTTTCTGTCGAACGCGCTGAACCCCAAGCCGGTGCTGTTCCTGCTGGCCTTCCTGCCGCAGTTCACCAACCCCGCCTGGGGGCCGATCTGGCAGCAGATCCTGGGCTTGGGGCTGATCTTCGCCTTGACCGGCACGCTGGTCACGATGGGTTACGGCGTCGTCGCGGGCCATGCGGGCCATGTGATCGGGCGGCGGCTGGGCCTGATCAACAGGATCGCCGCCGTGATGTTCGCGGGCCTGGCGATCCGGCTGGTCGCCAAGTGACCGGTTTCGTCTATGCCCCGCCCCCCGACGCGCCCCAGGTGATCCATGCCGATCACGAGATCCTGGTGGTGGGCAAGCCCGCCGGGCTTCTGTCGGTGCCGGGCCGGGGCGAGGGCAAGGACGATTGCCTGATCAACCGCCTGCGCGGCCCCTTCCCGACGGTGCTGCTGGTGCACCGGCTGGACCAGGACACATCGGGCGTGATGGTCTTCGGCCTGACGCCGCACGCGCAGCGGGTGCTGTCCAAGCAGTTCGAGGATCGCAAGGTCAAGAAGGCCTATGTCGCCCGCCTGGCCGGGCGGTTGCAGCCGAAGACCGGCCGGGTCGATCTGCCGCTGATCGTCGACTGGCCGAACCGCCCGCGCCAGAAGGTCGACCACGAGGCGGGCCGCCCGGCGCTGACCGAATGGCGGGTGATCCGCGCGACGGATGACGAAACCCGCGTGCGCCTGTTCCCGCTGACCGGGCGCAGCCACCAATTGCGGGTCCACATGGCCGAAACCGGCCATCCGATCCTGGGCGATCCGCTCTATGCCTCGGGCGCCGCGGCCGATCATCCGCGCCTGATGCTGCACGCCGAAAGCCTGCGCCTGCGCCATCCCGACAGCGGCGTGCAGGTCAGCTTCAGCCAGGCGGCGCCGTTCTAGGCCCCGATCACCTGTTCCGCCACCTGTTCTGACCGCAGCATGTCCTCCAGCGTCAGCGATTCGATCAGGATCAGATAGGACCAGAAAATCTCGGCAAAGACCTTGCGGATGCGGCAGGACGCCTCGTCCCGGCAATCCTCGCAGCGTTGATAGGCGCGCCGCGACAGGCAGGGCAGCGGTGCTATGGGGCCGTCGATCAGGCGCAGCAGTTCGGAAATGGAAATGTCGCCGGGCCGCTTGATCAGCAGATAGCCGCCCGACCGGCCGCGAATCGAGCTGACCATGCCCGCGTTCCTGATCTCCAGCAGGATCTGTTCCAGGAACCGCTTCGGCGTGTCGGACCGCCGGGCGATCTTCTCGATGGTCAGCGCCTCGGGGCTGGGCTGGGCGGCCTCGTCCCCCAAAACCAGCATCGCCTTGAGGGCGTATTTCATCTTCTGCGTGATCATGGCCCACCCTACGGTGATAAAATACCCGCTTCAAGGTCGACATTTGCCGCAGGTCAGGGCAATTCCAAATATACGACAATAACGGTGGACATTTGCTATTTTTCTGGCAACCTGTGGCCCGAGACCGACCCCGAGGAAAAAGACCAAATGGCCAGCCTGGACCTGATCGACCGCAAGATCGTCGCCGCCCTGATGCAGGACGCGACCCAGCCGATCGCGCAGATCGCCGATCAGGTGGGCCTGTCGCAAACCCCCTGCTGGAAGCGGATCCAGAAGCTTGAGGCGACCGGCGTCCTGACCGGGCGCGTGGCCCTGGCCGATCCGGCGAAGCTGGGCCTGGGCCTGACCGTCTTCGTGGGGATCGAGGCGACGGACCACGGCGCAGCCTGGCGCGACGCCTTCCTGGCCGCCGTCAAACAATTCCCCGAGATCATGGAGGCCTATCGCATGGCCGGGGAAATGGACTATCTGCTGCATGTCGCTGTGTCCGACATGGCTGCCTATGACGATTTCTATCGCCGGCTGACCGATGCCGTGCCGATCAAGAACCTGACCTCGCATTTCGCGATGGAACGGCTGCGCCATACCACCGCCTATCCCATCAATACCCGCGACCGTTAAGCGGTCCGATCCGCGGAAGGCCAGGATTCCCGACGCCAGCCCGGTCATGGGCGGCCCGGCCCCGGGTTGTCGGCGCGCAGGGCAAGCCGCGCACCGGGCCCGCTGCAATCGGCCGCGCGTTGCGTTGCGAACCGGCCCCGCCTCGCGGTCGGCATGGCCTGCCCTTGACGCAGCCTCAGGACGGATCGGGCGGCGCGACCAGTCCGGGCGCGACGCCCTTTTCGTCTTTCAGCGTCTTCAACACGATCTCGGACCGGACCTGCGACACCTGCGGATGCGGCAGCAAATGCCGATGCACGAAATCGGCAAAGGACTCCAGATCGCGGACCCGCACGTCCAGGACGTAATCCGCATCCCCCGACACCGAAAAGGCCGAGCGGATCTGCGGCTGCATGGCGACGAAGCGGGCGAAGTCATCCTCTTTCCGCTGACCGTGGCTGGACAGGTTGACGCGGATAATCGCGCGCAGCCCGTATCCCAGCTTGGCCGCGCCAAGCCGCGCCGAATAGCCTTCGATCACGCCCGCCTCCTCCAGCGCCGCGCGCCTGCGCGAGCATTGAGAGGGCGACAGCTTCACGATCTCGGCCAGGGCGGCGTTGGTCAGCGCGCCGTCGCGCTGCAAGGCGGTCAGGATCGCGATGTCGAAGCCATCCAGTTTCAAGCCATGCATCCTTCGCAGATTCCGTGCACGTTTCGTGCGAAGAACGCCCCAAATGCCGCGATTTCGCAACCCCCGTGCATGAACATCGTGGCATTCTGACCCGGAACCCCAGCGAAGAGGAGGAGCGCGCATGGGTCCGTTTCCGCACAACGCCCCCAAGGCGACGATCAGCGACATCAACCCCGCCGGCACCGACGGCTTCGAATTCGTCGAATACGCCCATCCCAACCCCGAGGTTCTGGACCGCATCTTCCGGCAGATGGGCTTCACCCCGGTGGCCAAGCACAAGACCAAGAACATCACGCTGTATCGCCAAGGCGACATCAACTATCTGCTGAACGCCGACGCGGACACCCATGCGGCCGGTTTCGTCAAGGACCATGGCCCCTGCGCGCCCGCGATGGCCTGGCGCGTCGTCGATGCGCAAGTGGCGCTGAAGCGCGCCCTGGATCTGGGCGCCACGGAATATACCGGCCCCGGCAAGTCCATCGAGACGCCCGCCGTCTATGGCATCGGCGGCTCGCTTCTGTACTTCATCGACAGATACGGCGGCGAGGGCAGCGCCTATGACGCCGATTACGACTGGCTGGGCGAAGCCGATCCGCGCCCCGAGGGCTTCGGCTTCTACTATCTGGATCACCTGACGCATAACGTGATCCGCGGCAACATGGACACCTGGTACAAGTTCTATCACGACACGTTCAATTTTCGCGAGATCAAGTATTTCGACATCAAGGGCAAGCAGACCGGCCTTGTCAGCCGGGCGCTGACCTCTCCGGACGGCAAGATCCGCATCCCGATCAACGAATCCACCGACGATCACAGCCAGATCGAGGAATATCTGCGCGAATACAAGGGCGAGGGCATCCAGCACATCGCCATCGCGACCGAGGACATCTATCAGGGCACCGACCGCATCCGCGACGCAGGCATGGAGTTCATGCCGGGACCGCCCGACACCTATTACGAGATGTCGCATCGCCGCGTGAAGGGTCATCAGGAACCCATCGAACGCATGAAGAAGCATGGCATCCTGATCGACGGCGAGGGCGTGGTCGGCGGCGGCGAAACCCGGATCCTGCTGCAAATCTTCTCGAAGACGGTGATCGGCCCGATCTTCTTCGAATTCATCCAGCGCAAGGGCGACGACGGCTTCGGCGAGGGCAACTTCCGCGCCCTGTTCGAATCGATCGAGGAAGACCAGGTGCGCCGCGGCGTCCTGAACGCCACGCCCGCCGAATAGCTTGCCGTCCCCCCTGCCCCGCCCGCCGCCGGCGGGCGGGGCTTGCGCATCAGGATGCCCATGCCCTGGACCGATTATTCATCCGCCCCCGCGACGGGCACGCCCATCTGCGCCATGGCGCAGGTCACGGACGTGCTGTCCCTGACGGTCACGACGGACAAGGGCGCCTTTCCGATGCTGGTCGTACGGGCGGGCGACGACTTGCGCGCCTATGTGAACGCCTGTCCGCATCAGTATCTGCCGCTGGACTATCGCGGCGACCGGCTTGTGTCGGCCGACGGCACGAAGCTGATCTGCACCGCCCACGGTGCCCGCTTCGACATCCGCACCGGAGAGGCGGTCGAGGGGGCCGAGTGCGGGCTGGATCCGGTGCCTGTCGCGGTTGTCGGCGGAACGGTGTTTATCGCAGAGGCGGGTGGCGCGACGTCTGGGGTTGCGAGCGGGGGCTGCCGGGACGGGACAGGTCGCGCAGCGCCTCGGCGATGACCGGGGCGGGCACAGCGTAATTCGCGCGCAGGAAAAAGCCGGTGAAATGCAGCCCGACCGCCTTGCCGCTGTCCAGATCCAGCACCACCGAGCCGGAATTGCCGCCCAGGCTGGTGCAGTCGTGCGTCAGTTCGCGTCCCTCCATGCCGAGGACCTTGCCGGGGGCCAGCCGCTTGTGGTTGTAGACCCGTCCGAACAGGCGTTCCATCAGCTGGAAATCGGGGATGCGGCTGTCGAAGGCGGGATAGCCGATCACCGCCACGTCGCGTCCGGCGGCGGGCAATTCGGTGTCAAGCTCGATCGGTTGCGCCGCGACCGGGGCGGCGGTCTTCAGAAAGGCGATGTCGGGGCCGCGCTCGGGCGCCATCCACAGGATCTCGGCCAAGGGAACCTCCTGGCTGCCGCCGCCGCGTTCCTCCTGAAAGTCGATGCGGGCGGTCTGCGGATGGCCGCTGACCAGGCCGGGCCGGAAGACGAAGCGGCCCCGTTCGCGGATCGCGAAATATGCGGCGACATGGCGGTTTGTGACGATGAGGCCGTCACCCAGCAGCCAGCCGGTGCCGAACCATTCGCCCTGGGGGTTGTCCGACACCTCGATCCGGCCGACGGCCGGGATCGCCCTGCGCAGGTGGGATTCGGCGCGCTTCAGCCGGTCGCGGATGATGTCGGCGGCATCGTCGTCGATGATCTGAACGTCGGCTTCGCCGTTCACCACGTCCAGAACGGGGCGCCCCTGGGTCAGGATGATGGATTCCAGCCCGGCTTCCACGCCGGTTTCCAAAGCGGTTTCCGGTTGCGCCCCCGCTTCTGGTCCGGCGACCACGTCCAGCAGCGCCCGCGCGGCAGGGTCCAGTTGGTCGCGGATGGACAGCGGCGCCGATCCGGCCTTGCGGCGGATCGCATCGACCAGATCCGGGTCGCGGCGGCCCAGATCCTTGATCCAGGCGTGCAAGTCGACCCCGGTCCCTTTTCCCTGACGCAACATGGATGCCCCCTGCGGATGGCCCGGCCGCGCGGTCGCGCGACCGGGGATGGCGTCAGTTGTGGCCGGCATGGGCGCTTTCCAGCACGCCGGTTTCGGTCAGCCGGCCGGGATCGTGGATTTCGACGATCCGCATCATGCCGGCATCCTCGTGCGACAGGATGTGGCAATGCAGCACGAAACGGCCGATATAGCGTTCGTAATGCGACCGCAGGACCACCTCGACGCCGACCTCGGTGAAGATGGTGTCCTTGAAGACACCCTTCATGCCGTAATACTGCGACAGGACGGTCTGGCCGCTTTCATCGACATAGCTTTCGACCTCGGTCAGGTCGATCACCTCCTCGACCCCGTCTCGGGTGACGGTGCGGTTGACGGCCATCACCTCGAACGGGTTGATGTGGATGTGGAAGGGGTGGCCGACCGGCGCATTGGCGGTCAGCACCCATTCGTCCACATCGCCCAGGGTCAGGTTGATCGCATCCTCGGGCCGGGTGCTGAAGCGGCGGTCGTCGAAGACCGGCGGCTCGTCCGTGGCGTCCTCGGCCGACACGAAGCCATAGCCGATGCCCGCCCCCTGGGGCGCATCGGGAACCCCCACCTGCTGCGCGTTCAGAAGGTTGAAGCGGATGTAACGATAGTTGTCGATCTCGGCGTCGGCCAGGCTGCCGTGGGGCGAGAACCGCGTCAGCTTCAGCCCGTCGAACAGGTCGCGCACGATGGCCAGCCGTTCGGAGGACGACTGGTCGGCGGCGATGATCGCTGCATTGACCAGCATGTCCAAGATCGCGGTTTCCGCCGGGGCAATGTCGCCTTCGGGTTCCTGAACGCGCACGGTGAACAGCAGGCGGCGATCCACCACCGATCCCTCGACGCTTTGCGCCTGGGCCAGCGGCACGTCGACGACGCAGTATTCGCCCGGCTCATCGAAGGACACCAGCACGTCGCTGCGATAGCCGGGATGCAGCGGCCGGTTGTCGGTCCGCAGGATCGACGGGCGGGTCAGGCCGTCGGCGGCGATCTCGAACATCGCGACAGGCTCGTCGTCGATCCGGCATTCGCGGCGGATCACCGCGTCCTGCTGGTCGGCGGCGGCGCTTTCGAAGACGGTGGGTTCGCCCGGCCGGTCGGGGGTGTCGGACTGGCGGCGGAAGATCTGGACCTTGATCGAATCCCCGAAACCGCCATGGATGAAGCGCCAGCGTTCCGGCTGCCCGGCCACGACCGGCCGGGGCGGCTGGCCGCTGCCGGGATCGTCGGCCCCCAGCACGGCGGCGACGGCACCGTTCACGGTGGTGAAATGGCCGGAATTCGCCCAGTTCGCCCCGCCCAGGATGCCGTAACCGTCGATCGAGCCCAGCTCCCCCTCGGCGCAGGCCCAGCCTGCCCAGACCTGCGGATTGGGGGTTCCGGCGGGCGCGGCGGGTTTCGGCGTGCCATCGGCCAGGGTCTTGCAGGCATATTGGATCTGCTGGAACAGGAACAGCCGGTCGGGGATCGGGCTGCCATCCGCCTTGCGCAGCAGCACGTCGATATCGCCCGACCGCAGGCGTCCGTCGGGCAGCGTGCCCGGCCAGCGGTCGCCCTCGATGACCAGCGGACCGGCCATGCCGCTGCCGACCTGGATCGCAGTCGCGCCGTGGACATGCGGATGATACCAGAACGTCCCCGCCGGATGGTCGTTGGGGATGTTGTATTCGTATTCATAGACCCGGTCCGCCGCCGGGTGAAGCTCTCGCAGCACGTTGTCGCTGTTGCCCACCGGGCTGACCCATGACCCGTGGAAATGCATGTTCGTGACGTTGAAGCATTTCAGCAGATCCGGCACGTTCATCGTCTGCGGCGTGTGATTGCATTCGTCCGGCGGCATCAGCGTGTCATAGCGGTCGGCGATGTCGTCGTAAGAGGGGCGCTGCTCGATCGGCAGGTCGTCATAGGGCAGCAGGTGGTTGTGCAGGTCGATCCGCACCGTCTCTCCGGGCACGGCCCGGATCAGCGGCGCGGCATAGCGATGATCCTCGCCCTCGGGGGGCGGATTGGCAAGATCGACATAGCCGCGGTGCCAGACGGTATCGAAGCCTGCCACCCCCGGCCCGCCCTTGCCGGGGTTCAGGATCGCCGAGCGCAGCAGGCGCAATTGCAGCCTGGCGCCGGGATCGGTCGCCCGCGTCCGGGTGCGCGAGGTGGTGCCCGGCGCCTCCAGCCCGTCCACGCGCTGCGCGGACAGAGTGGCGGTCAGGTCCAGGTCGGGCGGATCGGCGATGCCCCCCTGGATCTGCGCCGAGGCGGCGGTGGCGATGCACAGCGCCGCCCCGGCCAAGGGAAGACGCCGGGAGAACGATGGGACTTTCATGAAGTGTTCCTCCTTTCAGGACTGCGGCGTCTTGAAGCGGTCGGCCCGCAGTTCGCGGGACCGAGGCCAGCGTGGCGCGCGCAGGCCGCCAGCCCAATCATCTGTGGACGAGTTGTCGGGATCGTCCCGCCTGCCGGGCAGTTCCGGCAGGGCCATTCGCGGCGGGACTGCAACAGCATCCAAGGTCATCGCTTCACCCGATGAAAAACGGATCGATTGCTGGGGGCGCGGGTATAACCAGCAAAGGCACTTGGCAAAGTCTGAAGTATTAGGCCGTGTTGACAAAAGGGATTCACAGGACGTGCTGAACGTGATTCAAGCTGGTATCTGCGATGGAGACCAGCTTGGCACGAGACCTGATGTCTGACGAGGAATGGGCGTTTCACGAACGCTTCATTCTGGCCGTCCGCGCACCGAACGGGCGCAAACCCATGAACCATCGTCTTGTTCTGGATGGGATTTTCTGGATAGCCCGCACAGGTTCGCCGTGGCGTGACCTGCCGGAAGAGTTCGGCAAGTGGTCGTCGGTCTACCGCCAGTTCCGGCGCTGGACCCTGGCCGGGCTGTGGGAAGGGATACTGGAGGCCCTGAACGAGAGCGGGGTGGTTCCAGCGGCCTTGCAGATGATCGACAGCACCGTGGTCCGCGCCCATCATCAGGCAGCGGGCGCTAAAGGGGGACTCCGCGACAGGGTTTTGGCCGTTCGCGAGGTGGCTTCACGACAAAGATCCACCTCCGCGTCAATGGCGCAGGCCTGCCCATGAGGTCGGACATCACGCCGGGCCAGACATCGGACTATCTGGGCTTTGACCTCATCATGGACGACAACCTGCCAGAGCCCTCCGTCCTGCTGGCGGATCGCGGCTATGACTCTGACAGGGTTCGAGAAACCATGGAGGCGCGCAACGTCGTGCCGGTGATCCCGATGCGAAAGTCCCGCAAGCTGCGCGTGGCCGTGGACCGAACCCTTTACCGGCTGCGCAACCTCGTCGAGCGCTGCTTCAACAAGCTCAAGAATGCCCGCCGCGTCGCCACCCGCTACGACAAAACCGCAGAGAGCTTCCTGGGCTTCATCGACATCACCTCGATCCGCATCTGGCTCCGCCATTTGTCAACATGACCTAAGGTGATTACAAGGAAAACACGGATGGATTGTTATGGCAAGATTTATATCATGGGTATATCAATTGCCAAAGAAGCCGGCGGAAAGCCTGGTGAATTCGATCAACGATAAATTCGTGCAATTTATCCGCTTTGATACTGACCTTCCGAAATCTCGAAATTTTCTGGTTTGGGCTGTTTGAAACCGGACTTGGAACTTCAGCCATGGGGCTGTTCCGGTCACATGGCTTCCCCATGCGCCGCATGGCTGGACTATGGTTTTCACCCTTCCCCAACCGTGCCGACGCGGCCGGCGACAGTCCTGGCGCCCCCGAAACTGTTTTCTTGGGATATTGCAAAGGCGCGCATCGCGATTTGTCAGATGCCGCTTCGCGCGGTCTTTTTTCCGCCTTGGTCTGGGTGTCAGGTCCCTGCCCTCTTTGTCTGCCCCATTTTCCTGCCCTGGTTCTGAAAGCAGGGGTCGGCAGGATCGGTATCGCCCCAGACACGGGGCCGATCCTTCGCCAGCATCCGCTGTTCCGCAAGATCAAGTCTTTGCAGCACGATCGCCGTATCGCCGCGGGCGTCCCGGATCAGGCGCTGCCACAGCCGCAGGACGGACTGCGGACTCCACGGCAGCACCGCCTGCGCAAGCCAGTGGCGCAGTTCCGGGGGCAAGCGGTCATATTGCGCGATCGACGACGCCCTGTAGCGACGGCGCAGAGAGGTGGCCAGATTGCTGCGCGTCAATGCAGCCTCCGTGCCCCGGCGGTGTCCACGGCGGGATCGAGCGCCAGGAACAAGCGCACGTCCCCGGTCCCCTCAATGGGCGGGGAACGGTGCAGCAGCCGTGTGGCCTCCTTGCCGGGCCAAAGCGCGCCGCGCAGCACCGCGACGTCTCCGGTCCGCATCTCTCCGGCCAAGGCAACCTCGCCGCTGTCGTCTTTCAGCCCGAATTGCGTGCCCGGTCCCCGGTAGGTGCAGAGCAGGCGCGCGGGGATCTGATCCACATGGAACTTGCGGCAGGCATTCGTCGTCACGGCTTCGAAGCGGATATGCATCAGCGGATTTCGCATGATCCGGGCGAACATCAGCGCCAGCGCCGCGATGTCGCTGGCCAGCAGATCGCGCATCGGTCCGGCAGGCAGGCCGGACAGGTCGCAGGCGGCATGGATGCAGTTCTCGACCGCCCGGAAATCCACAAGGGCACGCAGGGCGGGCAGGTGTCCGGGCGAAATGGTCTCGACCCATTCCGCGAAGGCGGGCGCGCGGTCGCGCCGCCAGACCGCCGCGCCGATGCCCGGCTGCGCGATCTGTTGCAGGGCAAGCCCGCTGGCGGATTCCAGAAGCCGCAGGGCCTCGGCGGGTGCGGGCGGGCTTGCGATATCGGTCCTTGACATATGCCTGTGACGTTCCTTGCTGGGGTGCCGCGCTTGCGGCGGTGTCACCGGGGGCGTCTTCCCGCCCCCGTGCGTCGGCCATCCCGTTCAGGCGACCCGGCGCTGCCCCCATTGCGGGAAGGGATCGGGCAGGTTCGCCCAGGCCTGCGGGGTAAAGTCCCAGGCATCGACCAGGGCCGCATCGAGCCTTGCGATCAGCGCGTCCTTGTCCATGCCCGAGCCGATGAACACCAGTTCCTGGCGCCGGTCGCCCCAGGGTTCTTCCCAGACCTTTCGCACCTCGTTCAGCGCATCGGGATGGGTCGGCCAGCGTTCGCGCGGCACCGACACCCACCAGCCGCCCAGGGGCCTGACCGACGAGACGACGCCCGCCAGGCTGAACTCGACCGCCCAGTTGGGGCGGCTGGCGATCCAGAAATGCCCCTTGGCGCGGATCACGCCGGGCAGGTCGCCGTTGAACAGGTCGTGGATCTTGCGGGGATGGAACGGCCTGCGGGCACGATAGACGAAGGACGAGATGCCGTATTCCTCGGTTTCCGGCACATGGTCCTGAAATCCATACAGTTCCTTGGCCCACATCGGATGCAGATGCGCCTTGTCGAAATCGAACAGGCCGGTGTCGAAGATCGCCGTGGCCTCGACACGCCCGAAATCCGTCTCGATCAGCCTGGCGTCCGGGTTCAGCGCCCGCACGATCTTGCGCGCCCTGTCCAGCCGCTCGGGTCCGGCATCGGTGGCCTTGTTCAGCACCACGACATCGGCGAATTCGATCTGGTCGGTCAGCAGGTCGACCAGGGTGCGTTCGTCCTCTTCGCCCAGGCTCTCGCCACGCTCGGCGATAAAGTCGTCGCTGGCGAAATCGTTCGTCAGGTTGATCGCATCGACCACCGTGACCATCGTGTCCAGCCGCGCGACATCCGACAGGCTGTCGCCGTTCTCGTCGCGGAAATCGAAGGTCGCGGCGACGGGCAGAGGCTCGGCGATGCCGGTGCCTTCGATCAGCAGATAGTCGAAGCGCCCTTCCTCGGCAAGCTTGCGCACCCCTTGCAGCAGGTCGTCGCGCAGCGTGCAGCAGATGCAGCCATTGGTCATCTCGACCAGCTTTTCCTCGGCCCGGTTCAGTTCCGCCCCGTCGCGCACCAGATCGGCGTCGATATTGACCTCGGACATGTCATTGACGATGACGGCGACGCGACGGCCTTCGCGATTGTTGAGGATGTGATTCAGAAGCGTGGTCTTTCCGGCTCCCAGGAAGCCGGACAGGACGGTGACGGGCAAGCGCTTGTCGCGGCTTTGCTGGCTGATCGGCATGGCATCCTCGTAAGTGTAATGTTATCACGTTACTTGATTAGCGAGAATCACCCGACCCCGCAATGCCGTTTTCTGTCCGGCCACCGGCCCTCGCGGATGCCGTCATTGTCCCCAGCCCAGATACGAAAGCAGAATGTCCATCTTTTCCCCCCGCCTCACCGTCGAACAGGTCGAGGAAAGCCACGATCTTGCCCCGAAATTCGGACCCGACGGGCTGATCCCGGTCGTCACCACCGATGCCGCGACCGGCGAGGTGCTGATGATGGGCGCCATGAACGCCCAGGCGCTGACGCTGAGCATCCAGACCGGCGAGGCGCATTACTGGAGCCGGGCGCGCCAATGCCTCTGGCACAAGGGGGCAAGCAGCGGCCTGGTCCAGAAGATCGTCGAGATGCGCATCGACGACGATCAGGACGCGATCTGGCTGCGGGTCGAGATCGCGGGCGGCGCAAGCTGCCATGTCGGCTATCGTTCCTGCTTCTATCGCGCGGTGCCGCTGGGCGGGGACCAGCAGCCGAGGCTTGCCTTCACGGAAGGGGAAAAGGTCTTCGATCCCGTCGCGGTCTATGGCGATGCCCCCAATCCGACACAGCTTTGACGAACGCGCCCACCCCCCACCCCCCACGCCACATGAGGCAGACATGGACTTCGTGCCGCGGACCTATGAAGAATGGGAACATTGCATCACCGTCAAATGCGGCATCCCGCTGACGGCGGATTATCTGGCAGGCCGGATCGCCGCCCTGGAGGACGGCCACGATTTCCACACCGGGAAATTCATCGAAAGATGGGGACCGGCCCATCACGCCCGCACCCTCGCCTGGTTCCGTCAGGCCGAATCGCGGCTGGCGGACGCGCGGGGCGCCGCAAGACAGTGACGCCTTCCGCGCGTGAAAAACCCACGCCGCGGGTTCCGGTGACGATCCTCAACGGGTTTCTGGGCGCGGGAAAGACCACGCTGCTGCAAAGCCTGCTGGTTCAGGCCAGGGGAATGCCGCACCTGCGGATCGGCGTGATCGTCAACGAGATGAGCGAACTGGACGTCGATGGCGCGATCCTCGACACGTCCGAGGTGATCTCGCGCCGCGATCCGCGCTTTGCGGCCATTCCCGCAGGCAGCATCAGCGGCACGCGGGGACTGGACCATTTTGCCCGCGCGGTGGGCCAGGTGACGGGCCAGGGCCGCGCCACGCATATCCTCATCGAGACCTCGGGCAGCACCCATCCCTGGCCGCTGTTGCAGGCGATCGAGGCGCATCCCGGCCTGCGGCTGCACGGCTTCCTGTCGGTCGTGGATACGCTGACGCTGGCGCGGGACCACGATCTTGGCCGCGCCATCCGGCCCGCCGCCTCGCGGAACCTTGCATCCGGGCGGCGCGGGATCGAGAACCTGCTGGCCGAACAGATCATGTTCGCCAGCCGCATCCTGCTGGGCAAGATGGACAAGGTGACCGGCGAAACCCTGCGCGCCGTGGCCGAGGCCATCCATCCGATCAACCCCTTTGCCGACATCATGGGGATGCAATGGGGCAATGTCCGGCTGGCGGATGTGCTGGCGCTGCCGCCCTATGACCATGCGCGGGTCGCTACCCTTGGGGCCGAACTGACCGATTGGGACAAGGCCCATGGCACCCGGTCGATGTCCGGGCCGGAAAGCTATCGGATCGACAGCAGGGTGATCGCGGATCCCCGGCCCTTCCATCCGCGACGCCTGTGGCAGGTTTACAACCATTCCCTTGGCATCGGCATCTATCGCAGCAAGGGTTTCTTCTGGCTGCCGTCCCGCGACCGGTTGCAGCTGTTGTGGAACCAGACGGCGGGCAGCATCGGGCTGGAAATCGTCAACTACTGGAAGATCGCGGCCCTGGAGGACGAAAGCCTGAACCTGCTGCCCCAGGAACGCGCGGACATGCGGCAGCGGCTGGCCGGCATGTCGCCCGAATTCGGCGACCGCCGCTGCCGGCTGACGGTGATCGGCGACCGCGACGGGCTGGATGATTTCGTCGCCGCCGTGCGGGACTGTTTCTGCACGCCGGACGAGATCGCGGCCTGGAAAGCGGGCGCGGCCTTCGATGACCCCTGGCCCTCGACGGTGGCCAGCCTGTCGCAGGGCTGATCGTCGCCAAGCGGAAGGCAGCCCTTCCAGGCGCGGGCAGGGTCTTCTAGAAAAGCGTCCGATGGATGGGACGGAAAGGAAATCCGATGGCAGGCAATCAGGACATCCTGGACCTTCTGGACAAATGGGACCGCCAGCAGGAAGGCTATATCGAGCAGCGCGAAGAACGCTTCGGCGTGATGTTCGAGATCCTGGCCGCATGTTTCGGCGACGGTTTCACGGTCATCGACGCCGCCTGCGGACCCGGATCGCTGAGCCAGCGGCTGTTGGAACGCTTTCCCGCCGCCCATGTGGTCGCGGTGGATGCCGATGTCATGCTGCTGGACATGGCGCGGGTGGCGCTTGAACCGCATCGGGACCGCCTGCGCGTCATCGAGGCCGATCTTGCCCGGCCGGACTGGGCCGCAAAGGTGCTGGATGCCGCGCGCGCGATGGGGGCCGCGCCGCCGGTCGCCCTGGTCTCGACCACCGCGCTTCACTGGCTGACACCGGGAGAGCTGGCCGAATTCTATGGCGCGGCCGGAGAGCTGCTGCCATCGGGCGGCATCGTCATGAACGGCGACCATATGCGCTTTGACGCCCGCTGGCCGACCCTGCGGTCCATCGCCCAGACGATAAGGCAGCGCATCGAACAAGCGGCGGTCAAAAGCGGCGAGGACGACTGGGCGACGTGGTGGCAGCGTGCGGAACGCATCCCCCGACTGGCCCCGCTGAAGGCGCAACGGGACGCCTTCTACGCCGCCCGGCCCCCCAAGCGCGCCGGCAGCGGCGAGGATTGCCCGGTGGATTTCCACATCGCCGCCCTGCGCCATGCCGGATTTGCCGAGGTCGGAACCGCCTGGCAGATGCTGGACAATTACGTCGTCTTCGGACGGCGGCCCTGATCGCGCCGGATCGCCCGCCATCCGCCCGTCACGCCTGCCGCGTGGTTCTGAAGCGGTCGCGATAGTCGCGCGGCGTCAGCGAAAAGCGGCGCAGGAACGCCTTGCGCAACTGCTCGTCCGAGGTGAAGCCGCAGCGGAAGGCTATGGCCTTCATCGGCAGCTCGCTGTCCAGCAGCAGCGCCTTGGCGCGTTCGCAGCGCGCCCGTTCCAGATAGCTGGCCGGGCTGGTGCCCAGTTCGGCGGTGAACAGGCGGGTGAAGTTGCGCGGGCTCATCCCGGCGCGGGCGGCCATGTCGGGGATGCGCAGCGGCTGGTCCAGGCTGGCCAGCAGCCAGGCCTGGATGTCGCGCATCCCCGGCGGGCCGCTCATCTGGCTGGTCAGGGCGGCGCTGAACTGCGACTGCCCGCCCGGACGCTTGAGATAGATCACCAGATCGCGCGCCACGGCCAGCGCCAGGTCGCGGCCGAAATCCTGCTCGACGAAGGCCAGCGCCAGGTCGATCGCCGCCGTCACCCCGGCCGAGGTCCACAGGCTGCCGTCCTGCACGAAGATCGCGTCGGCATCGACGCGGACATGGGGAAAGCGCCGCCGCAGCAGGTCCGCCACGCTCCAATGCGTCGCCGCCCGGCGCCGGTCCAGAAGCCCCGCCGCCGCCAGGAAGAACGACCCCGAGCACAGCGCGGCAAAGCGTTCGGCGTCAAAGGCCCGCCTGCGGCACCAGTCCACCAGCCCGGTCTCGCGCGCCAGCACCGCCTCGATCTCCACCGCCCCGGCGATCATCACCGTGGCCAGCGATCCGTCCTCCGGCAATCCGGCAACGGCCTCCAGCGAGATCGGCGTGTCCGAGGGGATCATGCCGGGTTCGGGCGCGGCCAGGACGATGTCGTAGCGGCGCGGATCGCCGCGCGCGGCCAGATGGCGGTTGGCATAGCTCAGCACATTGATCGGGCCGACGGCCTCCATCGACTTGAAACCGGGATAGATGACGATATGCACGCGGTGGCTTTCCCTGCCGGGCACCCCCTGCCGTTCCGATCCTGTCATCGGCTGTCTTCCCCTTTGGCCCGAGCGTCGGGAACTCTGTCCGAAATCGACTGCCCCGCGACGTTCCCGCGACGGAGGGAACGTAATAACATTACCTCACCAAGCGCAAGTTGAGGAGATTGCCAAGATGAAAACCCGCGCCGCCATCGCATGGGAACCGAACCGCCCCCTAGAAATCGAGGAAATCGACCTCGAAGGCCCCAAGGACGGCGAGGTTCTGGTCCGCATCGTTACCACCAGCCTGTGTCATACCGACATGTTCACCCTGTCGGGCGCCGATCCCGAAGGGCTGTTCCCGGCCATCCTGGGCCATGAGGGCGTCGGCATCGTCGAGGAAATCGGCCGGGGCGTCACCTCGGTCAAGCCGGGCGATCATGTCATCCCGCTGTATATCCCCGAGGATCCGAACTGCCCCTATATCAAGTCCGGCAAGACCAACCTGTGCCAGACCATCCGCGAAACGCAGGGGCGCGGCGTGATGCCCGACGGCACCTCGCGCTTTTCCTACAAGGGCAAGATGATCCACCACTATATGGGCACCAGCACCTTCAGCGAATATACGGTGCTGCCCGAGATCTCGGTGGCGAAGATCTCGACCGAGGCGCCCTTGGCCAAGGCCAGCGTCATGGGCTGCGCCATCCCGACCGGCATGGGCGCGGTGCGCAACACCGCCAAGGTCCAGCCCGGTTCCACGGTCGCGGTCTTCGGCCTTGGCGCGGTCGGCATGGCGGTGATCCAGGGGGCGAAGATGGTCGGCGCCAGCCGCATCATCGGCATCGACACCAACCCCAACAAGTTCCCGCTGGCCCGCGGCCTGGGCGCGACCGACTGCATCGACCCCAAGGATTTCCAGCAGCCGATCCATCAGGTCATCGTCGACATGACCAATGGCGGGGTGGACTATTCCTTCGAATGCATCGGCAACGTCAATGTCATGCGCTCGGCCCTGGAAGCCTGCCACAAGGGCTGGGGCGAATGCACCGTGATCGGCGTCGCCGGCGCGGGCGAGGAGATCGCCACCCGTCCCTTCCAGCTTGTCACGGGCCGGGTCTGGCGCGGTTCGGCCTTTGGCGGCGTCAGGGGGCGCAGCCAACTGCCCGGCATGGTGGACGAATGGTTGCGGGGCGATTTCAGCGTCGATCCCTATATCACCCACAACATGACGCACGATCAGATCAACACCGCCTTCGATCTGCTGCACGCGGGTGAATCGATCCGTTCGGTCATCCATTACCAGCCGCAGGACACGATGCGGGTCAACAGCCTGCCCGGCAAGATCGTCCCGGCCTGAACGCGCCGCGCCCCGGACATGCGCCATGTCCGGGGCGCGTCAGTCAGAACACCAGCGACCGATGCAGCTGCGCCCCGGCCCAGGCCCCGTCCCCCACCGCAAGCGAGACGGAATGCGGCACCCGCGCCGCATCGCCGCAGGCGAAGGCGCCGGGCACCGTGGTCTCTTTCATCGCATCGGTGCGGATCTGGCTGCCGAAGGGGGTTTCCTCCTGCTCGCAGCCGAGGTCTTCGGCCAGGGGCGTCGCCGGGACATTGCGGGCGGCGGTGAACAGCCCGGCGAAGGACAGCCGCCGCCCGTCGGTCAGCACCACCTCGGCCTCGCCCTCCAGCCGCGCGACGGGGGTATCCTCGACGCCGACGCCGCGCGCCGCCAGATCGGCCAGCACGTCCGCATCGGGGGTCACCGCACCATTGGTGAACAGCGTGACCTGGCCCCATTCGGGCAGAAACTGCGCCTGATGCAGCGCCATCGGCCCGGTCGCCAGCACCCCGATCCGGCCCCGGTCCAGTTCGTAGCCGTGGCAATAGGGGCAAAGGAACACGCTTTTCCCCCAGCGTTCCGCCAGCCCCGGAATGTCGGGCAGGATGTCGCGGACGCCGGTGGCGAACAGCAGGCGCCTGCCCCCGTGGCGGGCACCGTCTTCCAGGGCGACATGGAAATCGTCCTTCCGGCCCTCGGCCTTGGTGGCGGTCGCCTCGACCCAGGTCAGCGTCGGATAGCGCAGCAACTGTTCACGCGCCGTGTCCCAGATCACGGCCGGGTCCACGCCGTCCTGGCCAAGGAAGCCATGGGAATGGCTGGCAAAGCGGTTGCGACGCTGGCCCGCATCGACGATCAGAACCGAACGCCGCGCGCGGACGAGTTGCAGGGCCGCGGCCATCCCGGCATAGCTGCCGCCGACGACGATAACGTCATGTTTCATGTGTCCGTCTTTCTTTGTATCAGCTTGCGGCGCCGCGCCTGAACGCCTCGAACGCCATGGTCAGAAACGGTTGCGGCTTGCCCGATAGGGCGGCGAATTCGCGGCGAAGCGCGTCCTCGTCCAGGTTGGTGCCGATCAGGACCAGGCGGCTGGACGCCTCGCCATTCGGCCAGCCATCCAGCCGCTCGATGGGATAAAGCCGGTGCTGCACGGCATGGACGACCGCCGGGGACGACGGATCGTCCTGAAGCGCGACCAGGCCCTTGATCCGCAGCAGGCCGTTCCCCGGCGTCTGGGTCAGCCGCGCCAGGAGCTGCCGCAGGGCGCGCCCATCGACCGGATCGTCGCGCAGAAGCGGGATCGCCAGCACGTTGCCGTGGCGGTTGAGGTTGTGGAAATGGCCCCCATGGCCGTGATCGTGCGTCCCCTCGGCCGCCAGCCAGTCGGCCACGCCCTCGCCCTTGCCAAAGGCGGAATAGCTGCCGGGCGCCAGCAGGGCCGCCATATCGAAATCCGGGGCGGCGGCATCCTGGATCCGCAGCGCGGGGTTGATCGCGGCCAGCCGCGCGGGCCAGTCGCCCGCCGGGGCCAGATCGGTGCGGGTCAGCACGGCATGGTCGGCAAAGGCGATCTGCTTCAGGCTTTCGGGATGGGCGTCAAGCACGTCGCCGATCCCTTGGACATCGACGACCGTGATCACCCCCGACAGGTGGAAGGCGCGCGCCACCGCATGGTCGCGAAGCGACAGGGCGGGCAGGCCGCCGGGGATCAGGCTGTTGATCAGGGGCGCCGGATCGGCAAGGCCGGTCGTCTCGACGATGATGCGCGAAAAGGGCGGCAGGCCGCCCTTTCGCCGCATCACCAGAAGCTCGTCCAGCGAGGATCGCAGATCGCTGCCCACGGTGCAGCAGATGCAGCCGGTGGTGGTCACCACCGGGTGCTCCCTGCCCTCTCGCACCAGGTCGTGATCGACCGGGACCAGACCGAATTCGTTGATGATCACCGCCGTGTCGCGAAAGGCCGGATTTTCAAGGATGCGGTTCAGCAGGGTGGTCTTGCCCGCGCCCAGAAAGCCGGTCAGCAGAAAGACCGGGATCGCGGATTGTTCATTTCGTCGTGCCATGGCGAGCCTTTCGATGACGTGAGCTGCGGCGCAGCAGAATCTGGGTCAGCGCCGCCAGATGGGGAAATTCCACCAGCATCCCGATCGCGATCCCGGCCAGGATCAGCGGCTGGCCGGGAATCGCCGCGGCGGTCACGGCCAGCATCAGGGGGGCATTGCGCGCGGCGGTGGTCATCGCCAGCAATGCCTGCTGCGGATAGGGCAGCCGGGCCAGCCGGGCCACGGCCTCGCCCATCAGGAAGGTGGCGACGAAGAACAGGAAGACCGCGATCAGGATGGTGCCGAAGGCGGCAAGGTGATCGGCGATGATCCGGGTATTGGCGGCAAAGATCAGCAGGATCAGCGCGGCGATCACCGGCGGCACCGCCTGCCCCGACCCATGCGCGACGCGGTGGAACAGCGGGGCGGGCAGCAGCCGTTCCAGCCCGAAGCGCAGTCCCTGCGCCAGCAGCAGGGGGACAAGGAACCACCGCAGAAGCGTGTCGGGGATGGCGGCGGCATCCACGATCCCGCTGTGGCGGGTGAACAGCCACAACCAGACCGGATACAGCAGAAGCTGCGAGATCAGGTTGACCGGGATCAGCGCGGCGCCAAGCGCGGTGTCGCCCCGCGCCATGCGGGTGAAGCCCAGGAACCAGTCGGTGCAGGGCGACATGAAATAGATCACCAGCCCCGTGAAAAGCAGCGGCTGGCCGGACAGGAACAGCGAGGCGATGGCCCAGCCGATCAGCGGCACGATCAGGAAATTGGCGGCCCAGGCCAGCGCCATGAAGCGCAGGTTGCCGAATCCCAAGGCCAGGGCCTGCGGCCGGATCTCGAAGAACAGCAGAGAGACCAGAACGGTCAGGACCGGATCGATGGCGCCCGACAGCCTGTCCCCGATTGCGGGATCCAGCCAGCCCATGGCCGAACCCAGACCGATCGCGCCGACGAAAAGGGCCGTTGCGCCCAGGCCCGGCCTTTCCTGTCCTGGCCCGGCCTTTCCCGAAGCCGCCTTTGCCGAGGCCACTGGATCGGACGACGTCATCTTCCCCTCGGTCTCACAGGCCGGAAACCGGCGTTTCGGGCTGCGGCCGGGGCCGTGGGGCGAAGGCGTCCATGTGCAGGATGCACAGCTTGTTCCCCTCGGGGTCGCGGCAATAGGCACCGTAATAGTCGGGGGCGTAATGGGGACGCAGCCCCGGCGCGCCCTCGTCCTGCCCGCCCGCGGCAAGGGCGGCGGTCCAGGCGGCATCGACGGCCTTGCGGGTTTCGGCGCGGAAACTGACCTGCGTTCCGTTGCCGCAGGTGGCCGGGCGCCCGTCCCAGGGCAGCTGCACCCAGAATTGCGGCCAGTCCCGGCCCGGCTGCGTCCAGCAATTGCCCGCCGGGCCGCCATCGGGTTCGGCCGGCTGGCGGACAAGCCCCAGATGCGGCAGGACGGCATCGTAGAAGGCCGTCTGCCGGTCCAGGTCACGGGCGCCCAGGATGATATGGCTGAACATGCGTGTCTTCCCTGTTGCGTCGGTTTTTACAGGCTGCGTTCCGCGGCCGGCTGGTCCTCGACCAGCACGCCCAGATCCAGCAGCGTGTCGCGCAGCCGGTCCGCGGTGACGAAGTCGCCCCGCGCCCGTGCTGCGGCGCGGTCCTGAAGCAGCGCGTCGATGTCGCCGGGGTCGCCCCCGGCCGGAATGCAGGCGGACAGCGCGGCCCGCCATCCCTCCTCGGTCTGTTGCAGCAGGCCCAGTTCCGCCCCGGCCTCGACCAGGGCGGCGATATAGCGGGGCCGCAGAGCGAGATCCGTCCTGCGGGTCGCCTCGGCCAGGGCGAACAGTTCCGCCAGGGCCGCCGGGGTGTTCAGGTCGTCCTCCAACGCGGCGCGGAACCGTTGCAGCAGCGGGCTGTCGGCGCTGAGCCGGACGTCGCCCGGCCCCTCGCCGATGGCGGAATAGAGCCGCGACAGCGTCCTGACCGCCTGCGGCAGCGTCTGGTCGGTCCAGCCCAGCGGCTGGCGGTAATGCGCCGACAGCAGCGCCAGGCGCACCGCCTCGCCCGGCGCCTGGTCCAGCAGGTCGCGCATCAGCAGCACATTGCCCAGCGACTTCGACATCTTGCGCCCGTCCACGGTGACAAAGCCGTTGTGCAGCCAGAACCGGGCGCGGGTGCCCTGGGCGATCTCGTTTTCATGATGGGGGAATTGCAGGTCGATCCCGCCGCCATGGATGTCGATGGGATTGCCCAGGTGATGGTCGATCATGGCCGAGCATTCGATATGCCAGCCGGGCCGCCCCCTGCCCCAGGGGCTGTCCCATCCCGGCTGCGCCCCATCCGAGGGCTTCCACAGCACGAAATCCGCCGGATCGCGCTTGAAGGGCGCGACCTCGACCCGCGCGCCCGCGATCATCTCGGACCGCTTGCGGCGCGAAAGCATCCCGTATTCGGGAAAGGACGGCACATGGAACAGCACATGGCCCTGCGCCTGATAGGCGTTGCCCTTCTCCAGCAGCCGCCCGATCAGGGCGATGATCTGCGGGATATGGTCCGTGACCTTCGGCTCGATGGTCGGGGGGCGCACGCCAAGCGCGGCCATGTCGGCGTGATAGGCGGCGGTGAAGCGCGCCGAAATGGCCGCGATGGGCAGCCCCGCCTGGGCCGCCGCCGCGTTGATCTTATCATCCACGTCGGTGATGTTGCGGGCATAGAGGACGCGGCCGAAGCGCCGCTCCAGCACACGCGCCAGCACGTCGAAGACGACGGCCGGGCGCGCGTTGCCGATATGGGCGTAATCATAGACCGTCGGCCCGCAGACATACATGCGGACCTCGCGCGGGTTCAGCGGGACGAAGGGCTGCTTTTCGCCGCCAAGGCTGTTGAACAGGAAAAGGGTCATCACGGATCTGCCTGATATGCCGGAGGAAAGGGGATCGGCGGCGCCTCAACAAAGGCATTTGTCGGCGTCGCAACAGGCCAGGTCGTCAAGATACATGTTGTTGGTCCGATAGGTTTCCAGCGCGGCGGTATCGGCCCCCAGCCGCCCGGCGATGGCGCGGGCGACGACGGCGAAACGCTGGCGGAACTTGTAGATGAAGCAGAACAGATGCCCGTTATGGGACACCTCGGGTCCGACCAGGAACAGCCCCGGCAGGGCGGTGGATTCGTCCTGGGCCGTCAGCAGCGGCAAGCCGCTGTCGGCATAATCGAACCACTCGGATACCCGCGCCGTGCCGCTAGCAAAGCCGGTGGCCAGGATCGGCGGCGTGGCCGACAGCCAGCTGCGCCCGTCGCCCGACAGGATGCGGATGCCCTCGGGTTCGGGTTCCAGCGCGATCACCTCGGCCCCCTTCACCAGGGTGACGGCGCCCTTCTTCAGCCCGGCATCGAGCCGCTGGCGGGTGAAGGGCGACAGCGCCCGGCCGGGATCCTTGTCGGCATCCTCCCAGGGCGCGCCGCGTCCCAGCACCGTCACCCGCTTTCCCGCGCGGGCCAGCCCCAGGGCGGCATCCACCCCGCTTTCATAGCCGCCGATGACAAAGACCGGATCGCCCGGCACATCGGCCCAGCGGGCGATGGTGGCATAATGCCGGCCAAGGTCGGCGCCGATGATCCCCGCATCCGAGGGCGTGCCGAACTGCCCGCCCGCCCAGATCACGAAATCCGCGGCGATTGCACCCCGGTCGGTCTCAAGGATGAAGCCCTCGCCCTCGGGCCGAATCCCCGCCACGTCGATGCCGCATTGGACGTTCAGTCCGAAGGCCAGCGCGGCCTGTTCCAGATAGCCGGCATAGGCGCCGCCATCGGGATGTTCCCGCTTCAGCGACCAGCCGGGCGAGCTGTCATAGCTGATCGCGTTCAGGTCGGTCAGGCCGAAGACATTGCCGGGGAATGACGGCGTCAGCAGCCGCGTGCCCGAGGGCCAGCGCAGGAAGCTCTGCCCGATCCGGCCGCGTTCCAGCACCCAGACATCGGGGATGGCCAGATCGCGCAAGACCCGCGCCACGCCCAGCCCGGCGGGACCGGCGCCCACGATCGCCACCGTGACATGATCCGGCACATGGCCGGGGATCCGGCGTTTTCCATCGAAGGTCATTGGGCCACCTGTTCGGACAGGTATCCGAGGGGCAGCGCATGTGCGGTGGTCCTGACACTGGACAGGGCCGAGAAAAGCTCTCGAAGCTCGGGGTCGGTGAAGTCGCGGACGATCAGAACCAGCTTGGTGCGCCGGTCGTCGCCCCGCCAGTCCTGCAACGGAACGGGCGGGTGGAAGATGTGCTGGACGCCATGGACCGCGAAGGGATAGGGCATGTCGGCCAGATGGATCAGCCCCTTGAAGCGAAGCAGATCCTCGCCCCGCCGCGCCATCAGCAGGTCCATCCAGATGTCGAACACCGTGCCGTTGACCGGCTGGTCGATGGTCCAGGCGACCGAGCGGATCCTCTCCAGATGCGTCGGCGCATCCGTGCCTGTCGATCGCGGGCCGGGAACCCGATCCTGCGCCAGCCAGTCCCGCGCCTGTCGCCACCCCATCCCGGTCTCGAAATGTCCAAGGCCGACCAGGACGGCCGGGTCGACATCGCCATGAAGGACGGTTCTGACCGGGGCCGCCGCATTCAGGTCCGCGATGGCGCTGCGGACGCGGGATTCCTCGGCCTGGGGCAGGTCGGTCTTGGTCAGCAGCACAAGATCCGCCAGCGCCACCTGCCGGCGGGCTTCCTCGTGGCCCTGCAAGGTTGCGGCACCAAGCGCCGCATCCACGGTCGCCACCACGCCCTCGACGGCAAAGCGCCCGGACAGTTCGATGCCCGTCATCAGCGTGTGAAGGATCGGCGCGGGATCGGCCAGGCCGGTCGTCTCGATCACCACCCGCTCGAAGGCCATCTCGCCCGCCTCGCTGCGTTGGGCAAGGTCGATCAGGGTCTCCAGCAGATCGCCGCGCAGGGTGCAGCACATGCAGCCCGATTGCAGCAGGATCATCGTCTCGGTGGTGGCGACGACCAGTTCGTGATCCAGGCCGATATCGCCGAATTCGTTGATGATCACCACGGTGCGCGCGAAGGACGGATGGTCCAGCAGCCGGTTCAGGACGGTGGTCTTGCCGCTGCCCAGAAAGCCGGTCAGCACGGTCACGGGGACAGTCACGGGGACGGCCTGGGGCGGATGCGGCGTCATGCGCGGCTTCCGGCCTGCTGTGCATCAAGGTCGGCCTTCAGGCAATCGGCGCAGGTTCCCTCGACCTCGACGACCCGGCGGCCGACCTGGAAGCCCAGCATCTCGGCGCGCTGCGCCAGTGCGTCGCCGATCGCCCCGGCACTGGTCTCGACCGCCGCGCCGCAATGGTTGCACAGGAAGAAGACGCTCCGCTGCCCGCCGCCCGGTTGCGAGCAGGGAACAAAGGCGTTCCGTGTCTCGATCCGCGACACGAAGCCCTGTTCCAGCAAGAAATCCAAAGCCCGATAGGCGGTCGGAGGCGCCAGGGGACGCCCCAGCCGCAGCGCCAGGGTTTTCAGCAGATCATAGGCGCCCACCGGACCGTCCGCTTCCAGCAGAACCTGAAAGGCCAGGCGGCGAAGCGCGGTCAGACGGACGCCACGCTCCGCGCAGATGCGCTCGACCGCTTCGGCGGGCAGAAGTCCATGGGGCATCGGCTAAGGGTTCCCGCAATTCATAATCGTAATGTTATTACGTTTCTTATGAGGATGACAAGATCATGCCGTTGCCTGGATGCGGTTTCCCAGAATCCTGCTCACTTCGGGTCCGGTTGCCGCCCCACACGGGGATTGACGCGCGGCCCGAATCGCTCTATCAATCCAACGATCAAAGGATTGAAGGAATGTAGGGCGATGCAGGGATCGCGGCAGGATCTGGACAAGGCGGCGGCCATCTTCAAGGCGCTGTCCGATCCGGCCCGGCTGAACACCCTGGTCCTGCTGGCCGAGAAAGAGCGGAACGTGGGCGAGCTTGTCGACCTGGAAGGCGACCGTATCGGCACGGTGTCGGCGCGCCTTCAGGTTCTTCTCAATGCCCGCCTCGTCACCCGGCGGCGCGAGGGCAAGGCCATCTATTACGCGCTTACCGACAGCCATGTCCTCAATCTTGTCGAAAACGCGATCGAACATGCGCGCGAAACCCACTGACCCCGAAAGGAACCTTCCGATGTCCAACTGCACGGCACCCCATCACGCCCATCACGACCACCAGCATGGCAAGGACTGCGGCCATACCGCGATCCGCCACGGCGACCATATCGACTATCTGCACGATGGCCACCTGCACCATCCGCATGGCGATCATGTCGACGAACACCGCCTTGAGGTGACGGCGGAAAATCCCGCAACCTGCACCGTCGACCATCCCGCCACAGGCCATCATGCGGGCCATATCCATGGGCCGGACTGCGGTCACGAGGCGGTTCCGCATGGCGACCATGTGGACTATCTGGTGAACGGACGCCTGCATCACCCGCATGGCGACCACTGCGACGACCACGGCCCGGTCGAAGTCGTTTCGGCCTGACCGGCAGGCCGACCCGCGCCGTCAGGACGCGAGGCTCAATTCCCCGGCCATCGCCCGTTCGGGCTGTCCCAGACTGACCACCCGGTCCGCCGTCTTGCGGATCAGGTCGGGATCGTGGCTGACCAGTAGGAGGGCCATGCCCGTCTGGCGCGCGGTATCGGCCAGAAGCCGCGTCACCTCGGCCTGGGTGATCAGGTCCAGCCGCGAGGTCGGCTCGTCCGCGAACAGAAAGACCGGATCCAGCAGCAGCGCCCGAAGCAGCGCCAGGCGCTGCAACTCGCCGCCCGACACCTCGGTGGGGCGGCGGGTCAGCAGGACGGGGGCAAGGCGCAGCCGCTCCATCAGCGGCGGTATCCGGCCCGCGTCGAGGCGGTGCATGCGGATCAGGTCGTCAAGCGCGGTGCCCAGCCGGACATGGCGGGGAAAGGCGCTTGGCGGATCCTGATAGAGCTTCTGGAACCGCACGCGCGACGGGCCCTGGGCGCGGGCGACGGTGCCATGATCCGCGCGCGTCAGCCCCAGAAGCACATCGCCCAATGTGGATTTGCCGCAGCCGCTTGGTCCCCAGATGCCGACGATCTCGCCCGGATGCAGGGTCAGGTCCAGCCCGTCGAACAGCATCCGCCCGCCGCGCGCGATGCCCAGGCCAGATGCGCGCAGCACCGGCGTTCCCCGCGGCGCGCGGGGCTGCGCGGGCGGCCAGCTGGACGGATCGGCGGCGATCAGGCGGCGGGTATAGTCGTGCTGCGGGTTCGACAGCACCTGTTCCGCCGGGCCGCGTTCGATCACACGCCCCTTCAGCACCACGGCCAGATCGCCCCCCATGCGGCGCGCCAGCACCAGGTCATGGGTGATGGTCAGAAGCCCGCCGTCGTCCCGCACCTCGCGCATCAGCAGGTCGATCACGTCGTCGCGGCGCGCGGCGTCAAGCCCCTTGGTCGGCTCGTCCGCGACCACGATGCGCGCCCCGCCGGTGCGGGCGGCGGCAAAGGCCACCCGCTGCGCCATGCCGCCCGACAGCTGGTCGGGGCGCCGGTCGCCCGCGCCCTCCAGACCCAGTTCCGCAAGGTCGCGGTCGGCGGCCCGGCGCGCATCGTCCCATGACAGCCCGCGCACAAAGGCATGGCCTTCGGCCACCTGCCCGCGCGCGGCCATCAGCGGATCCAGCGACAGCCAGGGTTCCTGCGGCAGCACGCCGATCACCCGGCCCCACAGCGCCCGGTGCCCGCCCGGTCGCGACAGGTCCAGATCGTGGCCGTCCAGCGTCACCCGCCCCGCGGCTCGCAAGCCCCCCGGCAGGGTGCCGATGATCGCCTGGGCCAGCAGGCTTTTCCCCGATCCGGTCTCGCCCAGAATCGTGAAGGGACGGCCCGCGTGCAATGCCAGCGACAGCGGGGCGACCAGCGTCTCGGCTCCGGCATGGACCGAGACGGTCTCGGCGTTCAGCAGGACGGTCATGCGCGGCGCCCCCCGGCGATCAGGTTCAGGCCCAGCAGGGTCAGGAAGGTTGCCAGGACGGGGGTCAGCAGGGCCATCGGCGCCTCTCGGTAATAGGGCAGCAGTTCGACCATCATCAGCCCCAGTTCGGGGGTGGGCGGGCGCATCCCGACGCTGACGAAGCCAAGCGCCGCGATCATCATGATCGCCGTGGCCGCGCCGAAGGCCGCCACCGTCATCAGCATCGGCGCCAGTTCCGGCCACAGATGGCGGCGGAACACATAGACCGGCCCGAATCCCAGCAGGCGCGACGCCTGCACGCCGGGCGCGGCGATCAGGCGGCTGACGGTGGCGCGGGTCAGGCGGAAATATTCGATCCACAGGACCAGCGTCAGCCCGATCCAGAAGGCCAGCGGCGTCGAGGGCACGATGGCCGAGACGATCAGCACCAGAAGCAGCCCCGGCAGCGCCAGGAAACTGTCGGCGATCAGCGCGGCCAGCCGGTCGGCCCAGCCGCCCCGCCAGGCCGCCAGGACGCCGACCGCCACCCCCAGCACCGCCGAGGTCACCACCGCCGCCGCCGCGATCACCAGCGACAGCCGCAGCGCCGCCGCCAGCCGCGCGGTCAGCGACCGGCCCAGATGGTCATAACCCAGCGGCGAGGCCGCGTCGGGACCGCCAAGCGTGTTGCGCAGGCTCTGGCGCAGCGGGTCGGCGGGAAACAGGACCGGCGCCAGCAGCGCGAAACCCACGATCAGCGCCAGGATCGCCGCGCCCACCCATTGCGTCCGGGTCCAGCCGCGCCGGGGGGCGAGGGGAATGTCGGTGGTGAGCACGCTCATGCCCTGGCTCCTCGCGGGTCGATCCAGTGCGCCGCCAGGTCCACGGCGGCGTTCAGCGCGACGAAGCCCAGCCCCAGCAGCAGCGCGGTGCCCTGCACCATCGGCACGTCGCGCCCGAAGATCGCATGGACCAGGGCGTGGCCGATGCCTGGCCAGCCGAAGATCGATTCGATCACCACGACCCCCTCGACCAGCATGACGAATTGCAGGCCGAGGAATGTCACCAAGGCCACGCCGATGTTGCGCAGCCCGTGGCGGCGGAACATCTGCCCCTCGGACAGTCCTTTCCACCGCCCGAAGGCATAGAACGGGCTTGCGGCCACGCCCGCCATCGCGTCGCGCGCGATGCGCGCCGAAACGGCGGCCAGGCCAAGCGCCAGCGTCAGGGAAGGCAGGATGAAATGCGCGGGCCTGCCATGGCCCGCAGCCGGCAGCCAGCCCAGATGGATCGAGACCAGAACGATGAGGATCAGCCCCATCAGGAACTGCGGCACAGACCGCAGCGCGGTCGAGACGACCAGCAGGCCCCGGTCCAGCCAGCCTCCGGCGCGCAGCCCGGCCAGAACCCCGACCGGCGGGCCGATCAGCAGCGACAGCGCCAGCGCGGCTCCGGCCAGTTGCAGGCTGGCGCCCAGCTGGTGGCGGATCTCGTCTATGACCGGCGCGCCCGAGATGACCGAGGTTCCGAAATCCAGCCGCAGCAGATCGCGCAGCCACAGGCCGAAGGCCTCGATAGCGGGCCGGTCGAGGCCCAGTTCCTGGCGCACCGCATCCGCCGCGGCCGCGTTCACCGCGTCGTAGCCATAGCGCCCGGCGGCGATCCGGAAGGCCATGTCGCCCGGCAGCGCCTGCATCATCAGGAAGGTCAGCACGCCGACCAGCAGCGCGACCAGCACCGCCTGCGCCGCGCGGTATCCCAGGGCCCTGATCATTCGGCCCACCGGATGTCCTTCAGGCCGATGTTGCGTTCATAAGGGTCGATCACCGCCCCGGTGATGCCTTTCGACACGGCCGCCGTCTGCTGATACCAGGCGATCGGGATCACCGGCAGGTCGGCCTGAAGGATCTCGATGGCGCGCAGACGCTCGGACGGACCGCCCTTGCCCTGGGCAAGCGCGCGGATCAGCGATGTGAATTCGGGATTGTCCCAGTTCATCGCCCCCCAGTCCCCGGACGGGGCATAATCGGTCAGCAGCGTCCCGAGCGGATCGGGGACCAGGGCGAAGTTGCGGTTGATCAGCGCCAGATCCAGCGTGCCGTCGGCATGGCGGACCGGGATTTCCGACGAGTTGGTCGAATCGATGACCATCTCGACCCCGATCTCGGCGAACATCTGTTGCAGCACGGCGGCCGACAGCGGCAGTTCGGGACGGTCGGGGAAGGTGGTCAGCACAAGGCTGAAACGCTCATCCCCGCGCGTCAGGATGCCGTCGTCACCGGGGGTCCAGCCCAGTTCGGCCAGAAGCGCGCGCGCCGCATCCGGGTCATAGGCCAGCGGTTCAAGGTCGTCCGAATGCCATTCGCCGACCGCAGGCGGGAAAAGCTGCGTTCCGCCCGCCGGGAAGCGCAGGATCGCCTGGGCCAGCCCCTCGCGGTCGATGGCCATGCTGAGTGCCTGCCGGGCGCGCGGATCGGACAGGGCCGGATGCCCGGCATTCACCTTGAGCAGCAGCGTTCGTGGCACCGATACGGTCAGGATCTCGACCGTATTGACCGAGGCCAGGCGGGTGGTCGAGGCCGGGTCGAGGTTGAAGACGTAATCCGCGTCCCCGCTCTCGGCCAGCAGCGCGCGGGTTTCGGCCCGGCCCACCGCCTGATAGGTGGCGCGGTCGATCCCCGGCGCCCCGCCCCAGTAATCGGCAAAGGCCTCGGCCTCCAGCCGCAGCGGCGCCTCCAGCCGGGTCACGCGATAGGCGCCGGTGCCGATCACCTCGGTCACGCGGCCGTCCTGGGCATAGGCGGCGGGCGCATAGATCAGCGAGCGGTATTCCGACAGGAAGGCGGGCAGCGGGGCGAAGGATTCCGACAGCCGGACCACCAGATCCTTGCCGTCCGCCGCGATCCCGGCGATCGGGGCCGTCTCCAGCAGGCCCGGCTTGGCGCGCGCGACGTTCAGCGCGTTGGCCGCCGCCTCGGCGGTGAAGGGGCTGCCGTCATGGAACAGCACCCCCTCGCGCAGCGTGAAGCGCCATTCCAAGCCGTCGTCCGAGGCTTGCCACGCGGTCGCGAGACCCGGCGTCAGACGACCCTCGGCATCGACGTTCACCAGCGTTTCGGCTACGTCCATCTTGATGAAGATATTGCCCGAGGTGACGGGATCGGCGTCCTTGATTTCGAAGGGCGCGGCGATGTCCAGCACGCCGTCATGGGCGAAGGCGGCGGTGGAGAAGGCGGCGGTGGACAGGACCGCGATCACGGCGGCAGAGGCGAGACGTCTGGACAGCATGGAACCAAGCCTTGTGAAGATTTGTGTTATGTTATTAAATAACGTCAATTGCTCCGCAAGGGGGGTTCTGACGCAGACAGGGATGTAGCAGGACGGGGTTGCAGCCGGTTGTCGGCAATGTAATAACATCACGAAAATCATAGTGCCGGTCAGATGCCGAACCCCACTACCCCTCCGCCGGATGCGGCGACGATTCGCTTTCGCGACCTGACGGTGGGCTATGGCAGCCACGCTGCGGTTCATCATCTGACCGGAGAGGTCGGGCGCGGCACGCTGACGGCCATCGTCGGCCCGAACGGGTCGGGGAAATCGACGCTGATCAAAAGCATCATGGGGCTGCTGAAACCCATCAGCGGCACCTGCCGGATCGCGCCGGGCGTCAGCACCGCCTATCTTCCGCAGCAATCCGAACTGGATCGCAGCTTCCCGGCCAGCGTGTCGGATCTGGTGGCCCTGGGGCTGTGGCAGCGGCGCGGGCTGCTGGGGCGCCATCGTCCGCAGGATCGCCAGGCCATCGCCGAAGCCCTGCACGCGGTCGGTCTCGACGGGTTCGACGCGCGGCCCATCGACACGCTGTCGGGCGGGCAGTTGCAGCGGGCGCTGTTCGCGCGGGTGCTGGTGCAGGACGCCGACCTGATCCTGCTGGACGAGCCGTTCAACGCCATCGACGAAAAGACCACCCGCGACCTGATCGCCCTGATCCGCCGCTGGCATGACGAAGGCCGCACCGTCATCGTGGTCGTCCACGACCTCGACCTGGTCCGGGCGCATTTCCCGCAGGCCCTGCTGCTGGCGCGCCGGCCGATCGCCTGGGGGCCGTCCGCGCAGGTCGTGACGCAGGACAACATGCGCCGCGCCCGCCAATACCAGGAAGCCTGGGACGACAACGCGCCCTGGTGCGAACCCGCGCTTCCGGCGCAAGTGCAGGGGTTTCGCTGATGTTCGATCTGCTGATCGCCCCCTTCGCGGAATTCGCCTTCATGCAGCGCGCGCTGGCCGGGGCGCTGATGCTGTCGCTGTCGGCCTGTCCGGTGGGCGTGTTCCTGATGCTGCGCCGGATGAGCCTGACGGGCGACGCCATGTCCCATGCGATCCTTCCGGGCGCGGCTGCCGGTTTCCTGCTCTATGGGCTGGAGATCGTGCCGATGACCATCGGCGGGCTGATCGCCGGGGCCATCGTCGCGCTCGGGGCCGGCGCGGTCGCACGGATGACGGTGCAGAAAGAGGACGCCTCGCTGGCGGCCTTCTATCTGGTCTCGCTGTCGATCGGCGTGGTCATGGTCAGCCTTCGCGGATCCAGCGTCGATCTGATGCATGTGCTGTTCGGCACCGTGCTGGCGCTGAACGACGACGCGCTGTGGCTGATCGCCCTCGTGACGGTCGTCACGCTGGTGACGATCACGCTGCTGTGGCGCGCCCTGGTCGCGGAATGCCTGGATCCGCTGTTTCTTCGCTCGGTTTCGGCCCTGGGCGGGGCGGTGCATTTCGCCTTCCTCGCCCTGGTGGTGCTGAATCTGGTTGCCGGGTTCCAGGCGCTCGGCACGCTGCTGTCGGTCGGGCTGATGATCCTGCCCGCGGCGGCGGCGCGGTTCTGGGTCAGCAATGTCCGGTCCATGTGCGCCCTTGCCATCGGCATCGGGCTGACCGCCTCGGTGGGGGGGCTGCTGCTCTCCTATCACCTGTCGCTGCCCTCCGGCCCGGCGATCATCCTGTCGACCGGGGCGATCTATGCCTTTTCCGTGCTGGCGGGTTCGCGGGGCCTGCTGCGCCCGGTCCTGTCGCGCCATCGCCATCGGACCGCCTGATCCTCCATGAACAGGGACATCCTCATGAAACATCGTATTCTTGGCGCGGCGGCATGTTACCTGATGGCCTTCGCGACGCCCTGGGCCGCGCAGGCCGAGCCGTTGAATGTCGTCGCCACCTTCTCGATCATCGGGGATTTCGCCGCCGAAGTGGGCGGCGATCGCATCGACCTGAAGGTTCTGGTCGGGCCGGATTCCGATTCCCATGTCTATGAACCGCGCCCGGCGGATGCCATCGCCCTGGCGCGGGCCGATGTGGTCCTGACCAACGGGCTGGAATTCGAGGGCTTCATGGAACGGCTGATCGCCGCCAGCGGGACGGATGCCGCCATCGCCACCCTGACCGACGGGATCGATACGATGGAGGAGCCGGGCGGCGGTCATTACCATTACATCGACGGCAAGGCGATCTTCCATGCCGGGGCGCATGATCCCCATGCCTGGCAATCCGTCGCCAATGCCAAGGTCTATGTCACCAACATCGCCACGGCCTTCTGCACGGCCGACGCCGAAGGCTGCCCGGATTACGAGGCGAACGCCGCCCGATACAATGCCGAACTCGATGCCCTGGACGCCGAGATCCGCGCCTCCGTCGCCGCCCTGCCCGAGGATCGCCGCACGGTGGTCGTGGCCCATAACGCCTTCCGCTATTTCGAACGGGATTATGGCGTCCAGTTTCTGTCGCCGCAGGGCGTCTCGACCGAATCCGAGGCGGCGGCGGCCGATGTCGCAGGCCTGATCCGCGAAATCCGCGACCGCAAGGCAGGCGCGATCTTTGCCGAAAACATCAGCGACACGCGGCTCTTGGAGCGCATCGCGGCGGAATCGGGGCTGGAGATCGCGGGAACGCTTTATTCCGACGCGCTGTCCGCCCCGGATGGCCCCGCCGCGACCTACATCGCCATGATGCGCCACAATTCGGGCGCCATCACCACGGCGCTGTCGGCAAAATGACCTCACTGCCCGACCGGCCTCGCCGGTCTGGTCCTTCCTCCTCCCCATCCTCAAAGGAGAATACCGATGGTAAGACATCTTGCGGGCGCCAGCATCCTGGCCCTTCTGGCGGCGGGCGCCGCCATGGCGCAGGACCACGATCACGATCACGATCACGAAGACAACGTGACCGCCTATCGCGTCTTCGTGGGCGATCATGAAAAGCCGCAGATCACCGCCTTCGACCTGACCGAACCCGATAACCGCTGGACCTTCGACACCAAGGGGCAGGTCAATCTTTACAGCGAAGCGGGCGGCGCGGTGATCGTCGCGGTTCAGTCCTTCGATGACCAGGTGAACTTCCTGACCTCGGGCATCTCGCTGCACAGCCACGGCGACCATAAGGACATCGAGGTCGCCGACCCGGCCGCGGTCGAGCAGGTCTTCGACGGCAAGCGCCCGTTCCATGTCGTCGAGAACGGCGGCAAGATCTCGATCAACTTCGACCGGGGCGGCTATTCCGAACTGGTGGACGCGCACGCGCTTTCCGAAGGCAAGCTGGAGTCGGTGCGGTTCCCGCAGGCCCATGCCCATCACGGCGTCGCCGTGCCGATGGGCAATCTGATCATCGGCAGCGTCGCCTCGGACCAGCCGCCGGCCGAGGAAGGCGCGCTTCCGCCCCGCGTCGGCGCCCAGGCCTTCAACATCGACGGCACACCGGCGGGCGATCTCCAGACCTGCACCGGCCTGCATGGCGAGGCGCTTTCAGGCGCCTATCTGGCCTTCGGCTGCGAGGAAGGTGTCCTGACGGTGACGCTGGACGGCGCCGATCCGGTCTTCAACATGCTGCCCTATCCCGCCGAATATCCGAAGGGCGAGATGACGGGCACGCTTCTTGGATCGGACGCGATCCAGGTGTTCGTGGGCGATTATGGCGACAAGGCCCTGTCGGTCATCGACCCCGTGGACGAACCGCATATGCGCCTGATCGAACTGCCCTTCCGCGCCGTCGATTTCGCGCTTGATCCCGTGCACCCCTCGGATGCTTTCGTGCTGATCGAGGACGGAACCCTTCACCGGATCAATCTGCTGGACGGCAAGACCGAGGCCAGCGCCAAGGTCACCGAGCCCTACAGCATGGACGGCGACTGGAACCTGCCGCGTCCGCGTCTTGCCATGGCCGGGGACGAGGTCGTGATGACCGATCCCAATGCCGGTCTGGTGCGCCGCATCGCCACGGCCGACCTGAAGGAAGTGGGCACCATCCCCGTCGAGGGCAAGCCCTATAACCTCGCCGTTGCCGGGGGCAGCGGGCTCCAGCACTGAGGACCGGAAGTGACAAGGCCGCCGTCCCGGCTGCGGGGCGGCGGCATCCATCGGAAAAGGCCGGGGGCGGCCTTGCCGGACAGGCGGGGCGACAACAGCGCTCGGCCCGCCTGCCGTCAAGGCCCTGCGCCGGAGACGATCACCATGCGCATTCACTGCCTGATAGTGCCGGCCGTCGCCCTGACGCTGATGGCGGGCTGCGCCCCAAGCCGCCCGCCCGTGGCAATGGACTATCCTTCGGCAACCTGCCACGCCTTCGGCTTTCCCGAGGGCACCGCGGATTTTGCGCGCTGCGTGGCCGAAACACGGCAGGCGGATCTGCGCAGCGCCGAACAGGCCAGCATGGCGCTGTTCGTGATCGGCCAGCGGATGCAGCAGGGTCTTTCCATCGAATGAAAGACTGCCCGCCGCGCGGTCACGCGCGGCGGGACGCTGGCGGTTGGATGGCCGTTACTGCGCCGCGCCTGCCAGCCCCTCGGCCACGGTCTGCGTCGTCACCCGCAGCAGGTCCAGATAGGTCGGCACCGGGCCGTCAGGCTCGGACAGGCTGTCCACATAAAGAACGCCGCCGTATTTCGCGCCGGTTTCCCGCGCGACCTGTTCGGCCGGGGCGGTGTTCACGGTGCTTTCGCAGAAGACCACCGGGATGTGGTTCGCCTTCACGCCGTCGATGACCGCGCGCACCTGCTGGGGCGTGCCCATCTGATCGGCGTTCATCGGCCACAGGTAAAGCTCTTTCATGTCCAGGTCGCGCGCCAGATAGGAGAACGCCCCCTCGCAGGTGACCAGCCACCGCTGGGCTTCGGGGATCTGGCCGATCTGCGCCTTCAGGGGTTCCAGCGTCGCGCGCAGTTCCTGTTTATAGGCTTCGGCGTTCTGCTGATAGGTCGCCGCGTTCTCGGGATCGTGCTCGGCAAAGGCCGCCGCGATGTTGTCGATATAGATCAGGGCGTTGCTCAGCCCCATCCAGGCATGGGGGTTGGGCTTGCCTTCATAGGCGCCGGTCGCGATGGGGATCGGGTCGATCCCTTCGGTCACCGTCACCGAGGGAACGTCGCCAAGCTGGTCCAGGAACTGCTCGAACCAGAGTTCGAGGTTCAGGCCGTTCCAAAGGACAAGGTCGGCGTCCCCGGACCGGATGATGTCCTGCGGCGTGGGTTCATAGCCATGGATCTCGGCGCCCGGCTTGGTGATCGAAACCACCTCGGCCGCGTCCCCGGCGACATGGCTGGCCATATCCGCCAGCACGGTGAAAGTGGTGACCACCTTCATCCTGTCCTCGGCCAGGGCCGGGCCGGCCATCAGCGCCATGGCCGCCGTTGCTTGAAGAAGTCGTGCCATCCCGAAGGACATTGCAATTCCTTTCCCATCAGTTGCGATTTGGTCTCATCTAGGAAAAGGCAAGCGCAATCCGATTGCAAGTGCAAATCATTCTCAATCTCATCTGAATCCGGTTGCCCCCTGCAATCCGAACCGCAATCCGAACCGGCCAGCCGATCACGTGGACGACATCCCGGCGGGGCGCGCTTGCCCCGGACCGGGGCAGTCGGTAATATCGCGCATCATGATCTCCCCAGCTTCCCTCGCCAGGCCGTCGCGCGCCCTTGTCGCCTTGGAAGGCGATGCCCGCCCGTTCGGGGGCCAGCGGTGATTCACGGCAGCGTTCGTCGGGCGGCGTCCCGACTTGTTGCGGCGGCCATGGCCTTGCTGTCGGCCGCCCTGCCGGCATCGGCGCATCCCCATGTGTTCATCGACGCCGATGCCGCGCTGATCTTCGGCCGGTCCGGCCGGCTCGAGGCGGTTCGGGTCACCTGGACCTATGACGAATTCTACAGCCTGATGATGATCGAGGATGCGCGGCTTGACGCGGATGGCGACGGCGCCCCCGATCCTGCCCGGCTGCGCGCCTTTGCCGGAAAGGATGTGGACTGGGCGGCGGGTTTTCCGGGACATATCGTCCTGGAACAGGACGGCCGGCCGGTGCCGCTGGGCCGGCCGAAAGCCCATGCGGCGCATTATGCCCAGGGACGCATCATCACCTCGCATGTCCGGCCTCTGAAAAAGCCGGTGGCGGTGACGGCTGCCCATCCGGTGCAGCTGCGGCTCTATGATCCCGAATACTTCGTCGCCTACGACACCCCGCGCGAGCCGACCGTCGAGGGGCTGAGCGGCTGCCGCGTGATCCGCCGCCTTCCCGAAACCTCGGGGCAAGAGGAGCTTCTGGCCGCGTTGCAGGAACTGGATTTCCAGGCCGACTCGCTGACGATCATGAGCATGGCCGATGTCGGGGTGAGCTTTGCCGAGCGGTTCGAGGTCACATGCGGCGCGCGATGATCCTGGCGGCGGGCCTGGCCGCGCTGCTGCTGCTGGCGCTGATCTGGCAGCATCACGCGCAGATCGTCGCCGGGGCAACCGCCATGCAGCGCGATTTCCAGAACGGCCTGGCGCGCAGCCTGCGGGCGCTGAAGACCGGCGAGGGCGGGGCCTGGGCCGGGCTTCTGGGCCTGTGCTGGGGCTACGGCTTCGTTCATGCGGTCGGTCCCGGCCATGGCAAGTTCCTGGTCGGGGCCTATGGCGCCGCGCGCCCGGTCGGGATGGGGCGGCTGGCCGGCGCCACGGTCGCGGCATCGCTGGGCCAGGCGCTGACGGCGGTCCTGCTGGTGCTGGGCGGCATCGGCCTGTTCTCGATGACCCGGCAGCAGCTGACCGCATTGGCCGAAACGACGCTGACGCAGTTCAGCCTGATCTCGATTCTGCTGATCGGGCTGTGGCTGGCCTTTCGCGGCGCGCGGCGCGGCCTGGCCCTGGCGACAGCCCTCGCGTCGTCTCATCATCGTGTGGCCGCTGCGGGTCACCCGCATCACGGCCACGGCGACCACGCCTTTTGCGCAAGCTGCGGCCATGCCCACGCGCCCTCGCCCCAAGCGATCGACGCGGCGACCAGCTGGCGGGAACTCGCCTCGGTCATCCTGGCGATCGCCATCCGCCCGTGCAGCGGCGCGATCCTGCTTCTGGTGCTGACATGGCAGATGAACATCCTGGCCGCCGGGATCGCAGGCGCCTTCGCGATGGCGGCCGGCACCGCCTGCCTGACCCTTCTGGTCGCGGTCATGGGAACCTTCCTGCGCAGCGGCGCACTGGCGGGTGTGGCCGAATCCGCCGCCCTGCGCGCTGTGGCGGCGGGGTTCGAACTGCTGGCCGGGATGGTCGTTGCCCTTCTGGCGGTCGAGGGGCTTGGCCTGTTCTGACAGGCGGCTACGGCATTCCAGCAAGCGCCTTGCGGCATGATGTCCACCCGCATTCCCGCGGCGTTGTTCTTGACGGTCCGGCGTCATAAGCTTCGGCGAAAGGGGGGACACATGCCGCATACCCGCACAGGCAGAACGGTCGGCTGCGAGATCGGCATGGCCTTGGCCGTGCTGGCGTTGTGGATGCTGTCGCTGTTTGCGCCCCTTCATCAGGCAGCCGGGCTTTTGCGCGAGATGGCAAAGGCGGGCCACGAGATCTCTGGCGCCTGGTCGATCTGCGTCACCCTTGCGCAGGACCAGGACCGGCCCGACCACCCGCCCCCGGTCTGTCCCGCGCAGGGCATCGGCAAAAGCGAAATCGCCCTGCCACCCCCGCCCTTCGCCTTGGCCGACCTTCTGCCACTGTCGCATGATGTCGTGATCCCGCAGGACCGGGCGCCGCTGGTGGCGGCGCAGGCATGGCTGCCGAGACAGCCAAGAGCACCTCCGGCACGAACCTGAGCGCGGGTTTTTCGGCTGGCCCGAACCCATCCGCCCGCCGCAGCCCCCAGCGGGGCCCCAGCGGGGCGCGGCGGGTTTCCCTGCCATTCCCGTTTCCCGAGCCATGCTTTGCCGCGCTCGGTCGCGCGCCTTGCCGACCGGCCCGTCACCATCGGCTTCGCGACCGCGCTGGCCGTCCCCTTGCCGGCGCGCGCGCAACACCGACAACCCCATCCAACGAATGAGAGACATCATGTTCCGCAAAACCGTCCTTGCCATGACGCTTGCCACGCTCGCCTCGCCGGTGCTGGCCCATGCCACGCTGGAAGTGCAACAGGCCCCCGTCGGCTCGACCTACAAGGCCGTGCTGCGCGTGCCGCATGGCTGCGGCGATCAGGCCACCCATACGGTGCGCGTCCAGATCCCCGAAGGTTTCTATAACGTCAAGCCGATGCCCAAACCGGGCTGGACTCTGGAGGTGGTCAAGGGCGCCTACGAAAAACCCTTCGAGAATCACGGCGCCACCCTCACCGAAGGCGTGAAGGAAATCGTCTGGTCCGGCGGCAATCTGCCGAACGAGTTCTACGACGAATTCGTCTTCCGGGGCAGCTTCGGCAAGGATCTGGAACCCGGCTCGACCTTCTGGTTCCCGGCCGTGCAGGAATGCGCCAATGGGGAAGAGGCCTGGATCGACACCACCGGCAACCCCGACGCCGACATGCCCGCACCCCGCCTGAAGCTGATCGAAGGCGCCGCGCACTGACCCCATGATGCCATGGCGGGGGGCGCGACCCGCGGCCCCCGCCCCAGCCGGAGATCGCCATGACCCGACCGTTCCGCCTGCAGATCCTTGCGCTGGTCCAGATCCTGCTGCTGACAATGGCCGGGGCGGTCCATGCCCATGCGGTGCTGCAATCCACGGCCCCCGCCGACAACGCCCTGCTGGGCACGGCGCCGGAATCGGCCAGCCTGACCTTCAACGAAGCCGTCGCGCCGCTGGCGATCCGCCTGATCGCGCCGGACGGGACGGAAAGCGACCTGACGGATCGGGTGCCCGGCGCGCAGGAACTGGTCATTCCCCTGCCCCCACTGGGTCAAGGCACGCATGTCCTGTCCTGGCGGGTGGCCTCGGATGACGGGCATCCGATTGCCGGGGCGCTGGTGTTCTCGGTGGGGGTGGTGACCGGCGCGGCGGCTGCGGCGCCGCAGGGCGATCCCGCCGTCCGCGCCGCGATCTGGCTGGCGCGCTTTGCGATGACCTCGGGGCTGGTTCTGGGCGTCGGCGGCGCGCTGTTCGGCGCGGTGGCGGGCCTGTCCGGCAAAGCCCGGCGGCCGGTCGGGCTGGCGGCCTGGGCCGGGTTCGTCGCGGCCCCGGCCTATCTGGGCCTGCACGGGCTGGACGCGCTGGGGCTGGGCCTTGGCGCGCTGTTCACCGCCGCCCCCTGGGCGGCCGCCTGGGGCACCAGCTTCGGCCCCAGCGTGGCCCTGGCGATGGCGGCGGCGGCGCTGGCCCTGCTGTCGCTGCGGTTCCGCGGACTGGCCTGGATCGCGCTGGCGCTGCTGGCCGCGTCCCATGCCGCCAGCGGTCACGCGGGCACGGCCCAACCGCGCTGGATGACCCGGCCGATGGTCTTTCTGCATCTGGCGGCGCTGTGCTTCTGGATCGGCGCGCTGATCCCGCTGGCGCTGTCGCTGCGCGAAGGGGCCGCAGGGCTGCGCCGGTTCTCGGCCGCGATCCCCTTCGCGGTGATCCTGCTGCTGGGTTCGGGCCTTGCGCTGGCCGTGGTGCAACTGGGCCGCGATCCGGCGCAATGGCTGACGCCTTACGGCTTTATCCTTGCCGCCAAGCTGACCCTGCTGGCCGCGATCTTCGCGCTGGCGGGTTTCAACCGCTGGACGCTGACGGCACCGGCGCTGGCGGGCGACGGCGCCGCCGGAAAGGCGATGCGCCGGTCCATCGCGGCGGAGCTGCTGCTGGCGCTGGCGATCCTTGGGCTGACGGCGGGCTGGCGCTTTACCCCGCCGCCCCGCGCGCTGGCCCAGGCCCATGCCGCGATGCCGGCGGCCTACGGGCATCTGCATTCGGACCAGGCCATGGCCAACCTGATCGTGACCCCCGGCGCCGCCGGTCCCGTCTCGGTCGAGATCCAGGTCACGGATGGCGACATGGCGCCCCTCCAGCCGCTTGCCGTCACCCTGAGCCTGTCGATGCCCGAACGCGGGATCGAGCCCATGACCCGGCCAGCCGCCGCGAGGAAGGGCGACGAAGGCGTTTGGCTGGTTCCCGACCTTGTTCTGCCGCTGCCCGGCACCTGGACCGTCGAGGTCGAAATCCGGCTGTCGCGGTTTCAGATGGCGACGCTGGGCGGCACGCTCGACATCGACTGAAAGGACGAACGGCATGAAGCATTTTCTGCGCAACCTGATGCTGGGCACGGTTCTGGCGGCCCTGCCCGCGCTGGCCCTTCCCGCCCATGCCGCCCATGCCGAGGTGCAGGCGGGCGACCTGACGGTCTCGGGGGCCTTCGCCCGCGCCACGCCGCCGCGCGCGCCGGTGGGCGGGGCCTATCTGACGGTCACAAATCACGGCGCGACGGATGACCGGCTGGTCTCGGTGACGGCCCCTGTCGGCAAGGCGGTCCAGATGCACGAGACGGCCGAGAAGGACGGCGTGATGACCATGCGTGAGCTTCCCGATGGCCTGCCGATCCCGGCGGGGGCGGCGGTGACGATGGCCCCTGCCGGTATGCATCTGATGCTGGTCGGCCTGACCGAGCCGCTGGTCGAGGGCGACACGCTGGACATGGTGCTGCATTTCGAAAAGGCCGGCGACGTGCCGGTTCGCTTCGACATCCTCGGCATCCATGCGCGCGGCCGGGCGGACAGGGATCACGCCGCCCCCGCCCATTCCGCGCGTCACGGCCCTGCGGCGCATGAGGCCCAGGCGAAACCGCCGCCCGAACAGGGAAAGGCTTTCGCGCCATTCGACGGGGTGCCTCATGTCGAAGAGGACTGAGACGGCGAAGCGGGGCGGGCGCGCAACGCCTGCCAGGCAGGCTCCTCGGGGGATGCCGCGAAAGACCCTGCGCATTCTGCGCATCGCCTTGTGGGGGCTGGTCCTGCTGACGGGCCTGGCGGCGACCCGGCTGTTTCTTCCCGCCCCTCCCGACCCACAGGAGACGCTGGCCGCCGTCGATCTGGGGCAAGGCGACTATCGGCTGGAGACGACCGAGGGCCAGCCCTTTACCGAAGCCAGCCTGAAGGGCCAGCCCTCGCTGGTCTTTTTCGGCTTCACCCATTGTCCCGACGTCTGCCCGACCACCATGGGCGAGATCATGGGCTGGAAGGACGACCTCGGCCCCCTCGCCGACGGGCTGAAGGTCTGGTTCGTCACCGTTGACCCCGAACGCGATACGCCGGAGGTGCTGCGCGATTACGTCTCGTGGCTGCCCGGTGCCACGGGCGTGACCGGATCGGTCGAGGAGACCGCCAAGGCGCTGATGGCCTTCAGGATCTCCGCCCGGAAGGTGCCGCTGAAAGACGGCGGCTATTCGATGGATCACAGCGCCTCTGTGATGCTGTTCGACCGCGAGGGCCGTTACAGCCAGTTTTTCAGCTATCGGGATGAACCCGAACGGGTCACGACGCAACTGCGCCGCTTGCTGGAGTCGCAGGGATGACGCGGATGCGATCGCTTCGTCTGGTCGGCACAGGCCGCTTTGTTGCCCATCGCGGCAGGGACAAGGCCGGGGCTGCCCCCGCACCTGTAAGCGGTGAGCGACGGCCGACGACGCCACTGGTCGCCCGCGTCCGGGAAGGCAGGCCCGAACGGCGATCCGCGAGTCAAGAGACCTGCCGCAGCGATCACCCATTTCCGGTGCGAGGGGCACCAGGAAAGCGGCCATTCCGCAATAGCGGGCGACCAGCAGTTTCGGCCCCGCCCGATGCAGCGCCTGATAGGCGGCGGCGAAAGCCCGGCGCTGTGCGTCCGACAGGTCGGTGACCAGCGCCGGCTCGTTGATCTGGCCCCATATCGCGCCCGCCTCGGCCAGCTTGCGCGACACCCGCTCATAGGCTGGCAGGATCGCGGGCAGCAGGGCAAAGGGCGGCGCCATCCCCGACCGGCTGCTTCATGGCAAGGCACCGATCGCCCGATCCGTGCCGTGCGGATCGGCGACGGGCTGCCGAAGTCGATCCATCTGGGCATCCGGCGCGGCGACGAGGCCACCGATCACGTCGCAGGCTTCATCCGGCTGGCGCGGCAGACCCGTGTTCAGCCGGCCGAATAGGGCGCGAAGCGCGCCTCGGCGGAGTTGACCGCCAGCGGCCGGCCGACCATGGGAAAGGCGCGCTACGGACAGGCATTTGCGTCGAGCGCGCAGGATGGCCGCGTGGTTTGTCACGATATGCACACCCGGCGGGATGGCGCGCCCCGGGGCAGGCATTGCGCCTTGAGAGGACAGCGCGCAGTCGTGCCGGTCGGCACGATACCATTGCCCGGCTTTGGTGACGTTTCTCGGGGTCAGCCGCCTCCTCGTCGGACACCGGACCGCATCGCGCTTGAACTCGTCGCTGTGTGTCACTGCCATATTCGGTCTCCATTTTGGCGAGCATCGCTCTTTGAAGACCGGAACGGAACTGGGACAGGTCCACACCAGCTTTCCGGCGGCCAGCAGCAGCGCGTCGCGCTGGCGCGCTCGCTCGTGACCGATCCGGCGATTCTGCTGCTCGAGGAGCCGCTCGGCGCGCTCGACAAGAGCCTGCGTGAAAGCATGCAGTTCGAGTTGCGCGAGATTCAGAAGAAGCTGGGGATCACCGCCATCCTCGTCACCCACAACCAGGAAGAGGCGCTGACCATGAGCGATCGCATCGCCGTGATGTCGACCCGGCGCGTGGTGCAGATCGGAACGCCGATCGAGGTCTACGAACAGCCGCGCACGCGCTTCGTCTCCGAATTCCTCGGCACGGCGAACATCCTGCCCGGCGAGGTGGCGGAGCCGGTCGCGGACGGCCGCTGGAACACGGTCATCGTTTTCTGCCTGATCGCGCCACTGTTGACATCCATCATCATGCGCACCTTCGGCTGGACCGTGCTGTTCGCCCGCAGGGGCCTCATCAACAACTGGCTCGTCGAGTGGGGCCTGGTGGCGCGCCCGCTGCGCATCGTCGATACAGAGCTGATGGTCTATGTCGGACTGGCGCATGTGCTGGTGCCCTTCATGGTGCTTTCCATGAGAGTGTCAGATCTTCTGTGTATGAGAGATCCGGTCCATGCTTCTTCGAAAGGAAGCATGCATGACGATTTCCAAGGAACTGCTGGACGAACTGCTGAAGGGAGTAAAGCGCCCTGAGGACCTGCTCGGCGACAGCGGGCTGATGAAAGAGTTGAAGATCAAGCTGATGGAGCGGATGCTGGGCGCGGAGCTGACGGCGCATCTTGGCTATGAAGATGGCAAGGAAGCCCCTCCGGGTCAGAGCATCCGCCGGAATGGCGCCTCGACCAAGGTGCTGAAGGGGCAGGACGGCGAGATGCCGGTTGCGGTGCCCCGCGACCGCGACAGCAGCTTCGAACCGGAACTGGTGAAGAAGGGCCAGACCCGGAATCGACGGGATGGATGGCAAGATCATCGGACTCTACGCGGCCGGGCTGACAGTCCGGGATATCCAGGCCCATCTGCTCGATCTCTATGGCCTGAAGGTCTCGCCCGACCTGATCAGCCGCGTCACTGACGCCGTCCTGGACGAGGTCCGGGAATGGCAGAGCCGGGCGTTGGAGCGGATGTATCCGATCGTGATCTTCGACGCCCTGCGGGTGAAGATCCGCGATGCCGACAGCCGGACGGTGAAGAACAAGGCCGTGTATGTCGCCCTCGGCGTCACTCGAGACGGCCTGCGCGAGGTTCTGGGCCTGTGGGTCGCCGAAAATGAAGGCGCCAAGTTCTGGCTCTCGGTGATGAACGAGCTGAAGAACCGGGGCACGCAGGACGTCCTGATCGCGGTCGTGGACGGGCTGAAGGGTTTCCCCGAGGCGATCAGCGCGGCCTTCCCGAACGCCATGGTCCAGACCTGCCCTCGCCATGGTCACTCGGACCAGTGGCGTTCCCATGGCTCGATGCATCTGGTGCGCCATTCCCTGAACTTCTGTTCCTGGAAGGACCGCAAGGGCGTGGCCGCCGATCTGCGCCGGATTTACAGCGCCCCGACGGCCGATATGGCCGAGGCCGAACTCGACGCCTTCGAGGAAAAATGGGCTGGGAAATACCCGTCCATCGCCCCGGCCTGGCGCAGGGCTTGGCAGGAAGTGATCCCGTTCTTCGGCTTCGATCCGGCGATCCGCAAGATCATCTACACGACGAATGCCATCGAGAGCCTGAACCGCGTGATCCGGAAAACGATCAAGACGCGGGGTTCCTTCCCGACCGACGAGTGAATAGCCTCGAGTTTCTTAGACGCCTTCCCGTCTCATCATCTGCCGTCGCTCGAACTCTGCGGGCGACAGCATTCCGTTTCTCGCATGTTTGCGCTTCGGGTTATAGAACATCTCGATATAATCGAACACGTCCTGCCTTGCGTCTTCGCGGGTCCGGTAGGTCCTGCGCCTGATCCGTTCGCGCTTGAGCAGGTTGAAGAAGCTCTCGGCAACAGCGTTGTCGTGACAGTTGCCACGGCGGCTCATGGAATGCTCAAGATTGTGGGCGCGCAGGAATGCTGCCCAGTCCATGCTGGTGAACTGGCTGCCCTGATCTGAATGAACCAGCACCTTGGTCTTCGGCTTGCGCCGCCAGACGGCCATCAGCAGGGCCTGCAGAACGACATCTGTCGTCTGCCGACTTTGCATCGACCAGCCAACCACACGCCGGGAATAGAGATCGATGACCACCGCGAGGTAGGCGAACCCCTCTTGCGTCCGGATGTAAGTGATATCGGTCACCCAGACCTTGTCCGGGGCCTCGACGTTGAACTGCCGGTCGAGGGTGTTGTCGACCACGACCGACGGCTTGCCGCCATAACTTCCGGGGCGGCGCTTGTAGCCGATCTGCGCCTTGATCCCCGCAAGCTGCGTCAATCGGGCGACCCGGTTCGGACAAATGCTTTCGCCCTGTTCAACCAGATCATCATGCAGCTTGCGGTAGCCGTAGACCTTGCCGCTCTCGGCCCAAGCCTTCTGCAGCAGTTCGGTCTGGCGCCTGTCTTCCTGGGCTCGCGCGCTCACCGGCGCCTGCAGCCAGGCATAGAACCCGCTCGGCTGGATGCGCAGGCACCGGCACATCGCACGGATGGAAAACTGACCCCGATGCTCGGCCACGAACGCGTATCTCACTTTGCATCCCTGGCGAAATACGCGGTGGCTTTATTTAGGATGTCACGTTCCTCCGATACCCGGACCAGCTCTCGCTTCAGTCGTCAGATCTCGGCATCCTTTGCCGTCTCACCCGACACCGCCTTCGCGAACTTGCGCTTCCAGGCATAGAGCGAGTGCGTGCTCACCCCGAGCCGCTCAGAGACCTCCTTGGCCGGGTAGCCCCGCTCCGTGATCTGCGCCACCGCATCGCGCTTGAAATCGTCAGTGAAATTACCTGTGCCCATCATGGCCTCCTTGCCTCAAAGTTAGCGAAAAAGGCGTCCACGAAACATGGGGCTATTCAGTTCTGCGCTTGGTGGCACGCCTCATCCTCAGCCGCGCTCCACCAACCGAATTCATCCTGGCATGGTCATTCTGGCGCCGACGACATCAGGCCTATGCAGCAAACGCGCATCGCAGAAGACAACATGAAAAGCAACTGTAGTACTAACGCCCTGCCGCCCGGTCCAGATCCTCGGGCGTGTTGATATTGAAGAAGGGATCCTCGGGACCGGCGTGCCAGATCGCGGTCGCCGCCCCATGGGCCGCTGCGAAAGCCCGCACGCGCCGCTGGCCCGACGCCAGGGCGGCGCGCAGGTCGTCGCGCAGCGCCACCGGCCACAGGCCGAAGGTCGGGTGGGCGATCACCTGCCCGTCTGCGTCCCGGCTGGCGGCCAGCACGATGCCAGTCCCGGCCTGGGTCAGGCGCAGGGCCAGATCCGCCGGGAAAAACGGCGTATCGCCCGCCACCGACAGAACCCGCTCGGCCCCCCGCCCCGCCGCCCAGTCCATCCCCGCCAGGATCCCCGCCAGCGGCCCCGGATGATCCGGCAGGCCGTCGGCGACGACCGGCAGGCCGAATGCCGCGAAGCGGGCCGGATCGCCGTTCGCGTTCAGCGCCAGGGGCCTGCATTGCGGGGCCAGCCGGTCGACGATCCGCGCCAGGATCGGCCTGCCGCGCAGATCCAGCAGGCATTTGTCGCCGCCGCCCATCCGGGTCGCGCGGCCTCCGGCAAGGATGATGGCGGGGGGCAGGGTCATCAGGGGGTTGTCCCGCCTTCCGGGCGGCAGGGCAAGCCCCCTCAGGCGACGGCGCCCTGCGGCAGCAGCCAGACGCCCCGGTCCGGCGCATGGCGCACCCGCAGCGCGCAGCCATAGGCCTGGGACAGCAGCGGGTCGGTCAGCACCAGATCGGGCGCCCCTTGCGCCAGGGCGCGACCGCCCTGCATCAGCAGGACGTGATCGGCGAACATCGCGGTCAGGTTCAGGTCGTGCATCACCGCCACCACGCCGCCGCCCTGCCGGGCATAGTCCTGGGCCAGCCGCATCACCGTCAGCTGATGGGCGATGTCCAGGCTGCTGACGGGTTCGTCCAGCAGCAGCCAGCGGGGACCGTCCGGCCCGACGGGGTGCCAGACCTGCACCATCGCGCGGGCCAGCTGCACGCGCTGCTGTTCGCCCCCCGACAACTGCTGATAGAGCCGCCCCGGATGGCCCGGCAGGCCCACCCGCAGCAGCGCGGCGCGGATCAGCGCGTCCTGTTCGGCGCGCGCGCCGGGACGGGCGGTCAGGCCGATGCGGACGATCTCGGCCACCGAGAACGGAAAGCTCAGCCCGCTGTGCTGGGGCAGGACGGCGCGGCGCAGGGCCAGGGCGTCCGGGGCCATCCCGGCGATGTCGGCGCCGTTCAGCGTGACGGCCCCCGCCTGGGGCGCAAGCTCGCCCGTCAGGCAGCGCAGCAGCGTGGTCTTGCCCGATCCGTTCGGGCCGATGACGGCGGTCAGGCGGCCCGGCTCGGCCCGCAGGTCGACGCCGTGCAGGACCGGCGCGCGGCCCAGGCGGGCCTGGATGTCGCGGGCGATCAGCGTCACAGGTCCACCACGCGGCGATTGGACAGCAGCACCCACAGGAAGAACGGCCCGCCGATCATCGCGGTGACGATGCCGATGGGCAGTTCGGCGGGCGCGACCACCGTGCGGCTGATCATGTCGGCGCAGATCAGGCTAGATGCGCCCAGCAGGCCGGAATTGACCAGCAGCCAGCGGTGGTCCGGTCCCGTCGCCAGCCGCAGCAGATGCGGCACGACGATGCCCACGAAGCCGATCCCGCCCGAGATGGCGACCGCCGCGCCCGTGGCGCCGGCCGTGGCCAGGATCGCCACGGCCTTGACCCGCTGCAGGGGGATGCCGACATGGGCGGCCGCGGCCTCGCCCAGGGCCAGACCGTTGAGGCCCCGCGCCAGGAACGGCGCGGCGATCAGCGCGGCGGCGATCAGGGGACCGGCGGCGGCGATCTTGGTCCAGCTTGCGCCCGCCAGCGATCCCAGCCCCCAGAAGGTCAGGTCGCGCAGCTGGTCATCGTTCGCCTTGTAGACGATCAGCCCCGACAGGGCGCTGACCATCGCGGCCAAGGCGATCCCCGCCAGCAGCATCGTCGCGATCGAGGTGCGCCCCTGCCGCGTCGCGATGCCATACAGGACCAGCATCGACAGCCAGCCGCCCGCGAAGGCCGCCAGCGGCACCAGGTGCCAGCCCGCCAGGGCGGCCAGCGACGGCGGCAGCAGACCGCCCAGCACGATCGCCGCGATGGCCCCCAGCGAGGCGCCTGAACTGACCCCCAGCAGGCCCGGATCGGCCAGCGGGTTGCGGAACAGCCCCTGCATCACTGCGCCCGACACCGCCAGCGCGGCGCCGACCAGGATGCCCGTCACCAGGCGCGGCAGGCGGATGTCCAGAAGCACCACCCGGTCGGTCAGCGCGATCTCTCGCCCCGCCAGCCAGTCGGCCAGCACGCGCGGGGCCGACACGCCCGATGCGCCATGGCCCAGCGACACCAGCGCGACCGCCGCCAGCAGCAGCGCCAGCACCACCGCCAGGACGCGCCCCAGATGGCGGCGGTCGCCCGCCAGCCGCCGATGTGGGGCGTCAAGCGCCACCATCGGGCGCCCCATAGATGGCGTCGTGCAAATCCAGCGCGGCCTGCCCGGTTCGCGGCCCGAAGCCCAGAAGATACAGCCCGTCCATGCGGATCACCCGGCCCGCCTTGCCCGCCGGCGTGGTCGCGATCGCGGGCATCGCCAGCAGTTCGGCGTGGGGCGCGTCATGGTCGCTGTCGCCGCCCCGGTCCATCATCAGGATCACGTCGGGCGCGGCGGCGGTGATCGCCTCGGGGGTCAGGGGCTTGTAGCCCTGGAACCCCTGGACGGCGTTTTCCGCGCCCGCCAGATGGATGATCGCCTCGGCCCCGCTGCCCTGGCCGCCCGCCATGACGCGGCCGCCTTGCAGGGACAGGATGAACAGCACGCGCCGCTTGTCGATGTCCTGCGTGGCGGCGGCCAGCCTGTCCAGGTCGGCCCGCAGCGCGGCGGCGGGGCCGTCGGCCGCCTGCGGCACGCCCAAGGCCTCGGCCACGGCGCGGATCTTGGCGACCAGCCCGTCGGCATCGGTGCCCGCCGGGATCGTCTCGAAGGGGATCCCGGCCTGGGCCAGCACGGCGACGGCTTCGGGCGGGCCTGCCCCCTCCTCGGCCAGGATCAGGTCGGGATCGACCGACAGCACGCCTTCAGGCGACAGCGCGCGGACATAGCCCACGTCCGGCAGGGCCTGCGCCTGTTCCGGGAAGGTCGAGGTCGTGTCGCGCCCGACCAGCCGGTGCTGCTGGCCCAGGGCATAGACGATTTCCGTCACCGACCCGCCGATGGACAGGACGCGCCGCGCATCAGGATGGGGATCGGCGGGATGGGGATCGGCCAGGGCGGGGGCCGCCGCCACCAGCAGGCCAAGGGCGAGCGACCGGATCATGCCGCATCTCCGCCGGGCAGCGCGCCCGCCAGCCGCGCCCAGGCGTCGGGATCGCCGCCCTTGTCGGCGCGCATCCCGAAGCACTGGAAGATCAGCTCTCCCGAGGCGGCGAAGGCCTCAACCGACAGGGCGCTGCCGCGCCGGGTGGGCTTGTCCACCAGCCAGACCTCGGCCACATGATCGGCGCGCAGGTGCAGGTCGAAGCGCGGATCCAGCACGTTCAGCCACGGGCCCATGGCCTTGACGTTCTGGAACGTGCCCGAATGGATCTGGATGCAGCCCATGTTGCCCACGAACAGCATCACCTGCTGGCCCTGCGCCTGAATCGCGTCGAACATCCGCGCCACCGCCGCCACGGCCAGCGGCCGGGCATGGGGCGCGCCGACCGTGCGATAGGCGCCCAGCCGGTTCATCTTCAGCCGCCGCACCAGGGTGTTGAACTGATGCGTGTCGGTCATCTGCGCCCATTCGGCCCGCAGCGCATCCACCCGGTCGGGATTGCCGCGCGCCCCTTCCGCCTCGGCGCGGGGGGCGAAATGCGACAGCTCCTCGCCGCCGGGCAGCGCCAGGTCGCGGCGCAGCGCGGCCTAGGCGTCCGGATCCGATCCGGCGCGCAGATGCACCTTGTGGACCGCATCGCCCGCCGCGTCGAAGACCTGGATCGACCTGCGCGGACCATCGGGCGAAGGTGCCTCGAGACAGAAGGCATGGACCCAATGGCGAGGGAACAGGCGCAGGTCGATTTCGGGATCCAGCGTCATCGCGGCATGGTCGCCGTCGTGGAATTCGTTATAGGTGCCGATCTTCTCGATCACGCAGGAGGTGTTGCGGGTCAGGGCCATCACCTCGCCCAGCGACCGCACCGCCGGGATCAGCCGCGACGGGGCGGGGTCGATCCGCGTGGCGCCGTGGCCCAGTTCCGCCTCGACCAGGGCGGCCTCGGGCAGGCCAAGCTGGCCCGCCAGGTCGAACGGCCGCACCGTGGCGTCGCGTTTCAGCGCCCGCAGGCGCGCGGGGGTCAGGTCGTTCATGGTGGCCTCTTCCTGCAACGGCTTTCGCGGCATCTGGCGCAGGCTCGACGCAATTCTTGACATGATTAGTCGGAAACCCTAGCGGACGCAAGACGCACTCGACCATGACTGTCGGGATCCGCCATGAAGACCGCCCTGCCCGCCCCGACCGGAGCCCGTTCATGAGACATGACCCCCTGCCCCCCTTCCAGACCGAGGCCGCGCTGCCCGACCTTTCCTTTGCCGCCGTCGACGCCCTGATCCGGGCCGAGGCCGCCAAACAGGGGCTGGACCTGCATGGCGGGCATGGCCGCTCGACCTGGTGCAAGCTGCCGGGAGGGGACGAATTCGGCGCAAGGATGGGACCGACCGGCAGCATCCTCTATATCCGCGCCCATGCCCGCGACCGCCTGCACGATCTGCTGGAGGCGGTGGACCATCATCTGGCCCGGCACCTGCCGGGCCTGCGGCCCGCCTGGTCGTCGCTGGACGAACCGGGCGCGCATCCGCCGAATTTCAGCCTGGCGCGCGTGGCGGGCGTCACCCGGATCGCCGCCGACTTCCTGCGGCTGCGGCTGGAAGGCGGCGACCTAGCCCGCTTCGCGCGCGATCTGATCCATTTCCGCCTGGTGTTGCAGCCCCCCGGCGCATCGGCGCCCGCATGGCCGGTGATCGGCCCGGATGGCCGCACCCTCTGGCCCAAGGGGGCGGCGGCGCTGCACCGTCCCGCCTATACCGTGCGCCATATCGACCCCGGCGCGGGCTGGCTGGAAACCGACATCTTCGTCCATGACGGCGGCCGCGCCTGCGGCTTTGCCGCCGCGGCGGCACCCGGAACGGCGGTCGGGCTGACCGGCCCCGGCGGGGGCGTGCTGGCGCAAGGCCGCAGCCTGCTGCTGGGCGGGGACGAGACCGCCTTTCCGGCGATCGCCCGCGCCACCGAGGCCGCAGGCCCGGACACGACCGGAGAATGCCACCTGTTCGGCCTCCGGGCCGATTACCCCCTGCCGCGGCATCCGGGGATCCGCGTCAGCCACGCCCCCAGCGGAGAGGCGGCCCTGGCCTGTCGGCTGCGGCGGGACGGCACCGATGCCGACCGGATCTGGCTGGCCACCGAACGGACGCGGCTGGCGCCCCTGAAGGCGGCCATCGCCGACCTGGGCCTGGGGACGGCGCGCGCCCATCTGGCCGCCTATTGGAGCGCGTGACGCCCTTTCCCGAATCTGAATAGTTGACAATTTTACATGGCCGTTTGATACCCGGCCCGATGTGCGGGCCGGCGACGGCCGCGTCCCGCGCCTGTCCGACCCCTCCGCCCCGGCGGATCAAGAAGCCAGGAACGCCATGACCTACCTGCCGCAGCCACGCCTCGGCGCAGCCCTTGCCCTGACGCTCACCTGCCTGCTGGCGCCTCTGGCGCAGGCGCAGGATGCCGCGCCGGGCCAGACCACGACCCAGGCTCCGGCCCCTGTCCAGGCCCCGACCCCGGTCCAGACCGACGCGCCCGCCCAACCCCAGGCCCCGGCGGCGCAGCAACCCGCCGCGCCCGCGCAGGCGACGGCTCCGGCGGCGACCGAAACCGGATCCGCCGCCCCTGCCGCGACCCCTGCGGCGCCTGCCCCTGGTCCCGAGGCGACCCCGACGACGCCCGTTGCCGACCCCCCGGCGGCGGCCCCCGCGCCCGCAACCCCGGCCGTTCCCGCGCCCGAGCCAGAGCCGGTCGCGGATTTCCTGCCGCAATCCATGCAGGACGCCCTGGCGCCGATCCTGGCCCCGCCCGCGCGCGATCCGAACCTGCCGCACGACCTGTCGCCGATAGGGATGTTCTGGGCCGCCGACATCGTGGTCAAGGCGGTGATGATCGGGCTGGCCTTCGCCTCGGTCGTCACCTGGACGGTGCTGGTGGTGAAGGCCCTGGAACTGTGGGGGGCCAGCGCCGCCGTGCAGGGTGGCATCCGCCGCATCCGGCGCGCCGACACGCTGGAGGCCGCCGTCGCCGCCAGCGGCAACCGCCGCGACGCGGTGTCGCGCATGATCCGCCAGGCGGCCGAGGAATACCGCCGGTCGAAGCCCGCCCTGGACGTGGCGGGCGACGGCGGGGTCAAGGAGCGCGTCGAATCCCAGCTGGACCGGATCGAGGCCGTCGCGGGCCGCCGCATGGGCCGGGGCACCGGCGTCCTGGCGACCATCGGATCCACCGCGCCCTTCGTGGGGCTGTTCGGCACCGTCTGGGGGATCATGAACAGCTTCATCGGCATTTCCGAAAGCCAGACCACCAACCTGGCCGTGGTGGCCCCCGGCATCGCCGAGGCGCTGCTGGCCACCGCCATCGGGCTGGTCGCGGCGATTCCCGCCGTGGTGATCTACAACGTCTTCGCGCGCGGCATCACCGGCTATCGCCTGCGTCTGGCCAATGCGGCGGCGGGCGTGCGTCAGCTGGTCAGCCGCGACCTGGACTTCCGCGGCGTCGCCGCGCCCCGGCCGGGGGTCTAGGCCATGGCAGGCGGGATCCGCGAGTCGGGCGACGATCTGGTCGAGAACCACGAGATCAACGTCACCCCCTTCATCGATGTGATGCTGGTGCTGCTGATCATCTTCATGGTCGCCGCGCCGCTGGCCACGGTCGATGTGAACGTGGACCTGCCGGTGTCGAACGCCACGCCCGCTGAACGCCCGGACCAGCCCGTCTATGTGACCGTGAAGCCCGATCTGACGCTGGCGCTGGACAATACCGACATCGCGCCGGGCGGGCTGGCCGCGGCCCTGGCCGCCGCGACCGAGGGCGACCGCGAACAGCGCATCTTCCTGCGCGCCGACCGCGAGGTCGCCTATGGCGACCTGATGGAGGTGATGAACACCCTGCGCGATACCGGCTATCTGAAGATCGCGCTTGTGGGGCTTGAATCGGCGCAGGCGGGCGGGCCTGCCGCGTCCGGCGCCGATCCCTTGCCCGCCGCGCCTGCGCCGGCGGAACCCGCGCGATGAGCGGCCGCGCCGCCCGCGCGATCCGCGAGGGCGCTCTGTGGGGCGGCGCCTCGGTCCTGGTGCTGGCGCTGCACCTGGGCGGCGCGCTGTGGATCATGCAGCGGGCCGAGGCCGCCGCCCCGCCAGGCCTGCCGGAACCCGTCTTCGTGGATCTGGCCCCTGCCGAGGCGCCGACCGAGGAAGCCGTCGCCCCGACCGAGGAGCCGGTCGAGGAGGCCGCCGAAGACCCCGCCGAGCCGGAGCCGCAGCCCGAACCGGAACCCGAACCGGAACCTGGGCCTGAGCCGGAACCCGAGGAAGTCGTCGAGCCGCTGGAGCTGCCGCCCTTGCCGGAACTGGAGCCCTTGGACGACATGGCCGAACTGTTCCCCCCCGCGCCGCCGGAACTGGACACCCCGCCCGAGGTGGTGCTGAACAGCTCGGCCCGCCCGCAACGCCGCCCCGAGCGCGCGCCGGAACCCGAGCCGCAGCGCGAACCGGAACCTCGGCGCGAGCCGCGCCGCGAACCGCAGCCGCAGCCGCAGCGCCAGGCCGAGCCGCGCCAGGAACAGCCCGCCCGGCAGCAGCCGGCGCGGCGGGCCGAGCAAGGCCAGCAGGGCGCCACCGGCAGGACCGGGGTCAGCGCCCAGCAACGCGCCCGCGACGAGGCAAGCTGGAAGCAGCAGGTCGGCGCCTGCATCCTGCGCTCTGCCTCGCGCGTGTCGGGGGCGCGGGGATCGCGGGGGGTGGTGAACCTGGTGATCGCACGGAACGGGCGGGTCCAGGCGGCCTCCCTGGGCGGATCGACCGGAAATGCGCGCGTCGACAGGGAAATCGCGCGGGCCATGGGCCGTGCCCGCTGCCCCGCAGCCCCGCCCAGCCTGACGAACGCGTCCTATAATTTCCAGCAGCCGTTCTCGATCCAATAGGGCAGGCCAATAGGGTCGGCCAACAGGGGCGGGACGCGTGCGGCGGAGACGAAGGCGGGGGGCTGTCTGCCCCCCGGCCGCCTTTCGGGCGGCTCCCCTCGAGGATATTTGCATCAAGGCAAAGGGCAGGCGTTCAGCCGAAGACCTGCGGCTGGTCCAGGCGCAGGCGGGCCAGGATCCCCTCGATCCGGCTGAGATGCCGGCGGATGGCGGCGACGGCGGCATCGCCGTCGCGGCGGCGCAGGGCCTCCAGGATCTGTCCATGTTCGGCAAAGGCCGTCTCGCTGCCATAAGAGAGCGACAGGTACTGGGCCCGGTCCATGTGGCCCTTGCTGTCGCGGATCAGCGTCCAGACGAATTCCAGCCCGGCGAAGGTGCAGATGTCGCGGTGGAAGCGGTCGTCCAGGGCGTGGAAGGCCGCGCGGTTTCCCGCCTGGATTTCTTGGTCTTGCAGGTCGATCAGCCGCCCCAGGGCGTCCAGGTGGTCGGGGGTCAGGCGCCGCACCGCGACGCGCATGCAGGATTCTTCCAGCGCGGCGCGGATGAAGCAGGCCTGCAAGACCGCATCTTCCGAAATCGGCGTCACGATGGTGGCGCGCTGCGGCCGGATCTCGATGAAGCCCAGTTGCGACAGGCGATAGAAGGCGTCGCGCACCGGCTGGCGCGAGACGCCCATCTGGGCGGCCATCTCGGCCTCGGACAGTCTGGCGCCGGGCGGCAGGACCAGGGTCACGACCCGTTCATACAGCAGGTCGAAGACCTGATCCGTGACGGTGCGTGACCGTCCTGCGTCCAGAACCGGCGGATCGACCCTGGAAAGCCCGCGTGATGACGCCATCTCGGCACCCGATTGACCATTCTTGAAAACTAGCATATTAGATGGCTAGACGCAAAACAAGCACGGCTCGATGGGAGGGAGGATGGGATTGCTGGATGAGGATCGGCTGTTTCCGCTGGACGGGCGGGCCCGCGACATGGCGCGCGATCTGTATGCAGGGATACGCGACCTGCCGATCATCAGCCCGCACGGCCATACCGACCCCCGCTGGTTCGCCGAGGACCAGCCCTTTCCCGACCCCGCGCAACTGTTCGTGACGCCGGATCACTACGTCTTTCGAATGCTGGTGTCGCAGGGCGTGGCGCTGACCGACCTGGGCGTGCCGCGCGTCGACGGAGGTCCGACCGGGACGGACGGGCGCGCCATCTGGCGGCTGTTCGCCAGCCATTACCACCTGTTCGCGGGCACGCCGTCGCGGCTGTGGCTGGACCACAGTTTCCAGCATGTCTTCGGCATCGACCGGCGGCTGTCGGCCGAGACGGCGGACTGGTATTACGACCATATCGCCGATTGCCTGGCGCGGCCCGAATTCCGCCCCCGCGCGCTGTTCAAGCGCTTCAACATCGAGGTCATCGCCACGACCGAGGCCGCGACCGACGATCTGCGCTGGCACCGGATGATCCGCGATTCGGGCTGGGGCGGCCGCGTCGTGACCGCCTATCGCCCCGACGGCGTGGTGGACCCCCAGGTGGCGGGCTTTGCCGACAACGTGGCGCTTCTGGGTCAGCAGACCGGTTTCGATACCGCGACCTGGACGGGCTATCTGGACGCGCACCGGGCGCGGCGGGCATTCTTCAAGGACCACGGCGCGACCTCCAGCGACCACGGCCACGCCAGCGCCCGGACCGAGGATCTGCCCCAGGCCGAGGCCGCCGCGCTGTTCCAGAAGGCGCTCTGCGGCACCTGCTCGGCGGATGAGGCCGACGCCTTTCGCGGGCAGATGCTGACCGAAATGGCGCGGATGAGCCTGGAGGACGGGCTGGTCCTGCAAATCCATCCGGGCTCGCGGCGCAACCATTCCGGCCCGGTGATGGCCGTGCATGGCCGCGACAAGGGCTTCGACATTCCCGGCCGCACCGATTACGTCGCCGCCCTGCGCCCGCTGCTGAACGCGGTGGGGATGCGCCCCGACCTGACGGTGATCCTGTTCACCCTGGACGAGACCGCCTATTCCCGCGAACTGGCGCCGCTGGCGGGGGTCTATCCCTGCCTGCGGCTTGGCCCGCCCTGGTGGTTCCATGACAGCCCCGAAGGAATGCGGCGGTTCCGCGAGATGACCACGGAGACCGCCGGCTTCCATAACACGGTGGGGTTCAACGACGATACCCGCGCCTTCTGCTCGATCCCCGCGCGCCACGATGTCGCGCGGCGGGTCGATTGCGGCTTCCTTGCGACGCTGGTCGCCACCGGACGCCTGCACGCGGACGAGGCGCCCGCGCTTGCGCACCAGTTGACCTACGGCCTCGCCAAGAAGGCCTACAAACTCTGAACTTCACCAACGGGAGGAAAACCATGAAGTTCGTCACCACCACCCTTGCCGCCCTGCTGTGTTCGGCCAGCCTTGCCTCTGCCGCCGATTGCGAGATCACGCTGCGGTCCTCCGACACCCATCCCGACGGCTATCCGACCGTCGAGGGCGTCAAGGCCATGGCGAGCGAGGTCAAGGAAAAGACCGCGGGCCGCATCTGCATCGAGGTCTTCCCCTCGGCCCAGCTGGGCGAGGAGAAGGACACCATCGAACAGACCCAGTTCGGCGTGATCGACATGATCCGCGCATCCTTCGGGTCGTTCAACGACATCGTGCCGGTCACGCAGCTGATGTCCCTGCCCTATCTGTTCCGGTCCGAGGACCACCAGCACGCCGTCATGGACGGTCCCATCGGCGAGGAGATCGCGGCGGCCTTTGCCGAAAAGGATCTGATCGCGCTGGCCTATTACGACGGCGGCGCGCGCAACTTCTATAACTCGCAAAAGCCGATCCGGTCGGTCGAGGATCTGGCCGGCATGAAGTTCCGCGTCATGCAGAACGATGTCTTCGTGGACATGATGTCGGCGCTTGGCGCCAATGCCACGCCGATGCCTTACGGCGAGGTCTATTCCTCGATCCAGACGGGCGTGATCGACGGGGCCGAGAACAACTTCCCCTCCTATGACAGTTCGGGCCATGTCGAGGTGGCGAAGTATTTCACCCTGGACCAGCACCTGATGGTCCCGGAACTGGTCGCGGTATCCAGGATCGCCTGGGACAAGCTGACCCCCGAGGATCAGGACATCCTGCGCACGGCGGCGAAGAATTCCGCCACGGTGCAGCGCCGCCTGTGGGCCGAGCAGGAAAAGGCCAGCGAGGACAAGGTCGTGGCCGCGGGCGCCGAGGTCATCAAGGACGTCGACAAGACCGCCTTCATCGAGGCGATGGCCCCCGTCTATGAGAAATACGTGACCACGCCCGAGGCGCAGGATCTGGTCAGGCGCATCCAGGAAACCCAGTGACGCATCGGCTCGCGGCCTCGGTCGCGAGCCTTTCCTTTCCGCAATCGAAAGGTGACGCCATGCAAGGCAGCATCGCCGCATTGTCGCGCTTGAACGCCTGGCTTTCCCGGATCAGCCTGTGGCTAGCGGGGACCGGGCTGGTGGCGATGACCATCATCGTCTTTGCGCAGGTCTTCATGCGCTATGTCATGAACGACAGCCTGCTGTGGGTCGAACCCGTGGCGATCCTGCTGATGAGCTGGTTCATCTTCCTGGGAGCCGCCGTGGGGGTCCATGAAAGCTTTCACATGGGCTTCGACGTGCTGCTGTTCTTCCTGCCCGACAGCGCGGGAACCTGGCTGAAGGCCCTGTCCGATCTGGCGGTGCTGGCCTTCAGCATCGGCATGGCGGTCTATGGCTGGCAGCTGATGGCCCGGACCTGGGATTCCACCCTGCCGGTGATCCGGCTGCCGGGGGGCTTCGGCTATATGCCGCTGTTCGCGGGCGGCGTCCTGATGACGCTGTTCGTGCTGGAACACCTGCTGAACCGCCTGTCGGGCCGCATGGTCGAGACGCCGCCCGACGCCGAAGACATCCTGATGACCGAGGCTTGACATGGAATACCTGATCCTGTTCGGCGTCTTCACGCTGCTGATGCTGATCGGCACCCCGATTGCCTTCTGCCTGGGCATTTCCAGCCTGGCCACCGTCGGCTATCTGGGCCTGCCGCCGCTGGTGGTGTTCCAGCGGCTGTCGGCGGGGATTTCGGTCTTCACGCTGATGGCCATCCCGTTCTTCATCTTCGCGGGCGACCTGATGGTCAGGGGCGGCATCGCCGCGCGGATCGTGGCCTTCGCCGGGTCGCTGATCGGCCATGTCCGGGGCGGGTTGGGACAGGTCAACATCGCCGCATCGACCCTGTTCGGCGGCATCTCCGGGTCGGCGGTGGCCGAGGCGGCGGCGGTCGGCGGCATCATGATCCCGCAGATGAAGGCGCGCGGTTACGGCGCCGATTACGCGGTCAACGTGACCTCGATGGCGGCGCTGATCGCGCTGCTTCTTCCGCCCAGCCACAACATGATCATCTATTCGATCTCGGGCGGGGGGCGGATTTCCATCGCCGACCTGTTCACGGCGGGGATCATTCCGGGCCTGCTGCTGGCGGTCGCGCTGTCGATCACCGCCTATGCCGTCGCCCGGCAGCGCGGCTATCCGACCGAGCCTTTTCCCGGCTTTGCCCGCGTGTTCCGCTTCCTGCTGGAATCCATCCCCGGAATGCTGCTGATCGCCATCATCTTCGGCGGCGTCCGGTCGGGCATCTTCACCGCCACCGAAAGTTCCTGCATCGCGGTGCTTTACGCGCTGCTGGTGACGATGGTCGTCTATCGCAGCATGTCCTGGTCGGATTTCGTCCACGCCACCCAGCAGGCGGTGCGCACGACCGCGATGGTCCTGTTGATCATCGGCATGGCGGGGGCCTTCGGCTGGCTGATGGCCTATCTGCATGTGGCGCAGATCTCGCTCGACTGGATGCAGTCGGTATCGAACAATCCCTTCGTGATCCTGCTGATGATCAACATCGTGCTGCTGGTGCTGGGCACCTTCATGGACATGTCGCCGCTGATCATCATCACCACGCCGATCTTCCTGCCGGTGGTCGCGGCCTTCGGCGTCGATCCGGTGCATTTCGGCGTCATCATGATCCTGAATCTGGGCATCGGGCTGAACACCCCGCCGCTTGGCCCGGTGCAGTTCGTCGCCGCCGCCGTCGCCCGCATTTCCATATGGGAGGCGATGCGCAGCGTCTGGCCCTTCTATGCCGCGGGCCTGATCGTGCTGATGCTGGTGACCTATGTTCCCGCCCTGTCGCTGTGGCTGCCGGGGGTGTTCAGATGACCGATCCCGTCCGCACCGTGCTGGCCCATGCCCCCGACCTGATGGTCGTCCGCTTCGCCTTCCGGGCGGGCGACCGGGGGGCGCCGCATTCCCATCCGCATGTGCAGTCGACCTATGTCCGGTCGGGCCGCTATCGCTTCCATGTCGATGGCCGCGCATTCGAGGTCGGGCCGGGCGATGCCTTCATCATCCCGTCCGGCGCCGAACACGGCTGCACCTGTCTTGAGGGGGGCGAGCTGATCGACAGCTTCACCCCCCGCCGCGACGATTTTCTGTAGGAAGGACCGACCGATGACCCATGTCGAAACCCGCCACGCGATCCATCCCGATCACGCGAAGCGCATGGACACCGCCGAACTGCGCCGGCATTTCCTGACCGAGGGCCTGTTCGCCGCTGCCGAGATCCGGCTGGTCTATACCCATTACGACCGCTTCGTGCTGGGCGGCGCGGTCCCCGACGGCGCCGACATCACCCTGGACAAGATCGAGGAAACCAAGACCGCGACCTTCCTGGAGCGCCGCGAGATGGGCATCGTCAATATCGGCGAGGCGGGCTCGGTCACGGCGGCGGGCCAGACATGGGAGATGAAGAACGGCGACGTGCTGTATCTGGGCATGGGATCGGGCGCCGTCACCTTCAGCGGCAAGGGGCGGTTCTACATCACCTCCTGCCCGGCGCACCGCGCCCTGCCCTGCCGCCTGGTCACGGTCCAGGACGCCAAGGAGATGAAGACCGGCGCGGTGGAAACCTCGAACAAGCGCACCATCCGGCAGTTCATCCACCCGCTGGTCATGGAAAGCTGCCAGTTGGTGCTGGGCTATACCACGCTGGAGGACGGGTCGGTCTGGAACACCATCCCCAGCCATGTCCACGACCGGCGGATGGAGGCCTATCTGTATCACGGCATGGCGCCTGAATCGCGCGTGCTGCACCTGATGGGCGAGCCGCAGGAAACCCGCCACCTGTTCGTCGCCAATGAACAGGCGGTGATCTCGCCGTCCTGGTCGATCCATTCGGGCGGGGGCATCGGCGGCTATACCTTCATCTGGGCGATGGCGGGCGACAACGTGGATTACACCGACATGGACTTCGTGCAGCCGGAGGATCTGCGGTGAATCCGTTCTCGCTGGACGGCAAGGTGGCGCTTGTCACCGGCGCCAATACCGGCATCGGCCAGGCCATCGCCGTCGCCATGGCGCAGGCAGGGGCCGAGGTCATCGCCGCAGGCCGCCGCGACTGCGACGAGACGCTGGCGCTGATCGGCCAGGTTTCTGAAAACCGGGGCCGCGCGCTGAGGCTGGATTTCAGCGACCCGATGGCGGCGCGGGACGTGTTCGCGTCCGAACGCATCGACATTCTGGTGAACAACGCCGGCATCATCCGCCGCGCCGATGCGGTGGATTTCACCGAAGCCGACTGGGACGAGGTGATGGACGTGAACCTCAAGGCGCTGTTCTTCACCTGCCAGGCCTTCGCCAGGGCGGCCCTGCCGCGCGGGCGGGGCAAGATCGTCAACATCGCGTCCCTGCTGTCCTTCCAGGGCGGCATCCGGGTGCCGTCCTATACAGCGTCGAAACATGGCGTGGCGGGCCTGACCAAGCTGATGGCCAACGAATGGGCGGCGCAGGGCCTGAACGTCAACGCCATCGCGCCGGGCTATATCGAGACGAACAATACCCAGGCCCTGCGCGCCGATCCCGCCCGGTCCGCCGCCATCCTGGACCGGATCCCGGCGGGCCGCTGGGGCCGCCCCGAGGATATCGGCCAGACCGCCGTGTTCCTGTCCGCGCCCGCGTCCGATTACATCAACGGCGCGATCCTCAATGTCGATGGAGGCTGGCTTGCCAGATAGGCTTTACCGCGACCCCGCCACGGCGGGGGGCATCGTCCATCTGGGCTTGGGCGCCTTCTTCCGCGCGCATGGGGCGATCTATGTGGCCCAGGCGGGCGGCTGGGGCGTCACCGGCGTCTCGCTGCAATCGCCCGGCACACGCGACCGGCTGAAACCGCAAGGCTGGGCCTATACGGCGGTCGAGCTTGGCCAGGATGGGGAGGTTCCGCAGGTGGTGAAGGTGCTGCGCGACGTGCTGGTCGCGCCCGAGGATCCGCAAGCGGTGCTGGACGCCATGGCCTCGCCCGCCACGCATGTCGTCAGCCTGACGGTGACGGAAAAGGGCTATTGCCACGAACCCTCGACCGGCCGCCTGAACCCCGACCACCCCGACATCCGGCATGATCTGGCCAACCCGCTGCCGCGCTCCGCGCCCGGTTTCCTGGTCCGCGCCCTGGCCGCGCGCCGCGACGCTGGCCTGCCGCCCTTCACGGTGCTGTGCTGCGACAACCTGCCCGAAAACGGCCGGGTGGTGCGGGGCGTGGTGGGGGATCTGGCCCGGCTGATCGACCCGGCCCTGGCCGAGTGGATCCAGGCGACGGGCGCCTTCCCCTCGACCATGGTGGACCGCATCGTCCCCGCGACGACTCCGGCCGATCTGGACCGGCTGGAAGCGGCGACGGGCACCCGCGACGAAGCCCCGGTGATGCACGAACCCTTCCGCCAATGGGTGATCGAGGACGATTTTTGCGGTCCCCGCCCGGCTTTCGAGCGGGTCGGCGTGCAGATGGTCGCGGATGTCACGCCCTTCGAGCATATGAAGCTGCGGATGCTGAACGGCACGCATTCCAGCCTGGCCTATCTGGGCTATCTGGCGGGGCACGAAACGATTGCCGAAACCATGGCCGATCCGGTCTTCGCCGGATTCGTGCGCAGCCTGTGGCGGGACGAGATCATTCCCGCGCTGACGCCTCCGCCGGGCGAGGATCTGGCCGCCTATGCCGATGCGCTTGCCGCGCGCTATGCCAACCCGGCGATCCGGCACCGGACCTGGCAGATCGCCATGGACGGCAGCCAGAAGCTGCCGCAGCGGATCCTGGGCACCATCGCGGAAAGCCGCGCGGCGGGGCGCGCGGTGCCGGGGCTGACCTTGGCCGTGGCGGCCTGGATGCGCTATGCCTCGGGGCGCGACGAACAGGGCGCGGCGATCGAGGTCAAGGATCCGCTGGCCCCGCGCCTTGCCGCGCTGTGGCGGGACGACCCGGCCCAGACGGTGGCGGGGTTCCTGGGGCTGGCCGGGGTGTTCCCGCCCGCTCTGCGCGAGGATGCGGGCTTTGCGGCGGATCTGACGGCGGCGCTGTCGGGGCTGGTGCGGGACGGGTCGCGGGCGATGGTGGCGGGGGTTGCAGCGGTGGGGTGAAACCCCATCCCACGGTCGGCCGGGCGGAATCAGGAAACGCATCCGTTTCCCCGCCCGCTGCGTGACGGCGCAACCGGAAACGGTTCAGCAAACAACCACGAGAGGCCGGGGCGGGGCGGGCGCTGGCCGGGCCTTTGAGGCCCGTCCGGTCGGGATTTATGTATCGTGACGTGGCGAAGGCGATGGCCTTCGCCAGTTCGACGCTTCAGACAGTCGCTACCGCCTCGCGCACCAAGGCCCCGCGATGACCGATCACCTTGCGGCTCAGCGCATGGCCCGCCGCGATGGCTGCTGCGCAATCCGCACCCGTCAGCCAGGCCGCCAGATAGCCCGCGTTGAAGCTGTCGCCCGCCGCCGTGCTGTCCACGGGCGCCTCGGGCACAAGGTCCGTCACGGCCCCGCACCCGTCCCGCCCGCCGAAGCGGATCGGCCCGCCGCCGTTCTTCACCACCACCTGCCCTGCCCCAAGCGCCAGATAACGCGCGACCGTCGCCTGCGGGTCGGCGTCGCCGAAATGCGTGGCTTCGTCGTCGAAAGAGGGCAGGACCAGATCGGCCCCCGCCGCTGCGTCTGAAATTCCCTGCCGCATGGTCGCCGCATCCGCCCACAGACGGGGGCGCAGGTTCGGGTCGAAGACCACGCGCGTCCCTGCCGCCCGCGCCCGCGTCAGCGCCGCCCGAAGGTTGGCGCGCCCTTCCGACGGCAGGATCGCCACGGTGATGCCCGAGACATAGGCGACCGCCGCGCCCTCCAGCGCCGCGTCCAGCACCGCCGGATCGTCCGCCAGCCGCCTGGCCGCCGATGTGTCGCGCCAATAGGCGAAGCTGCGCTCGCCATCCTTCAGGCTGATCGCGTAAAGGCCGATCTCGCGGTCAGGGTCGCGTCCGATATGGGCCGTGCCGATCCCCTCGGCCGCCAAGAAATCCAGCATCCGCTGGGAAAAGGCCCCGGTGCCGACGCGCGTCAGGTAATCGACCTGGCTGTCCGCGCCCAACAGGCGGCGCAGATACCAGGCGGTGTTCAGCGTGTCGCCCGCGATCCCCAGCCGCCACAGGCCCGGCTGGTCCGCCTGGCCCAGTTCAACCATCGCCTCTCCGATCGACAGGATCCGCATCAGGCGGTCTGGTGCTGACGCGACAGGGCAAGTTCGACCCCGCGCAGCTCCGCCAACCCCTTCAGCCGCCCGATGGCCGGATAGCCCGGCTGGCCGCCGCGCCCGATATCGTCCAGGATGTCCTGGCCGTGGTCGGGGCGCATGGGGATGCGCCAGTCCTCGCGTCCGGCGGCGCGGCGGCGGGATTCCTCGGCCAGGATGGCGTCGATCAGGGCCACCATGTCGGTCTGGCCGGACAGATGTTCATCCTCGAAGAAGCTGGCGGGCACGGTGTCGCTGTCGCGGCGGACATTGCGCAGATGCAGGAAATGCACCCGGTCGCCCAGGCGGCGCATCATGCCGGGCAGGTCGTTGTCATGCCGCGCCCCCAGCGAGCCGGAACACAGCGTGATGCCGTTCGCGGGCAGGTCCACGGCGGCGATGCGTTCGGCGAAATCGGCCTCGGTCGACATGACGCGGGGCAGGCCCAGCAGCGGGAAGGGCGGGTCGTCCGGGTGGCAGCACAGCCGCATCCCCAGATCCTGCGCGACCGGGGCCACCTGTTCCAGGAAGTCGTGGAAATGGCGGCGCAGCACGGCGTCCGTCACCGGGGCATAGGTTTGCAGCAGATCGCGCACATCGCCCATGGTCAGATGCTCGGCCGCGCCGGGCAGGCCGAAGACCACGTTTCCGGCAAGCTGCTGACGCGCCCTGTCATCCATGTCGGCAAAGCGGCGGGCGGCGGCGGCGCGCAGATCCTCGGGGAAATCCTCGGCCGCGCCGGGGCGTTCCAGGATGTGGATGTCGAAGGCCGCGAAGTCGGTCAGGTCGAACCTCATGCAGCGCGCGCCGGTGGGACGGCGCCATTCCAGGTCGGTGCGCGTCCAGTCCAGCACCGGCATGAAGTTATAGCAGATCACCCGGATCCCCGCCGCGTGCAGGTTCCGCATGGATGCAGTCCAGTTCGCGACATGCCCCCGCCAGTCGCCGCTCTGGGTCTTGATCTGTTCGCTGACCGGCAGGCTCTCCACCACCTCCCATTCCAGGCCCGAGGGCGCGCCGTCGCGCATCGCGGCAAGCTGGGCCTGGCGCAGCGCGATCTGTTCGGGCGACCAGATCTCGCCCGTGGGAAGGTGATGCAGCGCCGTCACGACGCCCTGGACGCCCGCTTGCAGCATGTCGTCCACCGACACGCGGTCGTTCGGACCGAACCAACGCCAGGTGTGTCGCATCGCGGGCTCCTTATGCGGTGAAATAGTCGGGCTGGGCCGCCGCCATCTGCGGCACCTCGGTCAGCATCTGGCGCAGATGGGTGCGCATCGCGCCTTCCGCCGCATCCGCGTCGCCCTGGCGCAGGGCGTCCAGGATCGCCTGGTGCTGGCCGATGGTGAAGCTGCGGTCGAAGGCGCGCATCGACAGGTGCCGCAGCCGGTTCATCTGCGCCTTCAGCCGCTCCAGGTCCGCCCAGACGGCGTCCTGCCCGGCGGCAAGCGCCAGCATGTGGTGGAAGCGGTCGTCGGATTCGATGAAATCCTCGACCGATCCAGCGGCATCGGCATGGTGCTGGCGGGCGATCTCGTCCGCCATGCGGTCCAGGATTTCGGCGGGGCGGGCCTCGGCCACGATGCGGGCCAGGTCGGCCTCGACCGCCTCGCGGATGAAGCGGGCCGAGAGGACCGCCTGGACCGAGATCTTGCTGATATAGGTGCCGCGCTGCGGACGGACCTCGGCCAGGCCCTCGCTGGCCAGGCGGATGAAGGCTTCGCGCACCGGCTGGCGGCTGATGCCGATGGCGGCGGCGACCTCGGTTTCGCTGATGCGCATTCCGGGCGGCAGGTCGCCCTGCTGCACGCGCTTGCGCAGCCAGTCGTGGACCTGGGCCGAGGTGCTGAGCGCGATGGTGATGCGGGCGATGTCCATGATGCCTCCTGTGGCCTTATTATACCATACTTCCATACTAGTGAAGCGAAATGTCGGGCCGCGCCCTGCCGCACGTCCCTAGGGGTTCGCCGCCTCGTTGGGCATCGGGGGCGTGTCGGCCTGGCCCTCGGCGGCGGGGTCGCTTTCGATCAGGCGGTTCTGGTCCCATTCGCCGGACGCCACCTCTCCGCTGGCATAGCGCATCACGCCCTGTCCCTGCCGCTTGCCGGCCACAAAATTTCCTTCGTAGCGGTCGCCGCTGGCATAGGTGGCGACGCCGCTGCCGTCGATCTCTCCGGCCTTCCAGCCGCCCTCATAGACAAAGCCGTCCGGCGTGGTCAGCTTGCCCTGGCCTTCGCGCAAGCCGTTGACGAAGCTGCCGGTATAGACGGTGCCGTCGGCATAGGTTGCCTGGCCTTCTCCGTGGCGCTGACCCTCGGCCCAGGCGCCGGTATAGACGTAGCCGTCGGGATAGGTCATCCGGCCCTGCCCGTGGTTGCGGGCGTTCCTGAACCCGCCCTCATAGACCATGCCGTTGGCATAGGTGGCCTTGCCTTCGCCCTGGATCACGCCCGCGGCCCATTGCCCCTCATAGGTGGCGCCGTCGGGATAGGTGATCTTGCCGGTGCCGTCGGGGCGGTCGGCCTTCATCTGACCGCGATAGACCGACCCGTCGGGATAGGTGATCTGGCCCTGCCCCTCCATCCGGCCGTCGACCCATTGGCCGGTATAGACATAGCCGTCGGTCCCGGTGAAGGTCCCCTGGCCGTGGCGGCGATCGGACTTGAACTCGCCGTCATAGACATCGCCATTGGCATAGGTGGCAACCCCCCGGCCCTCGCGGCGGCCGTTCAGCATCTGGCCTTCGTAGCGGTCGCCCGATCCCTGGACCAGAACGCCCGTGCCCGACATCTGCCCCGCCGACCAGATGCCGTCATAGACAAGGCCGTCGGCCATGGTCAGCCTGCCCTTGCCCGCCCGTTGGCCCGCCAGCATCCCGCCTTCATAGACCGCGCCGTCGGGATAGGTGATCTTGCCCTGGCCTTCCTTGACCCCGGCGTTCCAGTCGCCGTCATAGCGATAGCCGTTCGGCTGGGTCAGCACGCCCTTGCCCTGGTGCAGCCCCTTGACGAAATCGCCCACATAGACCGACCCGTTGGCATAGCGCGCCTCGCCCTTGCCGGTGATCTCTCCGGCCACCCAGTCGCCCTTGTAGGTGCCGCCATCGGCATAGGTGATGGTGCCGCTGCCGTTGGGCTTGCCTTCTGCGAACTGGCCTTCATAGACGGACCCGTTCGGGAAGGTGGCGCGGCCCTGGCCCAGGATCTCGCCTTCCACCCAGTCGCCCTCATAGCGATAGCCGCCCGGCAGGGTATAGCTGCCCCGGCCATGCTGGCGGCCGTTGCGGAAGGTGCCCTCATAGACGCCGCCGTCGTCGTATTGCTTGGTCACGACCTGCGCGTCCGCCGCCACGGTCCCCGCCAACAGCGCCACAACAGCCGCCCAACTTGCCGCCTTCATCGCCACAATGCCCTTTGTCTTTTGCCCATGGTCTAGCGCAGCGGAACCGCATGCGCAAAGCCCGACTTTTCCTTCTGCGCGCCATCGCCTATCACGAACGGAAGAAGGACCAGGGGCTGCATGATGACGAACCGTTTCCGCCTGACCATCGGTCAGTTGAACGCCACCGTGGGCGACCTGGACGGCAATGCCGCCAAGGCGCGGGACGCGTGGCAGGCCGCGCGCGACGCGGGCGCCGACATGCTGGCCCTGCCCGAGATGTTCATCACCGGCTATCAGACGCAGGATCTGGTGCTGAAGCCCGCCTTCACCCGCCAGGCCGAGGACGCGATCCGCGCCCTGGGCGCGGCCTGCACCGGCGGCCCCGCCATCGGCATCGGCGGGCCATGGGCCGACCGCGACAAGCTGTATAACGCCTATTGGATCTTCAAGGACGGCGAGCTGGTGGCCCGTGTGCTGAAGCACCGCCTGCCCCACAAGCAGCTGTTCGACGAATTGCGGCTGTTCGACAGCGGCCCGATCAGCGGTCCCTATCCGGTGGCGGGCGCGCGCATCGGATCGCCCATCTGCGAGGACGGCTGGGCGCCCGACGTGGCCGAGACCCTGGCCGAAACCGGGGCCGAGATCCTGGTGGTGCCGAACGGTTCGCCCTATCACCGCAACAAGCTGGATCTGCGCATGGGCCACATGGTCGGGCGCGTCGTGGAAACCGGGCTGCCGCTGGTCTATGTCAACATGGTCGGCGGCCAGGACGACCAGCTTTACGACGGCGCCAGCTTCGTGCTGAACCCCGGAGGGCACAAGGTCGTGCAACTGCCGCCCTTTGTCGAAACGCTGGCCCATGTCGACTTCACCCTGACCGGCGACGGCTGGCGGGCCGAACCCGGCCTGATGGCGCCGCAGCCCGACGAATGGGAACAGGATTACCAGGCGATGATGCTGGGCCTGCGCGAATACCTGCGCAAATCGGGGTTCTCGAAGGTGGTGCTGGGCCTGTCGGGGGGCGTGGATTCCGCGCTTGTGGCGACCATCGCGGCGGACGCCATCGGGCCGCAGAACGTGCATTGCGTGATGCTGCCCAGCGAATACACGTCCCCGGCCAGCCTGGACGACGCCGCCGATTGCGCGGCCCGCCTTGGCGCGCGGCTGGACACGGTGCGCATCGACGGCGCGCGCGACGCGGTGGGCACCGCCCTGGCGCATCTGATGGAAGGCACGCAGCCCGACATCACCGAGGAAAACATCCAGTCCCGCCTGCGCGGGGTGATGCTGATGGCGATCTCCAACAAGTTCGGCGGGATGCTGCTGACCACCGGCAACAAGTCCGAGGTGGGCGTGGGCTATGCCACGATCTATGGCGACATGGCCGGCGGCTATAACCCGATCAAGGATCTGTACAAGACCCGCGTGTTCGAAACCTGCCGCTGGCGCAACGCCCATCATCGCGACTGGATGATGGGACCGGCGGGCGAGGTGATCCCGCCGCAGATCATCGGCAAGCCCCCCTCGGCCGAGCTGCGCCCCGATCAGCTGGACCAGGATTCGCTGCCCCCCTACGAGGTTCTGGACGCGATCCTGGACGGGCTGGTCGAACAGGATCTGTCGCTGGCCGATCTGGTCGGACGGGGCTTCGAGGCCGAAACCGTCCGAAAGGTGGAACGGCTGTTGTATGGCAGCGAATGGAAGCGTTATCAGGCCGCGCCCGGCCCGCGCATCTCGACCAAGGCGTTCTGGCTGGACCGCCGCTATCCGCTGGTGAACCGCTGGCGCGACAAGCTGTAAGGGCTGTCCGACCAGTTCGCGGCCTGCCATGTCGATGAAGGCTTCCTGATTGCGCCCGACATTGTGGACGAAGATCCTGTCCGCGCCCAGATCGGCCCGGATCGCCAGGTCGCGCAGGGTCCGGGGGGTCGTATTGTTCGTGCGAGGCGTGGTATCCGATGCGCGTCATGGGCCGCCCTTGTCATCCCTGCCCTGCGGGAATCCCGGCTCAAGGCCGAAAGTTTCCTTTGGGAACAATCCCCCAGCCTTGCGGCTTGCGCTGTGTGATCAGCCAGCGGGGTGCGGACATGGCCGAGGCGGACGAATGGTGGAAGAACGCCGTCATCTATGGCGTCGACGTGGAACGCTTCTGCGACAGCGACGGCGACGGGGTGGGCGATTTCGCCGGGCTGACCGGCAGGCTGGACCACCTGGCCAGGCTGGGGGTGACCTGCGTCTGGCTGCTGCCGTTCTTTCCGTCCACGAACCGCGACAACGGCTATGACATCACGGACTATCTGCAAGTCGATCCGCGTTACGGCACTTTCGACGATTTCCTGGACTTCGTGGTCCAGGCCGGCGCCCGAGGGATCCGCGTCATCCTGGACTTGGTGGCGCAGCATACCTCGGACCGCCATCCCTGGTTCCTGTCGGCCCGCCACGACGCCAGGTCGCCCTTTCGGGACTATTATGTCTGGACCGACCACCCGCCCCGGCCCACCGCCGGACGCGGGCCGATGTTTCCGGGGCAGGAGGACGCCATCTGGACCCATGACCCGGTGGCGCAGCAATATTACTATCACCGCTTCTATCGCTTTCAGCCCAGCCTGAACCACGAGAACCCGGCCGTCTGGACCGAACTGGAACGGATCATCGACTTCTGGATGAGCTTCGGCATCGCCGGTTTCCGCCTCGACGCCGCCGCGCATATGATCGAAAAGCCGCTGGATCCGCAGGGCGGCAAGGACCGCGAACACCGCGTGCTGCGCGACATCTTCCGCCATGTCACCGCCTGCAACCCCGACGCCCTCATCATGTCCGAGGTGGACGAGGACGAATCGGTGCTGCCCGAATTCTTCGACGGCCGGCAGATGAACGCGATGCTGAACTTTTCGCTGAACAACCACCTGCTGCACGCCCTGGCCGTGGGCCGCGCCCGGCCGCTGCTGGACGGGCTGGCCCGCCTGCCGCCGCCGCCCCAGAACGGCGTCTGGGCCAATTTCCTGCGCAACCTGGACGAGGCCGACCTGGAACGGCTGGATCCCGGCGGCTATGACGACACCGTCGCCGCCCTTGGCCCCGACGAAGACATGCGCATCTTCGGGCGCGGGCTGCGCCGCAGGCTGGCGCCGATGCTGGGCGGCGACGGCCCCCGGCTGCGGATGGCGTTCAGCCTGCTGTTCGCGATGCCCGGCGCGCCGCTGATCTGTTATGGCGATGAGATCGGCATGGGCGAGGATCTGTCCCAGCCCGGCCGCAACGCCCTGCGCAGCCCCATGCAATGGACCAGGGGCCGCAACGGCGGCTTTTCCTCTGCCGCCAAGTCGCGGCTGACGCAGCCCGTCGTGACCGGCGCCTTCGGCCCGGACCGGGTGAATGCCGAAGACCAGTGGCAGGATGACGGATCGCTGCTGAACCATGTCGCGCGGCTGGCCGCGATCCGGCTGGAACACCCCTCGATCGGGTGGCGCGAATGCCGCCCCCTCGGCGATACGCCGGACGGCGTGGTCGCGCTGCGCTATGGCGCCGCCGACCATGACTTGGTGATCCTGCACAACCTGTCCGACAAGCCCGCGCGGCTGGATCTGGATCTGGGCGCGACCTGCCGGGGCCAAGCCGCCGCCCTTCTGGGCGAGGCCCTGGACAGCCAGGACGGCCGCCTGAGGATCACCCTGCCCGGATATGATTTCCGCTGGTCGAAATGGCCGCATCAACATCCCATGACCATCCGCGCCCGCGCCGTCTGAACCCATGCCGCCGACCAGCCCCTTGGCCCGCTGGCGATCACCCGCCGCGTTCCCGGCCCTGCAGGACAACTGCACCGGGCGGCAGCCGCCTGACGACGGCGAAGGCCGGGGGCCAGCCCCCGGACACCCAGGATATTTGAGGTCCAAAGCAGGAGCCGCCCGATGAGCCGTCTTCTTCGCAGGCCCTTCGGCACCCAGGGCGAGGTGCATCGGACCACCGGGGCCGAAAAGGGCATGGCGCTTCGTCGCCGCGCCACAGGTGGAGAGCGTCATCGAAAGGGACGCCGCGAAGGCCGCAGGCGCCGGTTGACGAGGCTTCCGGCGCGTCAGGACGTCGCCTGATCCATCAGCCGGCGCGCCCACATCCCCGACGCCCAGGCGGCGGGGATCCCCAGCGGGATCGCGGCAAGGACCGACGCCTCGGGCGACAGCGCGGGCAGGCCGACGGCCTGGCCCAGCAGCCCCAGCATGAACAGGTTGATCGCCACCGCCCCCGCCGCGAAGACATAGAGCAGCAGCGCAAGTTTCCAGACCGGCCAGCGATCGTCCATGGTCGTTTCCCTTTCGTCGCCCCGTGCCCATCCTGCACGGTTTTAATGCGGCTTCTTTGACTTTGGACAAGGACCGCCCCGCCCCAAGCGACGATGGTGCAGCCATCGCAACACTATCGGGAGATCCTCGCCATGCGCGAAGTCCTGACAAAGAGCATGGCCCGGAATATCTTTTACGGCGGGTCGCTGTTCTTTATCCTCATCTTCATCGGCCTGTTCATTCACGGCCACTGGTATATCGTCAACGTCTCGACCGACAAGGAAACGCTGACCGAAAGCGTGGTCCACGGCAAGCATGTCTGGGAATCCAAGGCCTGCGTGAACTGCCATTCGATCCTGGGCGAAGGCGCCTATTTCGCGCCCGAGGTCGGCAATGTCATGGTCCGCTGGGGCGTTCAGGACGATCCCGAAGCCGCCTTCGAGACGCTGAAGGCCTGGATGGAAGCGCAGCCGTCCGGCATCGAGGGCCGCCGCCAGATGCCGCAGTTCAACCTGGAAGACGAGGACATCCGCGGCCTGTCCGACTTCCTGCTGTGGACCAGCAAGATCAAGACGCAGAACTGGCCGCCGAACGACGCCGGTTGAGCGGGAGAGAAATCATGAAATATCAGTCACAACGAATCGCGCTGGCCTATATCTATGTCGCGCTGACCCTGTTCGCCGTCCAGGTGACGATGGGCCTCATCATCGGCTATATCTATGTCAATCCGAACTTCCTGTCGGAAATCATGCCCTTCAGCATCGGCCGGATGCTGCACACCAACGCGTTGATCGTCTGGCTGCTGACCGGCTTCTTCGGCGCCGCCTATTTCCTGATCCCCGAGGAAGCCGAGCGGGAGATCCATTCGGTCAAGGCCGCCTATATCCAGTTGGCGATCCTGGTGATCGGCACGGTGGGCGTGGTGTTCACCTATTTCTTCGACCTGTTCTCGAACCACTTCCTGCTGGGCCGCCAGGGCCGCGAGTTCCTGGAACAGCCGATGTGGGTCAAGGCGGGCATCGTCGTCGCCGCGCTGATCTTCCTGTGGAACGTCACCATGACGGTGCTGAAGGGCCGCAAGACGGTCATCAGCTCGATCCTGCTGATCGGGCTGTGGGGCCTGGCGCTGCTGTTCCTGTTCTCGTTCTACAACCCCGACAACCTGGGGCTGGACAAGCAATACTGGTGGAACGTCGTCCACCTGTGGGTCGAGGGCGTCTGGGAACTGATCATGGCGTCGATCCTGGGCTTCCTGATGCTGAAGCTGACCGGCGTCGACCGCGAGGTCGTTGAAAAATGGCTGTATGTCATCGTCGCGACCGCGCTGTTTTCCGGCATCCTCGGGACCGGGCACCATTATTACTGGATCGGGCTGCCCGCTTACTGGCAGTGGATCGGCTCGATCTTCTCGTCCTTCGAGGTGGTGCCGTTCTTCGCCATGATGGCCTTCGCCTTCGTGATGGTCTGGAAGGGGCGGCGCGACCATCCGAACAAGGCCGCCCTGCTGTGGAGCCTGGGCTGTTCGGTGCTGGCCTTCTTCGGCGCGGGCGTCTGGGGGTTCCTGCACACGCTGCACGGGGTGAACTATTACACCCACGGCACGCAGGTCACCGCCGCCCACGGGCACCTGGCCTTCTATGGCGCCTATGTCTGCCTCAACCTGGCGCTGTTCACCTATGCCCTGCCGATCCTGCGCAGGCGCGATCCCTATAACCAGGTGCTGAACATGGCGGCCTTCTGGCTGATGTCGGGCGGGATGCTGTTCATGACCTTCGTGCTGACCTTCGCGGGCACGCTGCAAACCCATCTGCAACGTGTCCTGGGACAATACTACATGGAGGTTCAGGACCAGATCGTCCTGTTCTACTGGATGCGCCTGGGCGCCGGGGCCGCGGTGGTCGTCGGAGCCTATCTGCTGATCTATTCGCTGCTGATGCCGCGCCGCGAAATGGTCCGCCCCGGCCCGGTCGAACGCGACCGCCTGGCCCACAACCCCGACAACATCCCGGCGGAGTGAAGCAATGGACGGAACATTCACCCTGAAGGGGGCCGACGCCCCCTTCTACCTGCCCCAGGGCGACGAATGCGACATCTTCGCCGCCGCCCATGCCAAAGACCTGCCCCTGCTGCTGAAAGGCCCGACCGGCTGCGGCAAGACCCGCTTCGTCGCGCATATGGCGGCGCGGCTGGGGCGGCGGCTGTATACGGTCGCCTGCCACGACGACCTGTCGGCGGCGGATCTGATCGGGCGCTATCTGCTGAAGGGCGGCGAGACCGTCTGGGTCGACGGCCCGCTGACCCGCGCCGTGCGCGAAGGCGCGATCTGCTATCTGGACGAGGTGGTCGAGGCCAGGAAGGACGTGGCCGTGGTCCTGCACCCGCTGACCGACGACCGCCGCATCCTGCCCATCGACCGCACGGGCGAGGAACTCCACGCCGCGCCGGGCTTCATGCTGGTCGCCAGCTATAACCCCGGCTATCAGAACATCATGAAGACGCTGAAACCCTCCACCCGGCAACGCTTCCTGTCGGTCGAATTCACCTTTCCGCGTCCCGAACACGAAATTCCCGTGGTGGCGCGCGAAAGCGGGCTGGACCAGGATCGCGTGTCGCTGCTGGTGCGGCTGGCGGGCAAGCTGCGCGGGCTGAAGGGCCAGGATCTGGAGGAAGGCGTCTCCACCCGCCTGGTGGTCTATGCGGCGACCCTGATCGCGGGCGGCATGGACATGGACCGCGCCATCCGCGCCGCCCTGATCGAGCCGCTGACCGACGATGCCGACATCCGCAAGGGCTTGCAGGATCTGGTCGTCGCGGTGCTGGGTTAAGACGATGGCCCATCTGGACATCGCCCCCTGGGAACCCGAGGAAACGGTCGGCAAGCTGTGGCACCTGCTGGCCTCGCGCCTGGATCCGCCGCAGCATTTCCCCGACGCCGCCGTGCGCTTCGACGAGATGCGCGGCCGGATCGCCGTGCTGTTCCGGGGTCTGGGGGGCGATGCCGATGTCGAATTGAAGCCCGTGGCGCTGCAATCCAGCCGCCACCGCATGTCCTGGCGCCGCAAGCTGGCCTTCGACGCCGAACATGTCGCCCGCGCCAGCTTCGACGGAGAGGCGTTGCGCCTGCCCGTCGAACTGGGCGTCTTTCCCGACCGGGCCGAGAACGAAGCGCTTTATCTGTGGCTGGCCGCTGCCTCCGCCCATGCGCCCGCCTTTGCCGCCGAACCCGACCCGCTGCGCGCCGATCTGGCCGCGATCGCCTCGGGCGTCGCCATGACCCGCGCCACGCTTGAGGCCGCGCCGGGCCTGCGCAGGACGTGGCAGCGGCTGTGCGCCGCCCATCTGGCGCTGCGCCAGCGTCCCGCCCTGCGCGGGACCGAGGCCGCCGTCGAGGGGCTGGTGCGTCACCTGCTGGGCGATCCGACGCCGCCGGAATCCGGCCTGCTGCGCGATTACGCCCATCCGCCCGCCCATTGGGCCGCGCCGCGCGGCTATCGCCCCGTCCTGCCGGTGCCGATGTGGCCCGACCTGCGCGGCCTGGGCCGTGGCGTCCCCGACGAGGTCGCGACCGCCCCCACCGACGGCACCCCCGAGGAATCGGGCGACGGCACCGCCCGCAAGACCCGGCGGCTCAAGGCCGACCAGGCCGAGCGCAAGGACAGCATCATCCTGTATAAATTCGAGGCGATGCTGACCTGGGCCGAGATGCTGAACATCAACCGCCGGGTCGAGGACGACGACCTGGACAACGCCAAGAAGGCCGCGAACGACCACGAGGAAATCGTGCTGGGCCAGATCAGCAAGGCCCCGGCGACCAAGCTGAAGCTGCATCTGGACCTCGCGCCCGAGGACGTGGACCGCGAACGCATCGCCGGCCGCTTCACCTATCCCGAATGGGACGCGCGCGGCGGCGTCTGGATGCCGGATCATTGCCGCGTGCTGGCCGCGCCAGTCGAACCCGCGCCCGATTACGCGGGCGTGACCGACCCCGCCGCCCGCCGCCGGATCGAGGCGGTAAAGCGCCAGTTCCAGGCGCTGCGCCCGGCCAGGCTGATCCGCCACGCCCAGCCCGACGGCGATGATCTGGATCTGGACGCCGCGCTGCGCTCTGTCACCGACCTGCGCGCCACCGGCCGGGGCAGCGACCGCATCTGGCAACAGGCCCGGCCCGAAAACCGCGACCTCGCGGTGTCGATCCTGCTGGACGTATCGCGGTCGACGGAAAGCGCCGTCACCGGCCGCCCGGTCATCGACATCGCGCGCGAGGCTCTGACCGCGCTGGCCTGGGGGCTGGACGCCTGCGGCGACCGATTCGCGGTCCAGGGGTTCTCGTCGCTGAAACGCGACCGGGTGTGGATCCACGACTGCAAGTCCTTCGCCGAACCCATGGGCCGAACCGTCGAGGCGCGCATCCACGCCCTGCGCCCCGGCTTCTATACCCGGCTGGGCACGGCAATCCGCCACGCCTCGGCCGGGCTGGCCGCCGAAGGCCGGTCGCGGCGGCTGATGATCGTCATCACCGACGGCAAGCCCAACGATCTGGACCATTACGAGGGCCGCCACGGCATCGAGGACAGCGCCATGGCCGTGCGCGAGGCGCGCCGGGCCGGGCACGCGGTCTTCGGCATCACCATCGACAAGGGCGCGCAAAGCTGGTTCCCCCGCATCTTCGGACAGGGCGGATTCTCGGTGATCCGCGATCCCGACCGGCTGACGACCGCGCTGCCGGACATCTATCGCCAGTTGGTGATGTGATGGACATCGACGATCTGCCCGGCGAGCTGATCATGTGGATCCTGATCGGGTCGGAACTGCTGGTCTTCGCGGCGGGCATCACGGCGATGATGGCGATGCAGCTGACCGATCCGTCCGGTTTCGCCGCCGCGCGGGGGATGCTGGACGGGCGGATGGCGGCGCTGAACACGGTGGTGCTGGTCACCTCGGGCCTGTTCGCGGCCCGCGCCGAACGGGCGGCCGCCGCGGGCAACAGGCGCGCGGCGCGGCTGGCGCTGCTGCCCGCCGCACTGGGCGGGGTGGTGTTCCTGGCGATCAAGGCGCTGGAATATTCGCGCGACCTGACGGCCGGGGCGGGGATGGACAGCCATCCCTTCTTCACCTTCTATTTCCTGCTGACCGGCTTTCACGCCGCCCATGTGATCGCCGGCATCGCCGTGCTGGGCCTGGTCGCGATCCGCGCCCGGCCGGACGCCGTGCAGGCGGGGGCGATGTTCTGGCACATGGTCGATCTGGTCTGGGTGATGATCCTGCCGCCGATCTATCTGATGGGCCACGCATCATGAGCGCGCCGACCCGGACCTGGCTGATCCTGATCGGGCTGACGGCGGCGACCCTGGCCCTGGCGCCGCTGCCGGGACCGGCGGCGATGGCCGGGCTGCTGGCGGTCGCCTGGTTCAAGGCTCGCGCGATCCTGGGCGGGTTCCTGCACCTGCGCGACGCGCCGGGCTGGCTGGCGGCGCTGACGGTGCCGCTGGCCCTGTGGATGGCGGTGATCTGGGGACTGGCCGCGCTGGCCTTCACATGACCCGGCTGATCGCCCCGAAGGCATCGGCAAGCGCCAGATCCTGCAACCGCGAGACCGAGGATATCGCCGCGCTCGACTGGTTCACGCGCACGCCCAGTTCGCGCAGCCGGGCGAAGGCGCGCGACAGGCTTTCGGGTTTCATGCCCAGCCGCCCGGCGATCAGCGCCTTGTCATAGGGCAGCACCACGGTCGCGCTTTCCGCGCCCTCGGGGCACAGTTCCAGCAGGAATTCCGCCACCCGCTGCGCCCCGGACCGGGCCTTCAGCTGCTCGATCTGTTCGACCAGGCCCTGCAGGTGCATGAAGGTCGCCGACAGGATGGAAATCGCCGCCTCGGGATGGGTCTTGAGCAGGGTCAGGAAGACCTGCGCGGGAACCGCGATCAGGTCGCAGGCGGTCACGGCCTCGGCCGACACGGGATAGGCCGCCTGGCGCAGCGCGATCGGTTCGCCGAAGCTCTGGCCGCGGGTCATCACGCCCACCACCGCCTCGGCGCCGTTGGGGGCGATCCGATACAGCTTCATCCAGCCCTCGGCGACGACATGGATGGCGGCGGCGCTGTCGCCATGCTGGAACAGCACCTGCCCACGCCGCAGATGCACGCCATGGGCCGCATCCAGCAGCCTCTCGCGCAGGTCGGCGGGCAGGGTCGAGAACAGCCGCGACTGGCAGGCGATCTGGCGGTGGGCAGCAGACAGTTTCATGCTCATGGGCGGGGCCTTTCCGAAAAAGAACGAGGCGGGGCAGCCCTGGGCGGCCCCGCCGGATGATGGGGTCACTGGACCTGGGCGATTTCCGCGTCCATGCGCTCGCGCGCCTTCTTCGACATCTTCGCGGTCCTGGCGGCGTCCAGATTCGCGGGCGCGTCGCCCACCTGGATCAGCCCCACCATGCCCATCGCGAAATGCGGCGTGCACTTGACACCGTAAAGGCCGGGTTCCGTCACGGTCAGCGAATATTCCTCGTTGATCTTGCTTTTGAACGGCTCGACGCCCGCGGGCAGGATCTCCTTGATCGCCTCGACATTGTGGCTCTTGTCGGTGGGGACGAAGTGGATCACGTCGCCGGGCTCGGCCTTCACGAAGGCAGGCTCGAACACCATCATCCCGGCCTCGCCCTTGTTGAGCATGTGGACCTCGTGCTCGGCGGCGAAGGCTGTGCCGGACAGGGCCAGGGCGAGGACCAGGGCGGGGGTCGGGACGGCAAGGAAGAGGGCGCGTTTCATCAGTCTTTCTCCTGAAGTCGCGGACCAGGAACGGTCCGTTGATCAGGGATCTAGGCCTCCGCACCCCGCCGCACTTTGCGAAAACGCAAACAGGGGACCGTTTAATCCTCGGGGTCGGCGATGCGGGCCAGGCCCTCGGTATCGACCACGGTCAGCTTCTGCCGCCCGCCCTCGACCAGGCCCTGGCTTTCCCACGAGGACAAGAGCCGCGAGACGGTGTGCAGCGTGGTGCCGGTCATTTCCGCGATGTCCTGGCGGGTGATGGGAAAGTCGATGCGGGTGCCCGCCGGCTCGATCCGGCCGGCCTTTTCGGCCAGGCGCAGGACGGCATGGGCCACGCGGCGCTCGACCTCCTGGGTGGACATCTCGCGCAGCCGGGTATGGGCTTCGTCCAGGCGCTGGCCGATGGTCTGCATGGCGTTGATCGCCAGGCGAGGGTTGTTTTCCACCACTGCGTCCCAGTCGGCCATCGGCCAGCCCACCACGATGGATTCGACGGCGGCGCGCGCGGTGCCGGGATAGTCGGGCCGGGCCAGCGCGCGGGCAAAGCCGAACAGGTCGCCCGGATGGACCACGCGGACCATCACCTGCTGGCCGTCGGGCGTCACCTGCGTCACCTTCAGCCGCCCGTGCAGCAGCAGATAGAACGCGACCGCCTCGGCCCCCTGTTCGAAGACCAGCCCCCCCTGCGCCACCCGGCGCGGCGTGGCGCGCGCCATCAGGCGCGCCAGGGCCGCCGGTTCCATTTGCCGGAACAGGGGCAGGTTGCGCACCTGGGATACGTCGATTGCCACGTCTTGCGCCTTCACCTTGGGTTCCTTTGTTAGTGCCGCAAAACGAAGGGGGACGCAAAGCCTTCGATGGATCGGGGACGCTCGGTCAGCCCGCGATCTCTCGGACCAGGCGGAAACCCAGGTTGGCGGGGGGCACCCCCACCGAGCAGCCGCCGGAATTGGGATCGCGCACGAAATCGGCGACGGCGGCGCGGTGCAGCCCTTCGACGATATAGATGCCGCAGATGTCGTCCTGGCGCAGGATCGCGCCCGAGGCGTCCTGATCAACCCGGCGCAGGCAGGTCGAGGTCCATTCCCAGACCGCCCCGCCGATATCGCGGACGCCCTTCGAATTGACGTTCAGGCTGCCCACCGGGCGGATTTCGCGGTCCAGCTCGCGGCTGCGGGCCGCGTCGGCGGCATATTCCGCCAGCCAGCGGACCGCCGGGTTGTCGGGATCGCTGCTCAGGCCCAGGGCGTCGTCGCGAAACATCTCGGTCGCCGCATAGGCCCATTCGACATCGGCGGGCAGGCGCCAGACCTGCCCGGTCTGCGCCGACAGCCAATCGGCATAGGCCACCGCGTCCAGCCAGCTGACCCCCGTCACCGGCAGGTCGGGGCGGTCGACAGGACCGCCCGGCGCAAGGCAGGCGCCCGCCGCCACGCAATCCTGCCATTGGCCGGTGCTGACGGCGGTTTCCATGATCTCGACCGGGGCGGGGATCCGGCTCACCTGCACGGGCGCATCGGTGGACCGGCCCGCCTGGCGCCAGTCGCCGTCCAGGCGGTGTTCGAAGGGCTGCGGGTCCAACCGCACCATCCGGGGCAGGTCGGGACGGGCCGGGTCGGGGGCGGCGCGATGGTCCAGCGGCCACAGCGACAGGCCAAGCGCGCCGGCGACGGCCCCGGCCAGCAGAACAACGGTGGCGTGCATGTCCTTCGCTCCGGGCTTTTGGGAAAAAGGGGATGGGGCCGTCCCCGCGCGGGGATGCGCGGGGACGGCGGGAATCACGGCCGGATCAGACGGCGGCCGGGGCCAGAACCTGCGTCATCAGGTCGTCGTTCCAGTCGCCCTTGACGACGACATGGGCGGCGGCGCCAAGCTCGAAAGCCTCGATCAGGTTGTGGTTCACATAGGCATAGACGCCGGGCTGTTCGAAGGTATAGATCATCAGCCCCGCCGTGCCGCCCGGAATGAACCAGGTTTCCAGGCCCTCCTCGGGCGGGTTGTTGAACTTGCCGGTCGCCCAGACATAGTTGCCGTGCCCGCCGATCAGGTGGGGCCGGGTGTCGCGGTTGGCCTGGCTGTGGACGAAGGCCACCGTCTCGCCGACATTGGCGGTCATCGCGTTGTCGCCGGTCAGCGCCCCCACCGCCCCGTTGAAGACCACATGCGTGGGCGTCAGGGTCTTCATGACCGCCACGACATCCTCGTAGCTTTCGCCGGGGCTGTCATAGGTCTTCCAGTTGCCCGCCTCGTCGCGCGGGACATAGAAGTCCTGTTCGCCGACGTAATAGACCTTGTCATAGCTGACCAGCTTGCCGTTGCGGTCCTTCAGCCCGTCGCGCGGCAGCACCATCACCGCGCCGTTCATCCCCGACACGACGTGCCAGGCCACCATGCCCGGAGGGGCGCAGTGATACACGAAGACGCCGGGTTTCGTGGCCTTCCAGCGCAGCACGCAGCGTTCGCCGGGGTTCACCTGGGTCAGCGCCCCGCCGCCGAGCGCCCCGGTCGAGCTGTGGAAGTCGATGTTGTGCATCAGCTCGTTGGTGTCGGGGTTGATCAGGGTCAGTTCGACATAATCGCCCTCGTGGACCACCATCAGCGGTCCCGGCACGGTGCCGTTGAAGGTCGAGGCCCAGTATTCCGCGCCGCTGTCGTCCAGCTTGATCTTCTTCTCGATGATGGTCATCTCGAATTCGACGACCTTCGGGCCGCCGGTCGCGACCTGTTCATGGGCGTGGACGAAGGGCGGATCGACCAGATCCACCTTGACGCGCGGCAGGCTGTTCACGTCGGTGGCGGCAGCCGGGGTCAGCACCTTGGCGGCCTCGGCGGTTTCGGCGGCGGCGATGCGGACCTGGCTCAGCGCGCCCGCGATGGCTGCGCCTGCAAGGATCGTGCGACGACTGACGGACAGGGTGGTCATGGCTGGTTCCTTCATACTCGGTGACAGGATCGGACCCGGTTCATTCCGGTTGAGGGAACAATGCCACGCCGCGTCGCGGCAAACGTTGTCCTGGATCAACCAAGTGCGGGCCTTTCGCCCCGATGCTTGCGGCAACGCAAAGAGCGGGCGTTTTTCCGGCCTATCGGTCAGGGTGACGATTACGAAAGGAACGCGCCATGTCTGATGCGAAACGTCCCCGAATCCCCCGCGGCCTGCGCGCCGACGGCGCCGCGCTGTGGTCCTATGGCTTCCGGCCGTTCTTCCTGGGCGGCGCGCTGTGGGCGGTGGCCGCCATGGCGCTGTGGATCGCCGCGCTGATCCACGGCCTGCCGCTGGGCGGCGATTACGGCCCGGCGCTGTGGCACGCGCACGAGATGGTCTTCGGCTTCGCCCCGGCGGTGCTGGCGGGGTTCCTGCTGACCGCGATCCCCAACTGGACCGGCAGCCTGCCGGTGTCGGGCCGCGCGCTGATCGGGCTGTTTTCGGTCTGGGCGGCGGGCCGGGCGGCGATGGCGGCCGCCGCGCTGACCGGCCCCTGGGCGGCGGCCGCGATCGACGCCGCCTTCCTGCCCCTGCTGCTGGCCATGGCGGCACGGGAAATCGTCGCCGGGCGCAAGTGGAACGACCTCAAGGTGCTGGGCGGGGTGACGGCGGTCATGGCGGGAAACCTGGGCTTTCACGGCGCGGTGCTGCTGGGCGGCGATCCGGGCCTTTGGCTGCGGGCGGCGGTGGCGGGCTATGTGATGCTGGTGCTGATCATCGGCGGGCGCATCATCCCCAGCTTTACCCGCAACTGGCTGAACCGGCAGGGGGCGGCGGCGATGCCGGTTCCCTATAACCGCTTCGACATGGGGGTGATCGCGGCATCCGCCCTGGCGCTTGCCGCCTGGACCCTGGCGCCCGGATCGCGCGCCACCGCCCTGGCCGGCGCCGGGGCGGCGCTGCTGAACGCCGCCCGGATGGCCCGCTGGCGCGGCTGGGCCACCACGGCAGAGCCGCTGCTGTGGGTGCTGCACCTGGCCTATGGCTTCGTGCCGCTGGGGTTCCTGGCCGTCGCGGGTTCGGTCGCGGGCGTCGTTCAGCCGGTCTCGGCGCTGCATGTGCTGACGGTGGGCGTGATCGGGGCGATGATGCTGGCGGTGATGACGCGGGCCACGCGAGGCCATACCGGGCGGGCGCTGACGGCATCGCGACTGACCACGCTGTCCTATCTGTTCCTGTTCGCGGCGGCCCTGGCGCGGCCGCTGGCGGATCTGGCCGGATCGGCCGGGCTGATGGAGGCAGCGGGGATCCTGTGGATCCTGGCCTTCGGACTGTTCGTGGCGGAACATGCGCCGATGCTGGCGCGGCAACGTCGCCAGCCGGGCGGGATGCAGGCGGCCTAGGTGTTCAGTCCCGGCATCTGGTGGATCGGGTTTAGGATGAATCTGTCTGGCTCTGATGTCCAGATCTTGCAGATGTATTCGTAGGGCGTGAGGCCGCCGAGGGTCTTGAGCCTACGCGCGAAGTTGTAGGCTGCCATGAAGTCGGCGAGATGCGTGCGGAGCTCGTCGTGGCTGGTGTAGTGAAAGCGTTTGACGGTGGCGTCCTTGATCGTGCGGTTCATCCGCTCGACCTGACCGTTGGTCCACGGGTGGTTGGGCTTCGTCAGGCGGTGCTCAATGCCGTTGGCCTCGCAGATCATGTCAAAGCGCATAGGTCTGGAATAGATGGTGTTCCGGTTCCGAGGCTGCTCGGCGAACTGAATACCGTTGTCGGTGAGGATGGTATGGACCTGATAGGGCACGGCTTCGAGCATGTGCTGCAGGAACTCCCAAGCTGTCTTCCTGTCCGCCTTGTCGACGAGCTGGGTCACGGCAAACTTGCTCGTGCGGTCAATGCCGACGAACAGGTAAAGCTTGCCTTCAGCAGTCTGCACCTCGGCGATGTCGATATGAAAGAAGCCGATAGGGTAGCGCTTGAACTTCGACCGTTTCGGCTTGTCGCCTTCCACGTCGGGCAGTCGAGAGATGCCGTGGCGCTGAAGGCACCGATGCAGCGCTGAGCGTGTCAGGTGTGGAATTGATGGCTGCAGGGCATAGAGGCAGTCGTCCAGCGGCAAAAGCGTGTGCAGCCTGAACGCGACGATGGCCGCCTCCTCGGCTTCTGTCAAAACCGTGGAGCGTGGCTCCTTCGGCCCTGTCTTGAGATCATCGACCGTCGCTCGCTTGCGCCACTTCGCCACTGTCTTGGGGTTAATGCCGAGCTCCCGGCTCAGCGTCGCGAGCGAAGCTTGCGATCGTTGTATTGCAGCTCTGACGGCGTGCGTGGTCGTGGCGCTCCCGTGACGAACCTGGCCCATAATGCTTCCCTCCATCCCTGAGAAAGGATCGCACCATCAAACCGTGGGATCAAACACCTAGGCCGGGCCTTCGAGGCCGGGCGGTCGGGGATGGACAGGTCACGCCGTGGCGAAGACACGCGCCTTCTCCAGTGAAAGGCGCCGACCAATCACAGCGTCTCCATCCGGTCCGGCGTCCAGGCCGGTTCCCAGACCAGCCGCACATCGACCGAGGTCGCGCCCTCCACCGATTGCAGCGCCGTTTCCACCCCCAGGCGCAGGAAATCCGCCAGCGGGCAGCCGCGCGTGGTGGTCGTCATCTGCACCCCGACATGACCGCCCTCGGTCTGGATGCCATAGATCATGCCCATGGCCAGCAGATCGCGGCCGGTTTCCGGGTCCAGCACGGTCCGCAGCCTGTCGCGGACCCGATCCTGCAAGTCGGCCATGGCCGTTCCCCGTTCAGTTCCCGCGCCGCACCAGCAGCCGATAGGTCGCCCCGTCGGCCGCGAAATTGCCCGCCCATTCGTGATGGCGCATCGCCAGTTCGGGGAACAGGAACATCGGCTCGCGGTCCAGCGTGGCGAACAGCACCTCGCCCGGCGCCATGCGGTCGATGGTTTCCAGGATGCGGACCATCGGCTCGGGCGGCATCAGCCCCGACAGTTCCAGCGTGCGGACCGGATCGGGCCACAGCGCGGCGCCGGGCGCGGATCCGGGGGCCAGCCCGTCCTCGACCGTCTCGCCGGCGACGGGGGTGAATTCCACCTGCCAGCCGCCATCGGGCAATTGCCGGTCGCTGGCCGAGAAGCCGCGATTGGCCATCACGTTGAACAGGGGCACGGGGCGGAACGGCGCGATCAGCAGCAGCGGCTGACCCGGCTGCAAACCGTCCACGGCCTGCATGATCTGGGCAAAGGGATCCTGCCCCCGCGCAAGCGAGGGGCGGACATCAAGCCGATGCGGGGCGGGGGCTGTCATGGTCGAAACTCCGGTCGGAAGGGGGAAGGATCATCGGCGGCAGCGTGGCGGGACGCAGGCGGCCGGGCAGGTGGCGCAGGCGGCGGATGGCGATCAGTTCCTGCCCATGGATCAGCGCCGCCAGCAAAAGCGCAAGGGCCGAGAGGTCGAAGGCCGCCTGGCTTTGCGCGGCCAGCGCAAGGGTGCCGCCCAGCGTGCCCGCGACCCACAGCGCCAGAGACCGCCCGGCCATCCGCGCATCGGTCAGGTCGTGGACCATCGGCACGGGCGCGCGTCCGATCCGGGGGGCGAAGACCTGGATCCAGGTCAGGAAGCTGGTGATCTTGACCATCTGCGCCAGCGTCAGCGTGGACAGCCACCCGACCAGGGCGGCAAAGGCCGCAGCCTCGGCCCAGGGACCGCCCAGAATCAGCGCGGGGATCGCCAGAGCCGCGGCAAGGGCCAGGAAGCCGAGGGCGGCGCGGCTCCACAGCATGTTGACCTCGGGGCGGGGGGCGCGGCGGCTGCGCCAGATGCGGCGGATTTCGGCCAGATACAGGGCGCTCGTCAGGGCGCAGGCGACAGCGCAGCCCCAGGCCAGGGGCCAGGGGTCGCCGCCCGCCAGCAGGGCGCCAAGCGCGGCCAGCAGCAGCGCCAGCGCGGCCCCGGCCCCGATCAGCGCCGCGCGGCGCAGGCGGCTGCCCCCGTCCGGGGCGATCAGGAACATCGGAAACAGCCGATAGCTGACGCCCATCGCCGCCAGGGTCAGCCAGAAGCCCCCGCCCAGCAGGATATGCAGCGCCAGCCCGTCGGGCAGCAGCGCGGCGGCCCAGCCCGCGCCCCCGAAGGCCCAGGCCATGCCCGCCCCGGTTGCCCACAGGATCGGCAGCGCCAGCAGCGCCGTCAGCACCGTGGCCCCGTCCTGGCTGCGCCAGGCCCGCGCGGCGACCAGCGTCCCGCCCAGCATCGCCAAGGCCAGCGCGAAGCCCAGCCCCAGCAGCACCGGCCCCGCCGCCAGCAGGATGCCCGTGGGCCAGCCCTCCAGCGCCAGGAACCCCGCCGCCAGCATCAGCGTCCCCAGGCCGCACAGGATCAGCGCGGGCAGCGCCAGCCGGGGCAGGATCAGCCTGCGCGCGGTCAGCACCGGCACGAACTGGATCAGCGATCCCAGCATCATCAGGCTCAGCCATCCAAGGGCGAACAGATGCACGGCGGCCAGGGCCCCTGCCCCCGACCAGCGGCCGGGCCCGGCAAGGCCCAGGCAAGCCAGCACCAGGGCCGCCAGCAGAAACGCCAGCGCCGAGGCGAACCACGCCAATGTCCATCTGGAAAGCGCCTTGCCCAGCATGTCCGATCCCCAAAGCCTTGACGCACAGAATTCCCCGGCCGGGCCGGGGCGTCGTTGTTCGAACGCAAAGAAAGGCACCGTTTCGCGGCCCGTCGCCCCCCATCACGCGCAGTTGGCCAATTCGTGTGGGAACCCCGTCCCGTCCCGGCTGTTGACTGGACAGCCGGGCCTGCCGGACCGAACAGACGCAGACATGAAGGAACATTGCCGATGACCAAGCTGCTTGCTTCCACCGCCCTTGTCGCCATGCTCGCCTCGCCCATGATGGCGCAGACGGCGACCGACGCCACCACCGCCCCCGCCACGGACGCCACCACGACCGCAGCCCCCGCCGACGCCGCTGCGACCACCCCGCCTGCCGCGGAGGGGACGACAACCGCGGCCGCGGATGATGGCTTCGGCTATACCGCCATGGCGGGCGATATGTCGGCCGAGACCTTTATCGGCAAGCGCCTCTACAGCTCGGAAACCGAGGTGGACGTGGGCGCGACCTATACCGAGGTCGACCAGAACTGGAACGACATCGGCGAGATCAGCGACCTGGTGCTGAGCGAGGACGGTCAGGTCAAGGCCGTGCTGGTCGATATCGGCGGCTTCCTGGGGCTGGGCGAACGGACCGTGGCGGTGGCCATGGACGACCTGCGCACCATCCGCGACGGCGATTCCGAGAACGAATATTTCATCGTCTTCACCGCCAACCGCGCGGCCCTGGAAAGCGCCCCGGAATTCGCCTGGGCCGACGAATAATCGGCGGCATCCCCCACGGGAAAGGGCGCGCGTCAGGCGCGCCCTTTTTCATGGCTCAGCCGCCCAGGGCGATGCCTTCCCGCCGGGGATCGGCGCCGCCCGACAGGCCCTCGGGACCGATCACGATGCCTTGCAGGCCCGAGGTCAGTTCGGTCTGCTTCACCTCGAACCCGATGGCGGTCAGCCCATCGGCCAAGGCGGCGGGCAGCCCCGGTTCGACATCCATGGGACCGAAGCGGTTCACGAGATTGGGCGCGGCCACGGCTTTCTGGATGTCCATGCCCCAATCCAGATGGGCGATGATCGCCCGCGCGACATAGCCGATGATCCGGCTGCCGCCCGGCGATCCGATCACCATCGCGGGCTTGCCATCCTTCAGCACGATGGTCGGCGCCATGGACGACCGGGGCCGCTTGCCGGGCGCCAGCGCATTGGCGATGGGCCAGCCCTCGGCGTCATGGGTCTCGAAGCTGAAATCGGTCAGTTCGTTGTTCAGCAGGAAGCCATGCGCCATCACCCGCGACCCGAAGCCGTTCTCGATGGTGGTGGTCATCGACAGCGCATTGCCCTGCCCGTCTACGATCGAGATATGCGTGGTCGAGGGCAGTTCCAGCGACGCGTCCTGCCCCCACAGCGCCGCGTGGGACCAGCCGGGCTGGCCCGGCGCGACCTCGGGCAGGCTGTCGTCGCCCGCCAGCAGCTTGGCCCGTTCGGCCAGATAGGCGGGATCGATCAGCCCCTCGGTCGGCATCGGCACATGGTCGCTGTCGGCCATGAAGCGGCCCCGGTCGGCAAAGGCCAGCCGCGAGGCGTCGCCGATCAGCCGCCAGCTGTCCGGGTTTTCCGCCCCCAGTGCCGCCAGATCGTACCCGCCCAGCATCCCCAGGATCTGCCCCACGGTCAGCCCCCCGGACGAGGGCGGCCCCATGCCGCAGACATCGTGGGCGCGGTATTCCACGCAGACGGCGGGGCGTTCGACCACGCGATAGGCGGCCAGATCGCCCAGGGCCAGCAGGCCGGGATTGTCCGCGCCCCGCACGGCGGCGACGATGCCCTCGGCGACCTCGCCCCGATAGAACCCGTCGGCGCCTTGGTCCGCCAACCTGCGCAGCGTGTCGGCATAGGCCGGGTTTTTCAGCAATGCCCCTGCCGCGACCGGCTTTCCGCCGGGAAAGAAATAGGCCGCCGTTGCCGGGTCAGGTTGCAGGGCGTCACCCTCGGCCGCGACCAGATCGGCCAGGCGGGGCGAGACGGCGAAGCCTTCCTCGGCCAGCCGCAGGGCGTCGTCGAACAGACCCGCCCAATTCGCCCGGCCCCATCTGCGATGCGCGGCCTCCAGCAGGGCGGGGGTGCCGGGGGTGCCGACCGAACGGCCGCCGACCACGGCATCCATGAATTCCATCGGCTGTCCGGCATCGTCCAGAAACAGCGTGGGCGTCGCGGCCAGGGGCGCGGTCTCTCTCCCGTCCAGCGTGGTCAGATCGCCGGTTTCCGCGTCATACCAGACCAGGAAGGCCCCTCCCCCCAGGCCCGAGCTTTGCGGTTCCACCAGTCCCAGCACCGTCTGCACGGCGACCATCGCATCCGCCGCGCTGCCCCCGGCCTCCAGAACCTCGGCCCCGGCCTGGACCGCCAGCGGATGGGCCGCGCTGACCATCCAGTCCTTGCCGGAGACGGGCCTGCCCTCGGCCTTGGCGGTCAGGGCCGCGCGCGCGGCATCGGTCAGGGGACCGAAGGCATCGGCCCGGTCGGGCACCTCGGTCGCCCCCTCGGGCGCCACGGCATCGGTCGCCTGCTGGGCCTGGCCCATGGCGACGCCGCCCAGAAGCAGCGCGATCGCAAGTGCCGGATATCTCATTCCCGCCTCCCCTTCATGATAGGACCAGTCTGCGCGCTCGGGGGCCATGGCGCAACCCGCGGGATGGCCGATGCTGTCGCATCCGCCACCCGCCCCGTCCTGACCAGCGGCGGATGCGACAGCATCCTCCATCCGGTCGAAAGCATCACGTCATGGGCCACATCCTGACTTGGACCCTCAATCGACAGATGCCGATGATCGTCAGGATGAAGATCGCGACATGCCCACAGCAGGTCGATGCGGGACCGCACCTTCGGCTGGCCGGTCCACCAGAAAGGCCAGCACCGCCGGATCAGCAGGATCACCGACATGTCCGCGCCCATTTCAGATCGGCTCATCAAGCAGCCGGTCGGCGCCGCGCGTGCGCAAGTTAGAGCTGTTTTCAAAAGCCAATGCGCCACGCCGCCCTGCATCCGGCCGCGCACGAAATTCATTGCCGGCGCGCCGATGAAGCTGCCGACAAAGACATTGGTCGGCGTGTTGTAGACCTCATCCGGGGTGCCGACTTGTTCGATGATACCACCGCGCAGGATCACGATGCGGTCGGCCAGGGTCATCGCCTCGACCTGGTCATGCGTCACGTAGATGATTGTCGTCTTCAACGCCTGGTGCAGCTTCTTGATCTCGGTCCTCACCTGGCCACGGAGCTGAGCGTCGAGATTCGACAGCGGTTCATCGAACAGAAAGACCTGCGGTCGGCGCACGATCGCCCAGCCCATGGCGACACGCTGGCGCTGGCCGCCGGACAATTGGCCGGGGCGACGGTCCAATAGATGCGAGATGCCCAGCATCGTCGCCGCTTCGTCGATGAGACGGACGGCCTCGCTCCGCTCGACACCACGCACCTTCAGGCTGAAGCCGAGATTGTCGCGAACGGTCTTGTGCGGATAAAGCACATAATCCTGGAACACCATGGCGATGTCGCGTTCGCGCGGCTGCAGGTCGTTGACCATGGTGTCGCCGATACGGACCTCGCCCGAGGTAATGGATTCCAGCCCGGCCAGCATCCGCAATGTCGTCGACTTGCCGCAACCTGAAGGGCCGACCAGCACGACAAACTCACCGTCGGCGATCTCAAGGTCGATATCCTCCACGATGCGTAGTGCGCCATAGCTCTTGCCAAGCTTGCGGAAACTGACCGCTCCCATACGGCTCCCCCCTTGTGGATTCCCGGTGACGCGCCTGGGCGCCCTATTCTCGGCATATAATTGCGCTACGATTTGGTCTGAGCAACACTTATGATCCCTTAGCCCAACCCACCGAGCTTTCATTATTAATCAATATATTAACGCGAACATCCTTGAGCTCTGGGAGACATGAGCCTATCCTTGCGCTGCGGAATAAGGAGACTCGGATGGCTGAGAACCGCGCGCCGAGAAAGCGGCGCAAGATTCAAGGCGTGACGATGATGGATGTCGCAAGACATGCCGGCGTCTCGCCCTCGACGGTTTCGCTGTTCCTGCGCCGCCCCGAATCCGTATCCTCCAGCGCTGGAGAGACGATTCAAACCGCAATCAGGCAGTTGAACTATGTTCCCAACCTGATCGCCGGCGGACTCGCGGCCGCTTCGTCTCGCGTGGTTGGCGTGGTCGTGCCATCGGTCAGGAACGCGTTCTTTGCCGAAACCGTCGCAGCGCTTCAGCACGAATTAGGTCGCGCCAGATTGCAGATGCTCTTGGGACATACTGAATACCACCCGGCCACCGAAGAGGAACTGGTTCGCGCCACCCTGTCGTGGGCGCCCGCCGCCATCGTGGTCACCGGGCTGCATCACAGCGCTACGACAGAACGAATGCTACAGGCCGCCAAAATTCCGGTTGTCCAGATCTGGGAACTGGGAGGCTCGGCTCCGATCGATCTTGCGGTGGGGTTTCATCATGATCAGGTCGGCGCCGCCGCCGCACGGCATCTGGTGTCCCGCGGATATCGTTCGCTTGTGTATCTCAGCGGTCGCACCCACCAGGACAAGCGTGCGGCACAGCGGGCCGAGGGATTCCTGGCCACCGCACGCGAACTGGGCGTCCCGGTCCGCCATCTGACCCATCCCGCCGCCGCGACCACGGAATTGGGCGGCATCCTCTTCACCCAGGCACTTGAGGAAACGAAAGGCCAGCAAAGGGTGGGGATCGGCTGCTCCAACGACTCGATCGCCCTGGGGGTGGTTTTCGAGGCGCAGCGGCGTGGCAAGAAAATCCCCGATGAATACGCCGTCATCGGGTTCGGAGACCTGGGCTTTGCCGCATCCTGCAATCCGGCCCTCTCGACCATCCGCCCTGCCGGCGATTTGATCGGAAGCGAGGCCGCGCGCCTGATCATTGAGCAGCTCAATACGACTGATCCCAAGCGCAACATCGTCATTGATACCGGGTTCAGTGTAATGCATCGGCAAAGCACATAGCCTGTGGACGGCGCGACGAGCGCCGCCCAATGCAAGCGCGCCCAGGGTGTCAACAACTCTCATGGCCGCCGAACTCCTTGCCTGACAACGCAGCCTTGAGCCTGAGGGTGTCGATTACGGCAGACCAGTCGTCCGACCCGAAGCCGTCCGCCCGGGACAGCGCATAGACCTGCGAGGCGGCCGCACCCAGGCCCACGGGAACATCCAACCTCGCGCCACAGGCCAAGGCGAGGTTCAGATCCTTCGACACCAGCGCGAGGCCGAACTCGGGCGAGATATCGCCGCTGAAGATCTTGCGATCAAGGCCCTGATCACCGCCAAGTCTTGGTGAACCCGCTCAGGGGGCGGAGCGTGCAAGTGTCTTGTTCTTGTAGCGCTTGTCCTCGGTCACGTCCTTGCCGAACCATGCCGGCGGGACGAAAGAAAGGGCGGCCTCTTCCGAGGGAAACTCCACCTCGACCAGCATCAGCGGCGCCAGATGCCCGGAAAAGACGTCCATCTCGAAGTCCCGCCCGCCCGGCAGGGTTCCGCGATGGCGCATTTTCTCGACCCGCCGGCCTTTGGTCGCGGGCCAGACGGTTTCGAACTCCATCACCCCCAAGGCGATCTCCCGTTCCTCGCGGGTCAGGCCGCCATCCGTTTTCAGAGTCAGCGAGTAATCGTCGCCCTCGCGCCGCAGCCGGATCTCGACCGAATCCGTGGCGGCGGTCAGGTAGCCTTGGAGGATCGGCCTGGCGGACAACCCCCCGGGCACCGGGCTTCGATCAGGAATTTACGCTCTATTTCCTTCATGTCTGCGTCCGCCCCAAGATCTCCTCGAACAGGGCCTGATAGGCCTTGCCGGCCCTGCTGCCTGGTGCGGTTGCCAGAACCGGGGCGCGGGTCAACCCCATGCGCTCGATGTCGGAGGCGAAGGGGATCGTCGTCTGTGTGAAGCGTCCGGGATGCGCCTCTGTCATCTCGGCGATCGTCTCGCCATGCAGGCTCTTGATGTTCTGCACCATGGAAAAGAACGCGTGGATCCTCGTCTCGGGCAGGTCCGCGGCCTGGAAGAACTCCAGCAATTGCTCGAAGGTGCGTCGCGACAGGGTGGTCGGGATCACCGGCACGACCACGGCATCCGCCGCATGGAAGACATTCTCCGACAGCATCGAGATGTTCGGCGGACAATCCAGCACCACCACGTCATAGTCGGACTTGACCGCCTTCAGCGCCTTTTTCAGGCGCGACTGGCCGTTCTTCATCCGCGACAGGAACACATCGAAATCGCGAAAGCTCATATTGGCGGGCAGGATGTCGAGATTGTCATAATCGCTGCCCCGGATCGCCTTGATGAAGCGTTCGTCATCCTCGAAGAACTGCGCATCGACCAGCTTCTTCGAGGGATTCACACGGAAATAGAATCCCGACGCGCCTTGCGGATCGAGGTCGCACAGCAAGGTCCGGCGTCCTGAGGCGGCAAAGGCATAGGCCAGGTTCACCGCCGTCGCGGTCTTGCCGACGCCGCCCTTGTTGGAATAACAGGCGATGATCTGCATCAGAAACCCTTTCCTTCATGGAACAATCTGCGGATGGTCCGCTGCATCCTGTCGCTGTTGAAGCGCGTGAAGGCTGCGACGATCTTCTCGCGTTCTGCGAGCTGCTTCTGATGCAGCACGATGACCACCGCACCGACGCTCTGGGCCATGTCGAGCTTGTGCGGCTCATCGCCGAGATCCTCCGTGAAAGCCTGAAGCCTGATCTGCTGCACAGCGTAGTCGTTGAACAGGCCGAGGGAATCCTGGAGTTCCTTCAGCCGCTTGAGAACATTTTGAAAATCGTCCTGCGGAAAGACCGGGCCGAAGAATTCCATCAGATAGCGCAGCTTCTTGCATTCGATGCGCAGCCTGTGAACCTCCTCGTCGGGCGTGTCGGCAGTCATGTCCGCCGCGATGCGGCGGATCCGGCGATAACGCTTCCAGATCAGCTCGCAGGCCAGATCGAAAGAGGCGCGGCTGGCATTCGGACCGGGCAACAACTTGCGCCGTTTGGAAAACAGCTTGGACAGCGCCTTGATGTCCTTTTGATAGCCCTTGCTGCGCAAATGGGCGGCAAGCCTGGCCTGCTCTTCCTCTCGCCGGTCGCGCAGCCGCGCGAACACCCTGTCCAGGCCGTCATGCATCCTCTCCGGGACAAGGTCGCAGAAATCCTGCTGCGCCAGCAGATAGACGTCAAGATCGCGCAATGGCCCGGTGGGCGCCATCAGCGCCGAGAAGCGCGCCTTCAACTCGGCCGTCTGTCCGGGGTCATAGACGCCCTTGAACAGGCTCAGCACCGAGCGGATCTTGCGCAGAGCGACGCGATAGTCATGCAGGAATTCGGTATCGAGATCCGCGATGATGCCCTGCTCATTCGCGCGGGCGACGGGCAGATAGCCGTCGATCAGGTCATTTGCGGCGTCGAATGCGGTTTCCTCGCGCCCGACCTCGATCTTCGGCTTGGCGACATAGCCGATGCTGGCCGGGTCGATCATCCGATACAGGTTGCCCGCCCCCAGCGGCGTCCCCCCGCAGTCGCGGATATGCGCAACCAGATCGTGAAAGGCCCTGTCATAGCCGCGCAGGGCCTGCGGCGTCACCAGGATCACGGCATTGCCATCGGTCGGCTGCAATTCCCGCAATTCGGCCCGCGCGCGGGTCTTGCCCTCGGCGTCGATCAGCGCCAGCCGGCCGGATCGGGCCATGCCCGAGACGATGGGCAGCAGCGCACGCAGCGGAGACAGGCCGGCCAGCGCGGCCTTGACCGGGCCTTCGGCGAATTCCGCGACAAAGCGGGCCTGGGGCGTGGCGGGCTGGCGCAACGCTTCGCCCGTGGCCGATATCAGCTCCAGCAGGCCGCCGTCCTCCAGAAGCAGGCGCCGCGACATGCGCAGGCTTTGATCGAAACAGTCCCGGATCGCGAAGGGGCGGCTGCCCTCGGTCCATTCCAGCACCGGCTTCAGGTTCTGCACGTCCCGCTCGGCCAGGTCGCCCAGACGCGCTGCGGCGAGATAGTAGATGTCGTCGCCAGTGGTCATGCCTTCGGCTTTCGTGTTTGGTCAAGATAGTCCTCGACCAGCTTTTCGATGATCTTCTGCACGCTCGTCTCGTCTTCGATAGCGCGGATCTTCAGGGCCTTCAGCGTTTTGCCCGAGAGACGCAGAGAGGTGTTCTTCCTGCCCTCGTCCTTGGATTTCTTGGCCATATCGTGATCCCGCTTTCATGACGTCTTGATGTCATATTCTTCGCGACATGGCAAACGGATTGGCGCCCCGGCCCGTCCGCGACAGGCTGCGGCAGGCCTGCGCAGCCCGGACTCGGTGCTGGGGTTTGCTTGCGGCGATCGCCTTCGGCCGGGCCCTCTGCTGTCACTCAACGGCGACAATCGCCGCGTCATATGAACCTCGGACGGGGCCGGAGGTGCAAAGGATGCCGACAGAGATCGAACGAAAGTTTCTTCTTGCCAATGACGACTGGAGAGCGGCGGTTTCCGGATCCACACGGCTTCGAGACGGGATCCTTGCCTTCTACGACGGGCGCAAGATCCGTATTCGCTTCTATGACGAGAAGGCGACGCTGACTGTCAAGGGGCCGCGCAAGGGGCTGGCCCGAGACGAGTTCGAATACGAAATCCCGGCATCGGACGGCCTGGTCCTGCTGGAGCGGCATTGTAAAGGCGAGGTGATCGAGAAAACCCGGCACCATGTCCTCGTCAATGGGCTGGAATGGGTCGTGGACGAGTATCACGGCCTGCTGGACGGCATCATCCTCGCAGAGATCGAACTGCCAAGCGAGGAGACCCCGTTCGAGCTGCCCGCATGGGTTGCGGCCGAGGTGACGGGGATCGAGAAATATCGTCAGGTCAATCTGGTGAGAGCCCGGAAGAAGAAGCTCGCCGACATGGTTCGCCGGGCTCGGAAACGGGAAGCGAACAAGCAGCACCAGGGCGAACAGCCATCCGTGGACCATCCGTAGCGCCTCCAATCGGACCGGCAGAAGGGCTGCCAAAGCAGCGCTTCGAACATGACGGCGCTTCAAAGGCGGTCGGTCATCGGCTTGCTTGCGGTGAGCATCAGCGCGGCATTGGCCCCAAGGCCCGCTGCATCGGCGACCGGCATCCTGCGATCATCCCGTCGGACCAGGGGCATCAGCGCATGGCGACACCACGCCCGGTCTGGTGGCGATGGCGACGGAAACTCCCTGTCGCGGGAAACGAGGCTGGGGCAGAATCCGGCGATCCATTTCCGTAGAATGTCTGGCAGAGCAGGCATGCCCTGCCAGGCGAGCAGTTCCAGGGTAACGGGACCGTTTCAGGCCTCGTCTTCCTCGGAGGATTCGTCATCCTCGTCGTCTTCATCGTCCTCGTCGTCTTCGGCTTCGCCCCATGTCACCTGGAACTCCAGTTCCTCGCGGCCGTCCTCGCGCTCATGCTCGATCGAGAAAATGGCGTCGGCGGGGATCTGAACGGTTTCGCCTTCGATCTCGATTTCGAAGCTGCCGTTCTCTTCGAGGGAATCGGCCAGGCGGCGCAATTCGGCGACAAAGGCGGAAAGTTCGAGGGTCTTCTCGACGTCACGGTCGTCTTTCATCTCATGGCCCTTTCTGGTTGAGAATCAGATACACCCATCAAAGCTGCCAATTGTGGCGCATACGCGTCAGTTCGATGCCAAAGCGACGAAAGCGGGCCAGCGCCCCGCGGTCGTTGGTTTCAACTGCACGGCCGCCGCTGTGCCGACAGAGCGCCGCCTGCCGGCCGGAGCATATATCGACGTTCGGCTGTTTCCTTTTCGACAAAGAACCCGTGGCGCGCATAGAAACGGATCGCCGGATTTGTCGTCAGAACGCTGAGCCGCGTTGGCAATCCGCTGGCGGCTGCCCGGCATACATCTTGTTCGAGAAGGTAGCCGCCTATTCCGAGGTTCTGAAAAGCAGGCTCTATGTAAAGGCTGTCGATCCACAATTGCTCATCAGTCACCGTCCTTGCCAGACAGCCAGCATGTTGGGCAGAGATTTCGATGACGACGTATTTTGCCGTATCGATTTCGGTGATCGGACGGGGGCGCCACTGCCCCCACAAGGCTTCGGCATAGCCGCGCATGCAGCGCTCCTCCAGCGCAAGCAGATAGCCGCGATCCCCTGGCGAAGCGGGCCTCAGCCGAAGATCGCGCTTCAGATCGAATTTCGGAGTGCTTTCCATATCCTGACAAAGACGGGCCCGCGCATCGTCGCGCGGGCCCGATCTCTTCGCCGCCCATCGGGAACGGGCGATTTCGGTCATTCGGCCGGAACGGGAGCCGAGCCGTCCGCCGCCCGCGAGGGCGTCTCGGCCGGGGGGGTGCCGGCAGGGGCGGCGGGGCGATGCATGATGGCGCTGCGATCGACCGAGGCTCGCTCGGCCCGGATGCGCTCGATCAGGCCTTCGGCCCGCTCGATCGAGCCCAACAGGGCGATCAGCGCACCTTTTTCGCCCGCGCCGACATCGCGGCGCTGCAGGGCCTTCCAGCGCAGCTCCTCGACCCCCGGAACGGTGCTGTGGCCGGCGGGCATCCGGGGATGGACGCCGGGGGCGAACAGCACCGTGTTCATCGCCTGATCCAGCCGCTCCAGCCCCAGGCCCAGCACCTCGCAGGCGGCCGCGGAGAAGGGTTCGCGCTTTACCCGCCGCGCGATCTGGTAGAGCGATTCCGACAGCGCCGAGGTAAAGTCCACCTCCTCGATCAGCGAGGCCACCAGGTCCAGCTGGTCGCGCGACAGGCCGTCCTGGAACAGCTGCGCCGAGAACGAGCGGATCTCGCGGCTGAGCTGGTCGGTGGCGGCATGGTGTTCGACCGGATCCTTGGGCGCGTTCTTCTTATCGCGCGCGATGTCCAGAAACACCGCCCCGGCCTGCAACTGGCGTTGCGCCTCTTGCTGGACGGCGGGCAGGGCGGCGTTGAAATCGGCGATCAGGCGGCGGTCCAGATAGCGCGGGACCGAGTAATCCTCGACATCCTCGTCCTGGGTCCGGCCGACGCGCGACAGCACGCGGTCGAAGGTGTTCACGAAGGGGAACAGGATCAGCACGTTGAAGATGTTGAAGACGATCGAGAAGACACCGATCACGATCGGAACGCCCGGATAGGTGTCGTGGCCGTCGACCATGACCGGCGCGCCGGGATCGATGCCCCAGAAGCCCAGCGCGGACCTGAGCAGCCAGATCGCCGGGAAGAACAGCAGCAGCACCACCGAGACGCCGATGAAGTTGAAGGCGATATGGGCATAGGCCGCGCGCTTGGCGTTCTTGGACAGGTTCAGCGAGGCCAGCCACGAGGTGATCGTGGTGCCAAGATCCGCGCCCACAGCGAAGGCGACGGCGGTTTCCCAGGACAGGATGCCCGAGGCGCCCAGGCCCATGACGATGCCGATGGTGGCCGAGGAGGAGTGGATCAGCGCCGTGATCAGCGCCGCGATCAGCACGCAGGCGATGACGCCCGTGAAGGTGCTGGCGTCCAGCGACTGGATCAGTTCCAGCACCTCGGGCATCTTGCGCAGCGGCTTCAGGCCGCCGGTCATCAGGTTCAGGCCATAGAAGATCAGCGAGAACCCCATCGAGGCCAGCGCGATGTTGCGCCATCTGTCCGATTTCGCAAAGCAATAGACGGTCGCGAAGATGCCGCCGAAGAACAGCCCCAGCGGCCCCAGCGGCAGCGCGATCAGCCCGTTGCCCAGCGTCGTGCCGATATTGGCGCCCATGATGACCGAGATGGCCGAGCGCAGGCCCAGCACGCCGGCATTGACCAGGCCCACGGTCATCACCGTCATCGCGGTCGAGGACTGGATGATCCCGGTGATGATGGTGCCCGCCATGACGCCCTTGACCGGGGTGCCGGCCATCTTGGCCAGCCATTCGCGCATCTTGTTGACGGACAGCGCCTGAATGCCGCTTGCCATGAATTCGAGGCCGAGCAGGAAGATGCCCAGGCCCCCGATCACCGGAACGATGATTTCCTTGAACAGATCAACTTCCACGTTATCACCTTTGCGTAGGACGCCATGCGCCCGGTCAGGAGTTCTTGTCGGACCCGGCGGCCGACCAATAGCTTTCGACTTCCGTCACGACCTCGGCCGGAAGCGGGACATAGCCAAGCGCATCGGCCTGACGCGGGGCCTGCGCGTAGAAATAGCGAAAGAAGGCCAGGGCCCGGTCCTTCTGCCGGTCATCCTTGCGCATGACGACATAGACGGTCGCGGTCATCGGCCAGCCTTGCATGGCCGAGGCCGCCTCGACCGGCTGGCCCGGCTTCCAGCCCGCCACGGTGGCGGCGGCGCGGATGGTCTGGGGTTTGGGGCTGACCACCTCGCCAGAGCCGTTCACCAGCCTGACGATGGTCAGCCCGGCGCGGCCGGCCTGGCCGCTCTCGGCATAGCCGATGGCGCCGGGCACGGACTTGACGGCCTCGATGATGCCGCGGCTGCCCTTGGCGCCCTCGCCCACAGGCCAGTGCGGCTGCGCGGTCTGTCCGGCGGTCCAGGTGGGCGACTGCGCCAGATAGCCGGTAAAGGTCCAGGTGGTCCCCGACCCGTCGCTGCGATGACGCACCGCGATGGTCTGATCGGGCAGGGCCACGCCGGGATTGAGGGCGGCGATGGCGGGATCGGACCAGGTGGTGATCTCGCCCCGATAGATCGCCGACAGCAGGTCCGCATTCAGCGTCAGCCCGGCGTCGCCCAGGTCCAGGTTCACCACCGGCGCCGCCGCGCCGAGAATCAGCGGGAACTGAATCCGCCCTTCGGCTGCCAGATCCTGGGGCGATACCGGCACCTCGGTGACGGCGAAGGTCACTGTCGGATCCTCCAGCCGCATCAGCCCGCCGACCGAGCCGACGGGATCGTAATCCAGCGCGCCGGACCCCCCGACCCAGTCGTTGCTTTCGCCCTCTTGGGCCACGACATCCACCCGATCGGCGACGAGATAGCCTTGATAGGCGGTCGAAACCTTTTGCAGGATGGGATCCACCAGCGTGGACCCCGCCCCGACCAGCCGGCCTTCGACATTGCTTCCCGCGACCGCGAAGATCAGGAACCCGATGCCAAGGACCGCAAGCGCCGATGCGGCGATGCGCCGCCCAAGGCTCCATTTCGGTGTGACGACTTCAACTCCGTCCGATCCCGATGCGAGCATCCGGCGGCCTCCACGATGATTACGCACTTTTCCGTGGTGCCTAACGCCCGATCACGACCACTTTATGACAATTCGTCACATGCGATCCGCTGGGGCGCCCGCCCGGCCCCTGCCATGCGGCATGTTTTCGCGGTCATCAGCATTTCACATCGCCCGTGGACAGGCCGTGGCCTGGGCCGCGATCCTCGCCAGGGCGACGGCCATCGCGGGCATCCGGGGGATGAACTTCGCCAGCAGGCCCGACCTTGAGACCCGCTTGATGTCGTGCCGATGGTGATCGCCGCGACCCGCATCCGCCTTCCCTGCGCTTCAAGATCGCCCGGTTGCCCCAGGGTCACGGCGCAATTGCGGCCGGCGCTGTCACAAGTCTGTTGTGACCCGTCGCCTAGATGAGAGCGACTCGGAGGTCCGCAATGTTTTCTCTGGCAAACAAGAAGGTTCTGGTTGTCGGCATCGCCAACCGCGATTCGATCGCCTGGGGCTGTGCCCGCGCGTTCCGCGCCCAGGGGGCCGATCTGGCCGTCACCTGGCTCAATGCCAAGGCCGAACCCTTCGTCCGGCCCCTGGCCGAGGAGCTTGAAGCCCAGATCGCCATGCCGCTGGATGTCAGCCAGCCCGGCCAGATCGAGGCGGTCTTCCAGGCCATCACGGATCGCTGGGGACGGCTGGACGTGCTGCTGCACTCGATCGCCTTCGCGCCGCGCAGCGACCTGCATGGCCGGGTGGTCGATTGTTCCGCCGAAGGCTTCGGTCTGGCGATGGACATCTCGGTCCATTCCTTCCTGCGCATGATCCGCCTGGCCGAGCCGCTGATGCGCGGGGGCGGCTGCTGCCTGTCGGTGTCCTTCTTCGGCGCCTCGCGCGTGGTGCGCCATTACAACATGATGGGCCCGGTCAAGGCGGCGCTGGAAAGCGCCACCCGCTATGCCGCCGCCGAACTGGGCGAAAAGGGCATCCGCGTCCATGCGCTGTCGCCGGGGCCCTTGGCAACGCGCGCCGCCTCGGGCATCGATCATTTCGACGAATTGCTGGATGCGGCCGCCAGCCGCGCGCCGACGCATCAACTGGCCTCGATCGAGGATGTGGGGGCGATGGCCGCCTTCCTCGCCTCGGACGAGGCACGCAACCTGACCGGCGGTGTCCATGACATCGACGGCGGATTCTCGATCACTGCCTGAGGAGTGCCGGATCATGGCCAGTCTTTTCGAACTGTTCGACCCCAAGCTGCAACCCGCCATCCCGCGGGTTCAGGGCGATGCCATCGAGCGCTTGCAGGAAGACCTCGACGCCACCCGCGCCGAGGCCGAGGCCATAGCCCAGACCGGCAAGCTTCAGTCCACGGCGGTGTCGCGCCACAGCCAGCGGATCATGGAAACCCATTCCGAACGCACGCGCCGGCTGATGCAGGCGGGCCAGGCGCTGATCGAGGGGCTGACCCATTTCCAGGCCCAGGGCCGGCTGGCGACCGCCTTGCAGGAATATCAGCGCGACGCGGCCGAACGCGCGGTGCTGACCGCCGACACGCTGCGCAAGCGCGGCGACATCTTTCTGGAACACGAGGCGGCGAACTGCCCGCCGGTGCTGATCTATGACTATGAACTGGTCATGGACGGGGCCGACATGGCCTATCCCTGCAACTACATGCTGCTGCGCATCCTGCCGCCCGAAGGCGTGACCATCGACGACAGCAAGCGGCCCTATGTGATCATCGACCCGCGCGCCGGTCACGGGCCCGGCATCGGCGGCTTCAAGACCGACAGCCAGGTCGGCGTCGCCATGCGCGCGGGCCATCCGGTCTATTTCGTGGCCTTCCGCTCGCGCCCCGAGCCGGGGCAATACCTGTCCTATGTCACCCGCGCCGAGGCCGCTTTCGTGCGCGAGGTGATGCGCCGCCACCCCGAGGCCCCGAACCCCGTCGTCACCGGCAATTGCCAGGGCGGCTGGGCCACGCTGCTGCTGGCGGCGATGAACACCGACCTGACCGGCCCGATCGTGGTGAACGGCGCCCCGGTCGCGCCCTGGTCGGGCAAGGTCGGGCAGGATCCGATGCGCTATAACGCGGGCGTCCTGGGCGGCACCTGGCTCACCATGTTCCTGTCCGACCTGGGCGGCGGCATCTTCGACGGCGCGCATCTGGTCCAGAACTTCGAGGCGCTGAACCCCGGCCGCACGCTGTTTCGCAAATATACCGACCTGTTCCGCGACATCGACAAGGGCGACAAGACGTTCCTTGAATTCGAAAAATGGTGGGGCGGCTTCTTCATGCTGACCGAGCCCGAGATCAAATGGATCGTCGAGCAGCTTTTCATCGGCAACCGCCTGTCCAAGAACGAGGCCCGGATCGAGCCGGGCCGCCCGGTCGATCTCAAGGCGATCCGCGCGCCGATCATCGTCTTCGCCAGCCATGGCGACAACATCACCCCGCCGCAGCAGGCCCTGAACTGGATCGCCGAGACCTATGCCGATGTGCAGGAAATCCGTATCCGCGGCCAGCGCATCGTCTATATGGTCCATGACCAGGTCGGCCATCTGGGCATCTTCGTGTCCTCGCAGATCGCGCGCAGGGAACATGCCGAGGTCGCCTCGACCCTGGAAACCATCGAGGCGCTGGCGCCCGGCCTTTACGAGATGCGCATCGAGGACGTGACCGAGCGCGACGGCAAGAAGATCTTCACCGTCAGCTTCGCCGAACGCAGCCTGGACGATATCCGCGCGCTGGATGACGGCTTTGCCGACGAACGCCCCTTCGCCGCCGTGGCCCGCGCGTCCGAGGTGCAGGCGCAGGTCTATGACGCGGTGCTGCGCCCCTGGGTCAAGGCCGCCGTCACCCCCACCGGAGCCGAGATCAGCCGCGCCCTGCACCCCAAGCGGGTGGAGCGGGCGCTGGCCTCGTCGCGCAACCCGGTGATGACCAAGGTCGCCAGGGCGGCGGAAACGGTGCGCGAGAACCGCCGCAAGGCCGCGCCCGACAACCCCTTCCTGGCCGCCGAGCAGCTTTGGGTGGACGGGGTCGAACAGGCGATCGACCTTTACCGCGACACCCGCGACATGGTCTATGAACTGGCCTTCTACAGCATGTGGTCGACGCCTTGGGCGCGGGTTTTCGGCCGCACCCACGAAGCGCGCCGCACGCTCAAGAACAACGACGAGCTGCGGGGCCTGCCCGAGGTCGCCTCGGCGCTGTGCAATATCGACCGGGGCGGTTTTGCCGAGGCGGTGATCCGCATGCTGGTCATGCTGGCCGACAACCGCAAGGGCGTGCGCCGCGACCGGTTGGAGCGGTCGTCCCGTGTGCTGACCCAGGACGAGCCGTTCCGGTCGCTGGGCGCCGAGCGGCGCGCCCATATCATCCACGAGCAGACCCTGATCGCCACCTACGAGCCCGAGCAGGCGATGGACACGCTGCCGCAGTTGCTGGTCGATCCGGCCGAGCGCGAACTGGCGCTGAAAGTAGTCCGGTTCATTCCGGGCGCCGCCGACGAGATGTCGCCCGAGACGCTGCGGCTGCTGGAGCGCTTTCACCAGGTGCTGGACGTTCCCTATGTCCCGGGCGACCTGATCAGCGATCCGCTGGATCCGGAAGCCGCGCCCCAGCCCTCCGACGAACCGGCGCCGCGTCCCGCCCCCCGCCGCGCCGCTGCGGCGCGCGCCGCAGCCAAGGAGGCCGAGCCGCTGGCCGCGGAAACCGCGCATGGCAAGCAGGCCCCGGCAGGGACCGGCGACGATACCGCCGCCGCTGCCGGCCAGATGGACCGCTGAGATGCGTCTGGTCAACCTTACCCTTGACGAACTGGCCCTTGGCCAGACGGCCGAACTGCGCCGCCTGATCACGCCGGACGATCTTTACGTCTTTGCGGCGGCATCGGGGAACTACAACCCGATGCATCTGCCGTCCGCCGATCTGGACGGCGACGGCCGACCCGAGGATACCGCGCCGGGCATGTTCGTCGCCTCGCTGATCTCGGCGGTGCTGGGCACGATGCTGCCCGGGCCGGGCACGCTCTATCGCCGGCAGGAACTGGATTTCCATGACCGCGCCCATGCCGGCGACGAATTGCTGTGCAGCGTCGCCGTGATCGGCAAGGCCGATGGCGTGGTCAGCCTGGAAACACGCGTGACGCGGCCGGCGGATGGCGCACTGATCGTCAGCGGCGTGGCCGAGGTGATCGCCCCCACGCAGAAATTCGACCGCGACGATATCGAAGTGCCCGGCCTGGTCGTCCAGCGTCATCGCCATTTCGAGGCTCTGGTCGACCGCGCCCGCGCCCTGGCGCCGCTGCCGGTGGCGGTGGTCTGTCCCGACGACGCGAATTCGCTGGGTGGCGCGGTGCTGGCTGCGCGCGAGGGCATCGTCACGCCGATCCTGATCGGCCGCGCCGACGCGATCCGCGCCGCGGCCGAGGCGACCGGCGCCGACATTTCCGGGTTCGAACTGATCGACGTGGCCGGTGACCAGGCCGCCGCCGCCACCGCCTGCGCGCTGGTCCACGAGGGCCGCGCCAAGGCGGTGATGAAGGGGCACCTGCATACCGACGACCTGCTGAAGCCGATGCTGGACAAGGCCGGCGGCCTGCGCGTCGGCCGCCGCTTCACCCATGTCTTCGTCATGGACGTGCCGGGCCGCCCCGAGCCGGTCATGGTCACCGACGCCGCGATCAACATCGCCCCCGATCTGGCGACCAAGGTGGACATCACCCAGAACGCCATCGACCTGGCCCGTGCCATCGGCATGGAGCCGCGCGTGGGCGTTCTGTCGGCGGTGGAAACCGTGAACCCCGCGATCCAGTCCTCGATCGACGCGGCGCTGCTGTCCAAGATGGCCGAGCGCGGCCAGATCACCGGCGGGCTGGTCGATGGACCGCTGGCGATGGACAATGCCGTCGATCCGGGCGCCGCACGCACCAAGGGGCTGAAGGGCGGCGTCGCGGGCCTGGCCAATATCCTGGTCGTGCCGGGGATCGACGCCGGGAACATGCTGGCCAAGCAACTGGCCTTCGTCAGCCATGCCGAGGGGGCCGGACTGGTCCTGGGCGCGCGGGTGCCGGTCATCCTGAACTCGCGCTCGGACAGCCCGATGTCGCGGCTCGCATCCTGCGCGGTGGCGGCCCTCCACCAAGCCCATGCCGAAGAACGCAAATGAGGGATCTCATGGACCAGAATGCCGGGTTCCTGGCGCTGAACGCGGGGTCGTCCTCGCTCAAGGTGGCGCTGTTTCCGGCGACCGGCGACGAACCGCTGGTGACCGGACAGGCCGAGCGGATCGGACCCGAGGGGGTGATGAAGCTCAAGGACGCCGATGGCAATGTGCTGCCGCTTGCCGATGGCGATCTGAGCAGCCATGCGGGCGCGCTGGCCACCGTGATCGCCACGGTCAAGCAGGCATTTCCCGACCTGACCATGGCCGCTGTCGGCCACCGCGTCGTGCATGGCGGGCTGGATTTTTCCGAACCCGTGCTGGTCGATGAGGACATCCTGCTGAAGCTTTCGGAACTGGAGCCCTTCGCCCCCCTGCACCAGCCGCACAACATCGCGGGCATCCGCGCCGCGATGACGGCGTTTCCGGGTGTGCCGCAGGTCGCCTGCTTCGACACCGCCTTCCATCGCGGACAGCCTTTCGTGAACGACACCTTCGCGATCCCGCACCGCTATTACGAGGCGGGCGTGCGCCGCTATGGCTTCCACGGACTCAGCTATGACTATGTGACCGGCGAGCTGGAACGCATCGCGCCGCATCTGATGGCGGGCCGCGTGGTGGTGGCGCATCTGGGCAATGGTGCGTCCATGTGCGCGATCTACAAGGGCCGCTCGGTTGCCTCGTCCATGGGTTTCTCGGCGCTGGACGGGCTGCCGATGGGCACGCGCTGCGGCCAGATCGACCCCGGCGTGCTGCTTTACATGCTGGATCGCGAGGGGATGGACACCGCCCAGATCCGGCAGGTTCTGTATAACGAATCCGGCCTGCTGGGCCTGTCGGGCGGGCTGTCGAACGACATGCGCACGCTTGAGGCGGCCGACAACGCCGCCAGCCACCGCGCCATCGACTATTTCGTGTTCCGCGTGCAGCGCGAACTGGGCGCGCTGGCGGCGGTGATGGGCGGGGTCGATGCGCTGGTCTTCTGCGGCGGCATCGGCGAGAACAGCCGCGTCATCCGCCGCCGTGTCTGCGAACGGCTGGGCTGGATGGGAATCGAGATCGACCACGGCCGCAACGCCCAGAACGCGACCATCCTGTCCTCGGAATTCTCGCGAACCACGGTGATGATCGTGAACACGCGCGAGGATCTGGTCATCGCCCGCGCCGCCCGCGCGGCCGCCGGGATCGAAGAAGGGGCCGAGGCATGAAGGGCGCGCTGAAACCGGATGCCGCCGCCGAAATGATCCCCGACGGTGCCAGCCTGCTGATCGGCGGCTTCATGGCCGTCGGCACGCCCGAACGCCTGATCGATGCGCTGGTCACGCGCGGCGCGCGCGATCTGACCGTGATCGCCAATGACAGCGCCATGCCCGGCAAGGGCATCGGCAAGCTGATCTCGGCCGGGGCGGTCAGCCGTGTCGTCGCCTCGCATATCGGCCTGAACCCGGAAACCCAGGCCAAGATGATCTCGGGCGAGATCGAATGCGAACTGGTCCCGCAAGGCACGCTGGTCGAGCGGATCCGTGCCGGCGGCGTCGGTCTTGGCGGGGTGCTGACCCCGACCGGCATCGGCACCGAGGTCGAGGACGGCAAGCAGCGGATCGAGGTCGAGGGCCGGACCTTTCTGGTCGAACCGCCGATCAAGGCCGATTTCGCCCTGCTGGGTGCCTGGCAGGCCGATTATGTCGGCAATCTCTACTATCTGCTGACCGCCCGCAACTTCAATCCGGTGATGGCGCTGGCCGGGGGAACGGTGATCGCGGAACCGGATTCGATCGTGCCGGTGGGGGTGATCTCGCCCGATGTCGTGCATACGCCGGGCGCACTGGTCGATCACCTGCTGGTCCACGGCTGAGGGGGACAATCATGGACGCCAAGGAGTTGATCGCGCGTCGCGTCGCGCTGGAAATCAAGCCGGGGATGCTGGTCAACCTGGGGATCGGGCTGCCGAGCCTGGTGGCCAATTACGTCCCCGCCGAAGCCGGGGTCTATTTCCAGGCCGAGAACGGCATCATCGGTCTGGGCGCCCGTCCGCCCGAGGGGATGGAACATGCCGATCTGACCGATGCCGGCGGCGGTTTCGTGACCGCCGTTCCGGGCGCGGCCACCATCGACAGCGCCATCAGCTTCGGCCTGATCCGGGGCGGCCACCTGGACGTGACCGTCCTGGGCGGGTTGCAGGTCGATGAGCTGGGCCATCTAGCGAACTGGAAGGTGCCGGGCAAGATGGTGCCGGGCATGGGCGGCGCGATGGATCTGGTGACCGGCGCGCGCCGCGTCATCGTCGCCATGCAGCACGCCGCGCGCGGCCAGAGCAAGATCGTGCCGCGCTGCACCCTGCCGCTGACCGCGCAGCGCCGCGTCGATCTGGTCATCACCGAACTGGCCGTGATCCAGCCGACCGAAACGGGTCTGGTCCTGCGCGAGACCGCGCCCGGCATCACCGTCGATCAGGTGCTGGCGGCGACCGAGGCGAGCCTGGTCCTGGCCGACGACCTGACCGAAATGCAGATCGACTGAGGGAGGCATGTCATGAGCGAATTCCGCACCGCCATCGTCACCGGCTCGACCTCGGGGATCGGGCTGGCGATCGCCCGCGCGCTGGCCGAGGCCGGGCACGCGGTGATGCTGAACGGCTTGGGCGACCCGGCCGAGATCAAGACCCTGCGCGCGGACATCGAGGCCGATACCGGCGCCCCGGTCGCCTTCCACGGCGCCGACATGGCCGAGCCGGATCAGATCGCCGACCTCGTGGCCGCGACCGAAGCGCGCTTCGGGCAGATCGACATCATCGTCAACAACGCCGGCATCCAGACCGTCGCCCCCATCGAGGAGTTTCCGGTCGACCGCTACGCCCTGATCATGGCGATCAACATGTCCTCGGCCTGGCACCTGACGCGGCTGACCATGGCGGGGATGAAGGCGCGCGGCTGGGGCCGGATCGTCAATATCGCCTCGGCCCACGGGCTGGTCGCCTCGCCCTACAAGTCGGCCTATGTCATGGCCAAGCACGCCGTGGTCGGCCTGACCAAGACCGTGGCGCTGGAGGGCGCGGAACAGGGCGTGACGGCCAATGCGATCTGCCCCGGCTATGTGCTGACGCCGCTGGTGGAAAAGCAGATCCCCGAAACCGCCGCCGCGCGCGGCATCACCGAGGACGCGGTGATCCGCGATGTGCTGCTGGCCGCGCAACCGACGCGGCGCTTCGTCCGGCCGGGCCAGATCGGCGCGCTGACCGCCTTCCTGTGCAGCCCGGCCGCCTCGGAAATCACGGGGGCCGCGATCCCCGTCGATGGCGGCTGGACCGCGCATTAGGCTGAGAGGAAAGACCATGAAGATCGAACGCATCGGCGTCATCGGCGCCGGCACCATGGGCAACGGCATCGCGCAATGCTTCGCCGCTGCGGGCTATCCGGTCGTGCTGCAAGACCTGTCGCCCGACGCGCTGGACCGCGCGCGGGTCACGATCGAATCAAGCCTGGCGCGCCAGGTGCGCAAGGGCACGCTGGACCCCTCCGCCGCCGATACCACGCTGGCGCGGATCTCTCCGGTCACCGATATCGCCGCCATGGCCGACCGCGACCTGGTGGTCGAGGCCATCGTGGAGAAGCTTGAGGTCAAGACGGCGGTCTTCCGGCAGCTGGACGCGATCTGCCGCGAGGATGCGGTGCTGGCCTCGAACACCTCGTCGATCTCGCTGACCCAGCTTGCCGCCGGATCGCTGCACCCGGAACGGGTGATCGGGATGCATTTCTTCAACCCCGTCCCGATGATGCAGCTGGTCGAGATCATCCGCGCCCTGCAAACCAGCGACGCCGTGGCCGAGGCCGTCACCGAGGTCACCCGCGCCATCGGCAAGACGCCGCGCGTCAGCAAGGACAGCTATGGCTTCATCGTGAACCGGCTGCTCGCGCCGCTGATCAACGAGGCGGTGAACTGCGTGCACGAGGGGCTGGCCACGCCCGAGGATATCGACAGCATGATGAAGCTGGGCGCCAACCATCCGATGGGTCCGCTGGCGCTTGGCGACCTGATCGGGCTGGATGTGGTGCTGAACATCATGGAGACCCTCTATGACGGTTTCGACGATCCGAAATACCGGCCCAGCCCGCTCTTGAAGCAGATGGTCCATGCCGGCTGGCTTGGCCGCAAGACGGGCAAGGGTTTCGAGGAATATCCGGCCTGACGCGGCGGAAACCATGGTCAGGGCACGCTTTTCCGCCGCCGACGGCACGGGTCTGGCCTATCGCGACGATGGCCGGGGCAAACCCCTGCTGGCGCTGGCGGGGCTGACGCGGGACGGGCGCGATTTCGACTATCTGGCGCGGCACCTGCGGGATGTGCGCCTGATCCGGCTGGACAGCCGCGGCCGGGGCGGCTCGGACTGGGCGGATCCCGAGACCTATACGGTGGCGCAAGAGGCCGGGGACGCGCTGGCGCTGCTGGATCATCTGGGGATCGGGCGGGCGGCGGTGATCGGCTCGTCGCGGGGCGGCCTTCTGGGCATGGCGATGGTGGCGATGGCGCCCGAGCGGGTGGCGGGCATCTGCTTCAACGATGTCGGCCCGGTGCTTCAGCGCGACGGGCTGATGCGGATCGGCACCTATATGGGCGTCAAGCCCGCGGTCGCGACGCTGGAGGAGGTCGCCGACCGGATGCCCGCCGTCAATCCGGGCTTCCACAACGTCCCGCCCCTGCGATGGGAGGAAGAGGCGGTCCGGCATTACGTCCAGACGCCGGACGGGCTGGATCTGCCCTACGACCCGGCCCTGCGCATCGGCTTCGACCGCTCCATGTCGGCGCCCCTGCCCGAACTGTGGTCGATGTTCGACGCCTGCGCGGGGATCCCGCTGGCGCTGATCCGGGGCGCCAACTCGGACGTGCTGGCGCGGGCCACGGCGGATGCGATGCAGGCCCGCCGCCCGGACCTGATCCGCGCGGAATTGCCCGGCCGCGGCCATGTGCCCTTCCTCGACGAGCCCGAGGCCTTGGCCACCATCCACCGCTGGCTGCCGCTGTGCCAGACGGGCTGAGACCATCCAGCGGCGACGACGATCGGGGCCTGGAAGTTTTCCGGTGCTGCCTCATCTTGAGCTGCTGCCGGTTTCGTGGACGGCAAGCTAGCCTAGCGCGGGCCTCGAACTTCGAGGGGCTGAGGCAGCCCAGTTTGGAATGGCGACGCCCTGGGTTGTAGAAACGCTCAATGGAGTCGAAGACATCGGCACGGGCTTCGTTGCGGGTGCGGTAGACCTTACGGGCCGTGCGTTCGGTTTTGAGGGACGAGAAGAAGCTCTCCATCGCCGAATTGCCCCAGACATTGCCTGCCCGGCTCATCGAGCCGGTGATGCCGTTGTCGGCCAGAAGTCGCTGAAGCTGCTAGTGTATTACGGGCCTTGGTCCGAGTGATGAAGGAGCGCATCGGCCTGGCGACCGAAGCTGGAAGGCAACGCCCGGCGCGACGAGGACAACGACGCTGCACTTCTCGCCCTGGGCTGGCGCTTGCTCGTCGTATGGGAGTGCGAGTTGAAAGGGGCAGAGGCAGTCGCGCTTGCCGCAGGCCGGATCGCCGATGCAGTACGGGGTGCAGACTAACTCAGAAGGTGAGAAGCCAATGGAGAAGTTCGGAGACTATGGCGACGACCGCCAGAAGGGGTTCTGCGTCCATTGTGGCGACCGGACCGAGTCGATGGATCATGCACCTTCCAAAGTGTTCCTGGACCTGCCGCATCCGCCGCACATGCCCTCACTCCCAAGCTGCAGGGAATGCAACAACGGGTTTTCGGCTGACGAGGAGTACGTGGCCTGCTTCACCGAGTGCATCATCTGCGGCACCAGCGACCCAGAGCTCCTCTCAAGAGACAAAGTCAAGCGGGCAATGCGGCGCAACGGCAGCCTTCGCGCTAGGATCGAACGTGCGCACCGGGAGAGCAAGGCCGCTAGCGGAGGCACGATCCACGTCTGGCGGCCGGAGGCAGAGGCAGTCCGGCGGGTCGTCCTGAAGCTGGCCCGCTGCCACGCCGCCTACGAACTGAACGAGCCCCGGCTGGACGAGCCCGAGCACGTGCTGTTCATGCCTCTGATTTCCCTGACTGATGACCAGCGCAGACACTTCGAAACGGCGCCCGAGGTCGGCGTCTCGCCGGAGGTCGGCAGCAGGGCGATGCAGCGGGTACTGATCGCTGACGATTCCTACGCCGAGGGCTGGCTCACCGTGCAGGATGGGAGGTACAGGTTCCTGGCCGTGGCCGAGTCCAGCCTCATGGTCCGGGGGGTCATCTCCGAGTACCTCGCCTTCGAGGTCATCTGGGAATAGCCTGCGTCCTCAGCGGGTTGGCGGGAGCGGCGCGGCCCTGAGGCCGAAAACCGTTCACGGTGCCTATCCGGTGCTTGACGGACTGGAACCGGGCGGCGACATCGGCTAAGTGCTTGTTTTTATTGGCTCCGGCGGTAGGGATCGAACCTACGACCAATTGATTAACAGTCAACTGCTCTACCGCTGAGCTACGCCGGAACACCGGGGCCGTATAGCAATGCCGTCGGGGGCCGTCCAGTGGGCCGAGGAGGATTTTTTCACAAAGACATGAATCTCGTGCCGGGGCCAAGCGGGTCGAGCGCGGCGACCGCGCCCAGGTCGGTCAGGGCCAGCAGATGCGCCAGGACATTGCGGGTGGCGGCGGGCAGCAGGGCCGGGGCCACGTCATAGATGCGGCCCGCCAGCGTTGCCGCGTCGGCGGGGCCGTCGCGCAGCGCCGTCAGGATCTGGGCGCTGCGTTGGCGGCGGTGGGCGGCCAGGTCGGCCAGGCGCGACAGCGGATCCTCGATGGGGTCGCCATGGGCGGGCAGCAGGCGGCGGGGGCGCATCTGCGCCAGGCGGTCCAGGGATCGCAGGTAATCCGCCAAGTCCCCGTCGGGCGGCGAGATGATGGTCGAGGACCAGCCCATCACCAGATCGCCGCAAAAGATCCGGTCGCCCCACAACAGGCTGAGATGGCCCCCGGCATGGCCGGGGGTGTGCAGGGCGGTCAGATCCCAGCCCTCGCCCCGGATGACCTGCCCGTCATGCAGGGTGATGTCGGGGGCGAAGCGAAGATCCAGCCCCTCGCCTCCGCCGACGCCCCCGCCGACGCCTTCCTCCGCCAGCCGCCGCATCATCGGCGAGCGTCCCGACCGCGCATCCCCGAAGGCCAGGACCGGCGCCCCGGTCATCCGCGACAGGGTCCGCGCCCCGGCGCTGTGGTCCAGATGCGCATGGGTCACCAGGATATGGCTGATCCGCCCCTGTCCCGCCTCGACGATCGCCGCCAGGTGGCCGGGATCGTCGGGACCGGGGTCGATCACCGCGACATCCCGTTCGCCCAGCAGAAAGGTCGTCGTGCCCGGCCCGGTCAGGGGCGAGGGGTTCGGCGCCAGGATGCGCAGGGGGTCTTTCGTCCGTCCGTCCATGCCGTTAGCCTTAGCACGACGAATGGGGATTGCCATGGCAAACCAGGCGGACGGCGGCTGGATGAAGGGGGTTCTGCCGCGCGGGCTTTACGGGCGCGCGGCGCTGATCCTGTTTTTGCCGGTGGTGGTGGTCACGCTGGTGGTCAGCGTCATGTTCCTGCAACGCCATTTCGAGGGCGTGACCCGGCAGATGACCCGCAGCATGGCGCGCGAGCTGGCCTTCGTCGCCGCGCGCATCGACCAGGCGGGCGGCGCGTCCGAGGCGGGCCAGGACATCGCGGCGCCGCTGGATGTGACCATCGGGGCGCCTGCGGGCCGCGCCCAGGGCGACCGGCGCCTGTTCTATGACTTCTCGGGGCGCGTGGTGATCGAAGTCCTGCGCGAGACCCTGGGCGACATCGCCGCCATCGACCTGGCCGGCGACGACAAGCGGGTGATCGTCACGGTGGACGGCGCGGCCGGTCCCTATACGCTGGCCTTCGACCGCAGCCGGGTCAGCGCCTCGAACCCGCATCAACTGCTGGTGCTGATGGTCTTCACCTCGGCTCTGATGACCGGGATCGCCACGGTGTTTCTGCGCAACCAGCTGCGCCCGATCCGCCGCCTGGCCGAGGCGGCCGAGGAATACGGCAAGGGGCGGATGGTGTCCTATCGCCCCTCGGGCGCGTCCGAGGTGCGCAGCGCGGGCACCGCCTTCCTGGACATGCGCAACCGGCTGGAACGCCAGAACGAACAGCGCAAGCTGATGATGTCGGGGATCAGCCACGACCTGCGCACGCCCCTGACGCGGCTGCGGCTGGGCCTGTCGATGATGTCGCCCGACCTTCCCCCCGAGGACGAGGATCTGCGCGCGATGGAGGCCGACATCGCCGAGATGAACCGCATGGTCGACGCCTTCCTGGATTATGCGCGGGACGAGGCGCAGGACAGCCCGGCCCAGCCGACCCCGGTGGCCGGCTTCCTGGACGGCATCGTCGCCGACGCGCAGCGGGCGGGCCAGCGGGTCGCGTTGCGCAGCCTGGACGGGGATGCGGGCGGGCGGGCGACGTTCCGTCCCGACATGCTGCGGCGCGCGCTGGAAAACCTGCTGGGCAACGCCGCGCGCCATGGCACGCGCGCCGAACTGGACGCCACCCTTGGCCCGCGCAGCCTGCGCATCGGGGTCGAGGATGACGGCCCCGGCATCCCCGACGACAGCCTGGATGCGGCGATGCGGCCCTTTACCCGGCTGGATCCGGCGCGCGGGCGCAACAGCGGAGGCGGCGCGGGCCTGGGCCTTGCCATCGCCGCCGACGTGGCCCGCGCCCATGGCGGGCAGCTGCGGCTGGGGCGCGGCCGGCGGCTGGGCGGGCTGCGGGCGGAAATCGTCATTCCGCGATAGGTTGTGCCGACGCGGCGCGGCTGGGAAATATGCGGTATTCTTCGCATGATATTGAACGTGGCATGACACCCTCCTAGATTGATGCGGTGCAGGGGCCGTGTGCAGCCATGACGGGGCCACGGCTTCGGGCAGAAAGGAACGCATAATGAACGAATTCGCATCTTCGACCTATCCGGTGCTGCCGCTGCGCGACATCGTGGTCTTTCCCCACATGATCGTTCCGCTGTTCGTGGGTCGCGAAAAATCGGTGCGCGCGCTGGAAGCGGTCATGGAATCGGACAGCCCGATCCTGCTTGCCGCGCAGAAGGACGCCTCGGTCGACGAGCCTGCGGAAGACGGCATCTTCCGCGCCGGCGTTCTGGCCAACGTGCTGCAACTGCTGAAGCTGCCCGACGGCACCGTGAAGGTGCTGGTCGAGGGGCGCGAGCGGGTGCAGATCACCGAGTTCGTGTCGAACGACGATCACTTCGAAGCCGCTGCCATCGTGCTGGCCGAAACGCCGGGCGACCAGGCCACCGTGACCGCTCTGGTCCGCACCGTGGCCGAGGAGTTCGAGCGTTACGTCAAGGTCCGCAAGAACATTCCCGAGGAAGTCGTGACCGCCGTGGCCGAGGCCAGGGAACCCGGCAAGCTGGCCGACCTTGTGGCGGGCCACATGGGCATCGCGCTCGACAAGAAACAGGATCTGCTGGACACGCTGGACGTGGCCGAGCGGCTGGAGAAGGTCTATTCGCTGATGCAGGGCGAGATGTCCGTGCTTCAGGTCGAGAAGAAGATCAAGTCGCGCGTCAAGACCCAGATGGAGAAGACGCAGCGAGAATACTATCTGAATGAGCAGATGAAGGCCATTCAGAAGGAGTTGGGCGACGGCGAGGACGGCCAGAACGAGATCGCCGAACTGGAAGGGCGCATTGCCAAGACCAAGTTCAGCAAGGAGGCCCGCGACAAGGCGGAAGCCGAGCTGAAGAAGCTGAAGTCGATGTCGCCGATGTCGGCCGAGGCCACGGTCAGCCGCAACTATCTGGACTGGCTTCTGGCCCTGCCATGGGGCGTGAAGTCGCGCACCCGCAAGGATCTGGTCGCGGCCGAAAAGATCTTGGACACCGATCACTATGGTTTGGAGAAGGTCAAGGAACGGATCGTCGAATACCTGGCCGTGCAGACCCGCAGCCAGAAGCTGAAAGGCCCGATCCTGTGCCTCGTCGGTCCTCCGGGCGTCGGCAAGACCTCGCTGGGCCGGTCGGTCGCCAAGGCCACGGGTCGCGAATTCATCCGCATCTCGCTGGGCGGGGTGCGCGACGAATCCGAGATCCGCGGCCATCGGCGGACCTATATCGGCTCGATGCCCGGCAAGATCATCCAGGCGCTGAAAAAGGCCAAGACCACCAACCCGCTGATCCTGCTGGACGAAATCGACAAGATGGGGCAGGATTTCCGGGGCGATCCGGCCAGCGCGATGCTGGAGGTTCTGGATCCCGAACAGAACGCGAGTTTCGTGGACCACTATCTTGAGGTGGAATACGACCTGTCCAACGTGATGTTCGTGACCACGGCCAACAGCTACAACATGCCCGGCCCGCTGCTGGACCGGATGGAGATCATCAGCCTGTCCGGCTATACCGAGGATGAAAAGCGCGAGATCGCCCGCCAGCACCTGCTGCCCAAGCAGATCGCGGCGAACGGCTTGCGCAAGGGCGAGTTCGAGGTGACGGACGAGGCGCTCACCCATGTGATCCGCTATTACACGCGGGAGGCCGGGGTGCGGTCGCTGGAACGCGAGATCGCCAAGCTGGCCCGCAAGGCCGTGACCGAGATCCTCAAGGGTCAGGTCAAATCCGTGGTGGTCGATGCGGCCAAGGCCGAGGAATATCTGGGCGTGCGGCGCCACCGTTACGGCCTGGCCGAGAAAGAGGATCAGGTCGGCGTGGTGACGGGCCTGGCCTGGACCTCGGTCGGGGGCGATCTGCTCCAGATCGAGGCGCTGCGCCTGCCGGGCAAGGGGCGGATGAAGACGACCGGGAAACTGGGCGAGGTGATGAAGGAATCGATCGACGCGGCCTCCAGCTTCGTGCGGTCCATCAGCCCGGAAATCGGGGTGAAGCCGCCGGAATTCGACAAGCGCGACATCCACGTCCACGTTCCCGAAGGCGCCACGCCCAAGGACGGGCCGTCGGCGGGGATCGCCATGGTGACCTCGGTCGTTTCGGTGATGACCGGCATCCCGGTCCGCAAGGACGTGGCGATGACCGGCGAGGTGACGCTGCGCGGCAACGTGCTGGCCATCGGCGGCTTGAAGGAAAAGCTGCTGGCGGCGCTGCGCGGGGGCATCAAGACGGTGCTGATCCCGGCCGATAACGAAAAGGATCTGGCCGAGATCCCGGACAACGTGAAGACCGGCCTGACCATCATCCCGGTCAGCAATGTCCGCGAGGTTCTGAGACACGCCCTGGTGCGGATGCCGGAACCCGTCGAATGGGACGAGGCCGCCGAGGAAGCGGCCGAGGCCGCCCGCCGTGTCGCCGCCCCGCGCGACGACCGCACCGGCGGCAGCGCCGTCGCCCATTGAGACATCAGGCAGGGCCGGTTCGCACCGGCCCTGTTTTTCATGCGGATCAAGTGCCTCCAGGTCCGCGCCAGGGTCCCGCAATGAAATCTGGCCTTTTCCCGGCTCTGGCTGCCCTGGCGTCCTTCGCCCTGCCCGCCTGGGCCGCCGATCCTCTGGCGGGGATCTGGCAGACCCCAGCCCGGCAAGGACGGCGGCTTCGGCCTTGTCCAGATCGCGCCCTGCGGCGGCGGGTTGTGCGGCTGCATCATGATAATCTGCCGCATGCCGGGACATGGCAGCGGGTCGAATAGCCGCCGTCGATGCGTGACCGCTGGACGGCACCTTCATTGAAGGATTCCCCTGCTCCCGGATTGCTGATTCAAGATTAAAAACGCAAGTGATCTTGAGCAGGCGAACTCTCACTGACGGGTAAACCGCCATTGCAGCGGCGCGCGCCGGCGGGCGGGACCAGATGCGCCGCATCGCCCGCCGACACCACCCGGCCGTGCACGAAACGGGCCATGCGGCGGCATTGGTAGGGATAGACCGAATACCATTCGCGCTGGAACTCCACGTCGCCCAGCATGGCGCGGATATAGGGTTCAACATTCTCGGGCCGGGTCGCGGCCTCAGCGGTCGATGTTCCAGCCCAGCACCGTCAAGCGTGACCCGTCGCAGGCGACCCGACCGGGCAGCGGCGCTGGATCAGGGCATCGCGGCGCTTGGCGGGGTCGATCGCCGCCAAGGCTGATCAGCCGGGCGCCCCCGACAGGCGCAGCAGCGCGCGCCGGAAGGCCGGGGCGTCGTCGCCCAGTTCCGCCAGAAGCTCGGCCTGATAGGCGTCGGCGATGCGGCCCAGCCGGGCCATCAGCTCCTGCCCCTGGTCGGTCAGTTCCAGCGCCACCAGCCGCTGGTCGCCCTCATGTCCCGACTTGCGCAAATGGCCCGCCGCCTCCAGCCGCGTGGCGGCGCGGCTGACGATGGACTTGTCCAGATTCACCCGCGCGGTGATGTCGCGCACGCTGACCGGGCCTGATTGCGACAGATGCGCCAGGACGCGCCATTCGGGGATCGTCAGCCCCGCCTCGGCCTCGTAGCGCGCGGCGAAGCGGCGGCTGACCTGGGCCGCGGCCACCGCCAGGCGATAGGGAAGAAAGGCGTCCAGATCGAAGCTCATCGGCCAAAATCAGCAGAAATCCGTTGCAGCCGCAATAACATTCCGGGCGCGGTCGAAAGGCGGTTGACATCGTTGCACTTGCAACATTATATTCGTTGCAAAGACAACGATTCTAGGGAGGAGTCCGGATGACCCGTCACGACCTGCCCCAGGGCATGATCCGCGCCGCCGCGACCACAGGCCCGCATGAGGGCTATATGCCCGGCTTCGGCAATGATTTCGAAACCGAGGCGCTGCCGGGCGCCCTGCCCCAGGGCCAGAACTCGCCCCAGAAATGCGCATACGGGCTTTACGCCGAACAGCTGTCCGGCACCGCCTTCACCGCCCCGCGCGGCCAGAACGAACGCACCTGGTGTTATCGCATCCGCCCCTCGGTCCATCACACGGGGCGGTTCAAGCCGGTGGACGTGCCCTATTGGAAGACCGCGCCGAATCTGCGCGACGACATCGTCAGCCTGGGCCAGTATCGCTGGGATCCGATCCCGGTGCCGGACCAGGATCTGACCTGGATCACCGGGATGCGCACCATCACCACGGCGGGCGACGTGAACATCCAGGTCGGCATGGCGTCCCATGTCTATCTGGTCACGCAGTCCATGCGGGACGACTATTTCTTCTCGGCCGACAGCGAGCTGCTGGTGGTGCCGCAGGAGGGTCGGCTGCGCTTTTGCACCGAACTGGGCGTGATCGACCTGGAGCCGAAGGAGATCGCCATCATCCCGCGCGGCCTCGTCTATCGCGTCGAGGTGCTGGAAGGCCCGGCCCGCGGCTTCGTCTGCGAGAATTACGGCCAGAAGTTCGACCTGCCGGGCCGCGGCCCCATCGGCGCCAACTGCCTGGCGAACCCCCGCGATTTCAAATGCCCGGTCGCGGCCTTCGAGGATCGCGAGACCCGATCCCGTGTCGTCATCAAATGGTGCGGCCGGTTCCACGAGACCTGGATCGACCATTCGCCGCTGGACGTGGTGGCCTGGCACGGCAATTACTGCGCCTATAAATACGACCTGCGCACCTATTCGCCCGTGGGCGCGATCCTGTTCGACCATCCCGACCCGTCGATCTTCACCGTGCTGACCGCGCCTTCGGGACAGGAGGGGACGGCGAACATCGACTTCGTGCTGTTCCGGGAGCGCTGGATGGTGGCCGAGCATAGCTTCCGCCCGCCCTGGTATCACAAGAACATCATGTCCGAACTGATGGGCAATATCTATGGTGTCTATGACGCCAAGCCCCAGGGCTTCGCGCCGGGCGGCATCAGCCTGCACAACTGCATGTTGCCGCACGGTCCCGACCGCGACGCCTTCGAGGGGGCCAGCAATGCCGAGTTGAGGCCCGAGAAGCTGGACAACACCATGTCCTTCATGTTCGAGACCCGCTTTCCCCAGCACCTGACCGAATTCGCCGCCAAGGAGGCGCCGATGCAGCAGGAATACATGGAGGTCTGGCAGCGCCTGGAGAAGAAGTTCGACGGCACGCCTGGGCTGAAGTGACGCGCCCCAAGGCTGGGGGGTTTCACACCCCCCAGGCCCCCCGTGGGATATTTCGACCAAAGTGAAAAAGGAGGCCGGTGATGGCCCTGATCCGGTCCTGGGTGGACAGCGCCAATCGCGAGGACTGCCCCTTTCCCCTGAACAACCTGCCCTATGGGGTGTTCTCCGCGTCGGGCGATGCGCCGCGCTGCGGCGTGGCTATCGGCGATATGATCCTCGATCTGGCGGGTTGCGAGGCGCGGGGCCTGCTGGATGCGGGCGGGACGTTTTCGCAACCGTCGCTCAACGGCTTCATGGCGCTTGGCCGGGCCCGCTGGGACGCGGTGCGGGCGCGGCTGACCGAGTTGCTGGCCGAAGGCGCCGAGGGCGACCTGCCGCTGGTCGCCATGGCTGACGCGCGGATGCACCTGCCGATCCGGGTGACGGAATATACCGACTTCTACGCCTCGAAGAACCATGCCTTCAACGTGGGCGTGCTGTTCCGGGGGCCGGATAACGCGCTGCCCGCGCAATGGACGCATATGCCCATCGGCTATAACGGCCGGGCGTCGTCGGTCGTGGTCTCGGGCACGCCGATCCGCCGACCCATGGGGCAGCTGAAGGGCGAGGCCGGCCCGGAATGGGCACCCTGCCGCCGCCTGGATCTGGAGCTTGAACTGGGCGCCGTCCTGGGCGCCGACAGCACCATGGGCCAGCGTGTCGGCGTGGAACAGGCCGAGGCGATGATCTTCGGCTATGTGCTGCTGAACGACTGGTCGGCGCGCGACGTGCAGGCCTGGGAATACCAGCCGCTGGGACCGTTCCAGTCCAAGGCGCTTGGCACCACCATCGGCGCCTGGGTGGTGACGCAGGCCGCGCTGGAGCCGTTCCGCAGCCCCGGCGCCGAGCGGCTGAACCCGCTGCTGCCCTATCTGGCCGAGGAGCGGCCCGGCCTTTACGACCTGAAGATCGGCTGGTCGATGAACGGCCAGGTCATGGCGCGCACCAATTACAACGTCATGTATTATTCCAGCGCCCAGCAGCTGGCGCATCACACGTCCTCGGGCTGCCCGATGCGGGTGGGGGATCTGCTGGGATCGGGCACCATCAGCGGGCCGTCCCCCGACCAGACCGGCGCGCTGCTGGAGATGACCCAGGGCGGCAAGACCCCGGTCACGGTCAATGGCGCGCCCCGCACCTTTATCGAGGATGGCGACGAGATCGCGCTGTTCGCCGAGGCGCGAGGCGACGGCTATCACATCGGCTTCGGCCCCTGCACCGGCACCATCCTGCCCGCCCGGCCATGACCGTGGTGCTGCACGACTACTGGCGGTCCTCCGCATCCTATCGGGTGCGGATCGCGCTGAACCTGAAGGGGATCGCCCATGACCGGGTGGCGGTCGATCTGGTGGCGGGCGCGCAGCGCGACCCCGCCCATCTGGCGCGGAACCCGCAGGGGCTGGTGCCGGTGCTGGAAATCGACGGGCTGCGCCTGACCCAGTCGCTGGCGATCATCGAATACCTGGACGAGACGCGGCCCGGCCCCCGGCTGCTGCCCGCCGACCCGGCGGGCCGCGCCCGCGTCCGCGCCCTCGCCCAGGCCATCGCCTGCGAGATCCACCCGCTGGCCAATCTGCGTGTGCTGAAGCGGGTCGAGGCGCTGGCCGGGGCAGAGGCCCGCGCAGCCTGGAACCGCGACACCATCGCCACGGGCCTGGAGGCGGTCGAGGCGATGCTGGCCCAGGGCCCGGACGGCCTCTTCTGCCATGGCGACCAGCCGGGCACGGCCGACTGCGTCCTGATCCCGCAGCTTTACAACGCCAATCGCTGGGGCGTGGCCTTCGACCACCTGCCCCGCATCGCCGCCGTCGCGGAACGCTGCGCCGGCCTGCCCGCCTTCGCGGCGGCTCATCCCGACGCCTATGGGCCGGTTGCCGGGTCTGTCGCAAAGTAAAGGCGGGTCCGCCTTGCCGCCGATAGCGACACCCGACGTCTGCGAGGGGGCCGACACCTTTTCTGTCGGCTGCCGCGCCGGACCTATCGGCCTGATCGAAATCTCGAAGGCGATCCGGCTGCGCGGCGGTCTTCATCGCGACCTCGCTTGACTTGGGGGACGGTTCGTGGCTTGGCTGGCGGTGCTGGTTCCTGCCTGTGGCAGGCGAAGAGGGAATGCGCCAGGCCATCGGCCCAAGCGCAGCCGCCCCCGCGACCGTGACCGGAGAGGATGTCCACCGCCACTGGCCCATCGGGCCGGGAAGGCAGGACAGCCGCCAGGGCCAGTCCCTGACATCCGCAAGCCGGGAGACCTGCCAGCAACCGCCCCGAAGGGGCCGTGAAACGCGCGCGACCGGGGTGATGTCGTTGCCGGATGGTCCTGGCCCGTGGCCGACGACCCTTTGGCCCGTCCATCCCGCCGCCACAAGGCATCTGGCCGGAGGGGCCGTGGCTGAGACATATGAACTGGTGGTTTGCACCACCTGCCGCCTTCCGGGGGCCGACCCCCAGGCCGAACGCGACGGTCGACGCCTGTCCGATGCCCTGGCCGCGGCCGGGATCGACCATCGGCGGCAGGAATGCCTGTCCGCCTGCGCACGCGGCTGCGCCGTGGTGCTGCGTGGGGCAGGACGCTGGACCTATGTGCAGGGCGCGCTGGATCCGGACCGCGACCTGGACGACCTGATCGCCATGATCCGCGCCTATGCCGCGACCGAGGACGGCGTCGTGCCCTGGCGCGACCGCCCCGCCGTCATCCGCAAGAACACCATTGCCCGCATCCCGCCGCAGGAGGCCTGAATGTCGCTCGAAAAAACCCCCGTCACCATCGTCACCGGATTCCTGGGGGCGGGAAAGACCACGCTGATCCGGCACCTGCTGCACCATCCCGGCGGGCGGCGGCTGGCGGTCCTGGTCAACGAATTCGGCGACGTGGGCGTGGACGGCGACCTGATCCGCGACTGCGCCGACGCCAACTGCCCCGAGGCGAATATCGTCGAACTGACCAACGGCTGCATCTGCTGCACGGTTGCCGACGAATTCATCCCCTCGATCCAGCGGCTGATGGCGATGGATCCGCGCCCCGATCACATCCTCATCGAGACCTCTGGCCTGGCGCTGCCCAAGCCGCTGCTGAAGGCCTTCGACTGGCCCGACCTGCGCTCGCGCATCACCATCGACGGCGTGATCGCCGTGGCCGATGCGGAAGCCGTGGCGGCGGGCCGGTTCGCCCCCGATCCTGCCCGTCCCGGCAATACCCATGCGGGCGACGGCGCGGATGCCGACCACGAGACGCCGCTGTCCGAGGTCTTCGAGGATCAGATCGCCTGCGCCGACCTGGTGCTGCTGTCCAAGCCCGACCTGGCAGGCGCGGACGGGCTGGCCCGCGCCCGCCAGGTGATCGAGGCCGAGGCCCCCCGGCCCCTGCCCATGCTGCCCCTGGCCGAAGGCGTCATCGACGCCCGCGTGGTCCTGGGCCTGGGCGCGGCGGCCGAGGACGGGCTGGACGCCCGCCCCTCGCACCATGACGGGGCCGGGGATCACGACCACGACGATTTCGACACCATCGTCGTGGATCTGCCGGAACAGGCCGATCCCGATGCGCTGGCGGACAGGATCCAGGCGCTGGCCAGCCGCCGGAACATCCTGCGCGTCAAGGGCCATGTCGCGGTCGCGGGCAAGCCCCTGCGGCTGCTGGTGCAGGCGGTGGGGCCGCGCGTCCGCCATCAGTTCGACCGCCTCTGGGGCGACCGGCCCCGGCGCGGACGGCTGGTGGTGATCGCCGAAAAGGGCGATATCGACCGCGCCGCCATCGAAGCCGCGCTGTCCTGACATGCATGTCCTGTTCCGCGAGATCCACGGGCTGGAGGAAGGGGCCGCGCCGCGCGATCTGGGGCAGACGCCCGCGGATCTGGTGGTGCTGTCCTTTTCCGACAGCGACCTGGGGGCCTTCGCGGCGGGATGGCACCGAGGGCGGGCCTCGCTGCCCTCGCTGCGGCTGGCGAACCTGGCGGGGCTGACGCATCCGTTGTCGGTCGATACCTATGTCGACCGCACCCTGTCGCGGGCCAGGGGCATCCTGGTCCGGCTGATCGGCGGGGCGTCCTGGTGGTCCTATGGAGTGGAACAGCTGTCGCGGCTGGCCCGGCGGAACGGCATCGCCCTGGCCTTCCTGCCCGCCGACGGCCGACCGGATCAGGCGCTGGACCAGGCCTCGAACCTGCCGCCATCCACGTTGCGGCGTCTGGCCGCGCTGTGCGATGCGGGCGGAGAGGTCGCGGCGCAGGCGGCGCTGGCCCAGCTTGCGCTGGCCTCGGGGCTGTATGCGGGGCCGGTGGCGGGGTCGAAGGCGCTGCCGCCCTTCGGGTTCTGGCATCCCGGCACGGGTCCGTCGGACGGTCCCCCCGGCGGGGACGCGCCCCTGGTGGCGATCCCCTTCTATCGCGCCTGGCTGGCGGCGGCCGATACCGACGGGATCGCCGCCCTGATCGCCGCTTTCGACGCGCGGGGCTTCCGCGCCACCGGCCTGTTCCTGCCCAGCCTCAAGGACCGGGCGGCGGCCGACTGGCTGCGCGCCACGCTGCCCGGCCTTGCCCCGGCCGCCATCGTCAACGCCACCGCCTTTTCGGCGCGCTCGGACAAGGGATCGCCGCTGGACGCCGTGGGCGCGCCGGTCTTCCAGGTGATCCATGCGACCAGCGATCGCCGCGCCTGGGCCGGATCGGATCGCGGCCTGTCGCCATCCGACCTGGCGATGCACATCGCCCTGCCCGAGGTCGACGGGCGGATCGGCGCCGGGGCGATCTCGTTCAAGGACGCCGCCGCCTGGAATTGCGACCTGCAATTCGCCCGCGCCCGGCACCGCGCCGATCCGGCCCAGGTCGCCGCCGCCGTGGACCGGGTGGCGGGCTGGCACCGGCTGGCCGCACCCGCGACCGCGCCCGCCCGGCGGTGCGTCGCCCTGATCCTGTCCACCTATCCCGGCAAGGCGCATCGGATGGCCCATGCGGTCGGCCTGGACGCCATCGCCTCGGCCCAGGCGATGCTGGCCGATCTGGGACAGGACGCGGGCGCCGCGCCGCTGGAACAGGCGCTTGCGACCGGCCGCATCCGCTGGCCGCTGGGGGAATACCGGCTGGCCCTGTCCCGCCGCCTGCCGCAATCCCTGCGCCAGACCCTGCACGCGGCCCATGGCGCGCCCGAGGATGACGCGGCGGTCGAAGACGGCGCCTTCGCCTTTGCCGCGATCCGGCGCGGCACCGCCCTGATCGCGCTGCAACCCGAACGCGGCCAGCCCGCCGACCACGAGGGCGAATACCACGACACCACCCGCACCCCGCGCCACGCCTATGTCGCCTTCTACCTGTGGCTTCAGGACCAGGCCGACGCCCTGGTCCATATCGGCGCGCATGGCACGCTGGAATGGCTGCCCGGCAAGGCCGCCGCGCTGTCGCCCACCTGCTGGCCCCAGGCCCTGACCGGGGCGCTGCCGGTGATCTATCCCTTCATCGTCAACGATCCGGGCGAGGCGGCGCAGGCCCGTCGCAGGCTGGGCGCGGTGACGCTGGGCCACCTGCCGCCGCCGCTTGCGCCTTCGGGCACGCCCGCGCCGTTCCTGCGCCTGGAACGGCTGCTGGACGAATATTCCCTGGCCGACGGCATGGACGCCCCCCGCCAGGCCCGGCTGGTCGCCGCCATCCGGGCCGAGGCGCAATCGGCCGGGGTCGAGGACGACCTGGGCATCCCCGGCCATGCCAGCCCGGCCGAGGCGATTCCGCTGATCGACCGCTTCGTCTGCGACGTGAAGGATTCGCAATTCGCCGAAGGTCTGCATGTCTGGGGGCGCGGCACGCCCGATGGCCGGGGCTTCACGGGCGACGCGGCTTCGGCCGCCGCCGAAAAGGCCGCGCTGCTGGACGCCCTGGCGGGCCGCCGGATCGAGCCGGGGCCGTCGGGATCGCCCTGGCGCGGGCGCAGCGACGTGCTGCCGACCGGGCGCAATCTGTTCGGCACCGATCCCCGCGCCGTGCCCTCGGCCGCCGCCCATGCGCAGGGTATCAGGCTGGCCGAGGAACTGCTGCGCCGCCATTTGCAGGACCAGGGCGACTGGCCGCGCGGGCTGGTGGTGAACCTGTGGGGGTCGGCCACCATGCGCACGGCGGGCGAGGAATTCGCCATGGCGCTGCACCTGGCCGGGGTGGCTCCGGTCTGGGACGACCAGTCGGGCCGCGTCACCGGATTCCAGATCGTGCCGCTGGCGCTGCTGGACCGGCCGCGCATCGACGTGACGCTGCGCATCTCGGGCCTGTTCCGCGACGTGTTCCCCGACCTGGCCCGGCTGTTCGAACAGGCCACGGCGGCGCTGGCCCGGCGCGACGAGGCCGCCGACATGAACCCCTATGTCGCGGCGCCGTCCGGGCCGCGCGTCTTCGCCCCCGCCCCCGCCCGCTATGGCCTGGGGCTTGCGACGGGACCGTTCACCCCCGAGGCCCGGCAGGCGGCCGGAGAGGCATGGCTTGCCGCCTCGGGCCACGATGCCCAAGGCGCCCCCGCGCGCGCGATGCTTGAGGCCCGGCTGCGCGGCGCCGACGCTTTCGTCCACCTTCAGGATCTTCCCGAAACCGACCTGCTGCTGGCCGAGGATTACGCCAGCCACGAGGCCGGTTTCGCCGCCGCCCTGGCCACCCTGGGCGGTCGGGCCGCCCTCTACCACCTGGACGCGACCCGCCCCGACGCCCCCCGCGCCCGCACCCTGCCCGAGGAGATCGCGCGCGTGGTCCGGGCGCGGGCCGCCAATCCCCGCTGGCTGGAATCGATGATGCGGCACGGCTTTCGCGGCGCGGCGGAAATCGCCGCCACCCTGGACCACATGGCGGCCTTCGCGCATCTGGCCGGGGTGGTGCCGCCGCATCTGTTCGATCTCTATCACGCCGCTACCCTGGGCGATCCTCGGGTGGCGGATTTCCTGGAGGCCAGCAATCCCCAGGCCCAGGAGGCGATGCGGGCGACATTCGCGGCCCTGGCAGACGCCGGGCTGTGGCAAAGCCGGTCCAACAGCCTCGCGGCGGGGATCAGATGAGCGGGGCGGCCAAGGGCTGGTGCCCCGGCGCGCTGACGCCGATGCCGTCCGGCGACGGGCTGGTGCTGCGCGTCCGCCCCCCGTCGGGGCGGCTGACCCCCGCGCAGATGCTGGGCCTGGCCGATCTGGCAGAGCGGTTCGGCGACGGCGCGGTCACGCTGACCAGCCGGGCGAACCTGCAACTGCGCGCGGTCGCGCCTGCCGATCTGGAGGCCGTCCAGGCGGATCTGCGGCGGCTGGATCTGATCGACACCGATCCCACGCAGGAGACGCGCCGCAACATCCTGGTGTCGCCGATCTGGACGCAGGGCGATCCCACGATGGCCCTGGCGGCCGAACTGGCGGCGCGCCTGGCCGAGTTGCCGCCCCTGCCCGCGAAATTCGGCTTTGCGATCGACACCGGCCCGGCGGCGATCCTGACCGGCGCATCGGCCGACCTGCGGATCGAACGGTCGGCATCGGGCCTGATCCTGCGCGCCGACGGGACGAAGCGCGGCGAAGCGGTCCCCGCCGCGCAGGCCGTGACCCGCCTTGTCGCGCTGGCGCATTGGTTCGCGGCGCAACGCGGCGCGCGGCGGATGGGGCCGCTTGTGGGCGGCGGCGCGCGCCCGCCGCTGGCCGCCGATATCGCGCCCCTGACAACCCCGCCGCTGCGGCCCGGCCCGGCCGCGCCGGGCACCTGCGTCGCCGCGCCTTTCGGGCGGATGCCCGCGGATGCGCTGCGCGCCATCGCCGTCGCGCCCGCGCGGCCGACCCCTTGGCGGTCGCTGGTCATCGAGGCCGCGGCGCCGCCCCGGCATCCCCAGGCCATCACCCACCCGGACGATCCGCGCCTGCGGGTGGCGGTCTGCGTGGGCAAGCCCCGTTGCCCCTCGGCCAGCGTCGAGACGATGCGCCTTGCCCGCGACCTTGCGCCCCTGGTGCCGCCGGGCGCGATCCTGCATATCGCCGGATGTGCCAAGGGCTGCGCCCATCCCCGCCCTGCCGACCTGGTGCTGACCGGACGCGACGGCCGCTTCGATCTGCTGCGCGGCGGCCGTCCCGGCGATCCGCCGCAGCGCCGCAGCCTGGATCCCGCCGAGATTGCCGCCCTGCTGAAAGACCCCCATGCCCCATCTTTATGAAACCGACGGCGCCGCGATCTATCGCGCCTCCTTTGCGACCATCCGCGCCGAGGCCGACCTGTCGCGCTTTGCCCCCGACGAGGAGATCGTCGCCGTCCGCATGATCCATGCCTGCGGGATGGTGGATCTTGCGGCGCATATCCGCTTTGCCCCCGGCTTCGCCATCGCCGCGCGCCGGGCGCTGGAAGGCGGCGCGCCGATCCTCTGCGACGCGCGCATGGTCAGCGAGGGGATCACCCGCGCCCGCCTGCCCGCCGCGAACCCCGTCCTCTGCACCCTGCACGCGCCCGAGGTTCCCGGCCTGGCCGCCAGCTTGGGCACGACCCGTTCGGCCGCCGCGCTGGATTTGTGGCGGCCGCATCTGGCGGGCGCGGTCGTCGCCATCGGCAATGCGCCGACCGCGCTGTTCCACCTGCTGAACATGCTGGAAGATCCGGCCTGCCCGCGTCCCGCCGCGATCATCGGCTGCCCGGTCGGCTTCATCGGCGCGGCGGAATCCAAGGCCGCCCTGGCGGCCGACGACCCCGCGCCCTGGTGCATCGTCGAGGGGCGGCTTGGCGGGTCGGCGATCACCGTCGCGACGGTCAACGCCCTGGCCAGCCGGGTCGAATGATGGGCAAGATCCTGTGCATCGGCCTTGGCCCCGGCGATCCCGACCTGATGAGCCTGCGCGCCCACCGGCACCTGACCCAGGCGCGCATCGTCGCCTATTTCCGCAAGGGCGGCCGCCCCGGACAGGCGCGCCGCATCGCCGAGGGGCTGATCCCGGCGGGGGCCGTCGAACTGGCGATGGAATATCCCGTCACCACGGAAATCGCCGTCCAGGATCCCGCCTATGGCGCCGCGCTGCGGGCCTTTTACGACGACTGGGCCGCGCGGCTGCAAGCGACGGCCCTGACCGACGATGTGGTGGTGCTGTGCGAAGGCGACCCGTTCTTTTTCGGATCCTTCATGCACCTGCACGCCCGCCTGCCGCGCGACCTGGTCGAGGTGGTTCCGGGCATCCCCGGCATGGCGGGCTGCTGGACCGCGACGGGCCAGCCGATCGCCTGGGGCGACGACATCCTGACCGTGCTGCCCGCGACCCTGCCCGAAGCCGAACTCGCGCGCCGGATCGCCGATACCGACGCGCTTGTGGTGATGAAGATCGGCCGCAACCTGGGGCGGCTGCGTTCGGCGCTGACCGCCGCCCGCCGGCTGGACCGGGCTTGGCTGGTCGAATACGGCACCATGCCCGGCCAGCGGGTGCGCCGCCTGGCGGATGTCGATGGGCCGGTGCCCTATTTCTCGATCGTGCTGATCCACGGCCAGGGGCGCAGGCCGTGACCGGCTGGCTGGTCATCGCGGGGCTTGGTCCCGGCGCCGCCGGGATGACGACGGCCGAGGTGCAGGACGCCTTGGACCAGGCGACCGACGTGATCGGCTATGGTCCCTATGTCGCGCGCATCGCGCCCCGCGCGGGGCTGGTGCTGCACCCTTCGCACAACCGGGAGGAGCTGGACCGCGCCACGCTGGCGATGACCCTTGCCGCCCAGGGGCGGCGGGTGGTGGTCGTCTCCTCGGGCGATCCGGGGGTTTTCGCCATGGCCTCGGCCGTGTTCGAGGCGATGGAGCGCGGCCCGGCCGACTGGCAGGGCCTGGATCTGCGGGTGCTGCCGGGGATCACCGCGATGCTGGCGGCGGCGGCGGCGGCGGGCGCGCCCCTAGGTGTTTGATCCCACGGTTTGATGGTGCGATCCTTTCTCAGGGATGGAGGGAAGCATTATGGGCCAGGTTCGTCACGGGAGCGCCACGACCACGCACGCCGTCAGAGCTGCAATACAACGATCGCAAGCTTCGCTCGCGACGCTGAGCCGGGAGCTCGGCATTAACCCCAAGACAGTGGCGAAGTGGCGCAAGCGAGCGACGGTCGATGATCTCAAGACAGGGCCGAAGGAGCCACGCTCCACGGTTTTGACAGAAGCCGAGGAGGCGGCCATCGTCGCGTTCAGGCTGCACACGCTTTTGCCGCTGGACGACTGCCTCTATGCCCTGCAGCCATCAATTCCACACCTGACACGCTCAGCGCTGCATCGGTGCCTTCAGCGCCACGGCATCTCTCGACTGCCCGACGTGGAAGGCGACAAGCCGAAACGGTCGAAGTTCAAGCGCTACCCTATCGGCTTCTTTCATATCGACATCGCCGAGGTGCAGACTGCTGAAGGCAAGCTTTACCTGTTCGTCGGCATTGACCGCACGAGCAAGTTTGCCGTGACCCAGCTCGTCGACAAGGCGGACAGGAAGACAGCTTGGGAGTTCCTGCAGCACATGCTCGAAGCCGTGCCCTATCAGGTCCATACCATCCTCACCGACAACGGTATTCAGTTCGCCGAGCAGCCTCGGAACCGGAACACCATCTATTCCAGACCTATGCGCTTTGACATGATCTGCGAGGCCAACGGCATTGAGCACCGCCTGACGAAGCCCAACCACCCGTGGACCAACGGTCAGGTCGAGCGGATGAACCGCACGATCAAGGACGCCACCGTCAAACGCTTTCACTACACCAGCCACGACGAGCTCCGCACGCATCTCGCCGACTTCATGGCAGCCTACAACTTCGCGCGTAGGCTCAAGACCCTCGGCGGCCTCACGCCCTACGAATACATCTGCAAGATCTGGACATCAGAGCCAGACAGATTCATCCTAAACCCGATCCACCAGATGCCGGGACTGAACACCTAGGGCATGATTTCTGCGCCATCAACCTGTCGGACAACCTCAAGCCGCTGGATCTGGTGCTGGACCGCGTGCGGCTGGCGGTCCAGGCCGATTTCGCGATGGCCTTCTATAACCCCCGTTCCGCCAGCCGCCCGCATCAGTTCGGCGCGGTCCTGGACCTGCTGCGCGGGATCTGCGGCCCCGACCGGCTGATCACCTTCGCCCGCGCGGTCTCGACGCCCGGCCAGCAGATCCGCACGGTCGCCCTGTCCCAGGCCGCGGCCGAGATGGCCGACATGCGCACCGTGGTTCTGGTCGGCTCGTCCCGGACCCGCCGCGTCGGCCGCTTCGTCTATACGCCGAGGTCGGCATGACACCAGGCCAGCACATCCTCGACGGTCGCGGCGGCGGGGCGGTCCGGCACGGGCGGCCGGGCGATCATCACCACCGGGATGCCCAAGGCGCGGGCGGCGGCCAGCTTGGCGCTTGCCCCGTCGCCGCCCGCGTTCTTGGCGACGATCAGGTCGATGCGATGGCGTTCCAGCAGCGCTCGGTCGCCCGCCACGTCGAAGGGACCGCGCGCGACCACCACGGTCGCATCGGGCAGCGGCAGGGGGTGGTCGGGAAGGTCCACCAGGCGCAGCAAATAATGGTGCTGCCCCTGGCCCCTGAAATCCGCAAGCTGCTGGCGGCCGATGGACAGGAACACCCGGCGCGGCGGGCCGTCCAGGGCGCGCGCCGCCGCCGCCATGTCGGCGACCTCCATCCAGTCGTCGCCCGGACCGGGCCGCCAGGCGGGCCGCTCCAGCGCCAGCAGCGGCACGTCGGTCAGCGCGCTTGCGGCCACCGCATTGCGGCTGATCCGCGCGGCAAAGGGATGGGTCGCATCGACGATCCGGGCGATACCGTTCGCCCGCAGCCAGCCGGCCAGCCCCGCGGCCCCGCCGAACCCGCCCACCCGCACCGGCACCGGCTGCGGGCGGGGCGACTGGACCCGGCCCGCATAGGACAGGATCGCGGCCATGCCCCGCCCGGCCATCGCCGCGGCAAGGCGGCTGGCCTCGGTCGTGCCGCCAAGGATCAGGGTCGTCATGGCTGAATGGCTGTCCATCATCGGTATCGGCGAGGATGGCTTGGACAGCCTGTCCGCCGCAAGCCGCAATGCGCTGCGATCGGCGACGGCGGTGTTCGGCGGGCCGCGCCATCTGGCGATGATCGACCATCCCGACCGCCGGCCCTGGCCGGTGCCCTTTTCCATCGCCCCGGTGCTGGCCCTGCGCGGGCAGCCGGTGGCGGTCCTCGCATCCGGCGATCCGTTCTGGCACGGCGCGGGCGGCGGGCTGGCGGCCGCCCTGTCGCCCGGCGAATGGCGGGCCTTTCCCGCGCCCTCGGTCTTTTCGCTAGCCGCCGCACGGATGGGCTGGCGGATCGAGGATACGCTGTGCCTGGGCCTGCACGCCGCGCCGATGGCGGGGCTGCGCCCGCATCTTGCGCCGGGCCGCCGCGCGATCCTGACGCTGCGCGACGGCGCGGCGGCGGGCGCGTTGGCCCGCTGGCTGGCGGCCGAGGGGTTCGGGGACAGCGCCCTGACGGTCATGGAACATCTGGGCGGCGCGCGCGAACGGATCCGCCACGCCCGCGCCGATGCCCTGGCCCCGGCCGATATCGCCGCCCTTGTCACCGTCGCCCTGACGGTCCGGGGCGGGGGCCGGGTCATGCCCCGCGGCTCGGGCCTGGCCGACGACTGGTTCGACCATGACGGCCAGATCACCAGGCGGCCGGTCCGCGCCCTGGCGCTGTCGGCCCTGGCGCCGCGTCCGGGCGAGATGCTGTGGGACATCGGCGCCGGGTCGGGATCGGTCGGGATCGAATGGCTGTTGGCCGATCCGTCCAGCCGGGCCATCGCGATCGAGCGGGACGCGGCACGGGCCGAACGGGCGCGCCGGAACGCCGACCGGCTGGGCGTGGGGCGGCTGGCGATCCGGGCGGGCAACGCCCTGGACCTGCTGGACGGCCTGCCGCCGCCCGATGCCGTCTTTGTCGGCGGCGGCGGCGACGATGCCCTGCTGGCCGCGCTGTGGAACCGCCTGCCAGCGGGGTGCCGCCTTGTCGCCCATGCCGTGACCCTGGAAACCGAGGCGCTGCTGGCCGCCTGGCACCGTGCCAGGGGCGGCGGCCTGCTGCGGATCGAACTGTCCGAGGCCGCGCCCCTGGGGCGCAGGCGGGGCTGGAAGGCAAGCTATCCGGTCGTGCAATGGAGTGTGACGCGATGAGACATGCGGGCGTCGGATTTCGCAGCGGGGCCACGCCGGCCTCGGTCCGCGATGCGCTGCGCCGGGCCGGAGGCGGCGGGCTGACGCGGATCGCCATTCCGGCGGTCAAGGCGGCTGATCCGCTGGCGGCCGAACTGGCCGCCTCCGGCCTGGCCCTGACCCTGGTCGCGCCCGAGGCGCTGGCCCGGACCGCCACGCCCACACAAAGCCCGCTGTCGCTGCGAACCCACGGCACCGGCAGCGTCGCCGAAGCCTGCGCGCTGATCGCCGCCGGGCCGGGCGCGCATCTGCGGGCGCCCCGCACCGTCAGCCAGGACCGCATGGCCACCGCCGCCGTCGCGGAAGGAGTCGATCCATGACCGTCCATTTCATCGGCGCCGGTCCCGGCGCGCCCGACCTGCTGACGCTGCGCGGGCGCGACCTGATCGCGGCATCGCCCGTCTGCCTTTATGCGGGATCGCTGATCCCCCCGGCGCTGCTGGCCCATTGCCCGCCCGGCTGCCGGATCGTCGACACCGCGCCGCTGGATCTGGACGCCATCCTGGCCGAGATCGCGGCGGCGCATGAACGGGGCCTCGACGTGGCGCGGTTGCATTCGGGCGACCTGTCGGTCTGGTCGGCCATGGGCGAGCAGTTGCGCCGCCTGCGCGCGGCGGGGATCCCTTATACGGTGACGCCGGGCGTGCCGTCCTTTGCCGCCGCCGCCGCCGCCTTGGGCGCGGAACTGACCCTGCCGGGCCTTGCGCAAAGCGTGGTGCTGACCCGCATGGCGGGCCGCGCCTCGGCCATGCCGCAGGGCGAAAGCCTTGCCGCCTTCGCCGCGACCGGCGCGACCCTGGCGCTGCACCTGTCGATCCACCGGCTGGCCCGGATCGCCGCCGAACTGATCCCTCATTACGGCGCCGATTGCCCCGTGGCCGTCGCCTGGCGGGCAAGCTGGCCCGACCAGCGGCTGGTGCGCGGCACCCTGGCCGACATCGCCGCGCAGGTCGGCGACGGCATGGAGCGCACCGCCCTGATCCTGGTCGGCCGCGCCCTGGCGCAACAGGGATTCGACGACAGCCGCCTGTATTCCGCCGATTACGACCGGCGCTTTCGCGGCGGGCGCGGCGACGCGGTGGCGCCATGAGCGGGGGGCTGATCGTCTCGGCCGCGCGGTCCGGCAGCGGCAAGACCACGGTGATGCTGGGCCTGCTGCGCTGCCTGACCGAGGACGGAGTGACCGTGCAGCCCTACAAATGCGGGCCGGACTATATCGACCCGGCCTTTCACCGCGCGGCCTGCGGGCGGGCGTCCTTCAACCTGGACAGCTGGGCGATGCCCAGGGGCCTGCTGGCGACACAGCTGGCGCGGGCGGACGGCTTCGCCCTGGCCGAGGGGTCGATGGGCCTGTTCGACGGCGTGGCGGCGGATGGCGAGACCGGCAACGGCGCCAGCGCCGACATCGCCGCGCTGACCGGTTGGCCGGTGCTGCTGGTGCTGGATGTCTCGGGCCAGGCGCAGACGGCGGCGGCGCTGGCCCTGGGGATGGCGCGGTTCCGCGACGACGTGCGGGTGGCGGGGGTGATCCTGAACCGCGTCGCCTCGGCCCGCCACGAACGGCTGTGCCGCCTGGCCTTCCAGGCGCGGGGCATCCCCGTCCTTGGCGCGCTGCCCCGGCGGGGCGACCTGACCATCCCGGAACGGCATCTGGGCCTGGTGCAGGCGGCGGAACACCCGGATCTGGAAACCGCGATCCGCGCCTATGCGGCCTTCCTGCGCGCCCATGTCGACCTGGACGCCATCCGGGCCGCGGCGCGGGGCCGTGCCGGGCCCGCGACCGGCGGACGTCCGATGCCCCCGCCCGGCCAGCGGATCGCGCTGGCGCAGGACCAGGCGTTTTCCTTTGTCTATCCGCATCTTCTGGACAGCTGGCTGCGGCAGGGGGCCGAGGTGCTTGCGTTCTCTCCGCTGGCCGATCAGCCGCCGCCGCCGGACGCGGATGTCTGCTGGCTGCCGGGCGGCTATCCCGAACTGCATGCCGGGCGGATCGCGGGCGCGGCCCGGTTCCTGGACGGGCTGCGCCGCTTCGCGGCCACCCGTCCGGTGCATGGCGAATGCGGCGGCTACATGGTGCTGGGCCGGGCGCTGATCGACGCGGGCGGGACCAGCCATCCGATGGCCGGGCTGCTGGGGCTTGTCACCAGCTATGAACAGCGGCGGATGCATCTGGGTTACCGGCTGGCGCGGCTGTCGGACCCGATGCCGGGCCTGCCCGCCGGGACGCGATTGCGGGGGCACGAGTTCCATTATTCGACCATCCTCGACCAGCCGGACGATCCCCTGGCCCAGGTGACGGATGCCGACGGCGCGGCGGTGGCCGAGACCGGATCGCGGCGCGGCCGCGTCACCGGCACGTTCTTCCACCTGATCGCGCAGGCCGCATGACCCGCGTCTTCGTCTGCGCCGAATGTCCGGGCGGGGCGGACAGGCTGGCGGCGGTCCGCGCCGCGCTTGACGGAGCCGCCTGCACGGTCCGCGCGTCGGGCTGCCTGTCGGGCTGCCGCAGCGGCGGGTCCGTGGCGGTCAGGGCGCCGGGGCGGATGGCCTATCTGTTCGGGCCGGTGGACGGCGGCGACCGGGGCGGGCTGCGCCGGTTCCTGGATCTCTACCACGCCGCGCCGGGCGGAGAGATCCGCGACGCCCGCCCGCTGGGTTCGCTGCGCTTCAAGGTTCTGGCGCGCATTCCCGGCGCTTGACCGCCGGCTTCGGCGATGCCAGTCTGCGGCGTGCAAGGTGCAGCCCGCAAGGCTGCGTGGGAACAGGGATCACCAACCCGACCGCCCCCGCGACTGTGAGCAGAGAGCCGATCCGGCACGCCACTGTGGCCCCGCGCCATGGGAAGGCAGGACAAGGCAGCGACCTGCGAGTCAGGAGACCGACCTTGCGCGAAACGCAATCCGCCGTCGGGGATGACGGCAAGGAGGAATGACATGACGACGCTTTCCCGCGCATCGGCCGCGGTTTCCACATCGCTGCGCGACATCTTCATCGTGGCCGCCATCGGCGCGGTGCTGGTCTTCACGGCCGGCCTCGCGCAGTCCGAGACGCTGCACGATGCCGCCCATGACATGCGCCACGCCACCGGCTTTCCCTGCCACTGATGCTGTCGCGTCTTTTGTCCAGCGCCTTGATCGCTGGTGCTGCCGCAGGGCTGATTGCCACCCTGTTGCAGCTGGGTTTTGTCCAGCCCGTCCTGCTGCACGCCGAACTTTACGAGGGGGGCGAGCTGACCCATTTCGCGGCCCCCGGCGACCACCATCACGGCGCGGCGGACAGCGCCCATGACCATGACCGCGCCGAAGGCGCCGCCGCTGCCGCCCATCCCGACATGGGCGGCCTGGACCTGACGCGCGACGGGCTGTCGGTGCTGTTCTCGATCCTGGTCTATGCCGGATATGCGCTGCTGCTGGTGGCCGCCATCGCGCTTGCGGAAAACCGCGGCCACACCGTCACCCCGCGCCAGGGGCTGCTGTGGGGGATCGCGGGCTTTGTCGCGGTGCAGCTTGCGCCCGCCTTCGGCCTGGCCCCGGAACTGCCCGGCATGGCCGCCGCCAACATCACGCAGCGCGAAATCTGGTGGCTGGCCACCGTCGCCCTGTCGGCGGCCGCGCTGTGGCTGATCGCCTTCGGCAAGTCCTGGGCGACATGGGCACCCGCCATCGTCCTGGCCGCCCTGCCTCATCTGGTCGGCGCGCCGCATCCGGCCGAACTGACCGGCCCGACCCCGCCCGAGCTTGCCGCCCAGTTCGCGGGGCGCGCCCTGGGCGTGGGCCTGGTGGCCTGGGTCGCCCTGGGCCTGCTGACGCCCAGCCTATGGTCGCGGGGCCGCGCCTGACCCCTGTCCCGTCCCCCCTAAGCCGGGATCCCGCCGCAGCAGATAGATGTCCATGATCCATCCGTGCCGGTCGCGGGCGGCCTGCCGCGCAGCGACGATGCGCGGTCCTGCCTCTGCCAGCGGGCCTGCCTCGACGATCTGGCCCGGCATTCCGACATATGCGCCCCACCAGATGCGGACCCCTGCGGGATCAAGGGCCTGAAAGCTGTTCATGCCGTCCAGCATCACCACCAGCGTATCGACGCCAGCGGGCCAGCCTTCGTCGCGCAGCCGCCGCCCGGTGGTGACAAGGACGGGCGCGCCGATCTCGTTCAGGGGGATTGCATGGGCCACCGTCAGCACCTGCAACGACATGATCCCCGGCACGACATGGACGGTCACGGCCCGCCGCTTTGCCAGCCGCCCGGCAATGCGCAGCGAACTGTCATAGAGACCCGGATCCCCCCAGATCAGCAGCGCCACCCGCACCGCGCCGGGATGGGCCTCGATCGCCCGGTCCCAGCACCCGGCGATCGCCTCATGCCAGTCCAGCACGCCGCCTTCATACCCGCCCGAGGCATCCCGCACCGGCAGGTCGAATTCCGCCAGGACCGTTTGCGGATTGGTCAGCACCTGATCGCAGATCCGTCGCCGCATCCGGGCCAGTTCGGCCTTCTCCTCGCCCTTGCGGGGAATCAGGATCAGATCGGCCCGGTTGATCGCCGCGACGGCCTCAAGCGTCAGATGCTCGACCCGTCCCATGCCGATGCCGATAAGCCAAAGTTCCATCCCGGAGGCCCCGCCCATGGATCATGCAAGGCGCTTCTGCCCCCGGACCAAGCGGCGGTCAAGCGGCCTTCAGCTGTGCCTTTTTCGATCAGGACGTGTTGGGCGATCCGCCCTCCGCCGCAATCAGCGGAAGCCGAGCGGCCTGCACGGAATGGTAGATGTCCAGTTTGCCGTGGAATCGCCGCCCGACCGGCTTTCCGCCGCCATCCAACCCTGGAAAACTGATGGTCGATCAGGCGGCGGGCGCAATCGAGCGCGCCGTCATCGGGCCTGGCGCGCAATCCCAATGCTGAAGCACCACCCGGCCTAGTTCGAAGGAATGTCCGGGCGTCGTGCCTGCCGGGCGGAACATCGGATTGCCTGAGCCAGATCTCGACCTGGATGTCGGGCCAGGGCCGCCCGGTTCGGTGACGATGGGAAAGACAATCGGCGTGACGATCAGCATGGCCGGGCCATGTGCATGAGCACGGTTCAGGCGGCCGGGGTGCTGAACGTCTCACGCAACGCTATGAATGGCTGTTCGCCTATCCGCGTGCACGGCCCCAGGATCAGAGACGACTCGATCCGGGCAAGAGCCTGGCATCTCGCAGGGTGTTAGCACCAATCCGGTGGTGCTGGACCTTCTGATCTCGGCAGCCCGCGCTAGGGGGATCGCCTGGAAGCAGCAAGCGGCCGGCGGCACCAGCCCGACCGATGCGAGGGTCGTGCATTAGCTGCGGGGCGACGTCGCCACGGGCGTAATCCCGGTGCCGCTGCGCTACAGGCACACGCCGTCCGAGATGGTATTGCTCGCCGACATCCAGGCCTCGATCGACCTGGTCCGCGCATATTGCCGACGCCTGCGTCCGGATACGGATTTCACGCCGGTGTAAGGGCGAAGGCGTCAGGGTTGATAAAGGATTGCCCGGCCGATCTTCGGGAACATCGCAAGCAGGGGACGGTTGTAGGACCGGGTGCCCGTGCTGACGCCGATGCGTGTACGCCGTCTGGATGCCCGGTTTCCCTCCACGATCATCCGAGGACTTCCGATGTTTTATACCGACAACAAGCTGCAATATCCCGTTCGCGTCGACGCCCCGAACCCGCTGTTCGCCCGTGCGCTGCAGCAGGCCATCGGCGGGGTCGAAGGCGAGATCCGCGTGGCGATGCAATATTTCTTCCAGGCCTGCGGCGCGCGCGGCAACCCCAAGTTCCGCGACCTGCTGATGAACACCGCCGCCGAGGAGCTGGGCCATATCGAGATGCTTGCGACCGCCGTCGCGATGAACCTGGATGGCGCGCCCCTGTCGATGCAGGAGGAGATGGCCGCGACCGACCGCGTGGTGGGCGCGGCGATGGGCGGCGTGAACCTGAAGAACCTGCTGTCGTCCGGCCTGTCGGCGATGCCGGTGGACAGCGACGGCGTGCCCTTCGACATGTCCCACATCTATGCCAGCGGCAACATCGCCGCGGACATGACCGCCAATGTCGCCGCCGAATCCACGGGGCGCACCCTGGCCGTGCGGCTTTATAACATGACCGACGACGCCGGCATGAAGGACATGCTGTCCTATCTGATCGCGCGCGACACCATGCACCAGAACCAGTGGCTTGCCGCGCTTGAGGAGCTGGGCGGCATGACCGGAGCCTTCCCGATCCCGAACAGCTTTCCGCAGGCGCAGGAAAAGACCGACTTCAGCTATGCCTATCTGGGCTTCCAGGCCGATGGCAGCGCGCCGGTTTCCGGCCGCTGGGGCGAAGGCCCGTCCATCGACGGCAAGGGCACCTTCGTCACGGGCAAACTGCATCCGTCCGACCAGAAGCCCGATCTGGGCATGGCGCGCCCCGACAGCGGCGCGCAGGCCGAACAGATCGGATAATCCTGCGGCCCGCCGGCCGGAACCGGCGGGCCTTTCCTTTCGCAACAAGCGACACCCTTGCAGGAGATGGCGATGACCCTTGCCCTTGTCACCGGCGCATCCACGGGAATCGGGCTGGAACTGGCCCGCATCGCCCAGGCCGACGGACACCAGACCATCGTGGTCGCCGATGAGCCCGCCATTCATCAGGCCGCCGCAGGCTTGGGTGCCGAGGCGGTCGAGGCCGATCTGGCCACCTCCGAAGGGGTCGCGTCGGTCCTGGCCCATCTGGGCGGACGCGAGGTCGAGCTGCTGATGCTGAACGCGGGCACCGGGCTGGGCCACGCCTTTCTGGACCAGGATCCGCAGCGCATCGACCATGTGGTGATGACCAACATCCTGGGCGTGCTGCGGCTGGCGCATCCGCTGGGCCGCCGGATGCAGGCCCGGGGCCAGGGGCGGATCCTGATCACCGGCTCCATCACGGGCTTCATGCCGGGGACGTTCCAGGCGATCTACAACGCCTCCAAGGCGTTCCTGAACAACTTCGCCTTGGGCTGGAACGAGGAACTGAAGGACACGGGCGTCACCGTGACCTGTCTGATGCCCGGCCCGACCGACACGGCCTTCTTCGAACGCGCGGACCTTCTGGACACGCCCATCGGCCAGATGAAGAACAAGGACGATCCCGCCATGGTCGCCCGCGCGGGCTATGACGCCATGGTGGCGGGACAGGCGCAGATGACGCCGGGCCTGAAGAACAAGATGCAGGCCACCCTGGCCGAAGTCCTGCCCGCGGGGCTGGTGGCCAAGGCGCATCGGCGGATGGCGGAACCCGAGGACGAATGACCCCGCCCGGCCGACGACCGGCCAGGCGGCCCCAAGGGTCCGATCCCCGGACCCCCCAAGCAGGAGAATGCAGATGAAGCGCAGAACCCTTTTCGCAGCCGGAGCGGTCGCCGCCGTGATGCCGGTCGCCCGAATGTCCTTTGCCCAGACCGCGCCCGATGCAGACATGCAGGCGATCCTGATGGGCGGAAATTTCTCGCTGCTGAGCAGCCGGGCCGCCGCCGACAAGGGCACGGACCCCGCCGTCAAAGCCTTCGCCGCGCTCGAGGTGGCCGAGCAGGAGGCCGTGGCCCGCGCCTTTGGCGCGACACCCTCGGATCAGGTGGCACCGGAGCACGCGGCCCTGCTGGAACAGATGAACGCCATGGAGGCCGGGGCCGAATTCGACCGGCAGTATCTGGCGGCGCAGATGCAGGGCCACGAACAGCTGCGCGCCCTGCACGCGGCCTATGCCGAAAACGGCCAGAATCCGATGGCGCGCGGCGCGTCCATCGTCGGCGTTCCGGCGATCGACAGCCACATGTCCATGCTGCGGGCCATCAGCGACCGCCTGGGCTGACGGCACATGGAGGCCTGGCTTTGCTTGGCCGGCGGGAATGCGCTTGGCGCGTTCCACGTCGGCGCCTGGCAGGTGATCGAACAGTCCGGCCTGCGCGTCACGCGCATGTCGGGCGCCTCGATGGGGGCGGTGGTCGCGGCGGTGATCGCGGGCAATCCCCCGGAGCGGCGGTCCGAGGCCTTGCACGCGTTTCTGGCCGAGGTTCGGCAGGAACGGCGGATGACCGGCAGGCGGGCGGCGGTCGCGGCGATGCTGATGCGCGGCCATCCGTCCTTGTTCCTGCCGTCCTGGCCGGGGCTGTGGGAAATCCTGCCCGGAATGCCCGCCGACCGGTCGCAATTCCGGCGCGGACCGATGCGGCGCCTGCTGGAACGGACGATCGACTTCGACCGCCTGAACGATGCCGAGATCGAGGTGACGATGACCGCGCTTGACGCGGAAACCGGGACGATCGTGGATTTCCGAAACCGGGACATGGCGCTGAGCGTGGATCACATCATGGCAAGCACCGCCCTGCCGGTCCTGTTCCGGCCCGTCCGGATCGACGGGCGTTACCTGCTGGATCCGGGATTGTGCGAAAACCTGCCGCTTCGTCCCCTGCTGGACCGGCCGGGCGACGCGGCCATCATCGGGCTGGATCTGTTCGCGCAACAGAGCACGCTGACCGAGACGATGGACGGCATCGGCACCCGCGCGCAGGAGCTGTTCTTTGCCGGGCAGTCGGAACGGATCATCCAGTGCGCGGACTTGGTGGGCCGCAATTTCCGCCATGTCGTCCTGTCCGATCCCCAGGACGAATTCGCCGGCAAGGCCTTTGATTTCAGCCGCTCGAACCTGGAGCGCCGGGTCGGGCTGGGCAAGCTGCTGACCACCCGCGCGCTGGCGGACCTGACCAGCACGATCCCTGCGGCGTCCCCAGAACTCCCGAGAGAGAATGCGTCCGATGATCCCGCCCCGTCTTCACGCCCGGCTTGACGCCGCATCCGCCCTGGCCCTGCTTGCGCTGCCCCGCGCGCTGGGCTGGCCCGGCAGGCTGACGCGGCCGCTGGCCTTGGCAGGGCTGGGGGTGGCGGCCTATTCGCTTGCGACGCGCTATCGTCCAGGGCCGGGCGGCGGAATCGACCTGGACCAGCACCGGATGTTGGACGCCGCGCAGGGGGCGGCCTGCATCGCGGCGGGACTGCGGGAAAGCGCCGCCGGACCGCGCGCCTTTCTGACCGGATACGGCGCCTTTTCGCTGGCTGCCGCCGCCCTGACCCAGCCGCCGGGACCGCGGGGCGTCCCGCTGCCCCCTGCGGCGGTGACGCAGGATTGCGGGCCCGATGTGGCCCGGCTGCGCTGCGCCATCGTGAACGTCGCCTTCATCGGCCCGGCCGGCGCGGGGGACCGGGGGTGGTTCCTGGTCGATGCCGGCATCGCCGGCTCCGGCCCCGTCATCCGGGCGGCCGCCCGGGACCGCTTCGGCGATGCCCGCCCCGCGGCGATCCTTCTGACCCACGGCCATTTCGATCATGTCGGCGCCCTTGCGGACCTGGCGCGCGACTGGGATGCGCCGATCCACGCCCACCGGGCCGAGCGCGGCTTTCTGGACGGCACGCGGTCCTATCCGCCGACCGCGCCCGAGGTAGGGGGCGGCAGCATGGCGGAACTGTCGCCCCTGTTCCCGCGCGGGCCGATCGATGTCTCGGACCGATTGTTCGACCTGCCCGGCGACGGGACCATCCCCGGTCTGGACGGCTGGCAATGGATCCATACGCCCGGCCATGCGCCGGGGCATGTGTCGTTCTGGAACGCCGCCACCGGCACCCTGATCGCGGGCGATGCGATCAGCGCCACGCGCCAGGAGTCGCTGTGCAGCGCCGCCTTGCAGATCCCGCATCTGCAAGGCCCGCCCGCCTATTACACGACCGACTGGGATGCCGCCGGGCGTTCGCTGCGCAGGCTTGCGGCCCTGCGGCCGGACCGGATGATCCCGGGGCACGGCCCGGCCCTGGCAGGGCCGGAGTTCCGGGCGGCGCTTGACCGGCTGGCACGGGACTTCGCCGCGCGCGGGCTGCCGCCCCGCAGCCGCTATGCCCGCCGGGATGCCCTGGCGGACCGGCGCTGACCCGGTCCGGTCCTATCCCCTTCCGGTCTCGACCACACGCCTCGGGAACCTGCGGCGCGGAACAATGCCCATCGTCGAAACATCGGGATCATCCGGCGAAGGGACTTCGATCTCTCCCCTCTCCACGAGCATTTCCTTGCCCTGACACGACAGCGTTTCGTCACCGAAAGCGCGGGGCGGCAGACGGCACTGACGATATCAGCGCAATGGTAACTTGTCCAACAACCCAACTATCAGCAGGATATTCGGCTCTGCGTGCTGAAACGATTAGAGTCAGGACTCACAACCAATAGATGACGGTCGCGGCGAGGGCGCAGGCCGAGAGGAACAGGATCGGGCAACGATCGTAACGAGTTGCGATCCTGCGCCAATCCTTCAATCGGGCGAACATGTTTTCGATTTTGTGCCGCTGGCGGTAGAGTTCGGTATCATGCGGGATAGCAACTTTGCGACCGATGCGGGACGGGATGCACGGCGAAATCCCCATGTCGATCAGAGCGTTGCGGAACCAGTCAGCATCGTAGCCCCGGTCTGCAAGCAACGCCCCTGTCTGAGGGATGGAGGACAGAAGCGCCCGCGCCCCGATGTAGTCCGAGGTCTGGCCCGCCGAGAGGAACATCCCGATCGGACGGCCCCTCGCGTCGGCCAGAACGTGCAGCTTGGAGTTCAGCCCACCCTTGGTGCGCCCGATCAGCCGCCCTCGCCCCCCTTTTGAACCGCGAGGCTGGAAGCCGTCCGGTGCGCCTTCGCGTGGGTAGCATCGATCATCACGATCCCGGTTTCCTGGGTCTGCGCGGCCAGTTCGGTCATGATCGTGGCGAACACGCCCATCCGGCTCCATCGCTTCCAGCGGTTGTAGAGCGTCTTCGGTGGGCCGTAGGCGGCCGGTGCGTGTTTCCACATCAACCCGTTGCGCTGAACGAAGATTATCCCGCTCAGCACGCGCCGGTCATCGACCCTCGGTTTGCCGCGCGACTTCGGGAAGAAAGGTCGCAGCCGCCCGATCTGCGCCTCCGTCAGCCAGTAAAGCTCGCTCATCACCCCTCCCACAGTTGGGAGTTTGAATCATGCCGCCCGCCTCCGCTCAAGCAGGTTTATGGGTCCTGACTCTAGCGCGGATCATCGGCCGTCAGATCGCCAGGGAGCAATTCAGGATACAACAGTTGCGTAAATCGGAGAAACAATGACTTTGCTTTCCCTCTGCAGTTGTCCTTGCGGCTCGTTGGCTGCAAGCCGCCGCCGACCTAGTCCGCAGGGCATTTCTCTCTGGACATACTGCAGGGATCACGGCCAGTATTGATCCGACGACCTGTGAAGCTGCGTCCGTTGTCGATCTTCACAGGTCCAATACGAGACCCGCGACGGGGGTTTTACCAGATGAGAGGCTCACGGCGCTGCATCGCAGTGCGACCGGGCCTCACGACCAGCCCGAGGCATGCGCTCAAAGCACCAAGGCGGCACATGCCGCCATCGTCGCAGATCGAACCCGGGAGTGGTCCGGCGGGCTCTCCCATCCCCGATCGCCGGGCTACCTCCGGAACAACCGATCACACGGACCTGTATGCGCCCTTCTTGACGAATGGACAGCCCATCTAACATATCGGCGGCGCTCGGCCCGCATGGAGAAAAGGCTCATATCCTTGGCTCGGAGCCCGCCGCGAGTCTTGGGCAGGCTACGCCTCCAACCCCTCCAGAAGCGTCATGAGGGCATTGTCCAGCGCATCGGCCCCAACCTTCTCGGGGAGAAGAATGCCGTCGATGGTCAACAGCGCCAGACCGTGCATCTGCCCCCAGCAGGCCGCCATCTGGCCGCGAACCTCGCGCCGGCGAAGTGCCCCTTCGGCCTGACCACGCTCCAGCAGCTCGATCAGCGGTTCGCAGGCGGCAAGCGCCCGCTCGTCCAGATGCACGTCCGCAGGTTTCCCGGCATCGGCGCTGAACATCAGCCGGTAAAGGCCGGGGTTGGTGGTCGCAAAGCGGATATAGGCGCGCGCCATCGTAAAGAACGCATCGCGCAATGCGTCGGCCGGCTTCGCCTCATCCGGCGTCAAGGCCGCGCGGAGCCGGTCGAAACCGATCAGCGCCATTTCCGCCAGTAGCGACGACTTGTCCGCGAAATGCTTGTAGGGCGCGGCATGGCTGACGCCAGCCCGCCGGGCGATCTCGCGCAAGGTGAACTGCCATCCGCGATCCTCATGCAACATGGCCATGGCGGTGTCGATGACAGCGCGCTTGAGGTCGCCGTGATGATAGGGGCGGTCGGCAGCGTCGGGCATGGGCGATCCAGAAGTTGTCAGTGAAAACATATGTTGACAATGCCTACTTTCAGAGCTTATGTCAACGCCATGAAGTTTCTACTGTCAACTTTGGAGGCGGACATGAACAGCACTGACACGATCGAGACAGGCAATCCGCTTGAAGACATCCTCGCTCTCCAGCGCGCAGCGTTTCTCCGCGCCGGTCCGCCAACGCTTGCCCAACGCCGCGAGCACATGAAAACCCTGCGATCCGCCATGCTCGCGCGGCGGAGCGAATTCGAGGACGCGCTGAACGCGGATTTCGGCCACCGCTCTCGCCACGAAACGGCGATCATGGAGATTTTCCCGCTTGTGACGGGGATCGACTATCTGCGCAGGAACCTGCGCCGCTTCATGCGTCCGTCGCACCGGCATGTCGCCTTGCCGCTGCGCTTCGGCCGCGCCCGCGTCGAATATCAGCCGCTCGGCGTGATCGGGATCATGGCTCCGTGGAACTACCCGCTCCAACTGGCTCTGATGCCGCTGGCGACCGCGCTCGCGGCCGGCAACCGCGCGATGCTCAAGCCTTCGGAGTTCACGCCGGCCACCAGCGAGCTGCTGGTGCGGATGCTCGCCGATGTTTTCCCCCAGGAGCAGGTCGCGGTCGTCACGGGCGATGCTGACGTGGGCGCGGCCTTTTCGGCGCTGCCGTTCGATCACCTGCTTTTCACCGGCAGCACGCCGGTCGGGCGCAAGGTGATGCGGGCTGCGAGCGACAATCTGGTGCCGGTGACGCTGGAGCTGGGAGGCAAGTCGCCCGTGATCGTCGCCAAGGATCATCCGATAGACCATGCGGCTGCCGGCATCGCCTACGGCAAGTTCGCCAATGCGGGCCAGACCTGCATCGCGCCCGACTATGCGCTGGTGGATGAAAGCGAAATCGACGCCTTTGCGACGGCTTTCGACAAGGCCGTCGCGGCCCTTTATCCGGACGGTCCTGCAAGCCAGGATTACACGGCGATCATCAACGACCATCACCACGCCCGGCTGTCCGGCCTGATCGCCGATGCGCGCGACAAGGGCGCGCAGATCAGGACGGTCGGGCGCAACGCCGAGCAGGCAAGCCAGCGCTCGCACACCCTAGCGCCGACGCTGGTGCTGAATGCGACGGACGACATGCGGATCATGCAGGAGGAGATTTTCGGCCCCATCCTGCCGGTGGTAGGCTATCGCGGGATCGATGAGGCGATCGCCTATGTGAACGCCCGCCCCCGGCCCCTGGCGCTTTACTATTTCGGCTCCGATGGGGACGACCGGAACAAGGTGCTGACGCGGACCACCTCGGGCAACGTCACCGTCAACGGCACGCTCTTGCACATCGCGCAGGACGATCTGCCCTTCGGCGGCGTCGGGTCGAGCGGCATGGGTGCTTATCACGGGGTCGAGGGCTTCCGCTCGATGAGCCATGCCAAGGGCATTTTCGAGCAGGGCCGATGGAACGCCGCCGCGCTGCTGCGTCCACCCTTCGGCACGCTCGCTGACAGGATGCTGAATATGATCCTTTTGCGGCGATAAAATTGGGCGCTCCTCGGGAACGAGCGCGCGCCTTGAACCTTACGGGATCCGCATGAGACAGAAATTGTCGGAAGCCACGATGATTTTCAGTGCTGAAAGCCCGCGTTGCACCCTGCGATCGCAAAGAAGCATCCAATGCCGCGCGGCGGCATGGAAGAGGGTACGGACGGACAGATCATCATCCAGTAGCATGGTTCACAACTCCGCCCTGTCCATCGACGGCGATCTCGGCGCCCATCGTGTAGCTTGACGAATCGCTGGCGAGAAACAGCACAGCCGACCCGATTTCTTACGGTTGCCCATGCGGCTTAGAGGCACCTGCGCGCCCACCTTCCCGGCGTAGGCGCCAAACTCCTCCTCGCTCTGGTTCTTGCCGCGATAGATATCCATGGATGGGGTGGCGGCTGAAGGGGCTGATCGGTGAAGGCCTGCTGCGCTGCATTTCCGAAGGGCGCCTCGACTTTTTTGATTGTTGCAGCGGAATCGCCCGATCCGGCATCTCGACGAAAGAATGCGCAAGGCCAGATTTCGCCTTGACCGAAAATGAGAAAACGTTTACCCATGCTTGAGAAAAGGATTTCTCTGTGTCCAGCCCGAACTTGTCCCGTGTGCGCATATACGATGTGGCGAACGCCGCCGGAGTAAGTATTGCCACAGCCTCGAAGGCGCTGAACGGGACCGGGCGAATGGCGGTGGAGACGCGGGATCGGATCGAGCGCATCGCCGCCGAGCTTGGTTTCCGGCCCAATGCCTTGGCACGAGGGCTGATCAGCCGGCGTAGCTTTACGGTCGGATTGCTGACCAACGACACCTATGGCCGCTTCACCCTGCCTGTCATGGCCGGGGTTTCCGAGGCTCTCGTCGATCACGGAGTATCGGTCTTCCTCTGTACGATCGGGAACGATCCCGAACTGGGCAAGGTGCATGTCGACGCCATGCTGGACAAGCAGGTCGACGGCATCATCGCCACCGGAAAGCGCATCGACCATCGGCTGCCCGTCGATCTTGCAGATTTGCCTATCCCTGTCGTCTATGCCTTCACCGGCGCCCCCGAGGATGCCGTCCAGCTGGTTTCCGACGATGCCCAGGGTTCGCGCGAGGCCGTCGAATGGCTGGCGCGGCTCGGCCGCAGCCACATCGTTCATGTCACCGGACCCGGAAGCTTTGCTTCGGTCCACGAGCGCGCGGGCGCATTCAGGGACGTGGCGGGCGCGGATGCGCCGGTGCTTTACGGCGAGTGGTCAGAGGCTTGGGGCCACCGGGCGGTGGCTCAGATCTGGGAGGATCGGGCAAGGCCGCCGGATGGCATTTTCTGCGGCAACGATCAGATCGCGCGCGGTGTCGTGGATGCACTGCGCGAGCGCGGCGTCGACGTGCCGGGGGCGGTCTCGGTCGTAGGCTTCGACAATTGGGAACTGGTTGCCGCCGCGACGCGCCCGCCGTTGACGACCGTCGACATGAATTTGAAAGACCTCGGCCGAGAGGCCGGACGCCTTATTCTGGCGCTGGCCGAGGGAAAGCAAGTTGCGCCGGGGCTGCGCCGGATGGCCTGCCGGCTTGTGGTCCGCCAGTCATGTGGAGGGGCACCGGCGCCGTAACCTAGACGACCAGCCGGAGGGGAGACCGGCGTTTCAGGGAGGAAGATCATGTTCAGACTGTTTGCGATGTCGACCGTTGCGTCACTGTGCCTTGGCTCGGCGAGTGTCGCACAAGAGACCATCGACATGTGGGTGCGCACTGGCATTGGAACGGCCTTCACGTCCCTTGCCGATGCCTATAATGCCAACCACGAGAACCAGATCTCGGTGACGGAAGTCCCCTTTGCCGAACTGGTTCAGAAATACGCCGCCGCCGCCGCCGGTGGGCAGGCGCCCGACGCTCTCTCGCTCGATCTCATTTATACCCCATCCTTCGCCGCGGCCGGGCAACTCGAGGATCTGAGCGAATGGGCACGCTCGCTGCCTTATTTCGACACGCTGTCCCCGTCCCACGTCAAGCTCGGCACCTATGAGGGCTCGGTCTACGGCCTGCCGCTGCTGGTCGAGACCTCGATCTTTGCCTGGAACAAGGATCTCTATCGGGCCGCCGGCCTCGATCCCGAGAAGGCGCCCGAAAACTGGGAGGAGATCACCGCCAATGCCGAGGCCATCCGCAAGCTGGGCGATGGCCACTACGGCTTTTATTTCTCGGGCGGCGGCTGCGGCGGCTGCATGATCTTCACCTTCGCGCCCATCGTCTGGGCCTCGGGCGCCGACATCCTGTCCGAGGACGGCAGGACCGCGACGCTCGACACGCCGCAGATGCGGGCCGCCGTCGACATCTACCGCACCATGGTCGAGAAGGACCTGGTCCCCGAAGGGGCGGTGACCGACAATGGCGTCAACTTCCTGTCGATCACGAACGGCAAGATCGGCCAGCAGTCCTTGGGTGCGTTCCAGATCGGATCGCTGGTGAACGATCATCCCGAGCTGGATTTCGGCGTGACCCTGATCCCCGGCGTCGATGGCGGCAAGGCGTCTTTCGCGGGCGGGGACAACATCATCGTGACGCGCGGCACCCCGCGCCTCGAGGCGGTGAAGGAATTCATCGAATTCGCCTATTCGCCCGAAGGCCAGCGTATCCTTGCGCAGAACGGCTCGCTGCCCAGCCGGGGTGACATCGCCGAGGAAACGCTGGAAGGGCTCGATCCGCGCCTGCACGTCGCCGCCGAGGCGATCAGTATCGCGAAAACACCCTATACGCTGGTGTTCAACGACGTGATCAACAGCGCCAACGGGCCCTGGGCAACCTTCACCAACGCCGCCATCTTCGGCGACGACGTGGATGACGCCTTCGACTACGCCCAGTCGGAAATGCAGGCGATTCTCGACAGCGCCCCCTGAGCGCAACCGACCGTGCACGGAAGGCCGGATGGCCTTCCGCCCTCCAATCTGCTGCGAGATTGCCATGACTTTTCCTGCGGCGACATCGCTGTCGCATCCGCTTCCCCCACGGCGCCGCAAGCGCTTCGGGCGGCAATGGCCCGGCCTGCTCTATATCGCGCCGGCCGTGGCGCTGGTGACGGTGTTCTTCGTCATCCCCGTTCTGTTCACGGTCTGGATGAGTCTGCACAACTGGCCCCTGCTGGGTGAGCCGCGCTGGATCGGGTTGCGGAACTATGCCCGCATGTTTTCCGATACGCGCTTCCTCGCCGCGCTCGGCTTCACCGCCTATTATACCGTGGTCGTCACCATCGCCATCTTCGCGGTCGCCTTTCCGCTGGCGCTCTTCGTCGAGAAGCAGCGGCGCGGGGTCGCCGTCTATCGGACCATCTTCTTTCTGCCGGTGGTGGTCGGCCTTGCCACGGCCTCGCTGCTGTGGGTCTGGCTTGCCAATGTGGACAGCGGGCTGTTCACGCCGATCCTGCGCATGTTCGGAGCGACCGGACGCAGCGCCAACCTGCTTGCGACATTCGACAATGCCTTCGCGACCATCATCGTGATGGTGGTCTGGAAGATCGCGGGCTTTACCATGATCATCCTGTTGACCGGGTTGCAGGCGATCCCCTCGGACGTGACCGAGGCGGCGCGGATCGACGGGGCGAGCGCCTGGCAGCGGTTCCGCCATCTGACCCTGCCGCTGATGCGCCGCACGCTGGCGCTGGCGCTGATCCTGTCGATCACCGGCTCGGTGCTGGCCTTTGACCAGTTCTACATCATGACCAGCGGCGGGCCGCAGAACCGGATGATCTCGGTCGTCTACTACATCTTCAACCAATCCTTCGTGTCGTTCCAGCTCGGCTACGGCTCGGCGCTGTCCATAGCACTTCTGGCCATCCTCGTCGTGTTCAGCGTGATCCAGCTCCGGCTTCTGCGGGTGGGGGACGACCGATGAGCACAGGCAGCGCAAAACGGGCGCGGGGCAGGCTTCTGGGCAATCTCGGCTATCACGGCTTCGGGATCCTCGCGTCCTTCTTCTTTCTGGCGCCGTTCTTCTGGGCCGGCCTCTCCTCGCTGCGCTCCAATGCGGAATCGCAGACGCCGCCGCTGCCGCCCTGGCCGAGGACCGGGATCAGCTTCGACGCCTATGCCGCGCTCGACGGCTTCGGGGCCGGCATCTGGCAGCATGTCCTCAATTCGGCGGTGGTCTCGCTGGGGACGGTCGTGTTGACGGTGGTGGTCGCGCTGCTGGCCGGTTACGGCTTCTCGCGCTATCGGTTCGCGTTCCGGAACGCCTTCTTCGTGCTGATCATCGCCACGCTGATGATCCCGTTCCAGTCGATCCTGACGCCGCTCTTCATCATCCTCGCGAAGCTGGGGCTCAACAATTCGCTGGTCGGGCTGACGCTGGTCTATGTGACGCTGCAACTGCCCTTTTCGGTCTTCATGATGCGCAACGCTTTCGACGCGGTGCCGAAGGAGATCGAGGAAGCGGCGCGGATCGACGGTGCGCGCGACCTCAAGCTTCTGGTCAGGGTGCTGCTGCCGCTCGTCATGCCGGGGGTCGCGACGGTCGCGATCTTCGCCTTTCTCAACGCCTGGAACGAGTTCCTCGCCGCGCTCATCCTGCTCTCCAGCAACGAGAACTATACGCTGCCGGTGCTGATGACCGCAGTGCGCGCGGGACGGCTGGGCGCGATCAACTGGGGGGCCGTGCAGGCGGGGGTGATGGTCATGACCATCCCGTGCCTGTTCGTCTTCCTTGCCCTGCAACGCTACTACATGCGCGGGCTCATGGCCGGCGCCGTCAAATGACCTCACTCTTCAGGAAAAACCCGATGCCAACCATCCCCACGCGCCAATTCCGCCCCCTTCCCGTGCCTGCCGTCAGCGTCGGCGGGTTCTGGGGCCGCTGGCAGGATGCTGTCTGCGACCACACCGCCGCCGCCCTGCTGGACCGCTGCGTCGAGGCGCGCATGCTGGAACAGATCGACCCCGACGTGCCAAGCCCCGGCATCGTCATTCCCATCGTGCAATGGCTCGGAACGTCGCAGATGTTCTGGGACAGCGACCTCGGCAAGTCGATCGAGACCATCGCCTATTCGCTCTACCGCAAGCCCAATCCCGAGCTCGAGGCGCGCGCCGATGCGATCATCGACCTCTACGAAAAGCTCCAGGAGCCGGACGGCTATCTCAACTCGTTCTTCCAGCGGGTGAAGCCGGAATGGAAATGGACCAACCTGCGCGACTTCCACGAGCTTTACTGTGCGGGTCACATGATCGAGGGGGCCGTGGCCTATTATCAGGCGACCGGCAAGCGCAAGTTCCTCGACATCATGTGCCGGATGGCCGACCATCTGGTGCGGAAATTCGGACCCGGGCCGGGGCAGGTGCGCGGCTATTGCGGCCATGAGGAGATCGAACTCGCGCTCGTGCGCCTCGCGCGCGAAACCGGCCGCCAGGACTACATGGATCTGGCGAAGTTCTTCATCGACGAGCGCGGCCAGCAGCCCAACTTCTTCATCGAAGAGGCGCTGGCCCACGGACGCGATCCCAAGGGCGTGCAGGCGAACACGCTCGAATATACCCAGTCGCATCTGCCGGTCCGGGAGCAGACCAAGGTGGTCGGCCATGCGGTGCGCGCGATGTATCTCTATTCGGGCATGGCCGATATCGCCACCGAATATCATGACGACAGCCTGACGCGCGCGCTGGAGACGCTCTGGGCGGATCTGACGCAGAAGCAGATGTATGTGACGGGCGGGATCGGGCCGGCAGAGGCCAACGAGGGCTTCACCGAGCATTACGACCTGCCCAACGACACCGCCTATGCCGAGACCTGCGCCTCGGTGGCACTGGTGTTCTGGGCCTCGCGGATGCTGGGGCGCGGGCCGGACCGGGGCTATGCCGACATCATGGAGCAGACGCTCTACAACGGCGCGATCACCGGGCTTTCGATCGACGGCAAGCGGTTCTTCTACGACAACCCTCTGGAAAGCGCCGGCCGGCATCATCGCTGGGAGTGGCATCCCTGTCCCTGCTGCCCGCCCAACATCGCGCGGCTGGTCACCTCGCTCGGCTCCTATCTCTATGGCGTGGCCGATGACGAGGTCGCCGTGCATCTCTACTGCACGAGCCAGGCGCGGATCGAGCTTGCGAACGGTGCGCGCTTCACGCTGGTGCAGGAGACCGACTATCCGTGGTCGGGCGAGATCGCGCTGAGGATCGAGGCCGAGGCGCCGGCCCGGTTCGCGCTTTCGCTGCGCATCCCCGAATGGTCCCATGGCACCCGGCTTGCGGTCAATAGCGAAGAGGTGGATCTTTCCGCGGTGATGGTCAAGGGCTACGCCCGTATCGAACGCGACTGGGCCGACGGCGACAGCCTGTCGCTGACGCTGGCGCTGAAGCCGCGGGTTCTGCGCACCCATCCGCTGGTCCGGCACAATGCCGGTCGCGCGGCGGTCCTGCGGGGCCCGCTGGTCTATTGCCTTGAGGGGGTGGACAACGGATGCTGCCTTCACACGCTGCAGTTGGAAAACGCGGCCGAACGGATGCAGACCGCGCCGCTGCCCGATCTCGACGGCGCCGTCGCTATCGACGCCCCGGCGCTGCGCGAACGGACGACGACCTGGGGCGACGATCTCTATGCAGAAAACACCCCGGACGTGGAGCAGACCACCGCGCGTCTCGTGCCCTATCATCTGTGGGACAACCGCGAACCGGGCGAGATGATGGTCTGGGTCAGGGAGCATCGGGAGTGAACGTCATGGCGCAATCGGCTGGCATGTGCCTGCGGCAGGTCCGCAAGTCCTTCGGCGGCGTCGAGGTCATCCACGGGGTCGATCTCGACATCGGGCCCGGCGAGTTCGTGGTGTTCGTCGGGCCGTCCGGCTGCGGAAAATCGACGCTTCTTCGGATGATCGCCGGGCTTGAGGAGGTGACCGACGGGCTGGTCGAGATCGGGGGGCGCGATGTCACCGACCTTGATCCCTCGCAGCGTGGCATCGCCATGGTGTTTCAGTCCTATGCGCTCTATCCGCATATGAGCGTGCGCGAGAATCTCGGCTTCGGGCTGCGCATGGCGCATACGCCCGCGGCCGAGATCGAGAGCCAGGTGCTCGCTGCCGCGCGCATCCTGAAGATCGAGCCGCTGCTCGACCGCCGGCCCGGCCAGCTTTCGGGCGGCCAGCGCCAGCGGGTCGCCATCGGGCGGGCCATCGTGCGCAAGCCCGAGGTCTTCCTGTTCGACGAGCCGCTGTCCAATCTCGACGCCGAGCTTCGGGTGTCGATGCGCATCGAGATCGCCCGGCTGCATCGTGAACTGGGCAACACGATGGTCTATGTCACCCACGACCAGACCGAGGCGATGACGCTCGCCGACAAGATCGTCGTGCTGCGCGACGGACGGATCGAGCAGACCGGCACGCCCCGGCAGGTCTACGAGGATCCCGACAACAGCTTCGTCGCGGGCTTCATCGGATCGCCCAAGATGAACTTCCTGACCGCCACCATCGCGCCGGACGGCACCGTGTCGGTGGCGGGAAATCCGCCCTTCGCCTCGGCGGTCAGGGGCGCATCGGGTCCGGTGCAGCTTGGCATCCGCCCCGAACATATCAGCCTTGGCACTGAGAATGGATTGGCCGCCACCGTCGACTTCAGCGAATATCTTGGTGGCACGCGTTATCTCTATGCGCGTCTCCATGACGGCCAGGCCATCGTTGCTGAACAGCGCGATGCCGAGGAAATCCGCGCCGGCACCAGGTTGACACTAAGATTCAAGCCCGAAGTAGTCAGGATATTTGCAACCGACGGTTTACGCATACGTTAAGTTCTACCATCGTGAGCCATAGCGTTTGACTTGGAATGAACTGATGGGGTTGTCTTGTCTTATGACTTTTCCGTCTGCTTGGGCATTATGAGATGCTCGATCCGGGGTGGCCGCCCCGGATCGGGCGGAAGGGGATGGATCGAAGTTGTCTCGGTGGTGGAGGACCGTCGATTAGTGTGATCACCCCTTTCTTTTCCAACAGGCCTGGATAGAAACCAGGGCTTCGGGCCCGGATGACAAGAATAGGACAGCGGAAAAGATGGATAATTCCCTACCACAAACGGTCGGCATCGACATCTCCAAAGCGAGCCTTGATGCATACGCCTATCCGCAACGGAGCCGGCGATACCTGCATCCGCCTCCATGCCCTCCCGCTCGATCCGCTGTGCCGGTGCTCCGATCTGGCTCTGCGGTTCCAGTTCGATGCTCTGTGCCTCAAGGCTGCGATGATCGATGCGGGCGACAATGTCGAGTTTGGCCAGTCGCTCGTTGACATGATCGGCCCACCGCTCCCGCCAGCGCTCGACCATTTCCGTGCGGTTCCATGACAGAAGTGGTTGCGGGGGCTAGATTCCAGAAATACTTGTCTTTGCATCAAGGTGACTGGCGGCCGGCGGAATGCTTGGCCGCATGAGCATCACGGTTCGAAAAATCGACGTCGTGACAACGGGCGGGAAGCAGACTGACGGAGGTGCGGCATGGCTGTCGCAGCAACCTTGACGAAGCAGCCGTTCAGGTGGACCGCAGCGAATGGTCCGCCGAAACCGCCCTTTACCTCGCAGCATCGGATCCTCAGAAATTTAGTAAAAGTAGCTGCTAGCCGAGCCGTCTCCATCCGTGCGATTGCAATGCGCAACAAAAGTGACGAGCCAGCAAAATTTCGAAGTTCCTCCTTGGCTGTGTAGATAGTAAATTTTGCTATCAAATCTTTCCGCGCCCTAGCATTACAGTTGCGTTTTCAGTTTGATATGAGCCTGTCTTGCTGCGGCCTGATGCGCCCTTCGCCACAGCGACCATGCGATGATCTGTGCGGGCTGGATTTGACGCTGTGCCATGCGATTGGCGATGCGGCGGATTTCCTGGACAGACCATCGGATCAAGGGAGGCGATGGGGTCTGCGCATCGTTTTTGGGGGCGGCGCGGCATTGGCATGATGGCGGATGACGGTCGTCATGGCGAAGGCCATCATGACCAGGGAAACATTGAATAGCCCCATGTTTCGTGGACGCCTTTTTCGCTAACTTTGAGGCAAGGAGGCCATGATGGGCACAGGTAATTTCACTGACGATTTCAAGCGCGATGCGGTGGCGCAGATCACGGAGCGGGGCTACCCGGCCAAGGAGGTCTCTGAGCGGCTCGGGGTGAGCACGCACTCGCTCTATGCCTGGAAGCGCAAGTTCGCGAAGGCGGTGTCGGGTGAGACGGCAAAGGATGCCGAGATCCGACGACTGAAGCGAGAGCTGGTCCGGGTATCGGAGGAACGTGACATCCTAAATAAAGCCACCGCGTATTTCGCCAGGGATGCAAAGTGAGATACGCGTTCGTGGCCGAGCATCGGGGTCAGTTTTCCATCCGTGCGATGTGCCGGTGCCTGCGCATCCAGCCGAGCGGGTTCTATGCCTGGCTGCAGGCGCCGGTGAGCGGATCCATGATCCTGCTGCCTGACTCGCGACTGAACATCGTGATCAGCAGATGGTCATCCTGTTGACCATCAATCAGGAAGCCCCGATGACCCGATCCGATGGGGCGATCGTCATGCGCGGTCGCAGGTGAACCCCTTTCGAAACGAACAACCACCAACTCACGATAGTCGAACTCCACCCACGTGACTGGCGCAGGGAATCGTATCTCGCCCAGAATGGTCATCGCTGCGACACCAGCCTCGACAGCCATCTCGTTCAGCCACATGTCCGCACCGCCGCCCATCAGGCTGGCGATCAGCCCGTATTTCGACCACAGCGGCTTGACTTGCGAACCTTCTTCAGATCCTTGCCGATGGCGCCGGTGCGGACCTCGGTCTCGTAATCCGACAGCTCGTCGCCCATCCGGCCGGCCTTGATCGCGGCATGGGCGGCCTCGGCCGCGGCCTTGCCGGACAGCATGGCGTTGTGGTTGCCCTTGATCCGCGGCACGTTGACCATGCCGACCGAGCAGCCGAGCAGCCGAGCAGGGCAACGCCGGGCGCCACCATCTTCGGCATCGACTGATAGCCGCCCTCGGAAATCGCCCGCGCGCCATAGGCCACGCGCTTGCCGCCCTCCAGCAGCTCGGCCACCATCGGGTGATGCTTGAAGCGCTGGAATTCCATGTAGGGGTAGAGGTAGGGGTTCTTGTAGTTTAGGTGGACCACGAAGCCCACATAGACCTGATTGTTTTCAAGGTGATAGATGAAGCTACCGCCTCCGGCGTTGGAGCCGAGCGGCCAGCCCATCGTATGGGTGACCGTGCCCAGCTTGTGCTTCGCCGGGTCGATCTCCCAGATCTCCTTCATACCGAGGCCGAATTTCTGCGGCTCGTGGCCCTTGGACAGGTCATACTTGGCAATGATCTCCTTCGCCAAGGACCCGCGCACGCCCTCGCCCAGGAAGACGTATTTGCCGCGCAGTTCCATGCCGGGTTCGTAGGACGGCCCCGGCTCCCCGGTCTCGGGGTCGCGGCCGAATTCGCCGGCGACGACGCCGGCCACCCGGTCGCCGTCATAGACCAGTTCCGAACAGGACATGCCGGGGAAGATCTCCACCCCCAGCCCCTCGGCCACCTGCGCCATCCAGCGGCAGACATTGGCCATCGAGACGATGTATTTACCGTGGTTGTTCATCAGCGGCGGCATCGGCCAGTTCGGGATGCGCACCTTGCCCGCCGGGCCGAGGATGTAGAATTTGTCCTCCTTCACCGGCACCTTGACCGGCGCATCCATGGTCCGCCAGTCGGGCAGCAGGGCATCCAGTCCGCAAGTATCCAGCACCGCGCCCGAAAGGATATGGGCGCCGACCTCGGACCCCTTCTCAAGCACCACCACCGAAAGCTCGGGGTCCAGCTGTTTCAGCCGGATCGCTGCGGACAGGCCCGAGGGCCCGGCGCCGACGATGACGACATCGTATTCCATGCTTTCGCGCGCAGGAGAGGGCTGCATTTTCTGTCCTCGATCTTCCTTGGAGTTCCGGAGGCAGCCGGCCCCCGAAAGCTTGGGTTCAAAGTTTGCCCGTCAGTTCGGGCACCAGCGTGAACAGGTCTCCGACCAAGCCGTAGTCGGCGATCTGGAAGATCGGGGCCTCTTCGTCCTTGTTGATGGCGACGATGACTTTCGAGTCCTTCATCCCCGCCAGATGCTGGATCGCGCCCGAGATGCCGCAGGCGATGTAAAGCTGCGGCGCCACCACCTTGCCGGTCTGACCCACCTGCCAGTCGTTCGGCGCAAAGCCCGAATCGACCGCGGCACGCGAGGCGCCCACGGCGGCGTTCAGCTTGTCGGCCAGCGCCTCGATGATGTCGAAGCTCTCCTTCGACCCCACCCCGCGGCCGCCCGAGACCACGATCTTGGCCGAGGTCAGTTCCGGCCGGTCCGAGGCCGCGACCTTGTCCTCGACCCAGGAAGACAGCCCGTCGCCCGAAGGCCCGGAGACCGCCTCGACCGCAGCCGAACCGCCATCTCCCACGGCGGTGAAGTTCGCCGTCCGCACGGTGAAGACCTTCTTCGCGTCGGCCGACTTCACGGTCTGGATCGCGTTGCCGGCATAGATCGGCCGCTCGAAGGTGTCGGCGTCGGTCACCGCGGTGACATCCGAGACCACCATCACGTCCAGAAGGGCGGCCACGCGGGGCATCACGTTCTTGCAATAGGCCGTCGCCGCGCCGCAGATATGGCTGTAGTTGCCGGCCAGCGACACGATCAGCGCCGAGATCGACTCGGCCAGCCCGTGGTCATAGGCGCCGTCGGCGGCCTTCAGCACCTTGGCCACGCCGTCCAGCTGCGCCGCCTCGCCAGCGGCGGCGTCGGGGCCGGCCACCAGCAGGTGGACCTCGCCCAGACCCTTCACGGCATCGACGGCCTTGGCCACCGAGTCGGTGGCAAGCTGCCCGTCATTCACATCGGCAAGAAGAAGAACGGCCATCAGATCACCCCCGCTTCGTCTTTCAGTTTCGCAATCAGCTCGTCCACCGAGCCGACCCGGACCCCGGCCTTGCGGCCCGCCGGTTCCACCGTCTTCACCACGGTCAGCCGCGGGCTCACGTCCACGCCGTAGTCGGCGGGCGTCTTGGTCGCCAACGGCTTGGCCTTGGCCTTCATGATGTTTGGCAGCGAGGCATAGCGCGGCTCGTTCAGCCGCAGGTCGACGGTGACGATTGCGGGCAGCTTGACGCTGATCGTCTGCAGCCCGCCGTCCACCTCGCGGGTGACCTTGGCATGGTCGCCCTCGATCGCCAGTTCCGAGGCAAAGGTGCCCTGCGCCCAGCCGAGCAGCGCCGCCAGCATCTGGCCGGTGGCGTTCATGTCGTTGTCGATGGCCTGCTTGCCGGCCAGCACCAGACCCGGGGCCTCTTCTTTCACCACCGCAGCCAGCAGCTTCGCCACCGCCAGCGGTTCGATGTCGGTATGCACGTCGGCCGCCGCCTCGATGAGGATCGCTCGGTCGGCACCCATCGCCAACGCGGTCCGCAGGGTTTCCTGCGCCTGCTTCACTCCGATGGAGACCACCACGATCTCGGACGCCGCGCCCTTTTCCTTCAGACGGATCGCCTCTTCGACCGCGATCTCGTCAAAGGGGTTCATTGACATCTTCACATTCGCAAGATCGACACCCGTCCCGTCCGCCTTCACGCGAACCTTCACGTTGTAGTCGACCACCCGTTTTACAGGCACCAATACCTTCATCGCGCAATCCTCAATAAAAAGCCTGAAGGCCGGTGATCGCACGGCCCAGGATCAGGGCGTGGACGTCATGGGTGCCTTCATAGGTGTTGACGGTTTCAAGGTTGACCATGTGGCGGATCACCTGGAATTCTTCGGAAATGCCGTTGCCGCCGTGCATGTCGCGGGCGATGCGGGCAATCTCCAGCGCCTTGCCACAGTTGTTGCGCTTGACGATGGATACCATCTCGGGTGCTGCATTCGCGTCGTCCAGAAGCCGCCCGACCTGCAAGGATGCCTGAAGGCCAAGGCTGATCTCCGTCAGCATGTCCGCCAGCTTCAGTTGGTAGATCTGCGTGTTGGCCAGCGGCCGCCCGAACTGCCTGCGGTCCAGGCCATACTGCCGCGCGGCGTGGAAGCAGAACTCGGCCGCGCCGAGGACGCCCCAGGAAATGCCATACCGGGCGCGGTTGAGGCAGCCGAACGGACCCTTCAGCCCCTCGACATGCGGCAACAGCGCGTCCTCACCGACCTCGACATCGTCCATCACGATCTCGCCGGTGATCGAGGCGCGGAGCGAGAGCTTGCCGCCGATTTTCGGTGCCGAGAGGCCCTTGGTGCCCTTCTCCAGCACGAAGCCGCGGATCCTGCCGCCATGCGCCTCGGATTTCGCCCAGACCACGAAGACATCGGCGATGGGCGCGTTCGAGATCCACGTCTTCGTGCCGTTCAGCACATAGCCGCTCGCCGACTTCTTCGCCGTGGTCTTCATCCCCGCCGGATCCGAGCCCGCGTCGGGTTCGGTCAGGCCGAAGCAGCCGATCCATTCGCCGCTCGCCAGTTTCGGCAGATATTTCCGGCGCTGCTCCTCGGACCCGTAGGCATAGATCGGATACATCACCAGGCTGGACTGCACCGACATCATGCTGCGATAGCCGCTGTCCACCCGCTCTACCTCGCGGGCGATCAGGCCGTAGGAGACATAGCTCGCCCCCAGCCCGCCGTATTCCGCCGGCACCGTCACGCCCAAGAGGCCCATCTCGCCCATCTCACGGAAGATCGCCGGATCGGTTTCCTCTTCGGCGAAGGCCCTGATGACGCGCGGTTGCAGCTTCTCCTGCGAGAAACTGCGCGCCGCGTCGCGCAGCATCCGCTCGTCCTCGGTCAGTTGCCCATCCAGCCGGAAGGCGTCTTCCCAATCGAAACGGCCGAGATCGGGCGCGTCTTTCGGTTTGAGTTTCGGTTTATCGGTCATCAGAAATCCTCCGGGGATCAAACACGTTCAAGAAGCAGCGCCGCGCCCTGGCCGACGCCGATGCACATCGTGGCCAGCGCGAACCGGCCGCTGCCCTGCGACAGGTCCAGCGCGGCCGAGCCGGCGATGCGGGCGCCCGACATGCCCAGCGGATGGCCAAGGGCGATGGCGCCGCCATTGGGGTTCACGCGCGGGTCGTCATCGGCAAGGCCCAGGCCGCGCAGCACGGCCAGCGCCTGCGCGGCGAAGGCCTCGTTCAATTCGATCAGCGCCAGCGCGTCGAGGCCGATGCCGGCCTTCTCCAGCAGCTTGCGCACCGCAGGCACCGGGCCGTAGCCCATCACCCGCGGCGCGACGCCCGCCGAGGCGCCGCCGACGATGCGCGCGCGGGGCGTCAGGCCATGCCGTTTGACCGCCGCGGCGGAGGCCACGATCAGCGCCGCCGCGCCGTCGTTCACGCCCGAGGCATTGCCGGCCGTGACCGATCCATCGGGGCGGGTGATCGGCTTCAGCCTCGCCAGATCGGCCAGCGTGGTGGCGCGCGGGTGTTCGTCCTGCGCCACCTCGACAGTCTTGCCGCGCCCAAGAGCCACCGTCACCGGCAGGATTTCCTGGGCCAGCCGACCGTTTGCCTGTGCCGCCGCCACCTTTTCCTGCGAGCGCAAGGCGAAGGCATCCTGATCCTCGCGGCTGATGCCGTGTTCATCGGCCAGGTTCTGCGCGGTTTCCGGCATGGACTCGGTCCCGTATTGCGCCTGCATCCGCGGGTTGACGAAGCGCCAGCCGATGGTGGTGTCATGCACCTCGGTCGCGCGGGCCCAGGCGGCCCCCGCCTTGGGCATCACGAAGGGCGCGCGGGTCATGCTCTCCACCCCGCCGGCGATGGCCAGATCCATGTCGCCCGACTGCACGGCGCGGGCGGCCGCCGCGACCGCCTCCAGCCCCGAGCCGCAGAGCCGGTTCACCGTCACCCCCGGCACCGTCTCGGGCAGACCTGCCAGCAGCAGCGCCATGCGCGCGACGTTGCGGTTGTCCTCTCCCGCCTGGTTGGCGCAGCCGAACCAGACCTCCTCGACCGCCGAAGGGTCGAGGCCGGGGTTGCGCGTCAGAAGGGCCGCCAGCGGCAGTGCGGCCAAGTCGTCGGGCCGCACCGGGGCCAGCGCCCCGCCGTAGCGGCCGATGGGCGTGCGGATATAGTCGCAGATGAAAGCGTCGATCATTCGGTCCTCACAGGTCTTCGGGGGTCTTGCCCTCGGCCACGGCGCGGGCCAGCAGGTCGGGCACGGCCCAGGACAGCGGGTCTTCGGCGGCATAGCGCTCGATCCGCCGCAGGATTTCGGTCAGGCCGGTGCGGCCCGCCCAGTGCATCGGCCCGCCGCGCCAACGCGGGAAGCCGTAGCCATGGACCAGCACCAGGTCGAGGTCGGCCGAGCGTTCGGCGATGCCTTCGGACAGGATACGGAAGCCTTCCTCGACCATGGCGGCGGTGGCGCGGGCGACGATCTCGTCATCCGCAAAGTCGCGCCGCGCGATGCCGGCCCCGGCGGATTCCTCGGCCACGATCCGGTCGATCAGGACCGAGGCGCTGGCCTTGCCGTCAAGATAATCATACCAGCCGGCGCCGGTCTTGCGGCCGAGGCGCCCGGTTTCCTCGACGATCCGGTCGGCGATGGGAATATAGCGGAAACCGGGTTTCGTCTTCCATCCCAACCGCTTGCGGTTCGCATAGGCGATGTCGAGGCCGGACAGGTCCTGCACCTCGTAAGGCCCCATCGCCATGCCGAAGCCGCGCATCGCCGCATCGACCTGCGCGGGCAGCGCGCCTTCGATCAGCATCACGTCGCAGGCCTGGCGATAGCGGGTCAGGATACGGTTGCCGATGAACCCGTCGCAGACTCCGGCAAGCACCGGGATCTTCTTCAGCCGACCGGCCAGCCGAAGCGCGGTGGCCAGCGTATCCCCGGTGGTGTCCCGCGCCCGGATCACCTCGACCAGCTTCATCACATGCGCCGGGCTGAAGAAATGCAGCCCCAGGAAGCGGCCCGGATTGCGCAGCCCTTCGGCGATACGGTTCGGATCGAGGTAAGAGGTGTTGGTCGCCAGAATGGTGGTTTCCGGCAGCGCGGCATCCAGCGTGGCAAAGACCCGGCGCTTGACCTCCAGATCCTCGAACACCGCCTCGATGGCGATGTCCACCGGGGGCAGGCCGTCATAGCCCGCATGAAAGGAATGGCGCGCGGCCAGCGCGGCTTCGGCCGCGTCGGAGGAGGATTTGCCGCGCGCCACGGCCTCGGTATAGAGCCTCGCGACATTCGCGCGCGCCCGTTCGACCGCGGCCGTATCGGTTTCGACCAGCGTCACCGTGATGCCCACCTGCGCCAGCGCATAGGCGATACCCGCCCCCATGGTGCCGCCGCCGACGACCACCGCAGAGGCGATCACGGCCCCGCCGCTGCGCCCCTGCCCCTGTGCGGCGCGCTCGGCGAAGAAGACATGCCGCAAGGCCGCCGCCTGATCGCCGGTCTTGAGGTCGAGGAAGGTCGCACGTTCCTGCGCCAGCCCCTCTGACAGCGGCAGGCGGGTCGACGCCTCGATCAGTTCGATGGCCCTGACGGGCGCGATCTGCCGGAGGCTGCGTTTCGCGGCAGATCTCAGCGCATTGTCGAAGGCTTCGGGCTGCAACTGCGGGGCGGGCCGCAGGCCGGTGGCGGGGCGATCCGGGAGGGCCATCGCGCGCGCGGCGGCAACCGGGTCCTCCTCCACCGCATCGACCAGCCCAATCCTCAGCGCCTCGACCGCGCCGATCACCCGGCCCTCGGGGATCAGCGACAGCGCCTGGTCCAGCCCGACCAGACGCGGCAGCCGCTGTGTGCCGCCCGCGCCGGGCACGACACCCAGCGTCACCTCGGGTAGCCCCAGCGTCGCCCCGGGCGCGGCCACCCGCGCCGCGCAAGCCAGCGCCAGTTCCAGCCCGCCGCCAAGCGCCGCGCCATTGATCGCGGCCACGACCGGCACCGGAAAACCCTCGATCCGGTTCACGATGTCGGGCAGGTGCGGCGGCTGCGGCGGGGCGGAGAATTCCTTCGCATCCGCCCCCGCGACGAAGGTCTTGCCTGCTCCGGTCAGCACCACGCGGCCCGCCCCCGCCGCCTCGGCCGCATCCAGCGCCGCGACCAGCCCCTCGCGCACCGCGCGCGAGGTGACATTCACCGGCGGGTTGTCGATGGTGATCAGCGCGATGCCGTCGGCGAGGGAAAGATGAACCGCTTCGGTCATGTCTGCCTTTCAGAGATGCGGGTGGATGCCGCCCGAGACGGCCATGATCTCACCCGTCACGAAACGGGCGGCGTCCGAGGCGAAGAAGGCGACCGCCTCGGCGATCTCCTCCGGTTCGGCCATGCGGCGGTTGAAGGCCAGCGCGGTCAGCCGCGCGGCCTCCGCCTCCGGCATGTTTTGGGTGACGGAGGTGCGGGTCAGGCCCGGCGCCACCGCATTCACCGTTACGGCGGGCGCCAGTTCGGCGGCGAGGCTGCGCGTCAGCGATGCGGTTGCGGCCTTGGCGGCGGCGTAATCCGCCTGTCCCGCCTCGCCGCCGAAGACCACGGTGGCGAAATTGACGATCCGGCCGAGGCCACGGTCCACCATCCCCTGCGCGAAGGCGCGGGTCAGGTGGAAGTTGCCCATCAGGTTCAGATCGAAGGTGGCGCGGAACTGCGCCTCGTCCATCTCAAGGAACGGGGTGTAGAGCCGGGGCGAGCGGATGCCGCCCACCGTGTTGACCAGCACATCCGCCCCGCCGAAACTGTCCAGCACCATCGCCGCGAAGGCTTCCGCCTCGGAGGCCACCGTCGCGTCGCCGCGCAGCGACTGGAGCCGCAGGTCCGCATGTTCGGCGGTCAGCATCGCCACGGTTTCGGCAAGTCGGGTGCCGGAAATGTCGGTCAGCGCCAAAGCCTTGGCCCCCGCCGCGACCAGCCGCCGGGCGACGGCGCGGCCCATCGGACCGCCCGCCCCCGTCACGACCGCCCGAGGCCCCGCGATCCCGGTCATTGCTCTGCCAGCGCCTTCTTCGCCGCCTCGTATTCGGCGCGGAGTTCGTTGCGCAGCGCGAATTTCTGGATCTTGCCCGAGGCGGTGGAGGGCAGCCTGTCGCGAACTTCAAGCCGCTCGGGCACGTATTGCACCGCGATGTGCTGCTCCTTGAGGAAGGCCGTCATCCCGGCGAAGTCGAGGGCTTGGCCCGGTTTGGGCACGACGAAGGCGCAGGCCCGTTCGCCCAGCCGATCGTCGGGATAGGCGACGATGGCGACCTGCTGCACGGCGGGGTGCTTGTAGAGCAGCGCCTCGACCTCGACCACGGGGATGTTCTCGGCGCCACGGATGATCACATCCTTGGAGCGGCCGCAGATGCGGATATAGCCCGCCTCGTCCATACGGGCGATGTCGCCGGTGTCGAACCAGCCTTCGGCGTCGGTGTTGTTCCACTGCGGACGCTTCAGATAGCCGCCGAAGTTGGAACAGCCCCGGACGTAAAGCTCGCCCTCGTGGCCGGCCGTCACCGGCTTGCCGTCGGTGCCGCGGATCTGCAACTCCATGCCCGGCAGCGGCCGGCCGTCGGTATGAACCGAGCGTTCGTCGGGATCCTCGGGGGCGACGACAGTGACGGCGCCGTTTTCGGTCATCCCCCAAGCCGAGATCACCTTGGCGCCCAGGATCGCATGGGCGCGCTCGACCAGCGGGCCGGGGATCGCGGTGCCGGCGCAGAGGAAGATGCGCAGCGACGAGGCGTCGGTGCCGCCCTCCTCCACCGCTGCGGACAGGTCCATCAGGAACGGGGTGGAGGCCATGGTGAAGCTCACCCGCTCCTCCGCGATCAGCCTCGCGGCCAGCGCCTTATCCCAGCTGTCCATCAGGACCATCCGGGCCTTCAGCATCACGGGCATCAGGAAGCCATACATGAAGCCGGTCTGGTGCGCCATCGGCGAGGCCATCAGAACGATGTCCCCGGCCCCGAGATGCAGCCGGTCGGAATAGGCCACCAGGTTCGCATACATCGTGTTGGCGGTGTGCATCACGCCCTTGGGCTCGCCCGTGGTACCCGAGGTGTAGATCAGCTGGCAGACATCGTTGGCGTCGCCCCGGTCGCGGGCACTGGTCTCGCGCAGGCCCGGCGCGTCGTCCAGCGCCGGCTCCATCAGAGCCGCGTCGAAACTGTTCGGCCCCGCGCCGCCCGCGACGATGATGTGGCGCAGATCGGGAAGGTCGGGGCGCATCCCCTCGGCCATCGCCTCGTGGTCGAAATGGCGGAAGATCTTCGGCACCACGAAGGCCTTCACCTCGCCGTGCTTCAGCATGAACAGCAGCTCGTGCTCGCGGAAGATCGGCATCACCGGGTTGAAGACTACGCCCAGCCGGCGGCAGGCGATATAAAGAACGATGAATTCCCACGAATTCGGCAACTGGCAGGCCAGAACATCGTCCTTGACCAAGCCCAGCCGGCGCAGACCCTCGGCCGCACGCCAGGCGCGGGCGTCGATCTGCGCCCAGGTCAGATCCGTGCGGATGCCGGCGCCGACGACGATGCTGGTCAGCGCAGGCGCATCGGGTTTTTCGGCCAGACATTCCTCGAAATAGTCGAGCAGCGTCTTCCCGGGCCACAACCCCTCGGCCTCCATCCGGGCGCGGCGCGGTTCGATCAGGACAGCATCGAATTTCATGGGTTCCTCCTCCCCTTTCGCTTTGGCTCAGCCGGTGACGGCCTTGCCGGCGCGTTCCCGCGCAATGATGTTCTTCATGATATGCGCGGTGCCGTCGCCGATCTGGAGGCCCAGCACATCGCGCAGCCGCTGCTCGAACGGCAGTTCGTTCGAATAGGCGGCATGGCCGTGGATCAGCAGGCAGGCGTGGATCGCCTCGTAGGCCAGAAGCGGCGGCCACCATTTGGCCATCGCGGCCTCGGCCACATGCGGCAGGCCGCTGTCCTTGAGCCACAGCGCGTTCAGCGACAAGAGCCGCGCCGCCTCGACCTTGGTGTCGAAATCGGCAAGCTGGTGGGTAATGCCCTGAAAGGCCGCCAGCGGTTTGCCAAAGGCCTTGCGCCCGCCGATATACTCCCAGGTCTCGTCCAGCGACTGCCGCGCGGTGCCCAGGCATTGCAGCCCGATCAGGCTGCGCGAGAAGTCGAAGCCCTGCATCACCTGCACGAAGCCCTTGCCCTCCTCGCCCAGCAGGTGGTCGACCGGCACCCGCACATTGTCGAAGAAGATCGAGCCGCGGCCGATGGCGTGCTGGCCCAGATCGGTGAAGCGCGTGGTCGAGATGCCGGGCGTGTCCATCGGCACGAAGACAGCGGAAATGCCGCGCGCCTTGTCTTCGGGCTTGCCAGTGCGGGCGAAGACCACCGCTCCTTTCGCCTGATCGGCGCAGGAGATCGATGTCTTTTCGCCGTTGATCACATAGTGATCGCCGTCGCGTTCCATCCGCAGGCCCAGGTTCGCCGCATCCGACCCGCCGCGCGGTTCGGTCAGGGCGATGGCGACGATCAGCTCGCCCGCGATCAGCTTAGGCAGCCATTCCCGCTTGATCTCGGGGTTGGCGAACTTGGACAGGATCTGCCCGTTCAGCGACGCAAGGATGTTGACATATCCGATGTTGAAATCGCCGCGGGCGATTTCCTCGATGATGACGCCAGAATAGATTGCGCCCGAGCCGAGGCCGCCGAATTCCTCGGGCAGTTCGGGGGCGATCAGGCCGAGGCCGCCCATCTCGCGCAGCAGATCGGGGCCAAAGCCGCCGGCCTTTTCGCGCGCCTGATAACCGGGCGCCAGCTTTTCTGCGGCGAACTTGCGGGCGAGGTCGCGCAGCGCGGTCAGTTCCTCGGTGTCGAAGATGGTGGGATACATCGGGGGCCTCACTGAACCATCAGATATTTGCGGGTGATTTCGGGATCGGCGTAGAAGCCATCGACCGTGCCAGTCCAGGCCGTCATGCCGCGGTCGATGACGTAAACCCGGTCGGCGCAGCGGCGGATCGTGTTCAGCGCCTGCTCCGAGACGATCATCGACACCCCCTCGCGCTTCAGCGCGACGATGGCGTCGACCACCTCCTCGGCGATCTTCGGGGCAAGTCCCTCATGCGGCTCGTCGAGCAGGAGGAGCTTCGGGCAGGTCAACAGCGACCGGGCGATCGACAGCATCTGTTGCTCGCCCCCGCTCATCACGCCGGCCTTGCGGTGGCGGTAGTCGTGCAGTTGCGGGAACAGGCGGAACACCTCGTCCACCGTCCAGCGGCGGCGGTCGCCTGCGGCCACCGGCCGGGGCACGTTCAGGTTTTCCAGCACCGAGAGCGAGGCGAAGACACGCCGGTCCTCGGGCACATAGCCCACGCCGCGGCGGATCACCTCATAGGGACGCATCCCGGCCAAGGACGCGCCGTCGAAGACGATCTCGCCGCCGGTCACGGTGATCTGGTCGCGGACGATGGATTTCATGGTCGAGGATTTGCCGACGCCGTTCCGCCCGATCAGGCAGACGACCTCTCCCGCCGCGACCTCCAGGTCGATCCCGTGCAGAACCTCGGCCTTGCCGTAGGCGGCGTGCAGGTCTGAAATGCGCAGCATCAATGCCCCCCTCCCAGATAGACGGCCTGCACCTCGTCATTGGCCTTGATTTCCTGCGGCGTGCCGACCGCGAGGATGGCGCCGCGCACCAGCACGGTGACGCGGGCGGCGATCTTCATCACCACGTCGATGTCGTGTTCGACGAAGATCAGCGTCTTGCCGGTCGCATCGACCCGCTCGGCCACCATCTCCATCAGGAAGTGGCGTTCCTTGATCGACATGCCTGCGGTGGGTTCGTCCAGCAGCAGCAGGTCCGGGTCGGCGGCCAGCACCATGCCGAACTCCAGCCGCTTGCGGTCGCCGAGACTCAAGTCCGCGACCGTATCCCGCGTCCGGTCGGCAAGGCCCACGGTTTCCAGCATGGCATGGGCGCGGTCGATCCGTTCGGCATAGACCCGCCCCGAGAGCGAGGCCCATTTGCCCGAGGCGATGACATAGGCCGCCATCATGTTCTCCAGCACCGTCATGTGCAGGAAGGCCCGGCTGATCTGGAAGGTGCGGCCGATCCCCTTCTGCGCCAGACGGGCGGGCGGCAGGGACAGGATGTTCTCGCCCTTGAAGAGCATCTCGCCCTCCACCCCCGGCAGCTGTCCGGCGACGCAGGCGATGAAGGTGGATTTCCCCGCCCCGTTCGGGCCGATCAGGGCGTGGCGCTCGCCCTTCGGGATGTCGAAGGAGATGTCCTTCAGTGCGATGAAATCGCCGTAAGCCTTGCGGATGTGGCGGGCGGAAAGAACCGGATCCATCAGATGATCCCCCCCAGCATCGAGCGCAGCCGGGCCGAGACGCCGGCAAACCCCTTCGGCGCCACGAGGCAGATCGTCAGAAGGATCAGGCCCAGCACCAGTTCCCATTCGTGGATCGCCTTCGAGACGAAGGCCGCCAGCAGTTTGTAGATGATGGCGCCCCAGATGCCGCCGGAAAAGCTGTTCAGCCCGCCGATCACCACCATGATCAGCCCCTCCAGCGTGACGCCGAGGCCCGCGTAATCGGGAAAGGCCGCGCCATGCAGCACCGCATAAAGCGTGCCCGCAACGCCTGCGAAGAAGGCGGCGATGACAAAGGCCACCAACTGCACCCGCCGCGCGCCGAGACCAAGCGCCTCCGCCCGGTAACGATCCTGGCCCACGGCCCGGATCGACAGGCCCAGCGGCGACTTGACGATCCCCCACAGCGCCAAGAGGCAGATCGCCACCACCGCCAGCACCGCCGTGGCATAGCCCTTTTCCGACAGGCCGAAACGCGGGGTCATGAAGCCGGTGATCCCGGTATCGCCGCCGGTGAAATCATACCATTGGAACAGCACGGTATAGGTGATCTGCGCGCAGGCCAACGTCAGCATGGCGAAGTAGATCTGCGTCAGGCGCACACACAGCGCACCGAACACCAGCCCGCCGAGCGCCGCGACCAGCGGCCCGATGGCCAGCGCCAGCTCGGGCGGCACGCCTCCCCGCACCACCGCCAGCGTGAAGCCATAGGCGCCGAGGCCGAAATAGGCGGCATGGCCGAAGCTGACCATATGGCCAAAGCTCATCAGCAGGTTCAGCGACGACGCGAAGAGCGCCATGATCATGATCTCGGTCATCAGGGTCGAGGTCGCGGTCGGCGCCAGCCAGTTGATCGCAAGTACCAGGGCAAGCGCCGGGATAACGAACTGCCAGCTGACCGCGGCGCGGGCGACCTTTGCCCAGAGGGCCTTCAGGTCCTGCGCGGTCATCGTGCCGGGCCTCCCTGGCGGCCCATGGAGCGGGCGATGAGAACTGCGGCCATGATCAGGAAGATCAGGACCATCGACAGGCGGGGGAAATACATGACCCCCAAAGCCTTGGTGACGCCGACGACCAGCGCCCCGGCCAGCGCACCGTAAAGATTGCCCAAGCCTCCGATCACGCAGACGATGAAGGCCGAGACGATGATCGTGGTGTCGAGCAGGTAGTTCACCTCGCCATAAGGCGCGCTCAAGCCTCCGGCGAGACCGGCAAGAAAGGCCCCGGCGGCGAAGACGGCGGTAAAGATCAGCTTTTCGTTCACGCCCAGCAGCGCGACCATGCCGCGGTCATCGGTGCCCGCCCGCAGCAGGATGCCGGCGCGAGTGAAATAGATCACCCAGATCATCGCCAGCACCACCACCAGCCCGGCGCAGAAGACCGCGATGGGGAACAGCGGGAAATAAGTGTCGCCGACAACCAGCGCGCCCATCAGCGCATCTGGCATCTGGACCGGCACGCTGTTGGCGCCCCAGATCATCCGCACCAGATCACGGATGATCAGCACCAGCGCGACGGTAATCACCAGTTGCAGGATGCCGTCCTTGCCGTAGATGCGGCGCAGCGCGGTGGTCTCGAACAGGATGCCCAAGGCCGAGACCGCGGCCGCCGAAATCGCCACGGCGGCGAAGAACCCCCACAGCGTGCCCGGCGCGATCACCGCCACCAGCTCGTAGGTCAGAAAAGCGCCCAGCATGTAGAACGAGCCGTGGGCAAAGTTGATGATGCGGGTGACGCCGAAGATCAGCGTCAGCCCCGAGGCGATCAGGAACAGCGTCATGCCTTCCATTAGCCCGTTCACAAGCTGGATCAGGACCATCTGGGATTCCCCTGGCTGGTCCCGGCGGATGATCCCGCCGGGACAGGTTGGCAGAGAGGCTTACTTGGCGGCTTCGCGGGCCTGGAGGATGAAGTCCTCGGCCGGCATCAGCGGTGCCCCCACGAACTTCTCGACCTCGGTGAGGATCGGGAAGTCGTAGCCGTCCGCCTTGGTCGCCTTGCCGACATAGACCGGCGCGTTCATCTGTCCGTCCAGCGCCCGGACCGTCAGGCCCTTCTCGCGCAATCCGTCGAAGGTGACTTCCGGCAGGGCGGCTATGACGGCATCCCCCTCGACCGTTCCGGCCTTTTCGGCCACGGCGGCATAGAAGCGAAGCCCGTCATAGGCATTGATCGCCCAGTCGGTCGGATATTCGCCATAGGCGGCGCGGTATTTCTCGATGAAAGCGGTCACTTCCGGCGTCTGTTCCAGCGCGAAGAACGGCGCGCGGGCAAGGCCATACACATTGTCGGCAGGCATCGAGGCGCCCTGCGATTGCAGCGTGTCCACCGTCATCAGCGTGACGAGGTTGGCCTTCTGGAAGAAGCCGAAGCCCTGCCCCTGTTTCAGTGTGGCACCCAGGCTCGGCCCGAACAGCGGCGCAAAGACGGCATCCGGCGCCTGCGCCAGCGTGGCGGTGATATAGGGGGCCATCGCGGTTTCGCCGACCTTGGCATAGATCGGATCGGCGAAGGTGATGTCGGGGCGCAGCTGCTTCAGCCGCTCGGTGAAGGCCGCGACCGAGGTATGGCCCCATTCGTAATCCGACCCGAGGGTGGAAATCTTGGTCCACTCGGCCTTCTTCGCCACATATTCGGCCGCCGCATAGGCTTCCATCGTGGCATTGGCCTGCACTTGCCAGAAATAGGGCTGGAAGAGTTCGATATTCGCCCGCTGGGTCGAGCCGATGGCGGCGTAGAACGGCACCTTCAGCTCGGCCGAGACCGCGCTTTCGGCCAGCATCACCGCCGAAGAACAGACGCCGGTCAGCACGTCGATCTTTTCGCTGGTGATCAGATCCCGCGCGACCTTGGCGCCCTCGTCGGGCTTGGTCTGGGTGTCGCGCACGACCAGTTCCACCTGGCGGCCCAGGATGCCGCCCGCCGCGTTGATTTCCTCGGCGGCGATCTTGGCGCCGTTCAGCCCGTCCTCCGACAGCGCCGCGCAGGCGCCGGTCAAGTCGGCTGCGAAGCCGACCTTCACCGGCCCGTCCTGGGCGACGGCGTTTCCTCCGAACGCCGCCGACAGGGCAAGGGCCATGGCCGCGGAGCGGCCCTTCGACGATGCAAGCATGTATTCCTCCCTTACGCTTGTTGGTATGCTTCTATTTTCCGAACCTGCGGAAATCCGGCTTGCGCTTTTCCCGGAAGGCCACCCCGCCCTCCTTGCTCTCGTCGGTGTCGTAATAGAGGCTGAGCGCGCGCATCCCCAAAGCCGCGATGCCGCGAATGTTTTCGCTGTCGGCGTTGAACGAGACCTTGGCGAGCGCCAGTGCCGTAGGCGAACGCTCCATCAGCTCGGTGACCCAGCGATCGACCTCGGCATCCAGATCCTCGTGCGGGACGACGGCATTCACGAGACCCCAGGAAAGCGCCTCCGCAGCGGTATAGCGTTTGTTGAGATACCAGATCTCTCGCGCGCGCTTTTCGCCGACAACCCGCGCCAGATAGGCGGTGCCAAAGCCCGGATCGACAGAGCCCACCTTGGGCCCCACCTGCCCGAACTGCGCCTTTTCCGACGCGATGGTCAGGTCGCAGATCGTGGCCAGCACATTGCCGCCGCCGATAGCAAAGCCGTTGACGCGGGCGATGACCGGCTTGGGCACGTCGCGGATGAGCGATTGCAGTTCATCAATCGGCAGGCCGATGACACCGCGCCCGTCATACTGGCCATCATGGGCGGACTGGTCGCCGCCGGTGCAGAAGGCCTTGTCGCCCGCCCCGGTCAGCACGATCACGCCGACGGTGCGATCCCAACCCGCCTGCTGGAAGGCATGGATCAGTTCGTCCACCGTATGGCCGCGAAAGGCGTTGTATTTGTCGGCGCGGTTGATGGTGATCCAGGCGGCTCCGCCGCGGATTTCATAAAGGATGTCGGTATATTCGGTCATGGCTTCCCCCCCTAGCCGTGCATGGTCAGGCCGCCCGAGACCGAAAGGGTCTGGCCGGTGATGAAGGCGGCGTCGTCGCTGGAAAAGAACAGGATCGCGCCCGGCAGATCCTCGGGCTTGCCCATCCGGCCCAGCGGCACCGCGCGGGTAAAGGCGGTGCGCAGCTTTTCCTTGTCGCCCGCGCCTTCCATGAAGGTTTCCAGCATCGCCGTCTCGGTCACGCCGGGGCAGACGGTATTGAAGGTGATGCCGTTGCGCGCATGTTCGCGCGCCAGCGTCTTGGTCAGCGCGATCACCCCGGCCTTGCAGGCGGAATAGACCGATTCGCCCGACGACCCGCCGCGCCCGGCGTCCGAGCCGATGGAGACGACACGCCCGGCCGCGCCGCGCGCGACCATCGAGGCCACCACCGGCTTGGTGATGTTCAGCACGGTGCGCAGGTTGATGTCGATGATCTTCGACCAGAATTCGGGTTCCGACTTCAGGAAGGGAACGAACAGATCCCAGCCGGCATTGTTGACCAGGATGTCGATCGGACCGAACTCTGCCTCGACCTGCGCGACCGCGGCGGCGGTGGCGTCATAGTCGATCAGGTTCACGACCATTGCCACAGCCTCGCCGCCATTCGCCTTGATCGCGTCCACGACCTTGGCGGCGGCGGCGGCACCGATATCGGCGACCACGACACGGGCCCCCTCTTCGGCAAAACGCAGACAGGTGGCCGAGCCGATACCGCCGCCACCACCAGTTACGACAACTACTTTACCTTTCAGGCCACGCACGGCGTCCTCCTTCGATGTTAACAGGCCGCAAGGATTCGGTCGGCAAATGCGCCATTTCGCACCTGCACGGCATTCGCCGCATCCGAATCCAGGATCAGCCTCCCTGAGACAGAAATAGCGAATCACACGTTTATGTCAACATATTTACCTTATTTCGCAATTGCAGCATCGCTTGACGTTTCGCTGTCGTGGCAGCAGAGTGGCGAAATGAGTAAAGATGCTGACAGATTCAGGGATATGACGGTCGGGCTGAGCAACCGCTTGTTCTTCCGCCTGTATCAGTGCGCCAACATGATGCACAAAACTGGCACACGGGCGCTGGACGACTACAGGATCACCACGCAGCAATGGGCCGTTCTGGGCGCCCTGTCCCGCCCCGCGTTCGAGAATGGCGCGCCGGTCGGCGATCTCGCTGCCTACCTGTTGGTCAGCCGCCAGAACCTGGCCGGCGTCCTGTCGCGACTGGAGACGCTCGGCTTTACCGAGCGGGCGGTGGCCGAGAATGACAACCGTTCGCGCCTGATCCGGCTGACCGACAAGGGCCGCAGCCTGTGGGACGAAAATATGCGCCCCGTCATCGCCGATTACTATGACGAGGCGCTTCTCGGCTTCTCGACCGAGGACAAGATCCACATGATCCACTACCTCGACAAGATGCTGCGCAACTTCAAGCAGATCGACCCCGACACCGCCGAGGAACGGCGGGCGGCCGAATAGCCGCCCCGCCGCGACCGGCCGGTTACAGCCCGGCCCGTTCGCGTGCGCCCGCCACCAGCGCCTTGGCGATGACGATCTGCTGGATCTGCGTCGTGCCCTCGTAGATGCGGAACAGCCGCGCGTCGCGGAACAGCTGCTCGGCCCGGTATTCGCGGATATAGCCGTTACCGCCATGCACCTGCACGTTGCGGTCGGCGATCCGGCCCACAGCCTCGGAGGCGAACATCTTGGCGCAGGAGGCCTCGACGCTGACACTCTGGCCCGCATCGCGCTTGCGGGCGCCGTCCAGCACCATACAGCGCGCGGCATAGGCATCGGCCTTACTGTCGGAGAACATTGCCTGCACCAGCTGGAACTCGGCCAGCGGCTTGCCGAACTGCTTTCGGTTCACCGCATAGTCCAGCATGTCGTCGATGATGCGATCCGACAGGCCGACGCAGGCAGCGGCGATGTGCAGCCGGCCCTTGTCCAGCACCTTCATCGCGGTCTTGAACCCCTGCCCCTCGACCCCGCCGATTAGGGCCGAGGCCGGCACCCGGCAATCCTCGAAGATCACGTCGCAGACATGTGCGCCCTGCTGACCCATCTTCTTTTCCGGCTTGCCGAGGCTCAGCCCCGGCGTGCCGCGCTCCACCGCGAAGGCCGAGACGCCAGCGGCGCCCTTCTGCTCGGGGTCGGTTCGCGCCATCACCGTGAACAGCCCGGCATGGGGCGCGTTGGTGATGAACCGCTTGGTGCCGTTCAGCACATAGAAATCGCCGTCCCTGCGCGCGGTGGTCTTCACCGATGCCGCATCGGAGCCCACGTCCGGCTCGGTCAGCGCAAACGATCCGATCAACTCGCCGCTTGCCAGCCCCGGCAGGTATTTCGCCTTCTGCTCGGGCGTGCCGTCGATGGCGATGCCCTGCATCCCGATGCCGACATTGGTGGCGAACATCGAGCGGAAGGCCGGCGCCGCGCGGCCCAGTTCGAAGACGGCCAGCACCTCCTCCTCCATGGTCAGGCCGAGCCCGCCGTATTCCTCGGGCGCGGTCAGACCGAACAGCCCCATCTCGCGCATTTCGGCCAGCAAACCGGCGGGAATCGCATCGCCCTCGGCCACCTCGGCCTCGGCCGGGATCAGCCGTTCGTCCACGAACCGGCGGAGCGTAATCAGGAACTGCGCAAGCGTCTCAGAATCCATGGCCATGACACCCTCCCGTAAGTTATGGCAATATATTTCCTTATATAGCGCCGCGGGCGACCTGACAACAGTGACTTTGCTCTGCAAACTAGAGAAACTTTAGGGAGCTCGCACGTGTCGCTTGCATAATTAGGACAATATATTTACTCTTATGCCCGGAGGAGACATCATGAAAGCCATCGTGCTGACAGAACGCGGCGCCACGGGCGTCGTCCATGCGGATGTGCCGCAGCCCGCCTGCCCGCCGGGTTGGGCACGGGTGCGGATGCGCGCCGCCTCGGTCAACCGGGTCGATCTCTACATGCGCGACAACGGCGCCGGGATCACCCACACCCTGCCGCTGGTCATGGGTGTCGACGGCGCGGGCGAGGTGATCGAAGCTCCCGCCGATTCGGGCCTGATGCCCGGCGACAGGGTTGTGCTTTACCCCTACGAATTCTGCGGTCGCTGCCGGGCCTGTCTGGCAGGCGACCAGCCGCTTTGCCATCACGCGCGGATTCTCGGCGAACACCGCGACGGCACCTTTGCCGAGGATGTGGCGATTCCGGCCGTCTCGCTGGTGAAACTGGCCCCCGGCGCCGATCTCGAACAGGCGGCGCTCTTGGGCGTGGCCTACCTGACCGCCTGGCGGATGGTGTTCGGCAAGGCCCCCGCCGGGCCAGGACAGGTGGTGCTCATCCAAGGCGCGGGCGGCGGCGTCGCCTATGCTGCGATGCAACTGGCACGGATGGCCGGCGCCCGGGTGATCGTCACCACCAGCGGCACCGAGAAGCTCGCGCATTTCCGCGCCCTCGGGGTGGAAACCATCGACTACCGCGAGGATGTGCCCAAGGCGGTGATGGCGCTGACGGCGGGCGGGGGTGCCGATCTGGTCATCGACAATGTGGGCGAAAAGACCTGGGGCGCCTCGCTGCGGTCGCTGGCGCGCGGCGGCCATCTGGTCACCTGCGGCGCCACCACCGGCGCGCATCCTTCCGCCGACATCCAGCGGCTGTTCGTGCGGCAACTGTCGATCCACGGCTCCACCATGGGGAGCCTCGAGGAATTCCGCCGGCTGATCCGCGCCTGGGAGACCGGCGCCTTCGCGCCCCCCGTCGACAGCGCCTTTCCCTTGGCCGAGGTGCCTGCCGCCTTCGCCCGCCTCGAAGACCCCGCCCGCATGGGCAAGATCCTGATCCGCATCTGAGGTTCGCATGGTTTACGAAACTGTCCTCGTTTCCACCGAAGGCCCGGTGGGCATCATCACCCTGAACCGGCCCGAAGCGCTGAACGCGCTGAACCGGCAGTTGACGGGCGAACTGTCCGCCGCAGCGGCCGCCTTCGACGCCGATCCCGGCATCGGCGCCCTCGTCGTCACCGGATCGGACCGCGCCTTTGCCGCCGGGGCCGACATCAAGGAGATCAAGAACAAGACTTTTGCCGAGGTCTATGAGGAGCAACTGATCACCGCCACCTGGGAAGGGTTGGCGCGGGTGCGCAAACCGGTGATCGCCGCCGTTTCGGGCCATGCGGTCGGCGGCGGTTGCGAGATCGCACTGATGTGCGACATCATCATCGCCTCGGACACTGCGCGTTTTTCCCTGCCGGAAACCACCATCGGCATCATCCCCGGCGCGGGCGGCACGCAGCGGCTGACCCGCATCGTCGGCAAGGCGGTGGCGATGGACATGATCCTGACCGGCCGCGCGCTCAGCGCCGCCGAGGCGCTGGCGATGGGCCTCGTCAGCCGCGTCGTTCCCGCCGGCACCCAAGTGGCCGAAGCGGTGACGCTAGCCACGAAGATCGCCGCCTCCTCGAGGCCGGTGCTGCAACTGGCGAAAGAGGCGGTCAACAAGGCCTATGAAACCCATCTGCAAGAGGGGCTATATATTGAACGCCGGCTGCTCTATTCGACTTTCGCGCTGGATGACCGACGCGAGGGGATGAACGCCTTTGCCGAAAGGCGAAAGGCCGAATTCCGCAACCGATAAGCGCCGCCCATCGTAAGGTTTTCCCATACAGCCATCATCGGGGCATTTTTCTAGATCGCCACAGTATCTCGCAAATCGTCGTATCGACATCAGCCTTACGACCAAGGGCAGGGCGCGCCCATGAAAGGGATAGCAGCTAAACAATTCGACTCAATCGAGCTACGCCATCTCCGCTACTTCGTGGCCGCGGCCGAGCATGGCAGTTTCCGCAAGGCAGGAGCCGCCTTGGGGTTATCGCAGTCCGCCATCAGCCGGTGCATAGCCGATCTCGAAGACCAGATCGGCGCGTCACTCTTCCACCGCCACACATGGGGCGTATCGCAAACCTATGCGGGCCAGCGTTTTCTCATCCGGGCGCGACGGGCTATCAGAACCATCGGTGAGGGTGCCCATGAAGTCGCCTCGGCCGGCCGATCCGAGCAGGGCCATGTTCGGATCGGCATCTATTCTTCTAGCGCTTCGGGCTTTCTGGCAGAGTTGCTCGGTAGCTATAGTCAGCGTCACAGCAAGGTCAGGATCGACATGCTCGATGGCAACCCCGTCGAGCATGTCGCTGCGATCCGACAACTCAGCCTCGATGTTGCCTTCATCACCGGAACACGGGAATGGCCTGGCTGCGAGCGCGCGCCCTTGTGGTCGGAGCGTGTGTTCGTGGTCCTGCCCGACAATCACGCTCTGGCCGGTAGTGAGGAGTTGGTATGGCGCGACCTCGCAGACGAAACCTTCATCGTGAGCGAAACCGCCCCCGGGCAGGAGATCCACGATCATCTGGTGCGAAGGCTTGCAGAACTCGGCCGACATCCAGAAATTCAGGTGCAGCATGTGGGCCGGGACAATCTCGTGCCGCTTGTGGCCCTGGGCCGAGGGCTGACGCTGGTAAGCGAAGCCATGACGGTTGCACAGTTCCCAAGCGTGACATACCGGCCGATCCGCGGTGAGATGCTCCGCTTCTCGGCCATATGGTCTGCCAAGAACGACAACCCCGCTTTCCGGCGATTGCTCAGTCTCGCGAAGGCGATGGCTGCGACACCTCCGCCGTTGGAGGTTGGGCGGCCCGACGCGCCTTTGCAAAGCCCCGGTCAGTTGCAATGAATCGCTCTAGCATCGGCACGATCAACTTGACCGAATCGGCGGGTGCCGGTGATGAGCGCGGCCGGGATCACGGCTCCGGCTTGAAGGATGTAGGGCGAGGCCGGCGGTGCGACGCGATCCGGAGCGACGGTCTGCCGGTCCACCGGCCCGTTGAGGAAAGCGGTATGGCGGTTCTGGGCCGCCGTTCCGTCCGGTTGTCCTGTGAGCCCAGCCAGTCCGGCATGGCTGTTCCGGCCGGACCTCCCGTGCGTGGGCCGGACTGGAAAAATACGTTGCTCAACCGTGCAGCTTCTTCTTCCGCGAGACGGCGTTGTTCTGTGCCGCGTCGAACCGGGTGACGGACAGGGCCGAAAAGAGGGAGGACAAGAGGCCAGCGCGGACCTCGGCGAGTTCATTGAGCAGGAGCGTGCCGCCGGCGATCTCGGCCAGGATGGCGAGGAGTCCGGTGCCGGCCGAGCGCTCCAGCACTCGGTCGGCGGGCGTGATCGCCGCTGCCGTGAGCGCGGCGAAGCCGAGTGGGATCGGGGTGGAGAACTGCTGGAAGGCCTGCGCTTCCTCGGATCGGCGCGTATGCGTCGGCAGAAGCCCGGCGATCTTGCCGAGCTGGGCCAGGATCGCCGCCGGAGACCCGGCTTTGCGGAAAAGCGCATTGCCGTACTTGCGCAGGAAGAGGACAGTCGCCGCCTCGCAGGCGTCATAGGCAAGCTTCCAGGTCCAGGCACCGCTGGCATCGGAAGCGCCGAAGGCCGCTTCCATGGCGCCGCGCAGGGTTGCGGCATTGACGCGCTGGCCGCGCTCCAGATGCGGCAGCAGCAGTCTGCCAGCGGCGAAAACGGAGGCGGCGTCCGTGACCTCATGGTAGGATGGAAGCGGCGCGGTGGCGGAGGCCACCGCGGAAGCGGGGATCATGTTCATCGGGATACCTCAGAAGGATGTTGGGGGATGGACTCCGCGCACCGCTCTCTTCGCCGCACGGATCCACGCCCTCCCCGCCCGCCTCTCGCTCTCGGATGAGGCACCGCAGGAAGGGGAGCGCGCCCCGACCGGAGGCCGAAGCGCATCACGGCATCAGTCGATGGCCTGGAAGAGCGCCGCCACCTCGGGATGGTCGATGGCATAGTCGTAGAGACGGCCATAGCCTTCCGCGAGTTCGTCGTCATTGTGCCGGAATGAGAGGTGCGAGAAGGCGAAGAGCGTGGCGATGATCCCGGCAGCGTCGGCGGAAACCTCGCCCTCGAAGCCGTTTCCTTCGCAGAAGAGGCGGAAGCGGGGCTTCGAGGGCGGCGCGAGATAGAGCGGCTGGCCGTCGCGTTCGTAGAAGTCCCAGAGCCCGCCGCCATAGTCGTTGGGGCTGAGGGTTTCCATGAAGTGGAAGACGGTATGCTCGCCGATGATGAGCAGGCGCGGGCCGAATAGACGCGGCAGGAAGTCCATGCGACGGTCCTCGGGGACGCGGGTTGCGAATTGGGAAGCAAGTTTGGGCAGGGCCATGTTCGATCTCCGAGAGGGAAAGGGACACCTGCCGGACGACCCTCTCTCAGCCTGTCCGGAGGCACCCTCTCCCGGCCCTCCTCTCCCTCGTCCAACGGGCTTGAATTGGACCATTCTCTGAACCATCTTATGCGCAGGAGCGGATGAAGACCGGAGTGATGCGCGATGAGGGTTTCTGTCACCGAGGCGAAAGGTCAGCTCACCGAACTGGTGAAGCGGGCCGAGGCCGGCGACGAGGTGATCCTGACCCGGCGGGGCCATGAGGTCGTCCGCCTCGTGCCGGTTGCTGTGACGGCGACCCCCAGAGGCCGGCGCGCGCTGATGGAGAGGGTCCGGGCCACCGCGCGAGGCAAGGCGCTGCCCAGCACGGATGCCGCGCGCAGCCAGGATTTCCTCTATGGGGATGACGGGATGCCGGCATGATTGCCGTCGACACCTCGGCGCTGATGGCCATCGTTCTGGACGAGCCGCAGGCCGAGGCCTGCATGGCGGCGATCGAGGCGGCGGATGCTCTGCTGATCTCGGCCGGGACCGTGGCCGAGACGCTGATCGTGGCCGGACGCCGCAACGTCGGCGAGGAGATCACGGCGCTGGTCGAGGGCCTCGGGTTCGAGGTGGTGTCCGTCACCGAGGCCTCGGCGCGCAGGATCGCGGATGCCTATGCCCGCTGGGGCAAGGGCGTTCATCCCGCCGGCCTCAACTACGGCGACTGCTTCGCCTATGAGGTCGCCGCCGAGCGCGGCTGTCCGCTGCTCTTCGTCGGCGACGACTTCGCGCAGACGGATCTGCGGTCGGTGCTGTAAAGCCGGAAAGCCGGGTTTCAGCCGAACCGCCTTCCCGCTTCGGTGAAGGTATAGGCATTGGCGGTGATGGACTCGTCCACCGCCTCGTCCGAAGTGAGATAGTCGTATTCCCGCTCGAGCTGCCGGTAGAGCCAGCGGGCGAGATCACGCAGGTCGTCCGTCACGATCTCCTCGGCATCGGCAGTCATGTCCTGCCAGACAGGGCTGTCGCGGGTGACGGCGACCGCCATGGAATACTCGTGATAGTATCGGCCCCGATGGGTCGCCTCGGCGGTCAACTGGTAGAAGTTGCGCCGCTGCACCTGCTGCAGGGCATCCGCGATACGGTGCAGTTCCGCATCCTGCGGCGCATAGGCGCGGATTTTCGCCGCCGCGCCCTTGCGGTAGGAATAGTGGCCTTCGAACGCGGCGCCATCGCCCTGCGACCAGAAGCCGGTGAACCAGATGAGCGGTTCCTGCCGCGTGCCGCCGCCCATGAGGCGGACGGTGCGGGTCTTGAAGCTGATACCGAGGATTTCCGCGATCCGCTGGAAATCCTCGTAGACGAAGTCGAACCAGTCGTAGTCGAACCCGCCATCGCGATACCAGGCGCGGGCGCGGTCCCTGGCCGCATCCGACAGTTCTTCGAAGCGAAAGACGGTGATCTCCAGAACCTCAGGCATCGCTTTCGCCCTCCGCAAGGACGCCGGCGAGCCAGCCGTCGGTATAGATCCAGTCCTCCTGCGGCAGCAGGTCGATCTTCAGCGTGCCGGTCTTGACGGTGCGGGCGGGCTCGAAGCCCTGGCGGATCGCCTCGGGCCAGGCGACATAGGCGCGCTCAGGTACCTTGAAGCTGATCTCGACGTATTCGGCCGGATCCTCGCCTGCGGCGCGGATGCGCTCGACCATAACGGCGAGCTTGGCTGGACTGCCCCCACGGAGTGGTCCGGGTTGATTGTTAGTGCATCGTCGGCCGCTGGTCTATTGGGATGAGGGCTTCCGGTGCGGGCGGGCGGTATCCCAGGGAGCTGTGCGGCCTGACAGTGTTGTAGTGGCGGCGCCATCGCTCGATGAGGATCTGGGCCTCCCTAAGCGAATAGAAGACTTCTGCGTCCAGGAGTTCGTCGCGGAATCGAGCGTTGAAGCTCTCGCAATACCCGTTCTCCCAGGGTGAACCCGGCTCGATGAACGCGGTCTTGGCACCAACTGCGCCGATCCAGCCCTGCACCTTCTTGGCAATGAATTCCGCGCCATTGTCGGACCTTATGAACGCAGGCGGGCCACGCAAGATGAACAGCTCCGTCAGGGCGTCGATTACGTCGGTGGAATTGAGCTTGCGGTTTGCACGGATCACCAGCGCCTCCTTCGTGAATTCGTCGATGATATTGAGCGTCCGAAACAGCCGTCCGTCATGTGTCCGGTCCTGAACGAAATCATAGGACCAGACGTGGTTCGGGTGCTCCGGTCGGAGACGGACGCAGGACCCGTCGTTCAACCAGAGCCGACCCTTCTTTGCCTGCTTTTGTGGGATCTTCAGCCCTTCACGCCGCCATATCCGTTCCACGCGTTTATGATTTACATGCCAACCGGCGTTGTTCAGCAGTCCGGTGATCATCCGATAGCCATATCGCCCGTAGGTGCGAGCGAGCGCGATGATGTCCTCCGTCAGCCGTTCTTCGTCCGGGGCGCCGCAAGGAACCTTGCGTTGCGTTGAGCGGTGCTGCCCGAGGGTGCGGCAGGCGCGGCGCTCGGATATGCCAAGCGCCTGCCGCACATGATCGATGCACTTGCGACGGCGCGAAGGGCTTAGAAGTTTCCCCGTGCAGCCTCGCTCAGGATCATCTTGTCCAAGGTCAGATCTGACACCGCGCGCCGCAACCGCTGGTTCTCCGCCTCAAGCTCCTTGAGACGCTTCAGCTGATCCCGGTTCATGCCGCCATACTGCTTGCGCCAGCGATAATACGTCGGCTCGGTCACGCCGATCTGCCGCACCGCGTCGGAAATCGCCATTCCCTGTCCATGAAGCACTTCGATCTGTCGAAGCTTCAGAACGATGTCTTCCGGTTTGTCTCGCTTGCCTGCCATCTGATGGTCCTCCTGAACAGGATATTTGTATCCCAGTTGGCGGACCACTTCAGTGGGGGCACTCCACTGTCCGCCGCGACGTCTGCATCCGATCACCGCCGCGCGGCCAAGGGCGTATTTCACCGCGTTCGACACGAGATTGCCGAGGATCGCGGCCAGGATCGTGCGGTCGGCATGGACGCACAGGCTTGTATCCACGAGCGTCAACCTGACCCGCGCACGCCGAGCAGCCTCGCCATGCTGGACGGCGATGTCGCGCAGCAGAGAGCCGAGCGGGAAATCCTGCAGCCGCGGAACAATCCGTCCACTGTCCACGACATTGCCGGGAACGTCAACGTCTCCTCGATGCGCCCCGAAGGTCCGGCCCCGCTGGCCGCGCGCGATCTGCCCCACGTCTCTGGCGGCAGGTCCGAGGCCGGCTGCATCATCGGAGACCTGAAGATCACCTTGCCCTCTCAACAGCAGAAATGAGGCGCAACATGCGTGAATTGAACACCCTCGAACTTGGCGCCGTGACTGGCGACAACGGAAGCGGCGGCAGCGGCTTCAGTTTCGGCGGCGGCACGGTGCCGGGATATGGTAGCCAGGGATCGACCGACCTCCAGGCAAGCTATTCGTTCGGCAATGGCTGGAGCGTAATCGGCGGATCGACCCGCACCGGCTCGGACGTCGGGGTGGGGGTGCGCTTTGTCTGGAAATGACGGCAACCGCCCGCCCGAGGCGCACTGACCAAGGACCAGCTTCAGCTGGTCGCGGGCGGCGTGACCGAAGGACCGGACGGCCGGGGCTGCACCCAGTCCCGGCCTGTGCTGGCGAAACAATAACCACAGGAGACGGCAACGATGAACGAACTATCCAGCAGGGAAATGTCCACGGTCTGCGGCGGCTCGGCGCGGGCCTGTGCCGCTGACGCATTAGACGGGTCCTAGGTGTTCAGTCCCGGCATCTGGTGGATCGGGTTTAGGATGAATCTGTCTGGCTCTGATGTCCAGATCTTGCAGATGTATTCGTAGGGCGTGAGGCCGCCGAGGGTCTTGAGCCTACGCGCGAAGTTGTAGGCTGCCATGAAGTCGGCGAGATGCGTGCGGAGCTCGTCGTGGCTGGTGTAGTGAAAGCGTTTGACGGTGGCGTCCTTGATCGTGCGGTTCATCCGCTCGACCTGACCGTTGGTCCACGGGTGGTTGGGCTTCGTCAGGCGGTGCTCAATGCCGTTGGCCTCGCAGATCATGTCAAAGCGCATAGGTCTGGAATAGATGGTGTTCCGGTTCCGAGGCTGCTCGGCGAACTGAATACCGTTGTCGGTGAGGATGGTATGGACCTGATAGGGCACGGCTTCGAGCATGTGCTGCAGGAACTCCCAAGCTGTCTTCCTGTCCGCCTTGTCGACGAGCTGGGTCACGGCAAACTTGCTCGTGCGGTCAATGCCGACGAACAGGTAAAGCTTGCCTTCAGCAGTCTGCACCTCGGCGATGTCGATATGAAAGAAGCCGATAGGGTAGCGCTTGAACTTCGACCGTTTCGGCTTGTCGCCTTCCACGTCGGGCAGTCGAGAGATGCCGTGGCGCTGAAGGCACCGATGCAGCGCTGAGCGTGTCAGGTGTGGAATTGATGGCTGCAGGGCATAGAGGCAGTCGTCCAGCGGCAAAAGCGTGTGCAGCCTGAACGCGACGATGGCCGCCTCCTCGGCTTCTGTCAAAACCGTGGAGCGTGGCTCCTTCGGCCCTGTCTTGAGATCATCGACCGTCGCTCGCTTGCGCCACTTCGCCACTGTCTTGGGGTTAATGCCGAGCTCCCGGCTCAGCGTCGCGAGCGAAGCTTGCGATCGTTGTATTGCAGCTCTGACGGCGTGCGTGGTCGTGGCGCTCCCGTGACGAACCTGGCCCATAATGCTTCCCTCCATCCCTGAGAAAGGATCGCACCATCAAACCGTGGGATCAAACACCTAGGGCGGCGGCTTTGCCGGAGGCATCGTCGGCTTCATCGGCGGTCCTGCCGGTTCGGCGATCGGCTTTGGCCTCGGTGCCCTGATCGGCGGAGCGATCGCGATCCGCAACACCTCTAACTGCAACTGAGCGGTCGGTTATTGACGGATCCGTATCGCAGATACGATCTGGCAGAGGAAAAGCCGTTTCAAGGAAGAATAAGATAGGCATCGCCCCAGATGCTGGGGCGAACCTTCGTCAACATGCACTGTTCTGTCAGATTGAGACTGCCCCATACCGCCCACGGTATTGTCGCATACATCCCGCAGCAGGCTCTGCCATTGGCGCGCGAAGAATTTCAGACGACAGGGAAGCGCGGCAGTCAAGCACCACGCCTACCAAGGTTAAGCATTTATCCACGATTCAGTCCTTCTCCCAGAACGCGTTCCCAGTCCGCGCAGCCACCCGAGAACGGTTGCAATAGGAGGCGTGACAGAGGTAAGACCCGCCGCGCATCACCCGCTCGATCCCCCTTCTGGCGGTCCCTTCGGATCGATCGGTGCCGATACCTCGTAATAGCCGGGGGCGAACCAGTTCGCGCACCATTCCCAGACATTTCCGGCCATCTGATACAGTCCGTAGCCGTTCGGGGGAAAGCTGCGCACAGGCGCGGTAGCCAAGGCGCCATCCTTGCCGGAATTACAATGCGGAAAGACGCCCTGCCAGATATTGGCGCAATGCGCATCCCCGTCGGTCAGGTGGTCCCCCCAAGGGTATTGGCGCCCTTCATACCCTTTCGCGCGGCATATTCCCATTCTGCCTCGGTCGGCAAGTCACGCCCGGACCAGCGGCAATACGCCATCGCATCGGCATGGCTGACATGGATAACCGGATGATCGGTCGCTTGATCGACGTCGGACAAAGGACCGAAAGGATGGCGCCAGTCGGCACCCGCTACGGCGATCCACCACGGCATCCCGAAGGTGCCGATCACATCCTTGCGCCGTGCCTGCACCGCCAAGTGAAACACCGCCGAGGATCCATGGCGTTCGGCATCGGTCATATAGCCGGTTTCGGCAACGAAGGCCGAAAACTGCGCGACCGTCACCGCCGCCACGTCGATTCGAAAGGGCGAAAGCGTCACCGGGTGGACGGGCCGCTCTCAATCGCTGGAATAGCCTTCGCCGAGGGCATCGCCCATCTGGAACGTCCCGCCGGCCAGGACGACATCGTCGTGGACGACTGGCGCAGGGGACTTGCCGATGCAACTGTCCCGCGACGGCAGCACATGGTTCTGGCGGGGATGACAGCACGCCGGTTCCATCCGATCATGTCCCTTGCGATGGTCAGTCAAAGTTTTCGATGGTTGCCTCGCAGATTGATAATCGGCCGTTTCTGTGTCGGCAAGCATTCCCCTCGGGTCAATGCCGTTCCCGAATCGTCGTTCGCCGACGCCACACGCCAAACGGGCCGATGCGAGGAACAATACTCTCTTGCACCACGAGGAAAGAGATAAGCCCTTCCGCGAACAAGCCGCATCGGAGCATCGCCTGCCAAATATAGACGACAATGCGACTAGAGATTGATTTGGCGGACCAAGCCTGCCTTTTTTGTCCCGGAACTCTGCCAAGTCGGGACCAAATCATGCTCAGGCGACATTTCCTTGCGGCTTCGCTGGCGACGGCTTCGCTGACCGGCACGCGCCTTGCTTTCGCGGCAACCACAAAGCTGATCGTTGCCGACCAGTCCGAACTGCTGCGCAACCTTCTGGCCGCTAGCGGCGGCGCCGATAAGCTGACGATTGACCTGGAATTGCCGAATTTCGCGGGCGGGCCGGCGATCCTGGAAGCCATCCGGGCAGGCGCATTGGATGCCGCCTATGTGGGCGACGTGCCGCCGATCCAGGCGCGCGCGTCGGGGACGCTGTTGCCGATCATCGCGACCTTCACGCGCGAGATCGCGCAATATCGCCTCGTTTCGCGCCCCGGCCTGACCATCGGGAAGCTGGCCGACCTGAAAGGCAAAAAGGTCAGTTATATCGAAGGCTCGGGGCGGCAGGCCTATCTGATCGAGGCGCTGAACCGCGCCGGGCTGACGCTGGAGGACGTGGAGAAGATCCCCCTGCGCGTGGCCGACCTGCCCGACGCGATCCGCAGCAGCGCCGTGGACGTGGCCGTCCTTCAGGAACCCCATGTCACCCGGCTGCAAAAGCAGATCGGCGCTACCCCGGTCCTGGACCCCGAGGAACGCCGCCTGCTGCCGCAGACCAGCTATATCTATGCCCGCCCCGAGGTGCTGGAGGACCAGGCCAAGGTCGCGGCGCTGCGCGAGTTCCTGCCGCTGTTCGTGCAGGCAGGGCTGTGGCGCAACGCACATGACGCGGAATGGGGCAAGTTCTACTATACCGATTTCCAGGGAATCGCGCCCGAGGACACCCAAGCCATCCTGGCTTCCGAATCGCCGATCATCTTCCAGACCTCGGCCGAGGCGATCCCGCATCATCAGAAGCTGATCGACATCCTTTACGACGCCGGCGAACTGCCCGAGCGGTTCGACGCCGCCCAGTCCTTCTCGCCGCTGTTCGACGATCTCATCTCGACCGCCCGGGTCTGATCCTGGAGGGGAAAGGAGAGCCGATGGCCGACACGACGTTCTGGCGCCAGAACAAGACCGAAGCCGCGTCCCGGCCTGCCCCTTCGGCGCGGCAACTGACGCCGGGCCGTCTGCCCGGCGGGATGCGGCTGATTGGTCCGGTGCTGCTGGTGGCGATCTGGGAAGGCGCGGCCCGGCTGGGCGTGCTGTCGCCCTATACGCTGGCCTCGCCCTCGACGGCACTGGCCACGGGGATCCGGCTGGTCGCGGACGGCACCTTGCTGCCCCATCTCGCGGCCTCGGCGGGGCGGGCCTATGCAGGCCTGTTCCTGGGCGTCCTCAGCGGGCTGGTGCTGGCGCTGCTGTCGGGCCTGACCCGCAGCGGCGAGGCGCTGATCGACGGGCTGGTGCAGATCAAGCGCGCGGTGCCGACGCTGGCGCTGATCCCGCTGGTGATCCTGTGGCTGGGCATCGGCGAGGCGATGAAGATCTTCCTGATCTTCACCGCCGTGCTGGTGCCGGTCTATATCAACACCCATGCCGCCCTGCGCGGCATCGACATCGGTCATGTGGAGCTGGCGCAGACCCTGGGCCTGACCCGGTCGGAATTCATCCGCAAGGTGGCGCTGCCCGGTGCCCTGCCGGGCTTCTTCGTATCGCTGCGGCTGGCCGTCACGCTGTGCTGGACCTCGCTGGTGGTGCTTGAACTGATCAACACCCAGACCGGCATCGGCTACCTGATGAACCGGGCGCGCGACTGGGGCCAGACCGACGTGATCGTGGTCGGCATCTTCGTCTATGCCGTCTTGGGTCTGCTGTCCGACGCACTCGTCCGCCTGATAGAGGCGCGCGTGCTGTCCTGGCGGAGGTCGCTCGGATCATGACGCGGCATCGCCCCATCAGCACCGCAGTCTCGACCCGAGAACTGTCGCGCGGATTCGGCGGCCGAAATGTTCTGGACCGGATCACGCTGGACATCCCGCAAGGGCAGTTCGTCGCCCTGCTGGGCGAATCCGGGTCCGGCAAGACGACGCTGCTGCGGGCACTGGCCGGACTGGACCCGGATGCCCAAATGCAGGGCCATTACGCCGTGCCCGACCATGTTTCGGTGCTGTTCCAGGATTCGCGGCTGCTGCCCTGGCTGACGGTGCGCGACAACGTGACCCTGGGCCTGCGCTGGGCGGATGCCGTGGCCGCGGCGGATGCCATGCTGGCCGCGGTCGGGCTGGACGACAAAGGCGGGCTGTGGCCCTCGACCCTGTCGGGCGGGCAGAAGCAGCGCGCGGCCCTGGCCCGGTCGCTGCTGCGCGAACCTGAATTGCTGCTGGCCGACGAACCCTTCGGCGCATTGGACGCGTTGACGCGGCTGAAAATGCACGCCCTTCTGTTCCGCCTCGTCGAGAAAAGCCGCCCCACGGTGATCCTGGTCACGCATGACGTGGACGAGGCGCTGCAACTGGCCGACCGGATCCTGCTGCTGAAGGACGGCCGCATCGCCGAGGATTACATCGTGGCTATCCCGCATCCGCGCCGCACCAGCCACCCCCGTTTCGAAGAACTGCGCCTGACGCTGCTGCGCGATCTGGGCGTCGATCCCGACATCGTCTGAGGAGACGCCGACATGACCCGCCAACTGCACTTGAACCTGTTCCTGATGCCGCGCGGCCACCACGAAAGCGCCTGGCGGCATCCCGGCTCGGTCGATCGTCCCCTGACCGACCTTCAGCTTTACGCCGAGGCGGTCCGCATGGCCGAGGATGCCAAATTCGACGCGGTTTTCCTGGCTGACGCACTGGTGGCGCCGACCAATGGCGGGCTGGTGGCCAGCGGCGCGCTGGAGCCGATCACGCTGCTGTCGGCCCTTGCCGCCCTGACCAGCCGGATCGGGTTGATCGGCACTGCCTCCACGACCTACAGCCTGCCCTATACGCTGGCGCGGCAATTCGCGACGCTTGACCACCTGTCTCGGGGTCGGGCGGGCTGGAACATCGTCACGTCGTGGGCGCCGCAGGCCGGGGCGAATTACGGTCATGCCGAGGACGTACCGCACGAGCAGCGTTACCAGATGGCCGAGGATTTCCTGGCGGCAGTAGACGCGCTGTGGCGCAGCTATCCGGCCGATGCGGTGCTGGACGATCGCGCGGGCGGGCGCTATGCCGATGCGTCGCGGATCCGGCCGGTGGACCACCGGGGTCCGCATTGGCAGACGCGCGGCCCGCTGAACGTGCCGGGGAGCCCGCAGGGGCGGCCGGTCTATATCCAGGCGGGCCAGTCAGAGTCGGGGCGCGCCTTTGCCGCGAGATGGGCCGAGGCGATCTTCACCGCGCATCTGACCAAGGATTCGGCGCGGGCATTCTATCGCGACATCAAGACCCGCGCCGCAGGATTTGGCCGGTCCGAGGCCGACATCGTCATCCTGCCCGGCATCAGCGCCGCCATCGGGTCCACCGAAGCCGAGGCCGCGCGGGTGTGGGAGGAACTGGACGCGCTGACCAGCCCGCAGATCGGGCTGGCCCGGCTTTCGGCGCGCTTTGGCGGGCACGATTTTTCGGCCGTGCCGCTGGACCGCCCGCTGCGCCGCGACGACTTCCCGGACCCGGCGCAGGTCGAGGCCTCGAAGAGCCGCGCCACCGGCTATGTCGATACCGCCCTGGCCGAGGGGCTGTCCCTGCGCCAGCTGTTGCAAAGACTGGCGGGTGCTCGCGGACATTTCAGCGCGACCGGCACGCCCGAGCAGATCGCCGATATGATCGAGGACTGGTTCCGGTCGGGCGCGGCGGACGGGTTCAACGTGATGCCACCGATCCAGCATAGCCAGTTGCAGATCTTCGCCGACGAGGTCGTGCCGATCCTGCGCCGCCGGGGCCTGTTCCGCGATCACTATGAGGGTCGGACGCTGAGAGAGCATTACGGGTTCCGGTCGCAGCACGCCGAGGATCTCGAATCACCCTTGGCATCGTGAAGGAAGTGTCTTCTCGCGTCACCGCGTTGCGGCAGCGGGCCATGACCACGCAGGTCTTCACATGCACAGTCACGACCACCACACCGCCTGCGCAAGCTGCGGCCACACCCACGCACCCTCGCCGCACGGATTGGCGCGGCGACCAGCGGGCGGGAACTCGCGTCGGTCATCCTAGCGATCGCCGTCCGCCCTTGCAGCGGCGCGATCCTGCTGCTGGTGCTGACCTGGCAGGGCAATGGCCGGGGTCGCCGAATCCGCCGCGCTGCGCGGCATGGCAGCAGGGCTCGAGTTGGTGGCCGGACTGGTTGTTGCCCTTCTTGCAGCCGAGGGGCTTGGTATAGTTCGACGGAGTTGAGTCGGGCTCCGTTGCACGAAAGATGGTTGAGGACACCTTGCCTCGTATTGCCTCTGGATCCGAAGACCGGGGTGGAGATCACCAGCTCCGTATCACCGATGGAGACGTTTTCGGAGAGCCGGGACTTTCCCGCCTGGGTGGGCCTTGCGGTCTCAACCTTCGAGCAGCGGCCAGGACCGTCAAGGGCCGGACCTCGAAGATGGGCCAACACGTCATCGACCGACTGTTGATCGTTGGGCCGTCGCCGTTGTGCAATGTGTGGGACGCAAAGGCCCGGTAAAATGCCTCGGCGGTCTCGCCGTGACCGCGGATGCGCCGCCGATCCGAACTGCCGCTCCAGCCAGCCGACACCGAAGGCGACGATATCCCGCGCGTCGAACAGATGGCAGCGCGCGGCGCCGACCACGCCCTCGCGGTGCCGGCCCGTCTCGACATAGGCGCGTGCGATGGTCTCGACCGCGTCCGGCCCGCCCTCGGCGGCGAAGCAATCGAGGATGCCGTTCGAGTCGAAATCCGTGGCCGCTTCCCAGACCGTCCGGCCATCCGGACCCCGCATCGGCATATCGTAGCTGACGCGGCGCTTACCGGGGATGTCAGCAGAGCCTCGAGGACCCCGGCCGCACCGCCCTCGGGCCGAGCGCCTTCAGCGAAGCATGGATCATCACAAGATCACCCGCCCGCAGACCTCGACCACGGTATCACGTGAGGGATCGCGCACGTCGCGAGGCCAAACGACATGAAGTGGCAACTTGGCGCGGGAATTATCGTTGCTGATCTCCAGCCCGCAGACATGCGCGCCACGCGGCACCAGTCCTGACCACCAGCGCGGCACGATGGCAGCCCCGATCCCTGCCGCCACCATGTTCAGCATGGTCTGCTTCTCATCGGCGTTCTGGATGATGTGCGGCTCAATGCCCTCCTGTTCGAACAAGGCCAGGACCAGGTCATGGCTGTGCGGACGCGACCGCCGGTCCGGCACGATCAGCTGTTGACCGGCGTGGAATAAGGACCCCGCTTCTGGGGTGATCGGCGTCCCAAAGGGACCCCACCGACCGGGGGTTGGGTCCAATGTGCTTCTGAGGATTATCGGAGGCCGAGCGCGGGATGCTGATCGTGGAGAGTGAGCCAGTGAGGCGCCACTGGTTCGAGCCCACTGGCGAACGCAAAAATCAGGCGGCTGCATTTTACCGAGGGCAAGGGGATCATGAATAGCCCCGAGTTTCTTAGACGCCTTCCCGTCTCATCATCTGCCGTCGCTCGAACTCTGCGGGCGACAGCATTCCGTTTCTCGCATGTTTGCGCTTCGGGTTATAGAACATCTCGATATAATCGAACACGTCCTGCCTTGCGTCTTCGCGGGTCCGGTAGGTCCTGCGCCTGATCCGTTCGCGCTTGAGCAGGTTGAAGAAGCTCTCGGCAACAGCGTTGTCGTGACAGTTGCCACGGCGGCTCATGGAATGCTCAAGATTGTGGGCGCGCAGGAATGCTGCCCAGTCCATGCTGGTGAACTGGCTGCCCTGATCTGAATGAACCAGCACCTTGGTCTTCGGCTTGCGCCGCCAGACGGCCATCAGCAGGGCCTGCAGAACGACATCTGTCGTCTGCCGACTTTGCATCGACCAGCCAACCACACGCCGGGAATAGAGATCGATGACCACCGCGAGGTAGGCGAACCCCTCTTGCGTCCGGATGTAAGTGATATCGGTCACCCAGACCTTGTCCGGGGCCTCGACGTTGAACTGCCGGTCGAGGGTGTTGTCGACCACGACCGACGGCTTGCCGCCATAACTTCCGGGGCGGCGCTTGTAGCCGATCTGCGCCTTGATCCCCGCAAGCTGCGTCAATCGGGCGACCCGGTTCGGACAAATGCTTTCGCCCTGTTCAACCAGATCATCATGCAGCTTGCGGTAGCCGTAGACCTTGCCGCTCTCGGCCCAAGCCTTCTGCAGCAGTTCGGTCTGGCGCCTGTCTTCCTGGGCTCGCGCGCTCACCGGCGCCTGCAGCCAGGCATAGAACCCGCTCGGCTGGATGCGCAGGCACCGGCACATCGCACGGATGGAAAACTGACCCCGATGCTCGGCCACGAACGCGTATCTCACTTTGCATCCCTGGCGAAATACGCGGTGGCTTTATTTAGGATGTCACGTTCCTCCGATACCCGGACCAGCTCTCGCTTCAGTCGTCAGATCTCGGCATCCTTTGCCGTCTCACCCGACACCGCCTTCGCGAACTTGCGCTTCCAGGCATAGAGCGAGTGCGTGCTCACCCCGAGCCGCTCAGAGACCTCCTTGGCCGGGTAGCCCCGCTCCGTGATCTGCGCCACCGCATCGCGCTTGAAATCGTCAGTGAAATTACCTGTGCCCATCATGGCCTCCTTGCCTCAAAGTTAGCGAAAAAGGCGTCCACGAAACATGGGGCTATTCAATCTGTGCCAAAAATGGGCACAACTGTGCACCTGGACGCCGATCAGACCGCCTATCGCAAGGCCATTGCCGATGCCCTGCGCCGCGAACTGGGACCGACGCATCAGGCCATCAAGACGGTGATGCGCTGGACCGGAGCGAGTGAGCGGACGGCCAAGTATTGGCTGTCTGGCGAACGCGGGCCGAGCGGGGAGCATCTGATCCGGCTCGCGCAGCATTCCGATGCGGTGTTGATCACCATTCTGGCCAAGGCCGAGCGACTGTCGGAGAAGCCGCGGCACAGATGTCCAAGCTGTCCGGAACGGCTTCTTGTGTTACAAAACCTCGGACAGGATGACCCTATGTCCGAGGGATCATCACAGCTTTAGGTGCACCAACTGGTCAGGGCATAGTGGAAGTGCGGAGATTAGCGCCCGCATTCTCCGCATATCTTGCGGTGTTTTTCCTTGCGCTTGCGAAGAATGCGGCCCACAATCGCCGCACTTGGCGCGGAGAATGTGGTGTATATCTGGGAGCAAGAGGACTGGCCAAGGCTGACCTGGCAGGAAGGCAGCATTGCCGCGCCTCTTGCTGCAGTCCGCCACGAGCAAGGGCGATTGATCGGCCGGATGGAGGCGCTGGGCTTCAAGCTACGCGAAGAGGCGGTCCTGCAGACCCTGACGCAGGATGTCGTCAAGACGAGCGAGATCGAGGGTGAGCAACTGGATGCCACTCAGGTGCGGTCATCCCTCGCCCGACGGCTTGGCATCGACATCGGCGCCCTGCCCCCGACCGATCGCAATGTGGAAGGCATCGTCGAGGTGATGCTGGACGCGACGCGGAACTATCAGGCCGCGCTTACAGCCGAGCGCCTTTTGGGATGGCATGCGGCTTTGTTCCCCACCGGCCGCAGCGGCATGACGAAGATCATCGTCGGGGACTGGCGCGATGACAGTACCGGCCCGATGCAGGTGGTGTCTGGGCCCTACGGTCGGGAGAAGGTTCACTACTCGGCCCCGCCCACACCGCGCGTCGCGGGGGAAATGGAAGCCTTCCTCACATGGTTCAACGCGCCCCTGACCACCGATCCGGTGATCAAGGCGGCGCTGGCGCATCTGTGGTTTGTGACGATCCACCCCATCGAGGACGGCAACGGCCGCATCGCCCGCGCCATCGCTGACCTGGCGCTTGCCCGGTCGGAGGGAAGCTCGCAGCAGTTCTACAGCATGTCCGCGCAGATTAGGGCCGAGAGGAACGCTTACTACGACCAGCTCGAGCGCACCCAGAAGGGTGGCACGGACGTCACGGCTTGGATCCTGTGGTTCCTCAAGTGCCTCGGCCGTGCCATCGACGGCGCAGATGGAGTCTTGGCGGCGGTCGTCGCCAAAGGCCAGTTCTGGGAACGCACTGCGGCGCTGGCGCTGAACGAACGCCAGATCAAGGTGCTGAACCGCCTGCTCGATGGCTTCGAGGGCAAGATGACCTCGTCGAAGTGGGCGGTGATCGCCAAGTGCTCCCAGGACACGGCGAACCGTGACATCGCGGCACTGTTGGACCTTAGGCTGCTGCGGAAAGGCGAAGGCGGCGGCCGCAGCACGCATTATGAGTTGGTGCTGTAACGCTCATGGCCACGATTATGTTGCCCGTCGGAGGGGGGACTCGACAAACGTTGACCAGGTGTTGACAAGAATTTCAAAAGCAAAAACACGACGGTTTACGTCGTTCTAAGTAACTGATATTTTGTAAGATTTTGGTTTCAGAGGCATGCAATCGCCGTCATTTGCCAGAACTCAGATGCGCAGTGTGAGACTTGCTTCCAATCTGTGCTTCAATACTCCTTCCTGGATGGCAGGATCAAGTCATTCAGCCCGTGATGGTCGCAGCCGCCAAAGCAGCCTGCCTCGATGATTTGGACGGGTATCCCGACATAGCACTCTCGCCAGATCCAGATGCTTGCAGGATCCGGGGTCTGAAAGCTGTTCATCCCATCCAGCGTCTCGATGCCCGGCGGCCGGCCCTCGTTGCGCGGCCGCCGGCCGATGGTGACAAGGAAAGGCCGGATGCAGGACATGGACGGTAAAGGCCGCCGTTTGGCGAGCAAAACGAAATTGCGCCGAGTCCATCAGGTTGGCCCGACCAGTTCCCGTCGTTTGTGCTGCACCGGGATTGCCCAGAACGCGGGCAAGACTCGCGGCCTTTCGGCCAGCGACCTCGCTTCCGGCGCCCCGACCGAGAAAGCAATCTCCACCACGGTCGCGCGCTCATGCGGCCTTCGATCAGGGTGCAGTAGGCGGTCCCTTGGGCTTTTCGCCGCTTCCTTCCCATCGGAACAGCTTCGATGTATGGCCGATGCCGGGGTTGAAGACGTTGCAGGGGTCCAGCTCGCGGTAAAAGTCCTTCAGCACCGGCTTGGCGTGATACAGATGGCCGACATTGTGTTCGGCCGGGTATTCCGCACCCCGTTCGTCCAGCAGGTGCCACATCGCGTGTTCGATGGCGATGGGGTCATGGCCCTTCTTCACGATGTAATCCTGGTGGAAGACGTGGCAGAAGAAATGCCCGTAATACAGCTTGCCTGCCAGCTTCCGCTCGATATCGTCGGGCAGGGTTTCGAACCATTCGTCGTCGTTGCAGCGCAGGGCAATGTCCAGGGCCACGATGTCCTGGACCGAGCGTCGATGCGTCTCGCGGTAGCGGATCGCGGCGCTTGCCACCGCGAAACGGTGCAGGAAGGCCTTGCGCCCCTCCTCGGCCTCGCATTCGAAGAAATCGCCCTCTTGCGTGGCAAAGCAGGTCTTCAGGAAGTCACGCGTCTGGTCCACGCTGTCCACGCCCACCCGGACCAGCAGATGGTGTTCAAATCGGCGGCGGAAATCCGTGATGCGCGGCGGCAGATGGCCGGGCAGCAGCGAGACCATGGCCTGCAACAGCCTGTCGGTCAGCCCGCGCAGGCCGATGCTTTCGAAGATGGTGTCGAAGCGGCTCTTGATCGCGAAGGCTTTCGGGACGCGTTCGGTGCCAAGCCGGTCGATCAGCAGGAACACGTCCTTGCCGTATTTCTCGCCGATGTCGAAAGCGTCGCGGTGGATGTATTCCCCGGCAATGGGAAGCTGGTCGAAGGCCGTCAGCATGTGGCGGCGCACGGCGGCCAGGCTGGCCGTGTCGTTCGAGCCGATGTAGAAGACCGCGCTTTTCTCGGCCGGAAAGGTGTCCAGGCGCACCGCGAACAGCACCAGCTTGCCGGCCGACCCTGACGCCTCGAACAGCCGGCCCGGATCGGCGTTGAAGCGCGCGGGCGTGTCGGCATCGACCTGCCGCACATGGGCGCCATAGTTCTGGTCCGAGGCCGCGCGCCCGTCATCATGGAGGATGTCGCCGGAGACGTAGGCGCCGCGTTCCAGCCGGTCCAGGATCTCCTCGGGGTCGTTGCCCAGCCGGACGCCCAGGTGGTTCACCAGTTGCAACGCGCCGGAATCATCGACCTGCCCATAGTTCGCCAGTTGCGTGAAGGCAGGCCCGCGTCGCACCAAGGCGCCGCCCGAATTGTTGCAGACCCCGCCCAGCACCGAGGCGCCGATGCAGGACGATCCGATCACCGAATGGGGTTCGCGCCCCAGCGGTTTCAGCGCCTTTTCCAGCGTATCCAGCGTGGCGCCGGGCAGGCAGATCACCTGCCGCCCCTCGTCTATCACCTGGATCCCGCGCAGCCGGGTGGTGTTGATCAGCACGATGTCGCGGTCGTAGTCGGTGCCGTCGGGGGTGGACCCGCCGGTCAGGCCGGTATTCGCCGCCTGCATCAGCACGATCTTGTTCGCCGCGACCGCCGCCTGCACCACGCGCCATTGTTCGACAAGGCTGCCCGGCTGGACGACGGCCAGAACCTCGCCTTCCCCAAAGCGATAGCCCTTGCGGAAGCGGCGGGTCTTCTTGGCATCGGTCAGGACGTGGCGGGGGCCGACGATGCCGCGGAAGCTGTCCAGAAGCGCGGTGTTTGTGTCCGCGGTCATGACGTGAGCCCCGCGTTCGCCGCCAGATGACCGGCGGACAGGGAATCGACGGCCAGCAAATCCCGCGTCAGGTCGGACACGGATTTTGCACCGCACAGCGTCATGGCGACGCGCAGTTCCTTTTCGAACAGGTCCAGCAGGTTTTCCACCCCCGCCTGGCCGCCCGCCGCCAGGGCATAGATGAAGGCCCGCCCGATCATCACCGCGTCGGCGCCAAGCGCGATCATCCGCGCCACGTCCAGGCCGGTGCGGACGCCACCGTCCACCAGCACCTTCATGTCGCCCTTGACGGCATCGGCGATGGCCGGCAGTGCCCGCGCCGAGGACAGGACGCCGTCCAACTGCCGCCCACCGTGGTTGCTGACGATGATGCCATCGGCGCCAAAGGCCACCGCATCGCGTGCGTCCTGCGGATCCAGGATCCCCTTGATGACGATCGGTCCCTTCCAGAAGTCGCGGATCCATTCCAGGTCGGCCCAGGAGATCGACGGATCGAAGTTCTCACCAAGCCAGCCGATGTAATCCTTGAGTCCGGTGGCCTTGCCCAGGTAGCGCGAGACATTGCCCAGATCGTGCGGCTTGCCGTGCAGACCCACATCCCAGGCCCAGCGGGGACGGGTGACGGCCTGCAGGACGCGACGGATCTCGGCGTTCGGGCCGCTCATCCCCGAATGGGCGTCGCGATAGCGGGCGCCAGGAACCGGCATGTCCACGGTGAAGACCAGCGTCTGCACGCCCGCCGCCTGCGCGCGTTCCAGGGCATTCTTCATGAACCCCCGGTCGCGCAGCACGTAAAGCTGGAACCAGATCGGGCGGTCGATGGCGGGGGCCACCTCCTCGATAGCGCAGACCGACACGGTGGAGAGCGTCAGCGGAACGCCCTTCGCCTCGGCCGCGCGGGCCGCCTGCACCTCGCCCCGGCGGGCATACATGCCGGTCAGGCCGACCGGTGCCAGAACCATGGGCAGGTCCAGCTTTTCGCCCCACAATTCGGTGCCCAGCGACAGGTCGGACATGTTGCGCAGCACCCGCTGGCGCAGCGCGATGTCGGCCAGGTCCGAGACATTACGCCGCAGCGTCTGTTCGGCATAGGCGCCGCCGTCGATATAGTGGAACAGAAAGGGCGGCAGCCTGCGCCGGGCCGCCTCGCGATAGTCGGTCGAGGCTGAGATGATCATGGGGTTTGCCCTTTTTCCGAAGGCAGACGGAACGCGCGCGCCTTGCGGGCCTCGTCCTCGTCAATGGTTTTTAGGGATGTGTGAACGAAGTCGATATGGACATGGGCCGCCTGTCGGGCGCGTCCGGCATCGCCTGCGACGATGGCCTCCAGCAATTCGCGGTGCTGGGCCGAGAGCGGCTCGAAGACCTTGGGCAGAGTGTAGAGCTTTTCAAGGTTCTGCGAGATGTTGACCTGCAACAGATCGAACAGAGCGCGCGTGACCTGCAACAGGACCAGGTTGTGCGAGGCCTCGGCGATGGCCAGGTGAAAGGCCGCGTCGGCCCGTGCCTCGGCCATCGGATCGTCGCTGCCATGCATGGCGATCATATGTTCGAAGCTTTCCCGCAGGCGGTCCTTGTCCTGAGGCGTGGCGCGCATCGCCGCGTGCCAGGCCGCCGCGCCATCCAGGGCATGACGGATTTCCAGCACGTCGAAACGGTATTCGGGATCGCCCAGCATCAGCGATTCTAGGGGCGCGAAGATCGCGTCGTTGGACCAGCCCGGCGAGGGTTCGGCGACATAGGTGCCGCCGCCCATCCGGCTGACCAGGACACCACGGCTTGCAAGCCTCTGGATCCCCTCGCGCAGGGACGAACGCGAGACCTGCAAGTCCTCGGCCAGCTTGCGTTCGGCGGGCAGGCGGTCGCCCGCCTTCAACCGGCGCGCGGCGATGATCTGTTCAAGCTTGTCGGCGATCTGGTCGGGCAGGCGCGTGGATGGCATCGGTGCTGGCTCGCATGGGCCAAGACCGAAAGGACTGGCCTGCGGGGCTTGGCGTGGGACCGAAATGACCGACATCGTAGCATGGCTTCCACAGGAAAGGGAAAGGCCCGGCGACCCCACGGCCGCCGGATCCGGGGGTCAGGTCACGGGATCATCCAGGGCAGCAGATAGGCCTGCACGGTGGTGATGATTCCGATCATCGTGGTGAATGCGAGGCTGTGCTTCAGCGTGAAGCGGAACAGGTCGGATTCGCGTCCCGCCAGCCCCACCGCGGCGCAGGCGATGGCGATGGACTGGGGCGAGATCATCTTGCCCGTCACGCCCCCGGTGGTGTTCGCCGCGACCAGCAGCACGTCCGATACGCCGATCTGCTGCGCGGTCGTGGCCTGCAACGCCCCGAACAGCGCGTTGGACGAGGTGTCGGATCCGGTCAGGAACACCCCCAGCCAGCCCAGGAAGGGCGAGAAGAAGGTGAAGGCCCCGCCGGTATGGGACAGCGCCAGCGCAAGCGTCGCCGACAGGCCGGAATAGTTGGCGACGAAGGCAAAGCCCAGCACCATGCCGATGGCATAGATCGGGATCTTCAACTCGTTCAGCGTCTCGCCGAAGGTTCTCAGGGCTTCGCCCGGACGCATCCTCAGGAACAGGATGGTGATGATCGCAGCGATCAGGATTGCCGTGCCCGTGGCCGAGAACCAGTTGAACTGGTAGACGGCGTCATAGGGCGCGGGTTCGGGCACGATGGGCTGGACCTTTTGGACCAGCTGGTGCAGCAGCGGCACCTCGATCTTGACGACCCAAGCGGCCAGCGGGCCATCGGCGGCGAACAGGCGCTTGAAGGGGGCGATGCTCCAGATCGTGACCATGACCGTCAGGATCAGGAAGGGCGACCAGGCCTTGACGATCTGCCCAGAGGTATAACTGCGGCGCGTGTCGGCAAGACCGGCACCGGCGGCCCTGGCGGCCTCGTCGGCGTCAAGTTCGAAGCGGAAGATATGCGCCGGTTTCCAGACCCGCAGGAACAGGGTCAGGACGACCAAAGCCGCGATGGCCGAAGTGATGTCGGGCAGTTCAGGACCCACGAAGTTCGAGGTCAGGAATTGCGAGACGGCAAAGGCGCCGCCGCCGACCAGGACCGCAGGCCAGGTTTCCCTGACGCCGCGCCAGCCGTCCATGATCGCCATGATCCAGAACAGCACGATGATCGTCAGGAAGGGCAGCTGCCGTCCCGCCATCTGCCCGATCTCGAACGGGTCGAGGTTCGTCACCTGCCCGGCCACGATGATCGGGATGCCCATGGCGCCAAAGGCCACCGGCGCGGTATTGGCGATCAGGCACAGGCCGGCGGCGTAAAGCGGCTTGAAGCCCAGGCCCACCAGCAGGGCGGCGGTAATGGCGACCGGCGCGCCGAAGCCCGCCGCGCCTTCCAGGAAGGCGCCGAAGGCAAAGCCCACCAGGATCATCTGCAGCCGCTGGTCTTCCGTCACCGACAGGATCGACGACCGGATGATCTCGAACTGGCCGGTCTTGACCGAGACCTTGTAGAGGAACACCGCGCCGACGATGATCCAGGCGATCGGCCACAGCCCGTAGAAGAAGCCATAGACGCCCGAGGCGAGCGCCATATCGACCGGCATGCCATAGAACAGGATCGCGACCAGCAGCGCCAGGATGACGGTGATGGTCCCGGCGACATAGCCCTTCAGCCGGAACACGGCCAAGGCCAGGAAAAAGAAGGCGATCGGGATCAGGGCAATCAGGCTGGACAGCCAGATGTTTCCCGCCGGATCGTAGTTTTGCGCCCAAACTTCCATGTTTGAGGGACTCCGCTTGGTGAGAGGGTTTCAGACAAGGCGCCAAACTCCCACCTGCACGCAGCCTGGTCGGTTGACGGGTTTTCAGATCGGTCGTTTTCGGAAGAAAGGGCCGGGGCAAGGCCTGCCCGCTACCTGCCTGGCGCGATCAACGCACCGGTCGGCGCCGTGCTGCTAATCGGCCCGGCAGCACAGCGTTCGGTGACGCGGTCATGCTGACGAAACCGAGGACGGAAAACCTGTTCAGTCTGATCGTGCCATACCGGTTCAACCTCCCCTGTTGCCTCGGAATGAGCAGGCCGATAATTGGTCCGACCAACTATGCCCGCGTCGGCGTGCAAAATGCCAATATAGGCAGGGCAGTCAAGAAAAATCTGTCAAGAGGGTTCATTTAATTGTTAGTATTGGTCATACCAATTTTAAGTCGGATGTGCCCATTGGTTCCAATTGCCAGTATAAAGCCTTGAATTGGCGATTATCAGGAGTGCCCATATCGACCAGGCGCAGTGCCGTTAACTGCCGCGTTCATGAGGCCGGGGATGTCCCGCCAATATTCCCCGTGGCGGCATTGGGGAACAATACGGACACGCTTGCCCTGTAGATCTTTCGTCACGGGCGCGTTGACGAGGCATCTGATGTCGGCCTTGCTCAGGTTGCGAGCGTCTGGCCAACACGCCCCTGCCCATTGCCTAAACGCTGCTGCTGCATCGCACGGTCTATCTGTTCAGCTTTCTGCTGCCCTTCGGCCATGCCGACATGCCGGGCTGGTCCATCCGCAGATCGTCCCTCTCCGGCCTCCGAGGTTCTGCAGGCAGCGCGCGGCACGGCAGCACTGCCGCCGAGACCCGCTTGCCCCGCCCATGCTGACGGCCATCCTCCACCACAGCCGCCGGATCAGGGCCAGCCACGGTCGGAGGGATGCTCGCACCGCCGCAGATACATCGGTGGCGCGCAAGGTCTGGCGGCTAGGGCATGACGACTCGGGATGGAAGATAACGGCAAGGCTGGCGGAGCCCGCCTGACCATCCCGATCATGCCGTGCCCAGCATCGCAGGTTGGGCGACGAGGAGCACGCCTGCCGATCACTTGGCTGCCAACGCCGGAACGCCCGCTTCCCAGATCTGCCAATCCGCCACGATCCGATCCGCCAGAGGTGCGCCCACCAGTGCGATATTCTCGACAGTTTCCGCAAATCCACCGGCCGTCTCGCCCGGCGCGGGATCGAGATGCTGAAGCGTGGTCTCATTCGGATTGCCCCGGTCGAAGTTCACCGATCCGCGGATCGCCGCGATCCGGTCCGTGCCGTGCAGCCGGTTGATGACCTGGGCGATGGCGTTGTCCTCCATCTCGGTGACCAGATAGTCATCGGCGCCGTAGAGGCCGGCCATATACTGCGCTTCCTCCGAGAGACCGGGACCATGGAAGAAGGTGTCACCGGTCATATGCGTGCCCACCTTGATCGAAGGCGCAGCCTGGGCCGCAGTGTCGGGATAGCGCATCCGATAGGTCCGCACCTCCTCGGAATCCTTCAGCGCAACGTCCGAGGACAGCGCGACGCCCCAAGCCACCAGGTCGGGGTTCAGCTTGTGAACCCGGTATTCTTCATATCCCTTTCGCGGCATGAACACCGGTGCGCCCGGCTCACCCTCCTCGGGGGCCCATCTATGGCCGAGATCATAATCGATCAGCCAGCTTCCCCAGACCACATCACCGATCGTTCCCCGTGACGGCGGCGTGCCGGCGACCCCAGTGATGAGATAATAGGCGTCCGAGAAATCATAGGCCGGGTTCAGCAGGATGGCTTGCATCGAGGCGGCCGCATTGACCTTGCCCATTCCCAACACAGAGCCGCAAACGCCGTCATCGTTGCACTGCACCGGCGCGAAGGCACCCGGGATTTCCCGCGCCGCCGCATCCTGCCAGTAACGCTCATGCCAATGCTGATATTCGCCGGCCCGATCCCCGCTGTTCTCGCCGATCTCGAACATCGCGCCGATGAAGACCTTCACCTTGATCGGGTCGGCCATCGCCCCTCCGGCAAGGCTGAGCACAATAGTCGAAGCTCCCAGCAGGGCGTTTGTGAAAGTCCGCATCGTGTCTCCTGTTGGCTAGGTATATTTCCTGGGATTTTAAGCACAGAACGGGGGCATGCAACCGCGCCCTTAAGTTTGCGGTGGCGCGGCGAGGGACCGATGCCTCGGCCGACATTCGCGGATAACCTTTCACCCTCTCCGACCTTTTTCGGATCGGCCTACCGGGGTGCGCCGCCACAGAGTCCTTATTCCTCCGATCACGACAGCCATCGCAGCGACCGTTCCAGCCGTGCGGCGCCATCGCGGTCGAACCACTGGCCGTGGGCGAAGATCACACGCTCGGGACGGGTGGCGACGATGCGGCGGCCTGCGTCCCGCGCGGATGCGCCGCCCAGCTTGACGATGGCCCGCAGATAGGCCGGGGCGCGGCCATCCGGCGCCAGCACCCCCGCCGCCGCCGCAAGGGGGCGCAAGACCAGCGGCAGCTTGCGACGTTCGAGGTTCTGCACCAGGTCGGCCAGGATCAGAGTGCGGCTGGGGCGGTGATGCAAGGCGATCTCGCAAAAGCCGCCTGCCCCTTGGACCGCGATCTGCTCCAGCTCACCTGGCCAGCCGGGTGCCGCCTCCTCCAGGTCATGGTCGATCCGCAACCCCGCGCGGCGCACCTGCGCGCGGTTCCGCAGGCCCGGCGCGCCCCAGGTTGTCGCCTCGGGAAACTGCTGCTGCCAGTCCTTCAGAAAGGTCCAGTGGGCGATATTGGGCGCGACAAGGTGGCCGATGGGCGCGATCACCTCGATCTGCCGCCGCAGGTCCGGGGTCAGGCGCGACGGCGAGTGGATCAGCATCCCGCCCGCCTCCAGCCGGATGACGGTGGTCCTGACCGGGATCGGGATCACGCCCATGGCCTTCATCGGACCGCTGTCCACGATCCAGACGCCGTCGGCCACGGGCTTCAGCCTGTCCAGCGGCGGATAGGTGACATCGGTCATCGCCGCCGCCCCCTCAGCGCCACCGCCAAGATGCCCACCGCCGCGACGCCCAAGGCGACACCGGCAAGGCCCGACCTCTGCCGGGGCGCGCGCAGGCCGCCGTCGATGCCGCCGGGCTGCGGCGGGGATCGGAACAGGTTGCCGCTGCTGACGCCCGTGCGCGGCGCCCGGCGGAAATAGGCTTCCAGGAACAGCGCCATCCCCCGCGTCGTCAGTTCGGGCGAGACCGCATGGGCCAGCCGCACCAAGGCCGTCGGCGCGCCCACCATGGTCGTCGGGCGCGGCCGTGCCGCCAGATCGACGATGGCATCCGCCACCCGGCGGGCATCCAGCACCGGCGGCGGCGCCGACAGTTCGCGCCCCGTATAATTCGCCCCGTGCGAAATGCCGGGCGTATCGACGAAGGACGGATAGATGTCGCAAACATGGATGCCGGGTTCGTGGATCAGTTCGCCCCGTAGCGCCTCGGCAAAGCCGCGCAGGCCGAACTTGCTGGCGCTGTAGGCCGCAGCAAAGGGCGCCGCCGCAAAGCCGCCAAGCGAGATCATGTTGATGAAGACGCCGCGGCGCTGGCGCAGGAAGACCGGCAGCACGGCATGGGCGTCGTTCATGTGCCCGATCAGGCTGGCCCTGACCACCTGCTCATGCGCCTCGATGGGGACTTCGTGAAAGGCGCCGACCGCGCCGGTGCCGACATTGCTGACCCAGACATCGATACCGCCGCCGAAATCGGCGGCCTGCTGCGCGACCTCGGCAATCGCCATGGCGTCGGTAACATCGGCGGCGATGGCCATGGCCTTGGCGCCCAGGTCACGGCAGTCCTGCGCGACGGCCTCGATCGCCTCGGCGTTCCGCGCGACAAGGACCAGCCGCGCGCCCTTGCGGGCGAAAGCCTCGGCCGTGGCCTGGCCGATGCCGCTGGAGGCGCCGGTGATGACCACGCTCAAACCGCACATTTTGTTTCGAGGCTTTGGCATCCGTTCAATCCCTTGCAAACCTCCGAGGAACCGTCGGCGGAGGGCAATGTTCCCTTGTTGGAACATATGAGGCAGAATCCGGTTCACCTAAGATTAGCCAAGCCGGACTTGGGCAATGGGAAACGGTCGATGGATCAGGGCGGGCGCGATCCTGGGCTTTGCCTTGGGCGGGTTCTTCGATGGCATCCTGCTCCATCAGATCCTGGGATGGCACCACCTTCTCAGCCTGGTGCCCAGCGTGACCGATCTGCGGATCCAGGTCATGTGGGATGGCTATTTCCACGCGCTGATGTCTGTGATCGCGGGTTTGGGCCTGTGGCTTTTGTGGCGTATCCGGCAGGATGCCCCCGCACTGCCGGGCAGGGGTCTGGCGGGGGCGCTGCTGATCGGCTTTGGCGTCTGGCACGTTCTCGACACGCTTCTGTCGCACTGGATTCTGGGCATTCACCGTATCCGGGTGGACAGCCCGAATCCCCTGTTCTGGGATCTGCTGTGGCTTGGGGCCTTCGGTCTGGTGCCGGTCCTGGCCGGCCTGTGGCTGCTGCGCGGGTCCGGAGGCGGCCTGTCCCGGCGGCAGTCGGGATCGGCGCTTCTGGTTCTGTTTGCGATGACCGGCGGCATGGCGGCGGTTGCCCTGCGGCCGCCGCCGGACCAGCCCCTGACGGCGGTGGTGTTCCGCCAATCGCTGTCCCAGGCGCAGATCGACGCGATCCTGGAACGAGCCGGCGGCAGGATGGTCTGGACCGATGGCGAGGGCGTGGTTCTGGCGGATCTTCCGGGCGACCGGGCATGGAGCCTTTACCGGCAGGGCGCGCTTTTGGTCGGCAGCGCGGGCCTGCCGCCCGGCTGCTTTGCCTGGTCCGCCGCGTAGGGGTGGGAGCCGCCGGGGGCGTTCGGCATTGTCTGGCCGCAGTCGCCGGTTGCACGTCAGCGGCTTTCGCGGCCTGCAATCCCGTCGATGACAACTCCGCTTTTCGGCAGGGCGGGGATCCGGTCCAGCGAGACCGACAGATCCTGCGGCGGCACGGTGTAATCCATCGCCTCGACCAGCAGCCGGGTTGCAGAGCGGATCGTGGCGACGGTCAGACGCTCACCGGGACAGCGGTGGCCGCGATGCGGGTCGCCTGCGCCCTGCGGGACAAAATCCGTTCCGAACCTGCGCCAGGACAGGTCGCGGCGGGGATCGAAATCATCGGGCGCGGGAAACAGTCGCGGATCATGGCAGGTTCCGAACAGGTCCACGATCATCCAGTCGCCTTTCGACAGTGTCAGCCCGCTGGCACGGACCTCCTGCCGGGCGACGCCGCCGATTACCGGAAAGAACGGCGAATGGCGGCGCACCTCCTCGGCGAAACGGTCGTAATCGGCATCCCCGGCGCCCTGCAACGCATCGCGCCAGCCGGGATGCCGGTGCAGCGCCAAGGCCGCAAAGGTGACATAGCGTCCGATCGCCACCACCGGGCGAAGGATATTGATCAGCTCGACCGCCGCCGTGGATGCCGAAAGCTGCCTGTCATCCGCATCGCGAAACTGCGCGATGCGTTGCAGCGGCGTGGGTTCGGCGGTGTGGGCGGCGCGTGCCCGCTTGACCGCGCCTCTTACATGCGCCTCGGTCCGCATCCGGCGGGCCAGGGCGAGCCACATGCGCGGCCCTATGCGGCCCGAGTTCTCGATCATCGACGACATCTGGTGTGTCATGCCGCGCGCATCGTCAAGCGGCAGTCCCGTCCAGCGAAACACTGCACGGGTCAGAACCAAGTTCACCGCGTCGAACAGCACGATTCGCCGGGCGGCGATCCAGTCCTGCAGGGCGCGATGCCATTCCTCCTCGAGAATCATCAGGAACGACCGCTCGGCCTCATCGGTCATCAGCAGGCCGGTGAACAGCCCCTTGCGATGGCGATGGGCCGCATCGTCAAGCGTCTGCACGCTGCCCTTGTCCTGCAACAGTCGCAGCACCGTTGGCGGCATCGCGCCCCTGCGGGTGAACAGGTCGGGGTCATAGATCAGCCGCGCGGCCCAGGCCCCGCGCGCACAGATCACCCGCGACATCATCAGCCGCGCCCGGAACCGGTCGGACCCCAGCCGGTCGCAGCCATTGCCGACGAAGGCATAGCCCTGCCGCAGGAAAGCCAGCGTGTGGTCGGCGCCGGGAAGCGCTGGAATGTCGTCGGCCATACGGAAGCCCTGATGAATGATGCTTCACGGGCGAACGGGATCGCGGACTGATTGTTCCCGCCCTACCCAAGCATTGCGCTTGTCATGCGCCAGCGCCAATCGGGGGCGCCAACGACTTGGCTGGCTGAAAGCGCCCGAAACGATAGCGGTCGCGGGCCGTTCACAAAACCCGCTCAATGCTTGCGGCGCGCCTGCCTCAGGGCCTCTTCCAGCTTCCGCGCGAGCATTCTCAGCGGGGGCGACAGCGGTTCCTTTTCGACATTCGAAAGCACGCGGGACAACGCCTGCTCCAGGTCGCGTTCAGGATTTGGATCGTCATCCTGATCGGACATCGCATTTTTCAGATGGGGTGCATGATTCGTTACATATACTGCAAGTTAGGCGAGAAGAGCCGCCGATACGAAAAAATGAGGGATCCTCCTCATTCTCTGGGAACAAATCCTGTCATCCTTGGTTCAGGGTGGACTGCCCCCACGGAGTGGTCCGGGTTGATTGTTAGTGCATCGTCGGCCGCTGGTCTATTGGGATGAGGGCTTCCGGTGCGGGCGGGCGGTATCCCAGGGAGCTGTGCGGCCTGACAGTGTTGTAGTGGCGGCGCCATCGCTCGATGAGGATCTGGGCCTCCCTAAGCGAATAGAAGACTTCTGCGTCCAGGAGTTCGTCGCGGAATCGAGCGTTGAAGCTCTCGCAATACCCGTTCTCCCAGGGTGAACCCGGCTCGATGAACGCGGTCTTGGCACCAACTGCGCCGATCCAGCCCTGCACCTTCTTGGCAATGAATTCCGCGCCATTGTCGGACCTTATGAACGCAGGCGGGCCACGCAAGATGAACAGCTCCGTCAGGGCGTCGATTACGTCGGTGGAATTGAGCTTGCGGTTTGCACGGATCACCAGCGCCTCCTTCGTGAATTCGTCGATGATATTGAGCGTCCGAAACAGCCGTCCGTCATGTGTCCGGTCCTGAACGAAATCATAGGACCAGACGTGGTTCGGGTGCTCCGGTCGGAGACGGACGCAGGACCCGTCGTTCAACCAGAGCCGACCCTTCTTTGCCTGCTTTTGTGGGATCTTCAGCCCTTCACGCCGCCATATCCGTTCCACGCGTTTATGATTTACATGCCAACCGGCGTTGTTCAGCAGTCCGGTGATCATCCGATAGCCATATCGCCCGTAGGTGCGAGCGAGCGCGATGATGTCCTCCGTCAGCCGTTCTTCGTCCGGGGCGCCGCAAGGAACCTTGCGTTGCGTTGAGCGGTGCTGCCCGAGGGTGCGGCAGGCGCGGCGCTCGGATATGCCAAGCGCCTGCCGCACATGATCGATGCACTTGCGACGGCGCGAAGGGCTTAGAAGTTTCCCCGTGCAGCCTCGCTCAGGATCATCTTGTCCAAGGTCAGATCTGACACCGCGCGCCGCAACCGCTGGTTCTCCGCCTCAAGCTCCTTGAGACGCTTCAGCTGATCCCGGTTCATGCCGCCATACTGCTTGCGCCAGCGATAATACGTCGGCTCGGTCACGCCGATCTGCCGCACCGCGTCGGAAATCGCCATTCCCTGTCCATGAAGCACTTCGATCTGTCGAAGCTTCAGAACGATGTCTTCCGGTTTGTCTCGCTTGCCTGCCATCTGATGGTCCTCCTGAACAGGATATTTGTATCCCAGTTGGCGGACCACTTCAGTGGGGGCACTCCAAGACGCGGCAGCGAATCCGCCGGCCTGTCGATAGCGGGTCCGGCTACTACGGTAAGTGGCGGCCGCAGGTCATTCCCTAGGCTGAGCGTCCGAACCGCTGCCGTGTCCGACCTCGGCCCAATAGGCATCCTGCGATTCGATCAAATGCTGCTCCATCGCGGTTTCAGCTGCGTCCATTTCGCCGCAGCGGATCGCTTGGAAAATTTCCTCATGGCGACGATAGGCCAGTTCGGCCGCGCCGGGTTTCTTGATGGCGATGCGGCGGTGCTCGTCCAGCCACTCGCTAACCGCGGTCAGCAGTGCATCGACGAAGACATTGTCGCAGGCGCGTGCGATCTGGACGTGAAACTCCATATTCGTGCGCACAAAGGCATCTCTGTCACCCAAGGCGGCGCGGTTCTTGGCCAGCGCCGCCTCGATGGCAGTAATCTGTTCGGACGACGCGGTACGGGCGGCCTGCCGGGCCAGCGACTTTTCCAGAAGTCTGCGCGCCTCTTGCAACTGCCGCAGCCGGTCGGGCTTGATCAGCATCTGCCGGGCGGGCGTCGCAAGTTTTTCCATGATCGACTTGGCCTGTTCCACGACAACCGGACGGCGGCCCGAACTAAGGCTGACCAGCCCATCGGTCTGCAAGGCGAACAGAGCTTCGCGCACGGCGGTGCGACCGACGCCAAAGGCGTCCATGATTTCACGTTCGGATGGCAATGGCTCGCCCGCCTTGATGTCGCCCTCGATGATGGCCTTGCTTAGCCGGTCGGCAACATCCTGATAAAGGCGGCGGCGTTGGATGGGTTCGCCATTCAGCATTTGCAAGATCGAAACCTCCGGGATCGGCAACAATCGCCACGCTACCGGAAACCTGTCGTTGCGTCCACCTTTCAGTTGGTATAACAGGTAGACCATCAGCGCATCCGACGGGTGCGGTTTAAGGGGAGCGACGGGATGAGCGGACAAGCAGACCCCAGCCACCGGCAGGCGCTGACCTTCCCGGGACGCGTGCTGTTCCTGACGGCCTCGGCGGACATGCTGCACCGCCAGATCGCGGGCGAGGACATCACCCTGACGCAGGGGGGACCGCTGCGCGACGACATCTCGACCGATGAGATCACGCCGCTGCCCACGCTGCTGAACTTCGATGCGACGCTGGGCCGCCATGCCCATACCGGCCTGAAATGCGAGGGCGCGTTTCCCATCGGTGAACGGACCCTGCTGGACGGCGGGTTCCAGGTGCTGGTCGGCGGCACGCGATACGGCAAGGGATCCTCGCGCGAACACAGCCCGCTGGCGGAATACAGCGCCGGGATCCGCCTGGTGATCGCGGAAAGCTTCGAACGCATCTATCGCCAGAACTGTGACAATATCGGACTGCTGACCTCGACGGACTTTTCACTGTTGGACCGCATCCAGGCAGGCGAGGCGATTTCTCTGGACGATATCGTTGCCGGTCGTGACGCGCTTGCCGCCGCCATCACCCGCGACGGTGGGTTGCTGAATTACGGCCAGAAGCGGATGAAGGGTGTTACCGTCGGCGCCTTGGCTGACACGGACCGCCCGATGACGCTGGCCGAAAAGATCATCCGCCGCCATGCCTTGCAGGTCCAGGGCTTCGACTGGCCGATGACGCCCGGCACCGGCGGCTTCGTGCGCGCCGATTTCCGCTTCATCCATGAATACTATACCGGCATGGCGGCCCACATGCTGCATTCGCGGTTCGGTGAGCCGCTGGAACTGCACGATCCCGACACGATCATCCTGTTCGAGGATCACAATTCCTATGCCCATCGCAGCCCGACGCATGTGAAAAACAACCTGCTGGGCGGCATCCGGCGACTGTCGGATGCGCATCGCGCCTTCGCGCGGGCCTATGGGCTGAAAGACCACGGCTATCTGCTGGGCGAGGGGGGATCCGAGGGGATCTCGCACGCGATGATGGCGGAATCCTATGCGCTGCCCGGCCAGATCCTGGTGGGGACCGATTCGCACACGCCGCATTCCGGCGCGGTCGGCTGTTTCGCCTATGGGGTCGGCACCACCGACATGGCCAATGCCTTCATGACCGGCGCCTGCCGCCTGACCATGCCCGAAACGCTGCTGATCCGGCTGGAGGGCGAGCGCCGCCCCGGCGTCACGGCAAAGGACATCGTGCTGAAGCTGCTGGCCGAACCCGACATCAAGGCGGGCTACGGCGTCGGCAAGGTGTTCGAATTCGCAGGCCCGGTCATCGCATCGCTTTCGACCGACGAACGCGCGACCTTCACCAACATGGTCGCCGAACTGGGCGGGCTGACCGGCCTGGTCGAGCCGGACGCGGAAACCGTCCGCTTCATCAAGGAACGGCGCGGCGTCGATGTGGTGCTGGAACCTTGGATGAAAAGCGATCCCGGCGCGACCTATGCGGGCACGATCACGCTGGACTGTTCCACCGTCGAGCCGATGGTGGCCCTGCCCGGCGATCCCGGCAATGGCATGAACCTGTCGGCGGTGGCGGACCGGCCCCGCGTGGACATCGCCTATGGCGGATCCTGCACCGCCGGAAAACGCGAGGATTTCGACCATTACCATCAGGTTCTTCGCTGGGCTGCCGATCGCGGGCTGCGGGTGCGGGAGGGCGTGACCCTCTATCTGCAATGCGGCACAGTGCAGGTGCGCGACTACTGCATCGCCAAGGGCTATCTGAAGACCTTCCAGGAAGTCGGGGCCGAGATGCTGCAGCCCGCCTGCGGCGCCTGCGGGCAATGCGGGCCGGGGGTGTCCACCGCGCCGGACCAGGTGACGGTCAGCGCGATCAACCGCAACTTTCCCGGCCGGGGAGGACCGGGCTCCGTTTGGCTGGCCAGCCCGCCCACCGTGGCGGCAAGCGCCATCGCGGGCGAGCTCGTCTCATTCGAGGAGCTGAAGCAGCGCTTCGGCTGACGGGACGGAACGACCACAGGCGGCAGCAGGCCGCCACCATCGACAAGGGAGGAGGTCGATAAATGTTCGAACATCTTGTGAAGACGGCCAAATGGTCGGCGGCTCTGGGGGCGTCGATGCTGGCGCTTGCGGGCGCCCCGGCGATGGCGCAAGAGAATTATCCGGCGCGCCCGGTACAGATCCTGGTGCCGCTGGCGCCCGCTTCCACCGTGGACGTAATTGCGCGTAAGCTGGGCGACGAATTCTCGAAGCGCCTGGGACAGCAGTTCTTCGTGGAAAACCGCCCCGGCGCCGGAGGCGTGATCGGCACGGCGGAACTGTCGGGTGCCGCCCCCGATGGCTACACGATCGGCATGATCTCGTCGAACCACGTGATCAATCCCAGCATCATGAAGACCGTTCCCTTCGACACGCTGAAGGATATCACGCCGATATCGGTCATCGGATCGGTCCCGCTGGTGCTGGTGGCCCATCCCGACTATCCGGCGAACTCGGCCAAGGAGTTGATCGCCATGGCCAAGGAAAAGCCGGGCGAGCTTGACTATGGCTCCGCCGGGAACGGCACCGCGATCCACCTGGCCGGGGTGCTGCTGACCAGCGAGGCCGGGATCGACCTGCGCCACGTCCCCTACAAGGGCACGGGGCCTTTGACGAACGACCTGGTTGCGGGCCATGTCCAGCTGGGCTTCCTGTCAATCACCGCCGCCCTGCCCCAGATCCAGGCGGGCACCCTGAAGGCGCTGGCCGTGTCCACCAAGGACCGTGTGGCCTCGCTGCCCGACGTGCCGACCCTGGCCGAGGAAGGCCTGCCCGACTATGACTTCGACGCCTGGATCGCCATGGTCGGCCCCAAGGACATGCCTGCCGAACTGGTAGACCGCCTTTATGCCGAGACGAAGACCGCGCTGGAGGATCCGGCCGTCGCGGAATACTTCGCCGGCCAAGGCGTTGTGGTCGAGGGGACGGATCCCGCTACGACGGCCACCTTCTTCGAAACCGAACTCGACAAGCACAGCAAGCTGGTCGCCACCGCTGGGGTTCCGAAGGAATGACTTCAGGTGCCGTCCGGCCTCATGGCCGGGCGGCGGACCACAGAATACCGTGATCAACCTGCGGTCGAGCCATGGGCTTCAAGGGAGGGGAGAGATGAATCAGAGTCGTGGAGACATGAACCTCGGGGACAGGGGCCTGACGCTCCGATCCTCGCAGAACCTGGTGGGCGGCTTAGTTCTGCTGGGGCTGGCGGCACTGGCGCTGTGGCTGACGCGGGATCTGTCGCAGGGCACGTTGGGCGAAATGGGCCCTGCCATGCTGCCGCGCTGGCTTGCCGTCGGGGTGGGCCTCTGCGGGCTTGCGCTGCTGGCCGGTGCCTTCCTGCAACCGGGTGAAGCCCTGGAAGGCTGGCACCTGCGTGGTCCCGCCATGGTGACGGCGGGCATCGTTGCCTTTGCCCTGACCATCCGGTCCTTCCCCTTGGGCTCCGTGACCACCTCCGGTTTGGGGCTTGTTATCGCCGGTCCCTTGTCGATCCTGATCTCTAGTTTCGCGACGTCCGAGGCAACGCTGCGTGAACGCCTTTGCCTTGCCCTTGGTTTGACCGGTTTTTGCATGGTGCTGTTCGCCGACGTGCTGAACCTGCCCATTCCGCTTTTCCCACGATCGATGCAGGGGTGGTTCCCAACGGACTGGGGCATGAAAGCTCCGATGCGGCTGGTTGCCGTGACCCTGATCGCCGCGACGGTCGTGCTGATCCTGCTTGGCCGCAAGGGCAACAAGACCGGCGAGGTGCCCCATGTCTGAACTTATCTCGAACCTCGGGCTTGGCCTTGGCGTCGCATTGCACTTCCAGAACCTTGCCTTGGCCTTCATCGGCTGCCTTGTAGGCACGCTGATCGGCGTTCTGCCCGGCGTGGGCGCCACCGCCACCATAGCCATGCTGCTGCCGATCACCTTCGGCTTTCCGCCGGTCGGCGCGTTGATCATGCTGGCGGGAATCTACTACGGCGCCCAATACGGTGGCTCGACCACCGCGATCCTGGTCAACATCCCGGGCGAGGGTACCTCGGTCGTGACGGCCGTGGACGGGCATCAGATGGCCAAGCAGGGCCGCGCGGGCATCGCGCTTGGCGTGGCGGCCATCGGATCCTTTGCCGCCGGCACCGTCGCCACGCTGCTGATCGCGGCCCTTGGCGCGCCCCTGACCAAGCTGGCGCTGGTCTTCGGCCCCGCCGAATATTTCTCGCTGATGCTGATGGGCCTGGTCTTTGCCATGGTGCTGGCTCACGGGTCACTGCTCAAGGCCGGGGCAATGATCTTTCTGGGGGTCCTGCTGTCCACCGTAGGGCTGGATCTGGAAACCGGCGACCAGCGGATGACTTTCGGCCTGCCCTTCTTGATGGACGGCATCGACTTCGCGGTCCTCGCCATGGGTCTGTTCGGCATCGCCGAGATCATGCGCAACCTGGAAGGAGGCGAACAGCGCGACGTGGTCCGCCACGCCATCGGTCGGCTGCTGCCCAACTGCGACGATCTGCGCCAGTCCTGGAGGCCGGTGATGCGCGGCACGGTGATCGGCTCGATCCTCGGGCTGCTGCCGGGTAATGGCGCGGTGCTGGCGCCCTTTGCATCCTATGCGGTGGAAAAGAAGTTGGCGAAGGATCCTTCGCGGTTCGGCAAGGGCGCCATCGAGGGCGTCGCCGGGCCGGAATCGGCCAACAACGCGGGCGCGCAGACCAGCTTCATCCCGCTGCTGACGCTGGGCATCCCGCCGAACGCCGTCATGGCGCTGATGGTGGGCGCGATGACCATCCAGGGGATCATCCCCGGCCCGCAGGTGATGACCACCAACCCGGACCTGTTCTGGGGCATGATCGCCTCCATGTGGATTGGTAACCTGATGCTGCTGGTCATCAACCTGCCGCTGGTGGGTGTTTGGGTGCGGCTGCTAAAGGTGCCCTATCGGCTGATGTTCCCGGCCATCGTCATGTTCTGCTGCATTGGCATCTATTCCATCAGCTCGCTGCCCACCGACGTGCTGTTCATCGCGCTGTTCGGCGTCATGGGCTATGTTCTGATCAAGCTGGGGTTCGAGCCCGCGCCGCTGCTTCTGGGCTTTGTTCTGGGCAAGCTGCTGGAGGAAAACCTGCGCCGCGCCCTGATCCTGTCGCGGGGCGAGATGACGACCTTTGTCACCCATCCGGTCAGCCTCGGGCTGCTTCTGGTCGCGGTCGCACTGCTGGCCTTGGCGCTGATCCCCAAGCTGAACAAGGGCCGCGACGAGATCTTCACCGAATGATGGATTGTCGGGAGAAATCCGAATGACTGCATTCACCACTGCCGATCTCTGCGACGGTCACCAGGGCCAGGTGCAGGTCTGTGCTACACAGTTTCGCAGCTTTGGCCTCAAGCGCGCATTCTGCGGTGAGATTGCGACCGTTCGCACGTACCAGGATGCCGGGCTCGTCCGTCAAGTGGTTCAAACTTCGGGAAACGGTCGGATCCTGGTCATCGATAATGGTTTGTCGACACAGGCCGCTGTTTTTGGTGACAGACTGGCCGCCTTGGCTGTCAGGAATGGATGGGAAGGTGTCGTCGTCTTCGGAGCCATCCGTGACACCGAAGCACTGTCGACCATCGATCTCGGGATCGTCGCAACCGCGGTTACACCACGGCGGGGGACGCTGAACGGCGCAGGGCAGATCGGCATCACAATTGAACAAGATGGAGCGATCTTCAGGCCCGGTGCCTTCCTTTATTGCGACGCTGATGGGGTCATTGTCAGCAACACTCCTCTGGCCGCGTAGCCGCGTTATTGCCGGCAGATCCGGCGCCCGGAAAAAGGCGTCGGATCAGCATCCAATCATACAACTCTCTTCAAGCACCTTGCTTGAGTTTGCGAAAGGTGGCGTAAAGATATGTCAAACCGTCCGAAACTGACGCTGCACATTCCCGAGCCCGAGAAGCGGCCGGGTGATGCGGCGGATTTCAGCGGGATGCACGTTCCGCTGCCGGGGACACGCGCCGTCCCGAAGTCGAAGCTCCAGAAGCAGACATGCGGGATCTGCCTTACGGCCTGATCCGTGTGTTGGGCGAGACAGGGACAGCCGTCGGCCCCTGGAACCCGCGCCTATCACCCGAGACCTTGCGCCGTGGGCTGACGGCCATGCTGCTGACCCGCGCCTTCGATGACCGGCTTTTTCGGGCCCACCGGCAAGGGAAGACCAGCTTCTACATGAAATCCACCGGCGAGGAGGCGATCGCAGTTGCCCAGTCGATGATGCTGGACCGGGGCGACATGTGCTTTCCCACCTACCGTGTCCTGGGTTGGCTGATGGCCCGGGATTACCCCCTGGTCAAACTGGTCAACCAGATTTTCTCCAACGCGAATGATCCTCTGAAGGGCAGGCAGTTGCCGATCCTGTATTCCGCCCGGGAATACGGCTTCTACTCGCTGTCGGGCAATGTCGGCAGCCGGTTCGGTCATGCGGTCGGCTGGGCCATGGCCTCGGCCTACAAGGGCGACGACAAGATCGCGCTCGCCTATATCGGCGACGGCACCACGGCAGAGGGTGATTTCCATGGGGCACTGACCTTTGCCAGCGTTTATCGGGCTCCTGCCATCCTGTGTGTGACCAACAATCAGTGGGCGATTTTCCAGCTTTTCCGGGATTGCCGGCGCGAATGAGACGACCTTTGCGGCCAAGGCGCTTGCCTACGGACTGCCGGGCCTTCGCGTGGATGGCAATGACTTTTTGGCTGTCTGGGCGGCGACAGAATGGGCAGCCGAGCGGGCCCGAACCAATCGTGGCGCCACACTGATCGAATTGTTCACGTATCGCGCGGCAGGACATTCGACCTCGGATGATCCGACCAAATACCGTCCCGCAGACGAGGCGGCGCATTGGCCATTGGGCGACCCGGTCGAGCGGCTGAAGGTGCATCTGATCACGCTGGGCGAATGGGACGAAGAACGCCACACGCAGCTCATCGAGGAGCTTGACCAGCGCGTGCGCGACGCGGTCAAGCAGGGTGAATCCGTCGGCACCTTGGGGAAATCAAAGCCGAGCGTGGCCGAGATGTTCGAGGGCGTGTTCAAGGAACCCGACTGGCGCGTGATCGAACAACGGCGGGAACTGGGGATCTGATATGCCGACGATGAACATGATTCAGGCGTTGAACTCCGCGCTCGACGTCAAGCTGACCCAGGATCCCGATACGCTGATCTTTGGCGAGGACGTCGGCTATTTCGGTGGTGTTTTCCGCGTCACGGACGGTCTGCAGAAGAAACACGGGCGGCAGCGCTGCTTCGATGCGCCAATCAGCGAGGGCGGGATTATCGCCACCGCCATCGGCATGGGCGCCTATGGCCTGCGGCCCATCCCAGAGATCCAGTTTGCGGATTACATTCTTCCGGCCTTCGATCAGCTGGTGTCCGAGGCGGCACGGCTGCGCTATCGCTCGAATGGCGAGTTCTGGGCCCCGATCACCGTCCGCAGCCCTTATGGCGGTGGCATCTTTGGCGGTCAAACCCACAGCCAGAGCCCCGAGGCGATCTTTGCCCATATCACGGGGCTCAAGACGGTGATCCCCTCGACCCCGTATGATGCAAAGGGGCTCCTGATTGCGGCTATCGAGGATGATGATCCGGTCATTTTCCTTGAGCCCAAGCGGCTTTACAACGGCCCCTTTGACGGTCGCCACGAGCTGGCCTTGAAAACCTGGGCGGGCCTGCCCGAAGCCGAGGTGCCTGAGGGTCACTATACTGTGCCGCTGGGCAAGGCCGCCGTGGTGCGGCCGGGGTCAGACGTGACGGTCCTGGCCTATGGCACCATGGTCCATGTCGCGAAATCCGCCATTGAGGAAAGCGGCATCGACGCCGAACTGGTCGATCTGCGCTCGATTGTGCCGCTGGACATCGAGACCATTGTTGCCTCGGTGCTGAAGACCGGCCGCTGCATCATCTTCCACGAAGCCTCCCGCTTCGGCGGCTTCGGTGGCGAGCTGTCGGCGCTTGTGCAGGAGCGGTGTTTATGGACGCTAAAAAGCCCGATTGAGCGCGTGGCTGGCTGGGACACGCCATACCCGCATGCCTTCGAATGGGATTACTTCCCCGGCCCTGCCCGACTGATCAAGGCGCTCAATCGCGTGATGGAGAATCATTGATGGGACGTTATCTTTTCCGACTGCCGGACATTGGCGAAGGCGTGGCCGAGGCCGAAATCTCCGCCTGGCACGTCAAGGTCGGCGACGCCATCAAGGAAGACCAGACCCTTGTCGATGTCATGACCGACAAGGCGACCGTCGATATCACGTCGCCCATCGACGGCGTGGTGACTGCCCTGCACGGCGAAGCGGGGGCGATGATGCCCGTCGGCTCGGTGCTTGTTGAATTCGAAGTCGAGGGTGCCGGCAATGCAACCGCCGCCGATGCCGCGACCGTGGCGAGCGCGCCAGCAAAGCCGGAAGCGCCTGCCACACCAGCCCCCGAACCCATCGCACCCGAAAAACCCGTCAGCAAGTCGGAGCCTCCTGTTGCGGCACCCGCGAAGCGGCGCAGTGATGCATCAGCTCGCAAGCCCGCATTCGCGACAAGGTCGCCGGGCGACGCACCATTGGCCTCTCCCGCCACGCGGCGGCGAGCGCATGAGATGGGCATCGCCCTGCAATATGTGTCCGGCACCGGCCCTGCGGGCCGTATCACCCCTGAGGATCTGGACCACTACATCACCTCGGGCGGTGCAAACAGCCTGTTGCCAGCCAGCGGCGGACTGGTGGAAAAGGGTGGCGTCAACGAGACGAAGATCATCGGCCTGCGGCGCAAGATCGCCGAGAAGATGCAAGAAGCCAAGCGTCGTATCCCTCACATCGCCTATGTCGAAGAATGCGACCTGACTGAACTTGAAGCCCTGCGCGCAGACATGAATGCGCATCGCGTCGGGGATCAGCCCAAGCTGACGCTGCTGCCCTTCCTAATGCGGGCCCTCGTCAAGGCGCTGCCTGATTTCCCGCAGATCAATGCGCGCTATGATGACGACGCCGGTGTGCTTCACAGCTATGAAGGCGTGCATGTCGGCATCGCCACGCAAACGCCTGGCGGCCTGATGGTTCCGGTGGTGCGTCATGCCGAAGCGCGCGACCTTTGGGACTGCGCAAGCGAACTGGCGCGCGTCTCTGGCGCTGCCAAGGCGGGACGTGCCACGCGCGAGGAACTGTCCGGTTCGACCATCACCTTGACGAGTCTTGGCCCCATTGGCGGCGTGGTGACGACGCCCGTCATCAATCATCCCGAAGTCGCCATCATCGCACCGAACAAGCTGGTGGACCGTCCTGTGGTTCAGGGCAACTTTGTCACCATCCGCAAGATGATGAACCTGTCCTGCTCCTTCGACCATCGCATTGTCGATGGATGGGACGCCGCGCAGTTCGTGCAGCGCATGAAGCGCCTGCTTGAACATCCTGCCCTGATTTTCATGGATTGATCCGATGACACAGACGCTTAACCCGAAGGTCCTGGTCGTGGGCGGCGGACCGGGCGGCTATGTTGCCGCAATCCGTGCGGGCCAGCTTGGCCTGGACACTGTTCTGGTCGAGGGCGACCGCCTTGGCGGAACCTGCCTGATCCGCGGCTGCATCCCATCAAAGGCGCTGATCCATGCGGCCGGCATTTATGACCAGATCACCGGTGCCGCACGGCCGGAAGGCAGGTTGGGGATACCCCTGGCAGGGGTGCCGAGTCTCGATTTGGCGGAAACTGCCGCGTGGAAGGAAAGCATCGTCGACCGTCTGAATGGCGGGGTCGCGGGATTGCTTCGCAAGGCCAAGGTGCGTGTGGTGTCAGGCTGGGCAACATTTGCTGATGCCAAGACCTGCACGGTTGAGACCGCCGAAGGCGAGATCACCATTCAAGCCGAGCATGTGATCCTTGCAACAGGATCGGTCACGGCGCAGCTGCCGATGCTGCCTTTTGGCGGCAAGATCATCGGCTCGACCGAGGCACTGTCCCTGACCGAACTGCCCAAGCGCATGGTCGTGGTTGGCGGGGGCTATATCGGTCTGGAGCTGGGCAGCGTCTTTGCACGGTTCGGGTCTGAAGTGTCCGTTGTCGAGGCGCAGGATCGGGTGCTGCCCACCTATGACAAGCAACTGACCGATCCCGTGAAGCGCTGGTTACAGGATCACGGTATCGCGCTGCATCTCGGTGCAAAGGCTCTTGGCGAGACCCCCGACGGGTTGGAGATCGAGACCAGCGCAGGCGAACACCTCGTATTGCCAGCCGATCGCATCCTTGTCACGGTTGGGCGCCGCCCGCAGACCCGCGGGCTGGAGGGCATGGCGCTGCAGATGGCGGGTCCTTTCGTCCAGGTGAACGAACGCTGCGCCACCTCGACCACAAACGTCTGGGCTATCGGTGATCTGGTCGGAGAACCGATGCTGGCTCACAAGGCCTCCGCCCAGGGCGAGATGGTGGCCGAGATCATCGCGGGCAAGCGGCGATATTTCGATCCGGTCGCCATTCCGGCGGTATGCTTCACCGAGCCCGAGATCGTGGCCGTGGGACTTGGACCTGACCAGGTCCCTGAAGGGGTCGAGCCGCTGATCGGCGTGTTCCCGTTCCAGGCGAATGGACGTGCCCTGTCGATGGAGGCGGCGGACGATGGCGGGTTCGTCCGCGTCGTTGCCCGCAAGTCCGATCACCGCATCCTGGGCATTCAGGCCGTCGGCCGGCACGTCTCGGAACTGTCCAGCCAATTCGCGACCCTCCTCGAGATGGGCGCGGTGCTGGAGGATGTCGCGGGCGTCATTCACGCCCATCCGACACAGGGCGAGGCGGTGCATGAAGCCTCGCTCAAGGCGCTTGGTCACGCAATCCATATATGAGTGGCTGACGCGCTGAATGACGCCCGCCCTTTTGGCATTGCCGCGTCGATCTGCTTCAGGAAGTCGAGGAATTCCGTCGCATGGTGACGCTTGTAACATTTGCCGATCACTGCTCAGGTCGCGATGTCGAGCGCTGCAAACAATGAGGTCGTACCGTGGCGGATACCCGCCATTCCAATCCCGCGTGAGAACGGCGGTGGGAAATTGGTCCACGGAAGCGGCGGCCTGATGCTGCTGCGGGCGGCGTAAAAGAACGGCCTGTCCGTTGGCTTTACCACCGCTGCGGCGCTGGTCAGCGAGATGATGGAGGCCCGCGATGAACGCCGCCTGCTGCGCTTCCAGAAGCAGATGGCCGGATACAAGCTGCTCATCATCGACGAACTTGGCTTCGTGCCGTTGTCGAAGACCGGCGCCGAATTGCTGTTCGAGCTGATCTCGCAGCGCTATGAGCGCGGATCGACCCTGATCACCAGCAATCTGCCCTTCGATGAATGGACCGAAACCTTCGGTTCCGAGCGCCTGACCGGCGCGCTCCTCGACCGACTGACCCACCACGTCAGCATCCTCGAGATGAACGGCGAGATCGAAAGTCTCCAGAAGCCGCCGAACCTGGACATATTCGCGTCGGCCGTGGCGGTTCATCCGCGCCTCCATCAGCCGGCGCAACGTGGCGAACTCCTCTGGCAGGTCCCAGCCCTGCAACGGTGCCGCCTGGTCGAGCGCATTGATCTTCCGCTCGATCAGCGGAAGGTAATGGATCGGGTCGAAGACGATCTCATCGCGTTCCCAGCACCGGGGATGGCGGGCGATCACCTCGCCACGACTACCGATCTGAGCTACCCCCCGAAAATCGGACAGTGACGGAAGCTACGATCTGAAGTCTGCTGGTCTCCAAGAACGAGGAGAACAGAGATGTCGAGACGCAGGAACCACGATGCGGCGTTCAAGGCGCGTGTGGCGCTGGAAGCCGTGAAGGGGGAGCGCACAGTGTCAGAGCTGGCCGCCGAATATGGCGTGCATCCGACGATGATCCATCAATGGAAACGGTCGCTTCTGGAGGGTGCCGCAGGGATCTTCGAGCGGGGCGGCAAGGCTGCGGCAGCGGCCGAGGTTGCCGAAGAAACTGTCCGTGACCTGCACGCCAAGATCGGAGAGCTGGCCGTCGCCAACGATTTTTTGTCACGAAAGCTCAAGCCCTGGATCGGCAAGTGAGGCGCGGAATGGTTGAGAAGAACCACCCAAGCCTGTCGGTCGGGGCGCAGTGCCGCCTGCTATCGATCTCGCGGTCGTCGTTCTATTACGCGCCGCAGGGCGAGACGGCGATGAACCTCGACCTCATGCTGTTGATCGACAAGCAGTTCCTGGATACACCCTTCTACGGCGTGCGGCAGATGACGTGGCACCTGCAGAACGAGGGGCATGGTGTGAACCAGAAACGCATCCGGCGGCTGATGCGGCTCATGCGCCTGATGCCGATCTACCAGAGGCCCAACACCAGCAAGCCGAGAAAAGGCCACAAGACCTATCCCTATCTGTTGGGCGGGCTGCGGGTGGATCGGCCCGGTCAGGTCTGGTGCGCAGATATCACCTATTTGCCGATGCGGCGGGGCTTTCTGTATCTGGTGGCGATCATGGACTGGTTCACCCGCAAGGTGCTGGCCTGGCGGATATCGAACACGCTGGAGGCCGACTTCTGCGTCGAGGCGCTGAACGAGGCCATCCATCGCTTCGGCGCGCCCGGGATCATGAACACGGATCAGGGCTCACAGTTCACGTCCTTCGCCTGGACTGATCGGCTGAAGCGCATTGGCACTCGGATCTCGATGGACGGCAAGGGGCGCTGCATCGACAACGTCTTCATCGAGCGTCTGTGGCGATCCCTGAAGTATGAATGCGTCTACCTGCACGCCTGGGAAACGGGATCGCAGGCCAAGGTTGGTATTGGGCACTGGATCAACTTCTACAACCATCGACGACCCCACACTGCCCATGGCGGGCAGCCGCCCGCCGTGGTCTACTTCAACAGCAGCGAAACCGATCAGCAGGCACAGGCAGTAGCTTAAATCAGCCGGAAAGCTGTCCAAGGATCGGGGAGTAGCTCAATCACCACTTCATGCATATAGGCCCGGATCCAGACAAGCGTATCGGCGACCACCAGAGCCTTCACCTCAGTCGGCCACAGGCGATGGCCGGACGCATAGATCTTGACACCCAAAGAAGTGAGAAACGAATTCTTGGCACACATTGCGAAACGCACTCCCCATCAGCCAATGAAAAGGACTTCGCAGCAGCGTGTCAGCCAAGCAATGCGGGCATCAGACGCCGCTTACAATCCGCCTAATATACTGTTATATATTGATTATCAGCGAATTATGACAGCGGTGGTTGCGGGGGAGCGCAACCGCCGTCATTTGCCTGAACTCAGATGTGCGGTGTGAAGCTTTCCACCCGCCTAGGCCTCAGCTATAGCTGTAGCCATTGGACATAAACTCATGGAAGATCTCCAGGGCAGATAACACTGCGATTGCCGTTCCATGATCACGATGTCAGATCAGCAACAAACTCCGACAAGGGTTCGATACCGGAGACCAGCAGGCAGTCCCTTGCGCGTGTGCAGGCGACGTAAAGCAGATGGCGCTCGGTCTCGTAAACGGCTTCAAGATCCGCCTCATCTGCGATAGCGGCAATGCGTTCCGCTTGCGGGATAATATCGTCGTCACAGGCAATGACGGCCACAGCTCTGAACTCGAGGCCCTTGGCAAAATGCATGGTGCAGACTGCCACTGAACCCGCGGTCATCTCTGCTTTCTCCCCAAGTTCGATATGGGGCAACCCGGCAGCCTTTACCGCGCGACGGGCCCGCCCCAGCTCGGAATTGGAACGGACGAAAACTGCGATTTCTTCCGCCGAAATGCCTTCACCCAAGCGCGCATGGAGCCAGGCCGCAACCTTGGCCACCTCATCATTCGCATCGCAGCAAGGCTGGATGATCGGAGCCGGCCCGTCGAAAATCGACACCGTGCCGCGTCTGCTTTCGGAATTGCCGTCCACATCCGAAACCAGGCTTGGCAGCAGACGATCCGCTTGTGCGCGGATCTGATGCGATGTCCGATAGTTGATCCGAAGGGTCGAGGAGCGCCCGCGGACATCAATCCCAAGCATCTTCCACGAGAACGGCTGCTGGAAAATGCGCTGGCCAATATCTCCGGCGAAGAACAACCCGTTCTCCTTGTCTCCGGCAAGAGTCGCCAGGAACCTTGCCTCGGCGATGCTGAGATCCTGGGCCTCGTCCAGCATCGCGAAATCGTAGGGACGTTGCCGCTCGGCAGCGATGGCTTCGGTAACGCGACCGAATACATCCGACCAGGTGACGGTGCCACGATCCATCAGGCCAGCGCGGACCTTCTGGAAAATCACCCAGAGGGCTTCGCGTTGCTTGCCGCCAATGCGTGTCTTGCGACCAAGCCGTGCAACGTCCCGGTAATCTTCCCAGGTTCGGATCTGCCACGCATCGACCACATCCTCCCATTCTCCCAACAGGAACTGCGGGGTGAAGCGGGCGCCCTCCACCTCGGCTACTGCCTTGGTCAGAAGCGAGCGGATCAAGGCCGGATTGGCGATGTTCGGCTGCCGAACCTGGCGGTGTAAAGATCGTAACCGACTGCGGAAATCGCCTTGACGTCAATCCGACTGCCGATCTCGGGTGCGGCTCCCAGCAGCGTAGCAAGTTTCATCTTCAGCGCATTCGCCAGCGCTTTTGAAAAGGTCGTCAGCAGCACCTTCGCGCCCGGATTTGCGCGCGCCAGATGCACGGCACGGTGCAGGGCCACGATGGTCTTTCCGGTGCCAGCCGAGCCGGTGACGCGCGCGGGGCCGTTGAAGTTTCGTTCCACCAGCGATTGCTGCGCCGGGTGGAGGAAGACCGCCCATTTCTCCCACGGATAGTCCAGCGCCTGGCGGAGTTCGTCCACGTTGGTCAGCACCCGGAAACGGCGCTGCGCATCGGGATGGGCGAAGGGATCGGCCTCGGGTGCGACTGGTTCGGGCGGCTGCGGCTGCTCGCCCACGGCGAGCTTCAACAGCGCCTCCTGCGCCTCTTGTGGCAAGTGCTCGATGATGTCGAACAGCGTGTCTTCGGTCGCAGCCCGGACGTCATTCACCCAATCCTCGGGCACGCCAAAGCTCATCAGTTCGAACTTGCGCAGGTTGTCGAAAAGTCGCGGTGCAGCTTTGACAGCGGGGGCGGCGGGCTCCTTCGGCCGACGGATCTCGACTTCTTCGATGCGCTCGCGCACCTCGACCAGCTGCATCGCCCCGGTGGTCGGATGGCGCTCGATCCTGCGGCGCACGGCCCATTTATAGGCGTCGTCGTGATGATCGACATAGGCCAGCAGGATGCCGCCATCCGTCCGGTGGACAATGATGCGGATATCGGCATTGACGCGGACCGACCAAAAATTGCTGTCTTTCGCCCGATCGACCTTATGGAACGACAAGCCATTGCCCGCCGGATTAGACTGCAGGTCGAAGGCAGTGATCTTGGCTGCCTTCTGTTCCTGTGCGGTCAGGCGGGCGAGGCTGTCGGTGAAGGTGTCGGCGATGCGGAAGTTCATTTACCGCGCTTTCCTGTGGGGGCAGGCTTGGCTGCAGCGTGCTCCTCCTGCCATTTCTTGCGACGATATTCGCGCATCTCTTCCCGAAGCCTGATGCTGCTTTCAACGTCGTCCCAGCGTTTTGAACCGCGCCCACGGGCGAACCCATCCTTGGACGACATCTCCAACAGATAACGTGTGGCATCTTTTGCAATGCGAAGTTTATCAGCTTCGCAATGGTCCCACTCTCGCTCTACAGCCAACTCGGAGACTGCCTTTTCTATGATGTCATAGATCTTGACGCCTTCAGACGCCGAGACAAGCTCAAGAAAAAACCTGATCGCCTCTGCGGCCTGGTATTCCTGACTGCCATCATTGTTGATGCTCACGCGCATCAATCGCCGGACGATATCGGCAAGCGTATGCCCCATGAACTCGGCATTCGCATTTGCTCGCATATAGGCGCGTTCGTAATCGTCTGACATCCCTCACCCCACCGCAAAAACCTTCATCACCTCATCGCCAAGGTGATTGATCACCTTCACCGCGATCCGTCCGGATTTCGGCTTCGGGAAAGGCCGGGAGATGTCGGAATAAAGACTATCCCAGGCATCCGCGTCGATCTCGGCCTTCAGGCTGGTCTTCAGCGCCTTGTAGGGATCGTTCGCCCCAAGGAAATAGGCGTGACGGACGAAGAACGATTCCTCGTTGTAATCCGTGTCCAGCATCCACAGGGCAATGCCGTCGGTGCCCTCGCTTTCCACCGAACCCGTCTGCGGCTTGAACACGTCCACGCCGAAGACCTGCACGGTCAGCATCCCGTCCTTTTCCTCGATGCGGATATCCGGTTCGCCGAAGATCACGAACAGGTTGCCCGCGCCGGTCGATTTCAGGTCGGTCCCCATGTGCAGGTCGGGGTTCATCCGCGCCTTCAGCACTGGCACGCGGCCCAGCTTGTCAAATTCGGCCGAATGGGCGTCATAGTTGAAGGCGCAGGCGATCAGCATGTCGAAACCGGCGTCGCCTGCCTCGCGTGCCGCCGCAACTAGGTCGGGGCGGCTGACGGTGCCGAACTCGGGGCCGATGAAGATGCCGGCGCGGCGCATCACCTCGCCCTCCATAAACTGCCCTTCGGCCGCGATATAGCGGCCGGGCCAGCCGGTCAGGGCGGTGAAGGTGATCCGGTCCTCCTTGTGGGCCTGCTGGACACCGGCGGCGCGCAGGTTGTCCAGGATCATCGCCGCGAAATCCTCGGCCCGGTCGTCCCGCTCGGCGGCGCGGCGCTTGCCTTCAGAGGCCTCGTGCAGGTCGATCAGTTCGTCGTTCCAGTCCGTCGCCAGCGTCTTGTGCGGCGACAGGCTTTCAACGGTGAAGGGGCCAGCCACGCGGACCTTCGCGTTATCGGCAAAGGGCTTGTCGTAGAGGTATTCAAACTCGGCCTTGGCGGCGATGGAGGCGTCGATTTCCCTTTGCCGCGCAATCCGCGCATCCCAGAACCGCGCCAGCGCCTGCTGTGCCGGCACGGGCCAGCCTTGCGGTGCCTTGCGTGGGATTTCCCATTCCATGAAGCCGTTCGCAGGCGCCATCTCGCCCGAGGGCAACTTGACCTCGCCCGTTGCGGTGAAATCGATCTTCGCGCCGGCGCGGCCGCCCTGTTCCACCTTGAAGGGGGCGGCATGGCCGCGCAGGGCCGTGTTCAGCGCGGCAATGGCGTCTTCGACCGCGGGCTGCATCCGGTCCCAGATCACGTCGATCTCGGCATTGTTGGCGATGGATTTCAGCGTTATGTGCGGCACGCGGTCATAGACGAAGCCCTGGCGGACCTTGCCATAGGTGGGCGCGGATTTCGGCGGCGTGCGGGTGATCTCGGCTTCCTTCTGCTGGCCTTCGGGGCTGTCGGCCAGCAGATAGAAGGGATAGCGCGCGCCCATCAGGCGCGACCGGGCCAGCGCGATGGCGACGCGGCTGGTGTCGATGGTGATCCAGCGCCGCCCCCATTGCTCGGCGACATAGGCCGTGGTGCCCGAGCCGCAGGTGGGATCGAGCACCAGGTCGCCGGGGTCGGTGGTCATTAGGATGCAGCGTTCGACGATCTTTGTTGATGTTTCGACAATGTAACGCTTGTCGCTTGCAAAGCCTGCAACGCCGGTGTCCGTCCATACGTTCGTTAGAGGGAATACGGAAAAGTCGTCAATGAAGCGGACATATCTAAGCGTGTTTCCGACGAGTTCGACGCGGTTCGCCGTGCGCAGGCGCGCAACGCCCGTTTCGTGCGTTTTCCAGTAGCCCTTGCGCGGAACAAAGGTCTTGCCTTCAAATCTCACCGGATAGCTTCCCGGGGGCTTTTGGCTCGTCAGGTCACCGGTTGAATAGATCTTTGCATTGCTAGGAATTAGAGCCGGATTCCGCTTCTCGTCTGCGGAGATTGCTCGTCGGTCCCCTTTGCTGTCCTCATATTTCCCATATCCAGCAGCGCCGGACTGTCCAAACTCCTTGGTCTGTAATGCGGGTCGATACTTTAGCCTCTCTTTGGATCGTGCATACCAAAGCACGTGGTCCGCAACGTTGGGCAGGAACTGTGCCGTTTGGCTGCTCGTTTTGACTAAGCTGATCTGGCTAACACAATTCTCGTCCCCAAACACCTCATCCATCAACGCCCGCACGCGGTGGACATTCTCATCCCCGATCTGCACGAAGATGCTGCCGCTCTCCGTCAACAAATCGCGGGCCACGGTCAGCCGGTCGCGGAGATAGGTCAGATAGGAATGGATGCCGTCCTTCCAGGTGTCGCGAAAGGCGCGGACCTGTTCGGGTTCGCGCGTCACATGGGTCTTGTCGCCGTCCTTCACATCGCGCGAAGTGGTGGACCACTGGAAGTTACTGTTGAACTTGATGCCATAGGGCGGATCGAAATAGATGCACTGCACCTGCCCGCGCAGCCCTTCCCGTTCCGCCAGTGAGGCCATCACCGACAGGCTGTCGCCCGAGATCATCCGGTTCGACCAGTGCTGGTCGTGCTGATAGAACTCGGTCGCGGCCTCGGGGTCGGGCAACCCGTTGAAGTCCGCGAACATGTCGAACTGCGCGGCCGGGGCTGCCGCATCCGCGCGTGCCCTGGACTGCCGCTTCAGGTCGTCGATCAGCACCCTGGGGTGGACCTTTTCCTGGATATACAGCGGCGGCGCCTGCACGATCAGGTCCGACCAGTCCTCCATGTCCTTGCCGCGCCAGACCAGCTGCGGGTCCAGGTCGGGATTGCGCCGGGCATAGGCTAGCTGGATCGGCCTCTTGTCCTGTTCGCGCATCAGGCTTTCGAATTCCGCCGTCGGGATGTTCCTGCGCGTGGCGTCATGGGTGAGGGTTTCGACCTCGAGGGATTTTCTGGCCATGTCTTATTTCGCCGGGTCTTGGGGTTGGAATGCAGGAGCGGCCTCGGCGAGCCTTTCTTTTGGTTTGGGGCGCGGAAAACCGCTGCGCAATCCGTCGATATGTTCGAACAGGGAAGGCTCAACCTCTCGCCACATCGGATCAAGAATGATCCTTACCCCTTCGCGCCGGGCGAGCTTCGAGGCGGGAACGAAATCGCTGTCCCCCGCAACAAGGATGATGGTGTCGGCCTGCTGTTTCAGGCTGATCGTGGTGATGTCGACACCGATGCGCATGTCCACGGCCTTTTGACGCAGACCGGGATGGAAATCGTGGTCGGTCAAGTCTTCGGGCTTTCGCGTGCCTTTCAGGATGGCTTTTTGCGCATCTTCCGACAGGATCCATGACCGTTCCTTGCGCACCTGCCCCAGCCGGACGGCGAAATTGGCACGTCGGCGCAGACGATCGAATAGGTCCAGTCGAAACCTTGCCTGGTCGGATTTGGCATAGTCGATGGCCTTGCCGCTGACCGGCAGGTGGCCCTTCTGCATGTAGGGAAGCGCATCGTAGAAGAAACAGCGGTAAAGCAGGCTGAAATGATGGCCCGCCTTGGCGATCAGGTTCAACTGCCGCAAGTGGCTTTCGACCATTCGACCGATGGCCTTGTCCACCTGCTCGGCATCTAGCGTGTCGATATCGCGCCGGACAGAGCCGAGCCGCTTAAGGAAGTATCCGCCGTCAATGAGGATTGCCACTTTCACGGGTGTGCCCCCGCAAAAGGAAAAAGCCCCAAGGGGTCGGCCATGTCCAGGATTGCGGACGGGCTTACTGCCAAGGGGCGGATGTGCCCCTTGTATATGGTGGGTGTTGCGAAGATGTCAACAGTGACCCGGATCATTCAACAAGCGCCTCCCCTGCCCCAAGGGTTTCCAATAGCCTCTCGAACTCCTCCTCCATCCGATGGACGGCGGTGAATTCGGCAAAGGTCCAGCGGCCGAATTTTTCCAGGTTGTTCACTCCCGGCACCCAGTAGCTGCGCATCGTATTGGCCTTGTCCTTGGCGTCCTCTCCGCGGAAGCCCTTTACCTCGATGATCAGGTTCAGGGGTTCCGGTTGGCCGTCATCCACCCGCACGATGAAGTCGGGCAAGTATCTCCGCGGGGTCGAGCCGTGAAGATAGGGCACCTCGAACCCGAGGTTCTGGTTCTTGACATAGGACAGGACACGGGGATGCGCCTCGACCACGCGGGCGAATTCGGCCTCCCAGTCGCTGTCGCAGATCACCCAGTTCACATGCGATTTCAGCGGGTCGGTCTGCCAGCGCGTCTTTTTCGAGGTGGTGAAGTTGACATAGGCGGTCGAGCCGATCGGGTTGTAGGCGTCAAGGATCGCCTTGACCGGGCGGTCACCTTCCAGCGTTTCCGTGATCGCGGCCTTGATCCGTTCGCAGGCCATGTCGGCAATCTCGGGATAACGAAGCTGCGCCGGGAAGGTGCCGGCATGGCATTTCAGGCAGGTGTCGATCCAGGTCCGGGTGATGCGTTTCAGCTGCCCGAACAGGTGCAGCTTCGGCGCATCGCCGGGGTCGCGATATTTGGTATAGAGCAGCCGTTCGGTCAGGTGAAACAGCACGGTCGAGGCGCGCATCTCGCCCAGATGTTCCAGCGTCAGGTCGACACCCTCTCCGATGATGCCCTGGTTCTTGGTGACCGAGGGGCCGACAAGGTCCGGTGTCAGTTCCAGCACGTGATCGGGGCCGAACCGGGCATCAAGCCGTTCGTTCGGAAGCTCGACCCGATACCCCTCGACCCGCGGGAAGGTGATCGTCAATGCATCGCGTCCGGGTTTGACCGCATGGACCCGAATGGTATCCGAAGGCGGCTGCGGCGGCGAGATCGTGGGCTTTGCGGCAAAGTCGAAGGGAATGCCCAACACATCGGCATATTCGACATTGAACAGGCCGTGTTCATTCAGCTCATAGGACTGGCGGCGCAGCGCTCGGCCCATCACCTGCTCGCACAGAAGCTGGGTGCCGAAGGCCCGCACGCCCAGGACATGGGTGACAGTGTTCGTGTCCCACCCCTCAGTCAGCATCGAGACCGAGACCACGCAGCGGATCTGCTCGCCCAGCTTGCCCTTGCGGCCGACGGTGTTCATCACCTCGCGCAGCAGGGTGGATTCGTCGATCCTGTCGCCTGCGGTCATGTCGCTGGTGCGCTCGACCAGTTCCCGCTTGAAGCGCTCGATCTCGTCCGCGGCCATTTCGCGGAAATCCTTGTCAAGCGCATCACCGGATTCCAGCTGCGCGCTGTCGATCAGGATGGTGTTTGGCCGGGCAAGGCGGTTGCCGAAATCATCATAGTTGCGGAACAGCGGCAGGCGGCCGTTTTCCAGCGTGGTCGACCTGTCGTCATTCGTGCGGTCGAAGCCCGAGATGTATTTGTAGACCAGTTCGGACGTGGCCGTGTTGTTGCAGACCACGATAAAGACCGGCGGCACGCCGATCCTGGCGGCCTCCCACAGTTCGAACGTCTTTTCGTAGTGGCCGTAAAGGGCATCAAGTGCCGATAGGAGTTCAGGCGGCAGCTTGAGCGGGTCAAGGGTCTTGCCGCCAGACCGGCCCTTCTTCGGCAGCGCCTTTCCGATATGGTCCCACAGGTTGCGGAACTTCGGCGTGTCCCCACCGGGCACGTTGTCAGCCACCGGCACCCGGGGCAGCTTCACGATTCCGCATTCGATGGCGTCCATCAGGGAAAAATCGCTCATCGTCCAAGGAAACAGCGTGCCTTCGACATAGCCCGAGCCGCGCAGGAAGAAGGGCGTCGCCGAAAGGTCATAGACTAGCGAGATCCCCAGCTTGCGCTTGACCGCCTCAAGGCCCGAGATCCACATCCGGGCAGCTTCGTTCTGTTCCTTCGCTTCGGCCTTTTCGTCGCCCTTCAGGTCGGCCTCGGTCTCGCCCTCGGCATCCTGGACGCGCTCACGATAGCAATGGTGCGCCTCGTCGTTCAGCACGATGATGTTCTTCATGCCCATCAGTTCGGGCATGACCCGCTGCAGCATCTGGCCTTCGGTTTCCAGCGTCTGGATGTCCTCGCCCCGCCAGCCGGCAAGGGTCGTTCGGGTGCCTTTCGACAGGTTCACCCGCTCGCGCAGCTTGAAGGCATGATAGTTAGTGATGACAATCTTGGCCTTGTCGATATCACCCAGCATGTCGGAAGGAGCGATCTCGCGGTGGCGATAGTAGCTTTCCGGGTCGTTCGGCAGCAGAACCCGCAACCGGTCTCGGATGGTGATGCCCGGCGCAACCAGCACGAACCCTCGCGAGAAGGTCTTGCTGTTCGGATGCCGCACCGCGTTGACCGTCTGCCAGGCGATGATCATCGCCATCACCGTGGTCTTGCCCGCACCAGTGGCAAGCTTCAGCGCCAGGCGCACGAGTTCCGGGTTGGCCTGGGCATTGGCCCCCTTCAGATGCGCCCAGAACTTGGCCGCGCGCGAGCCCAGCTTCGGCGCCACCTCGGTCAGCCAGATCGCCGTCTCGACAGCCTCGACCTGGCAGAAGAACGGGCGCACGCCCTGGAACGGGTGGTGCCGCCAATGCTGCAAGAGCCGCGCCGTTTCCGACGTCACCATCCATTGGTCGGGATTAGGCAGACTTCGCCAATCCTCAACAAAACGCCGCACCTCATTAATGATCGGGGTGGGATTGTATTCCTGCACATCGGAAGAGATTCCGTCCCCGTCATGCAAACCCAGACTGCCCTGCGTCAGTGAAACCTTTCGCTTCTTGGGCTTCGGGACCGGCGTGATGAGATCAGATCGGCGACGGTTCTCGAGGATCCTGCTGGTTGGCTGGCCATCCCTGTCGAGTTCCCAGTGCCGGCCCGGGTATTCGTAGGGGGAATTTAAAATAGGCTGCTGAAAAAAGAGGTCGGTCATCGGGATCCCTAGAACATGACATGCTTATGCCATCTGTCAGGGTATCCACCAGAGTGGCTTGCTGCTGCAAGTGGCAGCGTTCGGTTCCATCTTCCTAAGTTTACTTATCGCCTTGGGTCTTCCTATTGACCACGCCGGGTCATATCCAACCACTCGACGAGGGCGCGGCGTATCATCTCAGGCCTAGTGGGCAGATCAGCCTCAGTGCGTCGCCGATCATCGATCGCTTGGATAAGCTCCCGCGACAGGCGGAGATTGATCGACTCACTATCAACGGGAGGACGGCCACGCTTTTTTTCCATAGCAACGAATCTTTTCTTGATTTTATGTTTTACGGTGCCATATAATGCGGACGGAAGCAAGAGATCTCACCTTCTTGCCCCGCCCTAACCACAACCGATCCTCAGGAGATCAATCATGGCTATCTCATCCCCTACCACGCCCTCCGGCGTGACAAAAGCCTCTGCGCATTTCACCCATACCGAGATCTCGCGCAGCTTCTCGCGGCTGATCGGGTCAGTCAGCGGGTATATCGAGGCCGAGCGCGACATCGAGCATGCGGCGTCCTGGGATCCGGCGTTCCTGCACTGGCACCGTGACGCCGAGGTGGCGCGGACGCAGGTGCTGTCCACCATCGACCATATCCGGGTGGCCGTGCCTGTTCGCCCAGAGGACCAGCCGCTGAAGCGCATGGCGTTGCTTTTGTTCGCGCTGATCGAGTCCGGCTCCTCCTCGGAGTTCCTGCGCCTCGCCGTCCGGCTCGAGCGGGGCGACGGGCGTTTCGCCTGCCCCGGCAGCGGCCCGGTGGCGCGGCGGGTCGGCGCGATGCTGGCGGCGGCGCGGATGCAGGTGGCCGACCTGGCCTCGCTGTCGGCGCTTGTCGATCCGCTGGAGATCGCTGTGGCCGACAGCGCCGTCGATCCGGTGCCGGTCGCGGCCTGACAGCCGCCTTTCCCTGACATTCCTGCATGCCGTGACCGGTGCGTGCTGCGCGCGCACCGCCCGGTCTGCGTATCTCACCGTCCCGGACCGCTGTGGCCGCGCAAGGCGTCCGCGTCAGCTCCCGGCACAACTAATTTGTTTTTCAGGAGCATTCCCATGACTGTCCTGCAATCCTGCGCGGCCCAAGCGCCGCTTCCCGCCGGCCTGACCCGCCACCCCGGCCCCCTTCATGCCCACTGGATCGCGGCGGCGGAGCAGAAGGGGTTCGATCTCCTGGCCCGGGTCACGGACCGTCTTCACCTGGCCCTGCGCTGCCGGTGCTGCGGCGGCGTCAGCGTGACCAGGCTTTATGTCCTGATGACCAGCCAGCCGCTCTGCCGCACCTGCCTGGAGACGGCGCGGACCGCCCGCGCGGCGGCGGCGGGCCTCGCCTATCTCGGCCCCGATCCCGATCACCCACAATACGGCCTTTTCCGCGCCACCTGCGGGCACGTCCTGCGGCGGCAGTTCGAGATCATCGACCGCGTCGCCCGTGGCGAGACCGGCCTGCGCTGCGAGACCTGCTTTGCCAAACGCGAACGCCAGATCGCCGCTCGCCATGGCTGGACCCGGATCGGCCCGGACCCGCGCGGCAATCCCAACTATCACCTCTACCACCACAACGCCTGCGGCCATACCCAGCGGATCGCCCGGGCCAATCTCCGCTGGGGCCAGTGCGACTGCGCGGGCTGCGGTGAGAGCTGGGCTGCCAAGCCCAGTTTCCTCTACCTGCTGGGCATCCGGCATGACGGCAGGGAGTTGCTGAAGCTGGGCTACAGCGCCAATCCGTTGAAGCGCCAGAGGCACCAGTTGGGGCTGCCGAAGACCGCGCAGGTGACGCTGCTGCGCCGCGTGGCGATGCCGACGGGACACGCCGCCTGCGCCGTCGAGAAGCGCCTGCACGCCCGGCTGCGCCGGCAGCATCCCGAGGCGGTGGTGCCGCCCGGGGATTACCGGGGCATCCTCAACGTGGTGAGCGAGATCTACCGTCCCTGGCTGCGGGCCGAACTGGAGCGCCGGCTCGACAGGATCGAGAAGGCCGCCGCCGGGGGCGGCATGGCACCAGGCGCCGGCGCCGCAACCCGATCTGGCCGACCCGAGGTCGACGGAAACGAAAGCCCAGGGGCCAGAGCCGGCAACGACAATGGCGACGACAGCGGCAGCCAGGATGGCGGGGGCGACGACAGGGCGGCCTGCTGATCCGCCTCCGCCCGGGGCGGCTGCGGCCGCCCCAGCCCTGGTGCATCTCCCCTGCCACACCCAGTCCCTCGCCCTTCCCGAAGGAGCTGTCCATGCCCAGCCTGTCTGCCATGCCCGCCTTGCCCGCCTGGCTTCCCCACTACCTGACTGTCGCGGCCTGCCTGGACGCGGCGCCCTGTCCGCCGGTCGCTGATGCGCCGGAGATGTCCGAGACGGTCTTCCAGGCCTTGGTCGAGGGCCGCCTCGACGACGTCGAGGACCAGATCGAGGAGCTGCCGGACTGGGGAGAACGCCCGCGTCCGGCGACCCCGCTGGCGGACGACCCGCTGCGCGCCATCGCCCTTGCCGGGCTGTGCCGGGCGCTGCCGACCTCTGAGGCCATTGCCGCGCTGACGGCGGTCGGCGCGGTCACGGTACTCTGGTGCCCACCCGACGGGATGATCGACGACGCGGCCTCGCTGCTCACCGCCCTGCTGGCACCCGGCAACGGGCGCCCGCCGGTGCGGATCATCGCCCTGCGCGCCGTCGGGGACACCCGCGCGGCCGGGCGGCCCGAGGACGCCGTCGCCCCCGCCATAACGGCGATCAGCGCGACGACCGCCCCGCATGTCCTGCTGGTGGAGGCGGGCGTGGCCATGCCCGGCGAGATCGCCGCCACGCTGCCCGCGCCGCTGCGCCTCGGCCCCGTGGACGGATGGCTGGTGGCCGCCGCCCTCGGCCTGCGCGGCGGCGGCACGGCCCACCTGCGGGCCACCCTGCCGGATGACGCCGCACTGCGGGCGCTGTCGCCGCTCCAGCTGCGCTTCGCCCTGCGCCACCGCATCTGCGACCGGCAGATCGCCGAGCTGCACCGCATGACCCGTTCCAACCGGTCCAACGCTCCGATCCTGGACGACATCGTCGGCCATGGCGCGGCCGAGGTGGCCGCCCGCCGCCTGGTCGCCGATCTCGCCGCTTGGCAGGCCGGGCGCATCGAATGGTCCGACATGACCCGGTCGCTCCTGTTCGTGGGACCGCCCGGCACCGGCAAGACCTGGCTGGCCCGTGCCATCGCCGCCTCGGCCGGCGTGCCGCTGATCGAAGGCAGCCTCGCCGCCTGGCAGGCCGCCGGCCATCTGGGCGACATGCTGCGCGCCATGCGCGCCAGCTTCGCCCAGGCTCAGGCGGCTGCCCCCGCGGTGCTGTTCCTGGACGAGATCGACGGCGCCGGCGACCGGGGCAGCGACGACAGCCACGCCCGCACCTATCGCCGCCAGGTGATCAACGCGCTTCTCGAACAGCTGGACGGCGCCGGCCGGACACCGGGCCTGGTCGTCCTCGCCGCCTGCAACGAGATGGAGGCGCTCGACCCGGCGCTGCGCCGCCCTGGCCGGATCGATCGGATCGTCGCGGTGCCACCGCCCGGTCCTGCCGCCATTGCCCGGATCCTGACCCGGCGTCTTGACGGCGCGCTGTCGGCCAAGGCAATCGACAGCCTGGCCCGGCGCGCAATCGGCCAGAGCGCCGCCGCCATCGACGGCGCGGTTCGTGAAGCCCGCAGCCGGGCGCGGGCGGCGGGCGTTACCCTGACCGTCGCCGACATCGCCCGGGCCTTGGGACTGGCCCGGGAGGAGCCGGCCATCATCCGCCGCTTCGCCCTCCATGAGGCCGGCCATGCCATCGCCGCCACCCTGCTGGCGCGCGGCCGCGTCCAGGAGATCCAAGTCGGCACGGCGGGCGGCCATGTCGCGTTGGGACACCGGGCGCCGCTGCTGACCCGGCGCGATCTGATCGATCAGCTGACCTGCCTGCTGGCGGGCCGGGCGGCCGAGGAGCTGGTGCTGGGCAGCGGCTGCATCGGTGCCGGACAGGGCGCCGACAGCGATCTGGCCCGCACCACGGAGATCGCCCTGCGGCTGGAACTCACCTACGGTCTTAGCGGTCACAGCCTGGTCCGCTTCGCCGACCCGGCGCACATGCTGATGACCGATCCGGCGGTGCGGACCCGCGCCGACAGGCGGCTGCGCGCGGCGCTCCGCCGCGCCCGCCAGCTCCTCGCCGCGGAATATCACTGGCTGCTGCACCTCACAGACCGGCTCTGCGCCGAGCGCGTCCTCACCTGCGGCAATGAGGGCCTGGAGCGGCCCGGCCCGGACCCGGAGACGCGCCATGAGCCGTGAGCCGGGTCTCCCGGCGCTGCTGGCCGAGGCGGCGGTCCTGGTCGAGATCCTCGATCTGCTGTCCCTGGCGGTCGAGGGCCTCGCGCAGGAGGCGCGGGGTCGTGGGCGCGGTCGATGCCTGTTCCGCAGGATCGTACGGTCTGAGGATCCAATGCCTTCCCCAGGCTCGCAAAAGCCTCCCTTCAGCATTCCGCCGGGGACTTTAATAAAAAGACTGAAGAAACCCCGGCCATCTGCCCCCTTCCGGAAGACCTTTGTCCAAGGAGCGCTGCCAAAACGGAAAACCGCCGAAAGCCGACGAAATCCCGAACCGTTTTCCGAGGAGATGAGCATGAAACGCGTCGGGGATGCGCGACGCCGCGTCTTGGGACAAGGCCGGCGGGCGTTGCGTGGGCCTCGGGGCGAGAGCGGGATCCAATCAGCGCCGAGGTTGCTTCGAGAGAGATCTGGCCAACAGCGCACAGGCCTGTCCAGACCGGCGACCCTCTCTGGCGATGCACCTCCCTGCCACCGCCTCCGCCGACGGCGTCGCCAAGTGCGGCCCGCACGGAATGGGCGGCATCAGCCGACTTCTCGAGGCATCGTCAGCCACCGGTGACGGTCAGTTTCCTGGCCTACCCCTGCTCGCCTTCCAGGATCAGCGCGAGGAGGCGGGCCGGTTCCAGTCCGAGGGCCCGGACGTATTCAACGAACTCGACCACATCCAGACGTCGCTCGCCCGTCTCGACCTTGGCGACATATGACTGCGGCCGGCGCAGGCGCCCCGCCAGTTCGGCTTGCGTCAGGGCGCTCCGCCCCCGCTCCCGCCGAAGAACGGTCATCATCGACACATGGAGCGGGGACCGAAGGGAACGGGACATGCGCAAGCCTTTGCTTTCGCTTGCGCCGATAATCCCGTTTCAGTATTATCCCATTTTAGGATATTCGCTGATCGTTCCCTGGAGATTGCCCGATCCTTAGACATCTCCAGTTCATGGTCCCGACTGACAGGCATCGCTTTCACCGACGGCGCCGGAGGCTTGGCAGGCCCCGGATTTGCGGCCCAGTCGGCTGAACCTGCCTCACGCTCTGTCCACCTACGACTTGCCGTCACCGCCTCTCGCTCTTGCGCCCGCACAAGAAGGATTTCCCATGACCCGATCTTTTCCCGCCCTGCTCGGCTCCGTGGCCACGCTGTGTCTTGTCTCGCCCGCGCTTGCCGCCGAGGCCCGCTATTACACCTCGCAGTCTGTCACCTGCGACGGCCGCGGCCATGTCCTGGAGCTGCGCGTCGCCCCGGAGGACGAGCCCAACATCCGGCTGTTCTGGCGCGGGCAGGACAACCGCATCTCGGGACGGGACTGGCACCTGCCGGCCGAGTTCCTGGCGGGACAGCCGGTCGTCCTCGACCAGGCCGCCACCTATCCTAAGGCCAGGCTGGAGGGCGTGGAGGGCGACGCGCCCACGCTGCGGCCCATGGGCTTCGACGGCGCCCCCCTGCCCGATTGCGAGGCCTTCGTCTTCGCGCCGGCGGACGCCCCTGCCGCCCGCTACGATGCCGTGCTGGTGATGCTGGAGGCGGACGCACCCTCTCCCGCCGATCTGGCCGCCGCCCGCGCCGCCGCCGAGGCGCTGCCGCCGCCGGTGCTGCTGCCGCCGCTTGACCAGCAGACCAAGCGCCAGGCCGTTCAGGAGGGGCTGAAGACGATGGGCGCGCGCATGGTCGAGCGCGCCCGCATCCTGGCGGGCGAGATCGAGGGCGACGAGGCGGCGGCGCTGTTGCCCGCCATGCGCGACGCCTGGCGGGCCAGCCGCGACCGGACCGAGGCGGAACTCCTGACCGAGCTGCAGGACAGCCGCGCCCTGGCGCTGCTGCTGGCGGGCCGCGACGTGACCGCCATGGCCGAGACCGATCCCGCGCGGCTTTGCGCGACGATGGACGGCACCAGCACCAACGTGATGTCGCCCGGCTTCGGCAGGGTCGGCGAGGAGACGCTCCTGGAGATCGCTTCCGGCCTGCCGCTGGAACACTGGACGCGCGAGATCGCCGAAGCCACCATTGCGCTGTCGCAGAGCTGCGCCAGCAACCGCTACGAGACGCTGGTGGCCCAGGCCTGGCCCCGGATCGAGGCGCGCATCGCCGGCATGGACAAGCTGCGCGCCACCATCACCCGCCTGGCGGCGACGCCGGTCACCCTGGAAGCCTACCGCGCCGCCAACTGGCTCACCATCGATGCGGCGGCGCTACGCGACACCGGCCTCTCGCGCGAGGAGATCGACCATGTCCTGAGGCCCGCCACCGCCCGCCTCCTCGAGACCGCCGTCCCGGTGCTGGCGCAGGAGCTGGCGCAAGGGGTCGCGGACGAGACCGACATCCCGGCGATCACCAGCCATTGCGTGCGGCGCATCGGCGCCGCCACGGCCGGCATGGACGCCACGCCCGCCGCCCGCATCACCGGGGGCTGCGAGGAGATCGCCGCCGCGCATCTGGAACGTGTCGGGAAGGCGCGGATCGCCGAGATGGCGGCCAAGGCCGAGGCGGTCGGCGAGAGCTACGAGGAGGCGCTTGCCACCGACGGCTATGCGGTCCTGCCGGATTTTGGCCCGCGCCCGGCAAGCGACGCCTTCGACGCGGCCGTGGCCGCGCTGCGTGCGGTCGCACAGGAGGCCGAGGCCCGCGTGGCCCCCAAGCGCGACCGGGTGCTGGCGGCGGAAGCCGAGCGCCTGGCGACGGCCTATGCGGACCTCGAGCCCGGCAGCCCGGCCTCGGCGGCGCTGCTCACCTGCGCCCGCTACCCGGACACGCCCCGGCTGGCCGGCCTGCACCGCCAGTGCCAGGAGTTGTCGGCCGCCTTCCAGCAGCAACATGGCGAGGCCCGGTGCGGGCGTCTTTACGAGGAGGCCGAGGCGGAGGAGGATCTGCGCGACGCCGCTCTCGACGTGGGGGAGCGCGGCATGGTGCCGCTGCGCCGGCTCATCTGCCACCTGCCGCTCGCCGCCACCCTGACCCGGCATGGCGGACTCTTCCGCGAGACCCGCTACGAGGTCAGCCTGCAGGCCCAGGGGAAAAGCGGCGCGCGGACGCTGTCCGGCACCCTGACGCCGGCCGGGGCGCCGGGCGTCTGGCGCCTCACCGAGATCACGTTGGAGCCGGGTCCCCTGCGCGCGGATCACGATCCCGACGCGCCCGCCACCCTGGACCTCTGCCTCGACAGGCCTGACCGCTGCGTCGACTGACCTCGCCCTTCTTTCCGAAGACCCCTTCCGACTGTGGAGACACCCATGAAGCCCTTCCTCCTTGCCGCCGCCTTCGCCCTGCCCGCCGCCCTCGCCCAGGCCGAGCCGTATCTGGCCCGCTGCCACATGGGAGAGTGCATCCACTACGACCAGACCTCGCGCCAGGTTGTCGGCCAGGGCAGCGCCGCTGTGCCCGGCGACCTGGTGATGGTCACCCTGCGCCAGGCAGTCTCGGACGATCCCGACACCCCGGCTAGCGGCCTCGACTGGGGCGAACCCTCGCCCGTGCAGGTGTTCTGCAGCGGCACGCGCCCGGCCTTCATGGCGGGCGACGCCAGCTATACCGCGCTCGACCTGGTCACCCCGGCGGGCGCCACCACGCTGATCACCACGATGTATCTGCGCGCCTGCCATCCCGGCCTGGGCCCGATCGACGATCCCTTCGCCGCCGCCGCCCGGCTGGGCTACCGCGCTACTGAGACCGGCAGCTTCGAGAACTTCGCCGCGCTGATCCGCCGCTGATCCGCCCACGGACTGCCCATCGGGGCGGCGCACTGCCGCCCCCCTTCGGAAAGGACACCGACATGACCCGCACGTGCCTCCTGATCGCCGCCGCCGGCGCCGCTATTCTCCTGATCATCGCCCTCGTCGCCGCCACCGCCCTGTTCCCCGGCGGCCCGCTCAGCCGCAAGGAAATGCGCTTGGTGGACGACTTCGCCGCGGCCTATACCGCCTGCATGGACTCCGCCGGCGATGCCAACGGCATCAGCCTGGGCGACTGCAACGAAGCCAAGATCCTCAAGGCCCGGATCGACGAGGCCGGCCTCTGCATCGACTACGACAACACCCGACAGGATACCTATGAGGACTTCTATCGCTGCGGAAGCGCACGGTGAGCGGAGATCGAGGGTGACGGCGTGCGGCGACGTTGCATAGCATAATAGAGTAATAGTGTAATATTACTCTATTATGCTATCATTCCGCCGAAGAACACGCCCGAAGCTATCACAATAGCAACCTAGATGTTCAGTCCCGGCATCTGGTGGATCGGGTTTAGGATGAATCTGTCTGGCTCTGATGTCCAGATCTTGCAGATGTATTCGTAGGGCGTGAGGCCGCCGAGGGTCTTGAGCCTACGCGCGAAGTTGTAGGCTGCCATGAAGTCGGCGAGATGCGTGCGGAGCTCGTCGTGGCTGGTGTAGTGAAAGCGTTTGACGGTGGCGTCCTTGATCGTGCGGTTCATCCGCTCGACCTGACCGTTGGTCCACGGGTGGTTGGGCTTCGTCAGGCGGTGCTCAATGCCGTTGGCCTCGCAGATCATGTCAAAGCGCATAGGTCTGGAATAGATGGTGTTCCGGTTCCGAGGCTGCTCGGCGAACTGAATACCGTTGTCGGTGAGGATGGTATGGACCTGATAGGGCACGGCTTCGAGCATGTGCTGCAGGAACTCCCAAGCTGTCTTCCTGTCCGCCTTGTCGACGAGCTGGGTCACGGCAAACTTGCTCGTGCGGTCAATGCCGACGAACAGGTAAAGCTTGCCTTCAGCAGTCTGCACCTCGGCGATGTCGATATGAAAGAAGCCGATAGGGTAGCGCTTGAACTTCGACCGTTTCGGCTTGTCGCCTTCCACGTCGGGCAGTCGAGAGATGCCGTGGCGCTGAAGGCACCGATGCAGCGCTGAGCGTGTCAGGTGTGGAATTGATGGCTGCAGGGCATAGAGGCAGTCGTCCAGCGGCAAAAGCGTGTGCAGCCTGAACGCGACGATGGCCGCCTCCTCGGCTTCTGTCAAAACCGTGGAGCGTGGCTCCTTCGGCCCTGTCTTGAGATCATCGACCGTCGCTCGCTTGCGCCACTTCGCCACTGTCTTGGGGTTAATGCCGAGCTCCCGGCTCAGCGTCGCGAGCGAAGCTTGCGATCGTTGTATTGCAGCTCTGACGGCGTGCGTGGTCGTGGCGCTCCCGTGACGAACCTGGCCCATAATGCTTCCCTCCATCCCTGAGAAAGGATCGCACCATCAAACCGTGGGATCAAACATCTAGGGCAATAGCATCCTGGCACGCTATCACCTCCCGCCGGGAAAAAGCCATGATCGCATCAGCGCCGCCCTCAGGGCCAAGGCGACAATTCCAACGGCAGCTATTACAATATTATCCTAGGATGCTATCACCGGGAGCCGCGACAAGTTGAGATTAGCCCTCTCTTGCAAGCAGCTCGATCCTGTGAGCCGCCACCTTATGGTGGCGGCGAATGGAGTTTCTGAGGCGCCATCATAGGCTGGGTTTGATGTCCGTGTCCGCGTCGGTGCTGTCTGCGTCAAGGTCGCTGGCGGCCTCCGCAGGGTCGCTTGGCGTAGCAGCTTCCGACACAGGTCTCGTCGCCTCAGGCACGACGTCGGTAGGCTTCTCCTTGGTTGAGGGCGCGGAACTCTCCGGCGCCGTCTCAGCCGCCTTTGCGTCGGGGCCCGGGCGACCGAGTTCTGCCAGGTCATAGCCGGCTTCGGCCAGGGTGGCAGCTATCAGGGCATTGGCCCTTTCATCGAGACCGACCGGCCTCATCCCAAGTTCGGCGCACTCGATTGTCATCCGCGCAACAAATTCCCGACTGCCTGCGATATCACAGACACTCCAGCCTTTTGCCTTTGCTTCCAAGGCCATCAGACGTATCGAAAGATCAGTCGATCTCGTAGTAACGATGCTGTCGCCTTTGTCCTTGACAACAGCGCCGTCACTCAACGTCACGGAACGGCTTGCAACATCAATATAGTGAAGCGCAGCGGCGATGTCGGATGGCACCTCAACCGGATACAGCGATTTCCAGAGCCGGACCTTGAAGTTCGCCGCTGGTGTTTGGACCCTGTGCGGCCGGATTCCTGCCACGGGCTCTGAATCCGGGGAAGCCACAGGAACGTGTTGAGGCTGCAACAGGTCAATCCGGTTGGAAAGAGGTTCAGGCTCCGGCTCAACCACAGCTGGGTATTTCTTGCGATTGAACTGCTTCCGCCGCTCGAGGCGCTGCTGGTAAATGCCCGCAAGATCGATGTCGTCGAGACGTGCCCCGACATCCTTGTATGGGGAGGCTTCGATCAGCTCCATCGCATAATCCCGGGAGACGAACTGCCTGCTCTGGAGTGCCCCCACTGAAGTGGTCCGCCAACTGGGATACAAATATCCTGTTCAGGAGGACCATCAGATGGCAGGCAAGCGAGACAAACCGGAAGACATCGTTCTGAAGCTTCGACAGATCGAAGTGCTTCATGGACAGGGAATGGCGATTTCCGACGCGGTGCGGCAGATCGGCGTGACCGAGCCGACGTATTATCGCTGGCGCAAGCAGTATGGCGGCATGAACCGGGATCAGCTGAAGCGTCTCAAGGAGCTTGAGGCGGAGAACCAGCGGTTGCGGCGCGCGGTGTCAGATCTGACCTTGGACAAGATGATCCTGAGCGAGGCTGCACGGGGAAACTTCTAAGCCCTTCGCGCCGTCGCAAGTGCATCGATCATGTGCGGCAGGCGCTTGGCATATCCGAGCGCCGCGCCTGCCGCACCCTCGGGCAGCACCGCTCAACGCAACGCAAGGTTCCTTGCGGCGCCCCGGACGAAGAACGGCTGACGGAGGACATCATCGCGCTCGCTCGCACCTACGGGCGATATGGCTATCGGATGATCACCGGACTGCTGAACAACGCCGGTTGGCATGTAAATCATAAACGCGTGGAACGGATATGGCGGCGTGAAGGGCTGAAGATCCCACAAAAGCAGGCAAAGAAGGGTCGGCTCTGGTTGAACGACGGGTCCTGCGTCCGTCTCCGACCGGAGCACCCGAACCACGTCTGGTCCTATGATTTCGTTCAGGACCGGACACATGACGGACGGCTGTTTCGGACGCTCAATATCATCGACGAATTCACGAAGGAGGCGCTGGTGATCCGTGCAAACCGCAAGCTCAATTCCACCGACGTAATCGACGCCCTGACGGAGCTGTTCATCTTGCGTGGCCCGCCTGCGTTCATAAGGTCCGACAATGGCGCGGAATTCATTGCCAAGAAGGTGCAGGGCTGGATCGGCGCAGTTGGTGCCAAGACCGCGTTCATCGAGCCGGGTTCACCCTGGGAGAACGGGTATTGCGAGAGCTTCAACGCTCGATTCCGCGACGAACTCCTGGACGCAGAAGTCTTCTATTCGCTTAGGGAGGCCCAGATCCTCATCGAGCGATGGCGCCGCCACTACAACACTGTCAGGCCGCACAGCTCCCTGGGATACCGCCCGCCCGCACCGGAAGCCCTCATCCCAATAGACCAGCGGCCGACGATGCACTAACAATCAACCCGGACCACTCCGTGGGGGCAGTCCACGGCACCGCGCTGCTGGTCTATCCGACCGACCGGGCGGCTTATGCCCGTCTCTGCCGGTTGCTGACCCTGGGCAAGAGCCGGGCGGGCAAGGGCAAGTGCCGTCTGGACTGGTCGGATCTGGCCGATTACGCCGAGGGCCTGATCGCCGTTCTGGTGCCGGACCTTGCGGATGATGTCTGCGCGCTGCGCCTGCGGCGGCTGCGCGACCTGTTCGAGGACCGTGCCTATCTCGCGCTGACCCTGCGCCGCCGCCCGAATGACCAACTGCGGCTGCACGAGCTGTCAAACCTTGCTGTCCAGATCGGCGTGCCGACCGTGGTGACGAACGATGTCCTGTATCACGACCCGTCGCGTCGTATCCTCCAGAACGTGGTGACGGCGATCCGCCACAATGTCACCGTCGAGGCCCTGGGCTTTCGCCGCGAGCGCCATGCCGATCGTTACCTGAAGCCGCCCGCGGAAATGCACCGGCTGTTCAGCCGCTATCCCGAGGCCCTGGCGCGGACCGTCGAGATCATGGATCGCTGCCGGTTTTCGCTGGACGAACTCCGCTACCAGTATCCCGAGGAACGCGACGACCCCTCCCTGACTCCCCAGGAAACGCTGGCGCGGCTCACCTGGGAGGGCGCCAAGGGGCGCTACCCCGAAGGCGTGCCCCCGGAGGTCACGGCCAGCCTGTCTCACGAGTTGGCGCTGATCGAGAAGCTCGACTATGCGCCGTATTTCCTGACGGTCCACAGCATCGTCCGCTTCGCCCGCTCCCGCGACATCCTCTGTCAGGGGCGCGGCTCGGCGGCGAACAGCGCCGTGTGCTATGTGCTGGGCATCACCGCCATCGATCCGGGCCGCAACGACCTGCTCTTCGAGTGCTTCGTCAGCGAGGAACGCCGCGAGCCGCCCGACATCGACGTGGATTTCGAGCACGAGCGCCGCGAGGAGGTGATCCAGTGGGTCTACCAGACCTATGGCCGGGACCGCGCCGCCCTTTGCGCCACGGTGATCCGCTACCGCGCCCGGGGCGCGCTGCGCGACGTGGGCAAGGCCATAGGCCTGCCCGAGGATCTGATCCAAGCGATCTCCAGCCAGATCTGGGCTTGGTCAGAGGACGGGGTGTCGGACGAGCAGATCAGGGCGTTGAACCTCGACCCCGCTGACCGGCGGCTGCGCCTGACCCTGGATCTGGCCAGGCAGTTGATGGGCGTGCCCCGGCACCTGTCGCAGCATCCGGGCGGGTTTGTGCTGACCCAGGATCGGCTCGACGACCTGGTGCCGATCGAGCCGGCCGCCATGGAAGACCGGCAGATCATCGAATGGGACAAGGACGACATCGACGCGCTGCGGTTCATGAAGGTCGATGTGCTGGCGCTCGGCATGCTCACCTGCATGGCCAAGGGGCTGGCCTTGATCGAGGACCACAAGGGCGTCTCCTACGATCTCGCCACCATTCCCGCCGAAGACTCGCGCACCTATGCGATGATCCGCAAGGCCGACACGCTCGGCACCTTCCAGATCGAGAGCCGGGCGCAGATGGCGATGCTGCCGCGCCTGAAGCCGCGCACCTATTACGACTTGGTGGTGCAGGTCGCCATCGTCCGGCCGGGGCCGATCCAGGGCGACATGGTTCATCCCTATCTGCGCCGCCGCGAGGGCAAGGAGCCGGTCGAGTATCCGACGCCGGAGCTGGAAAAGGTGCTGGGAAAGACCCTGGGCGTGCCCTTGTTCCAGGAACAGGCCATGCGGGTGGCCATCGAATGCGCCGGCTTTACGCCGGGCGAGGCCGACATGCTTCGAAAGTCGATGGCCACCTTCAAGTTCACCGGCGGGGTCAGCGCCTTCAAGGACAAGCTGGTGTCCGGCATGGTGGCGCGCGGCTACGAGCCCGAGTTCGCTGAGCGCACCTTCCGACAGCTGGAGGGCTTCGGCAGCTATGGTTTCCCGGAAAGCCACGCCGCCAGCTTCGCGCTGCTGGCCTATGCCTCGGCCTGGCTGAAGTGCTGGCATCCCGACGCCTTCTGCGCCGCGCTCCTGAACAGCCAGCCGATGGGCTTCTATGCCCCGGCGCAGATCGTCCGCGATGCCCGCGACCATGGCGTCGAGGTCCGACCGGTCTGCGTCAACGCCAGTCGCTGGGACTGCACCCTGGAAGCGACCGGGCGGTCCGAGAATGACGAAAGCCGCTTCGCCGTCCGCCTTGGGCTGCGGATGGTCAAGGGGCTGGCCAATGCCCACGGTGCCGCCATCGTCACCGCCCGCGCCGATCAGCCCTTCGCCTCGGTCGAGGATCTGTGGCGCAGGGTCCGCGCGCCGCTGGCCGCGCTGACCCGGATCGCCGAGGCCGACGGCTTCCGCCCGAGCCTCGGCTTCTCCCGCCGCGACGCCCTTTGGGCCATCAAGGGACTAGCTGTTTGATCCCACGGTTTGATGGTGCGATCCTTTCTCAGGGATGGAGGGAAGCATTATGGGCCAGGTTCGTCACGGGAGCGCCACGACCACGCACGCCGTCAGAGCTGCAATACAACGATCGCAAGCTTCGCTCGCGACGCTGAGCCGGGAGCTCGGCATTAACCCCAAGACAGTGGCGAAGTGGCGCAAGCGAGCGACGGTCGATGATCTCAAGACAGGGCCGAAGGAGCCACGCTCCACGGTTTTGACAGAAGCCGAGGAGGCGGCCATCGTCGCGTTCAGGCTGCACACGCTTTTGCCGCTGGACGACTGCCTCTATGCCCTGCAGCCATCAATTCCACACCTGACACGCTCAGCGCTGCATCGGTGCCTTCAGCGCCACGGCATCTCTCGACTGCCCGACGTGGAAGGCGACAAGCCGAAACGGTCGAAGTTCAAGCGCTACCCTATCGGCTTCTTTCATATCGACATCGCCGAGGTGCAGACTGCTGAAGGCAAGCTTTACCTGTTCGTCGGCATTGACCGCACGAGCAAGTTTGCCGTGACCCAGCTCGTCGACAAGGCGGACAGGAAGACAGCTTGGGAGTTCCTGCAGCACATGCTCGAAGCCGTGCCCTATCAGGTCCATACCATCCTCACCGACAACGGTATTCAGTTCGCCGAGCAGCCTCGGAACCGGAACACCATCTATTCCAGACCTATGCGCTTTGACATGATCTGCGAGGCCAACGGCATTGAGCACCGCCTGACGAAGCCCAACCACCCGTGGACCAACGGTCAGGTCGAGCGGATGAACCGCACGATCAAGGACGCCACCGTCAAACGCTTTCACTACACCAGCCACGACGAGCTCCGCACGCATCTCGCCGACTTCATGGCAGCCTACAACTTCGCGCGTAGGCTCAAGACCCTCGGCGGCCTCACGCCCTACGAATACATCTGCAAGATCTGGACATCAGAGCCAGACAGATTCATCCTAAACCCGATCCACCAGATGCCGGGACTGAACAACTAGCCCCCGAGGAACTGCCGCTGTTCGCGGCGGCGTCAGACCGCGAGTGCGAAAGCAACCCCGAGGCAGCCGAACCCGCGATCACATTGCATCCGATGACTCTCGGCCGCGAGGTGGTCGAGGATTACGGCCATACCGGGCTGTCGCTGCGCCAGCATCCGGTGGAATTTCTGCGCGACAGACTGAAGCAGCGCCGTATCGTCACCTGTGCCGATGCCATGGCCAGCCGCGACCGGTGCTGGCTGGAGACCGCCGGCCTGGTCCTGGTCCGCCAGCGGCCCGGATCGGCCAAAGGGGTGATGTTCATCACGCTGGAAGACGAGTCCGGCGTCGCCAACCTAGTCATCTGGACCAGGGTCTTCGAAGCGCATCGCCGCACCATTCTCGGCGCCGGGATGATCGCCGTCCGGGGCCGCATTCAGCGCGAGGGCGAGGTGGCGCATCTGGTCGCCCATCAGCTGACCGACCTGTCGCGCGAGCTAGCCGGCGTCGGCCGAGGCGGCACCGCCTTCCCCCTGCCCCACGGGCGTGGCGACGAGTTCCGCCATGGCAGCCCCGCCCCGGATCCGCGCGGGATCGTGCCTGAAGGACCGCGGCCCCGTGACATGTATGTCCGCGACCTGCATCTGGACAGCATCAAGGTGAAGGGGCGGGATTATCGATGAAGGGATGGTGCGCTCTGAAACATAGGGCACAGGCATCTTGGGCGGAAAGCGGTCGTTCGCTGCTTACATCCTGAACGGTGGGTATGCTCAGGCCCTAGCCATCCACTGCACTACGCACAGCGGTATCTGTGGGCGCGAAATGGCGGAATAATTAGATTTTTGCGTAGGTTGTGGCGCCCAGATGCGGATCAGCCAGAATTGCATCAAAAACACACTGTATGTAAGCCCTAAATTGATCGATCACATCAATGATGTCATTAAAACTCAAATCCGAAGCGTCATCGTTGTGATGAACAATCTTGTTGCGCTTTTCAACGGTAGTAACCACATAGTCTTTGAATGCGATAACTTCTGGCTTTGAGATGTCGATGCCAATGCGTTCAAACGCCTTCATTGTCTTCCAATAACTTGGGGATACCATGTCTGAAATGTCTTTCCTAGCTTTCGATCCAACAAAAGATTTAAACTCAAGGTTGGCTTTCTCATGCCCCGCCACCCACGCGACAAAGTTGTGAGGGAGATTTGCAGAGTTTATTCGGCTTTGCATGTTTAGCATGTACTCACTGGCAATATCCTGTACAAATGCCTCCAGAATTGAGCACGCACTGACAAGATATGACTTAACAAATACGTTCTGGTTCTCGTAAAATAGGGCATCAGGTGGCTCCATCACGGATCTATCTGCGGATGCGCGGACAACCTGCTTCAACCCATCAAATTGGCTAGGCCGTGTTGACAAAAGGGATTCACAGGACGTGCTGAACGTGATTCAAGCTGGTATCTGCGATGGAGACCAGCTTGGCACGAGACCTGATGTCTGACGAGGAATGGGCGTTTCACGAACGCTTCATTCTGGCCGTCCGCGCACCGAACGGGCGCAAACCCATGAACCATCGTCTTGTTCTGGATGGGATTTTCTGGATAGCCCGCACAGGTTCGCCGTGGCGTGACCTGCCGGAAGAGTTCGGCAAGTGGTCGTCGGTCTACCGCCAGTTCCGGCGCTGGACCCTGGCCGGGCTGTGGGAAGGGATACTGGAGGCCCTGAACGAGAGCGGGGTGGTTCCAGCGGCCTTGCAGATGATCGACAGCACCGTGGTCCGCGCCCATCATCAGGCAGCGGGCGCTAAAGGGGGACTCCGCGACAGGGTTTTGGCCGTTCGCGAGGTGGCTTCACGACAAAGATCCACCTCCGCGTCAATGGCGCAGGCCTGCCCATGAGGTCGGACATCACGCCGGGCCAGACATCGGACTATCTGGGCTTTGACCTCATCATGGACGACAACCTGCCAGAGCCCTCCGTCCTGCTGGCGGATCGCGGCTATGACTCTGACAGGGTTCGAGAAACCATGGAGGCGCGCAACGTCGTGCCGGTGATCCCGATGCGAAAGTCCCGCAAGCTGCGCGTGGCCGTGGACCGAACCCTTTACCGGCTGCGCAACCTCGTCGAGCGCTGCTTCAACAAGCTCAAGAATGCCCGCCGCGTCGCCACCCGCTACGACAAAACCGCAGAGAGCTTCCTGGGCTTCATCGACATCACCTCGATCCGCATCTGGCTCCGCCATTTGTCAACATGACCTACAGTAAATTTGAAGAAGATCAACGCTAATCACTTAATTGCCACCTGGAGCTTTTTATCCCACAGCGCATTTCGGCGCGCGATAGAAGTTTTCCGCTGCAGACCACCGGCCGTAAGTCTCTTGAAGTCCGGAGAAGCGCACAGTGCCGCGAACGCTTCCCTGACCTCAGTTCTTTTTTCACGAAGAGTTTTGGTCGGGATCCTTCCGAGAGACGCCATCAGAAGGTCATAGTATACGATGCCCTGACGACGCCTATTTTTATTAATGTCCGAAAAAAGCTCATCATTATCGAACACCAATTTGCACGCGGCAAGGCTGGCTTTGAATTCTTTTCTCAATTGGATGATCTGGGTGCTGTCAAAACTGGTCGCTTTCTCCATAAAGCTATCGAGAAACTTGGACAGATTATCACCATACTGATCCGGCGCGTCTTTGAATGCAAAGTAACGCAATACCAGTTCCTCGCTCTCTCTCGCGTCATTCTGACTAGGCCGTGTTGACAAAAGGGATTCACAGGACGTGCTGAACGTGATTCAAGCTGGTATCTGCGATGGAGACCAGCTTGGCACGAGACCTGATGTCTGACGAGGAATGGGCGTTTCACGAACGCTTCATTCTGGCCGTCCGCGCACCGAACGGGCGCAAACCCATGAACCATCGTCTTGTTCTGGATGGGATTTTCTGGATAGCCCGCACAGGTTCGCCGTGGCGTGACCTGCCGGAAGAGTTCGGCAAGTGGTCGTCGGTCTACCGCCAGTTCCGGCGCTGGACCCTGGCCGGGCTGTGGGAAGGGATACTGGAGGCCCTGAACGAGAGCGGGGTGGTTCCAGCGGCCTTGCAGATGATCGACAGCACCGTGGTCCGCGCCCATCATCAGGCAGCGGGCGCTAAAGGGGGACTCCGCGACAGGGTTTTGGCCGTTCGCGAGGTGGCTTCACGACAAAGATCCACCTCCGCGTCAATGGCGCAGGCCTGCCCATGAGGTCGGACATCACGCCGGGCCAGACATCGGACTATCTGGGCTTTGACCTCATCATGGACGACAACCTGCCAGAGCCCTCCGTCCTGCTGGCGGATCGCGGCTATGACTCTGACAGGGTTCGAGAAACCATGGAGGCGCGCAACGTCGTGCCGGTGATCCCGATGCGAAAGTCCCGCAAGCTGCGCGTGGCCGTGGACCGAACCCTTTACCGGCTGCGCAACCTCGTCGAGCGCTGCTTCAACAAGCTCAAGAATGCCCGCCGCGTCGCCACCCGCTACGACAAAACCGCAGAGAGCTTCCTGGGCTTCATCGACATCACCTCGATCCGCATCTGGCTCCGCCATTTGTCAACATGACCTAGGTCCGGATAATTCTCCCTATCCCGTCTGTCATTCGTTCCGCCGCCGTTTATCCTGCCGGCATGAGAACTTTCCGCTAAGAGCGCGAGACTTGGTGCGCGACTCTTCAACCATGCAAAAAGCCGGTCTGTCCGAAGCCGCGGGTTCCTGGCCACGAACTGCGCAGTGATTTCAGGGATGAGTGCATACGTCCACAGACTCAACGCGTTTTTGATGGCTTGCTCGGCATGCGTCAAACCGCGCCGCCCGCGTGCGTGAGGTTCGATCCTGCGCAGGGGCACGACAAGGATGACATAACCCTGTTGGATGAACCGCCTCTTCTCGATGGGCGATATCAAGGTGCTCTTCGCGACAATCTGTGGTGTTGTGGGCACAAAGGCACCGAACAGGCGCCTTCCCACGCGATCAATGATCGGCTGAGGAATAAGCTGTTCGTCGTAATTCGCTTTGTCGAGATCGTAGATCAGGAGGGCCGGCGCCAAGTCAGCGAAGCGAACCTCTGGCGAATCGCTGTCCCCTTGTCTCTTCTCAAGTTCAGCTTGCGCACCAACCCGGATCCTCGAGAGAGCTGCTTCAATTTCATCCATCGACGCCTCTCACGTCAAACAGCCGATTTGTTTCCCAAGTCGGTCCCGAACTCTCCTTCAGATTGCACGGACCTTTCCGTCCGGGTCAATCTCGATGTCCAGAACGCCGTCCAAGCCAGACCGATCCCCGTCAGTTCGTCGGCCCGATCAGCCGCGAGCCAGCGACGCGGACATTGATTACCTGGCGCAGGAACCCCATCATGAAGGCCTCAACGCGCTCGTCCGCCTCCTGGCCCGGCAGGCGGCACGGGAGTATCTGGGCCAATCCACCACGGAGGGAGGGGACACGCCGTGACCTTCAAAGCATCATCGCCTGTCCGGGCGGCCGTCTATGCCCGCTATTCCTCCGATCTGCAGCGGGATGCCTCGATCGAGGACCAGCTTCGGCTCTGCCGCAAGCTGTGCGCCGACAATGGCTGGCTGGTGACGGAGACGTTCCAGGATCGGGCGAGCAGCGGGTCCTTCGATCTGCGTCCCGGATTTCAGGGTCTGCGGCAGGCCGCCATGCGAGGCGGCTTCGACGTCGTGGTGGCCGAGGCCCTGGACCGTTTCTCGCGTGACCAGGAACACATCGCAGGCTTTCACAAGCAGATGAGCTTTCAGGGTATCCGAATCGTCACCAAGACCGAGGGCGAGATCAACGAGATGCATGTCGGTCTCGGCCGCACGATGGCGGCCCTCTACATCAAACACCTCGCCCAGAAGACCCATCGGGGGCTGGAGGGCCGGGTGCGGGAGGGCAAGTCGGCCGGCGGCATCGGCTATGGCTACAAGGTCGATCGCCAGGCGCTGCCCGAGGGCAGTTCGACCGCAGGCGACCGGGTCATCCACGAGGCGGAAGCGGCGATCGTGCGGCGGATCTTCCGCGACTATGCGGCGGGCAAGAGCGCCCGCACCATCGCGGTCGCGCTGAACGCGGAAGGCATCCCTTCTCCAGCTTCGGGCCGCAGCAGCGGCACTTGGAGCCCCTCTACCATCGGCGGCAACTGGAAGCGCGGGACGGGGATCCTCAACAACGAACTCTATATCGGCAAGCTGGTCTGGAACCGGCTGCACTACCGCAAGGATCCCGCCACCGGAAAGCGGGTCTCGCGGCTGAACCCGCCCGAAGACTGGGTCGTCGAGGAGGTGCCGCATCTGGCCATTGTCGACCAAGCCCTTTGGGAGAAGGTGAAGGCCCACCAACAGGCAACCCGCGAGGAGATCTTCGAAAGCCGCGCCGAGAACCCCGACGCGCCGGGCATCGAGCGCGGCCACCGGCCCCGTCATCTGCTTTCCGATCTGATCCGCTGCGGCTGCTGCGGGGGCGGCTATTCGATGATCAGCAAGTCCCGGCTGGGCTGTTCGAGAACTCGCAACAAGGGGACCTGCGACAACCGCCGCACGATCCTGCGCAAGGAGGTGGAGGAGCGAGTGCTCTCTGGCCTGAGGGAGCGGCTGATGAGACCGGACCTGCTGCGCCGGTTCATCGAGGAGTTTCAGCGCGAGGTGCAGCGCGGGCGCCAGGAGGCCCTGGCGGAACGGGCCGATCTCGAACGCCGCCATGCCCGCGTCAAGAAAGCCATCGACAGCATCATCACCGCGATCACCGAGGGGATGTATAGCCCCTCCATGAAGGAGAAGATGGACGCGCTCGAAGCGGAGCGCGCCGAGATCGAAGCCGCCCTCGCCCGCACCGAAGAACCTTCACCGGTGGCGATGCATCCCGGCATCGCCGCGGTCTACGAGAAGAAGGTGGCGGCGCTGAGCACGGCGCTGAACGCCTACGACACGCGCGTGGAGGCGGCGATGATCCTGCGCGGGCTGATCGAGAAGGTGGTATCCACCCTGGTCCGGAGAGGCAGGGGATCGATCTTTACGGAGAGCTGGGAGCGATCCTGGCACTGTGCGGGGATCGGGATGCCAAACATGCCGACGCCCGCCTGGGCGGCGGGCGTTCGAGGCAAGTGACGATGGTTGCGGGGGCAGGATTTGAACCTGCGGCCTTCAGGTTATGAGCCTGACGAGCTACCGGGCTGCTCTACCCCGCGCCAATGGATGTCCTGCTCGGTTTTTTTCATCGTGTCGGAGAGATGTTCGCGTCTTTCCAGGTCTGGCGGTGACCTACTCTCCCACGTCTTTTGACGCAGTACCATCGGCGCAGCGGCACTTAACGGCCGAGTTCGGGATGGGATCGGGTGTTTTGCTCGCGCTAGGGCCACCAGACCGGGAAAGAAGCGATCAGCGTGTTCCGTTTTCGGGAACGTGTTGTCCAAGGATGCTTTCGGGAAGAAGTCCTGCTTCTTCCGGATCAAATCAAGCCTATCGAGCCATTAGTACCGGTCAGCTGAATACATTGCTGCACTTACACCTCCGGCCTATCGACGTGGTGGTCTTCCACGGCTCTCAAGGGAGACCTTGTTTTGAGGGGGGCTTCACGCTTAGATGCCTTCAGCGTTTATCCTGTCCGTTCATAGCTACCCTGCACTGCCGTTGGCACGACAACAGGTCCACCAGTGGAACGTTCACCCCGGTCCTCTCGTACTAGGGGCAACTCCTCTCAAGTCTCCAACACCCACGGCAGATAGGGACCGAACTGTCTCACGACGTTCTAAACCCAGCTCACGTACCTCTTTAAACGGCGAACAGCCGTACCCTTGGGACCTGCTCCAGCCCCAGGATGAGATGAGCCGACATCGAGGTGCCAAACGATGCCGTCGATATGGACTCTTGGGCATCATCAGCCTGTTATCCCCAGCGTACCTTTTATCCGTTGAGCGATGGCCCTTCCACTCGGGACCACCGGATCACTATGGCCGACTTTCGTCTCTGCTCGACTTGTCAGTCTTGCAGTCAGGCTGGCTTCTGCCATTGCACTCAACGAGCGATTTCCGACCGCTCTGAGCCAACCTTCGCGCGCCTCCGTTACTGTTTGGGAGGCGACCGCCCCAGTCAAACTACCCACCACGCAGGGTCCCGGATCCGGATGACGGACCGCGGTTAGACATCAGAACAGCGAAGGGCGGTATCTCAAGGATGGCTCCACGGGAACTGGCGTCCCCGCTTCAAAGCCTACCGCCTATCCTGCACATCGCAATCCTGATGCCAGTGCGAAGTTGTAGTAAAGGTGCATGGGGTCTTTCCGTCTAACCGCGGGAAGTCTGCATCTTCACAGACAATTCAATTTCGCTGAGTCCACATTTGAGACAGCGGGGAAGTCGTTACGCCATTCGTGCAGGTCGGAACTTACCCGACAAGGAATTTCGCTACCTTAGGACCGTTATAGTTACGGCCGCCGTTTACCGGGGCTTCAATTCAAGGCTTGCACCTCTCCTTTTAACCTTCCGGCACCGGGCAGGCGTCAGACCCTATACGTCGCCTTACGGCTTCGCAGAGCCCTGTGTTTTTAGTAAACAGTCGCCACCCCCTGGTTTGTGCCCCCGACCGACAGTTGCCTGCCAATCGGGCCTCCTTCTCGCGAACTTACGGAGGTATTTTGCCGAGTTCCTTAAATGTGGTTCTCTCAAGCGCCTTGGTATTCTCTACCAGTCCACCTGTGTCGGTTTAGGGTACGGTCTTGTGGAGGGCTATTTCCAGGAACCGCTGAACTGCCCGACCAATCCGATAAGGTCGAACAATCTTTGCGATCCGTCACCATCTCCTGGCCCAGGAATATTAACCTGGTTCCCATCGACTACGCCTTTCGGCCTCGCCTTAGGGGCCGGCTTACCCTGCTCAGATTAGCTTTAAGCAGGAACCCTTGGACTTTCGGCGACAGGGTCTCTCACCCTGTTTGTCGCTACTCATGTCAACATTCTCGCTTCTGATCACTCCACCGGATGCCTCACGGCCCGGCTTCACAGTCAGAACAGTGCCTCCGTTACCCTTCGCAGGGCAAAAGAGGCAGCGTTCTCTATCACAGAACGCTCCGCTACCACGCACCATAAGGTGCATCCAAAGCTTCGGCTCGTGGCTTGAGCCCCGTTACATCTTCGCCGCAAGACCTCTTGATTAGACCAGTGAGCTGTTACGCTATCTTTAAAGGATGGCTGCTTCTAAGCCAACCTCCTGGTTGTTTTGGAAGTCTCACATGCTTTCCCACTTAGCCACGAATTGGGGGCCTTAGCTGTTGGTCAGGGTTGTTTCCCTCTCCACGACGGACGTTAGCACCCGCCGTGTGTCTCCCGGATAGTCCTCTCGGGTATTCGGAGTTTGCTTAGACTCAGTAAGGCTGTGGGCCCCCATCATCCATGCAGTGCTCTACCCCCCGAGGGATACGTCCGAGGCGCTACCTAAATAGCTTTCGCGGAGAACCAGCTATCTCCGAGTTTGATTGGCCTTTCACCCCTAGGCACAAGTCATCCCGACCTTTTTCAACAGGTGTGGGTTCGGACCTCCAGTTGGTGTTACCCAACCTTCATCCTGCTCATGCCTAGATCACTCGGTTTCGGGTCTGATCCGTCTGACTCAAGCGCCCATTTAAGACTCGCTTTCGCTGCGCCTACACCTAACGGCTTAAGCTTGCCAGACAGACCAAGTCGTTGACCCATTATACAAAAGGTACGCCGTCACCCCTCAAGGAGGCTCCGACTGCTTGTAGGCGTCCGGTTTCAGAAACTGTTTCACTCCCCTCGTCGGGGTGCTTTTCACCTTTCCCTCACGGTACTG